>NZ_JBIVMG010000002.1:0-989601 GCF_044752965.1 Streptomyces sp. NPDC088553 | reverse complement strand
AGATGCCCATCTCGGCGGCCACATGGGCGACCGGACGGCCTGAGCAGACACGTTCGACCAGCAGTCTCCTACCGAAGACAGTCAGCCGGGCATTACGGTGGGGCACGAAGACCTCCGTGCGGTGAGTTCCTAGACAGCTCCCACCACACCGGAGGTCTTCGCCATGTTCAAGACCAGACCAGTGTCAACAACGCTCGTGATCAATACACCTAGGCCGGGGAGGACGGCTCCCCGCCGCCGCTCCCTCCGGGATTCGCCGTCGACTCCGGGATGTCGCGGGGGTCAGTGCCGTGCGGACGGCGGCTTCGACCCGGGTGGCGGTGTGGGCGTGGCCGGCTGCGTTGGGGTGCACGAGCGTGGCCCGGTCGCCGCCGGAGCAGGTCAGGGTGAGCGGGCCGACGGCGAGTTCGTCGGGCCAGTACGGGCCGGCCTCGCCGCAGACTCCCTCCACCCACTTCGTGGCCCTGGGCCCGCAGGCGTCGTGGCCGACGCTGGAGGCGGCGGTGTCGACATAGGTGTCGTCGCTGAGCTCCGTGACGGCCTCGACGATCGCGTTGAGGTGCGTGTTCACCTCGCCCAGCCAGGCGATGTCCCCGTGGGTGGCCGAGAGTCGGTCGAAGTCCTTGATGTCGGCCGCCAGCTCGGTGGTGTCCTGACGGTCACAGGTGGTGGGGTCCTCCGGGAGGATCGTGGGGTAACCGACCGCGATGACCCTGGCGTTGGGCGCCTTCTCGTGCACGGCCCGCAGCATGCCGGCGTACTCCCGGGTGACCCGGTCGTACTTGTCGTAGATCGACTCGGGGTCGAAGAACGAGCCGCCCGCCTCGTAGGCGTCCCGGCAGGGGGTGGCCTCGTCCGGCTGGCCGATGCCGGCGAGCAGGCAGGACGTGAGGATCTTGCCGAAGGGCAGGCTGTTGCCGCCGACACCGATCGTGACCACGTCGGTGCTCGCGCTCAGCCCGGCCCGGTCCACCTGCGAGGCCACGCTGGGCCAGCCGTCCTCGGGGGCCCGCACCGGGCTGATGGGGGTCTGCCGGGCCGAGGCGATCTCGTTGATGGTGGCGCCGCCGCAGCTGAAGTCGGTCAGCCGCACCAGCCGGCCCGCCGGCGGTTCCGCCGTGAGCCGGCGCTCGACGAGGTTCGGGTACGCGCCCGTCGTGCGGTCGCAGCCGTCCCGGTCGGCGCTGCCGAGCGCCGGGCGGGGTTCGCCGACGAACACCCCGGCCGTGTACGAGTCACCGAGCGCCACCCACTCCGCGGGTTCCGGCGCGGCCGCGGCCCCGGCCGGAACTCCGGCCGCGAGGGACAGCGCGGCCAGCGCACCCAGGGCGATCCCTCGAACGGCGGCCCTGCCCAGCGAGGTCCTCGCCGAACGTGCCTGCGGCGCGGACCTCGTCGTCCTGATGTCGAACATGCACCTCTCCCAAGGAGGTGAACCGAAAGATCAACTACGCAGGGAAGTCAATCGGTCGCACTGGGTCACTCGCCAGGGGATGGGTGCACGCTCACTCCTCCGATGCCCGGAGCGGCCAAATACCGCTCGGCGAGCGGCCGATAATGAACCGTCACATCCCCTCCGACTTGCGCCGGACGCCCCGCCGCCGCTACCGCGGCCGCCCCCCTCGGCCGGAGTCATGCCGGGGGGTCAGGTCCTACATCTGCTCCGCCGTGGCGGTGGAGTCGTCGAGGAAGCCGCCCGACTGGTGCTGCCACAGCTTCGCGTAGGCGCCCTCCGCGGTCAGTAGCTCCTGGTGCGTGCCCTGTTCGACGATGCGTCCGCTGTCGAGGACGACGAGCTGGTCCATGGTGGCGACCGTGCTGAGCCGGTGCGCCACCACGAGCGCCGTACGTCCGTCCATGAGGCGCCAGAGCGCGTCCTGGACGAGGATCTCGCTCTCGGAGTCCAGGGCGCTGGTCGCCTCGTCGAGCAGCAGGATCGGCGCGTCGCGCAGGATCGCCCGTGCGAGGGCGACCCGCTGGCGCTGGCCGCCGGACAGCTTCACTCCGCGCTCTCCCACCATCGTGTCGAAGCCCTCGGGCAGCGTGTCGACGAACTCCGTGACGTGCGCCGCCTCGGCCGCGCGGCGGATCTCGGCGTCGGTGGCGTCCGGCCGGGCGAAGGCGATGTTCTCCCGCAGCGTGCGGTGGAACATCGCCGGGTCCTGCGGCACATAGGCGATCAGGCTGCGCAGTTCGGCCTGGCGCAGCCGGCTGATGTCCTGTCCGCCGATCGTGATCCGGCCGCCGTCGATGTCCGTCATCCGCAGCAGCAAGCGGGTGAGTGTGGTCTTGCCGCCGCCGGACCGGCCGACGAACCCCACCTTCGCCCCGCTGGGCACGGCCAGTTCGAGACCCTCGAAGAGGGGCTTCGCGCCCGCGTGGGCGAAGGTCACCTGCTCGAAGCGCACATCGGCGCCGTCGGAGAGGAGCGGTTCGGGCTTCTCCGGGTCCCGTACGGTCGGCGGGGTCTGCAGCAGTTCGGTGAACTGCGCGGCCTCGGTCATCGAGCTTTCCAGGCGGCGGTAGATCTGGTTGAACTCGAACATGATCCGAGTGGCGTTGGAGTAGTAGGTGAAGGCGACGACGACGGCCTCGACGCCGTGTTCCCCCGCGCCGAGGGAGAGCGCGAGCACCAGGCCGAGGACGTTGGTCAGCACGGACATCGGCGCGATCAGCGTGTCGATGCGGAGGTTGCCGTAGTCCCACGACCGCAGCGTGAGGCGGCGCGATTCGGCCACGCGGGAGCGGTGTTCGGCCGCCTCACGTTCCTCTGCGGCGAACGACCGGACCGTGTCCATGTTCATCAGGCTGTCGGCGACGTGGCCCGACACGCGGGCGATCGCCTCCTCCCGCTGGTCGACGAGCCTCTGGCGGCGACGGATCAGGGGCCGCACGCACAGCGTCGTGACCGCGATCATCGTCAGGAGACCGACCACGAGCAGGGGTTCGTACGTCCACAGCACCACCGACGCGAACACCAGGGGCACGAACTTGCCCATCACCGAGAAGGTGAGGGTGTCGACGAACTCCTCGAACCGCGAGGCGAAGCTGAGGACCCGCTTGGTCAGCGAGCCGGCGAAGTTGTCGTGGAAGAAGGCGGCGTCCTTGGCGAACAGCGCGTCCATCCCGATCACGTACAGGTGCTCGATGCCGAGGGCGTCCAGTCGGTTCAGGCAGTGCAGCCCGACGCGCCACAGCCCCTCGGCGAACAGCAGGACACCGGCGAAGCCGAGGACGTAGGGCAGCATCGGGCCGAGGCCGACACCGGTGCCCCCCGCGATGCGGCCGACGAGCTTGGCGACGATCAGCGGCACGATGTAGAAGATTCCGATGTTGCCCAGTGCCGGCAACAGCATCGCGGGCACGGTCCACCACTTGAGCCGGGTCAGCTCCCGTGTGTAGAAGCGAAGCGCGAGGAGGACCGAGCCTTTGCCCGGCGAACTCTTGCGCGATTCGGGTGTTCCCATCCAATCCTGCCTTTCCGATCAAAGCGGACAGGATGGGCAGTTTTCCGTGTGGGGACTCCCGCCGTCCAAGGATTTTCCCGGGATGTCTCCCGTGGGGTCTCCGGCGTCTCCCGGTGTCCCCGAAGCCGCCCCAAAGGTATGACTGGCCCGCATTGTCACCTCGTTTGACAGATCCTCATTTCAGCGGCGAACAATGTCGGGAAGTGCGGCTCGGAGACGACATGAACGAAAGGGACGGACGTGCACGTGGACCCGGGAGGCACTCCCTTCGAACGGCCCGGCGTCATGACCGGCCGACGCGGGTCGCGGCTCGTCGGACGGGTGCTGGGCGCGGCGGGACTGACCGCGGCCGTGGGCGCGGTCGCGCTCCTCGGCACCGGATACACGACAGCCACCGTCGCCGGCGATTCCATGAATCCGACCTACCCTCAGGGTGATCGCGTCTACTTCGAGCGCATCGACGCGAGCGAGGTCGGGCGGGGCGACGTGGTGCTCCACCGGGCGGAGGACCGCGACGAGATCAGGCCCCTGCTCCGCCGTGTGATCGGCATGGGCGGCGACCACGTCCGGCAGAGCCCCGGCGGACCCGTGACGGTGAACGGCGTACCGCTGACGGAGCCGTACGTGAAGGACGGCGATCCGTCCGGCGTCCCCCTCGGGTACGACGTGGTGGTCCCCGAAGGGACGCTGTTCCTGCTCGGCGACCACCGCGCGAACTCCTTCGACTCCCGCTCCTCGCTCGACGAGCGATCGGGCGGCGTCGCGGCCACCTCGGTCGAGGCCCGGGCCCTCGACAACCGCGCGGGGCTGCTCCTGCTGGTGCTGACGGCGCTGATCGGGCTGCTCGCCACCGTCGCCGGGACCGTCATCGAGATCGCCTCCCGCGGCACGCGGCGGGCGAGTCGCTCCTTCCCTCCGGCTCAGCCGCCTGCCCCGTCCGGCGTGGACCGCTGACGGTCGGGGGCCGGCGGCCGCTCATCGGGAGATGAGCCGCTGGGGAGGCCCGTCGCGCAGGAAGCCCGGGAAGCCTGGGAAGCCCCGGGCCCAGGGAGCCCCGGGAGGTCCTCAGGGGCCGTCGCTCAGGAGCTGCGGCGCTTCATGTCGTCGCGTGCCTTGCGCGCGCTCGCGTGCACCCTCTCGATCGCCGCTCGGGCCTTGGCGGCCATCTGGTCGGCCTTGCCCTCCGCCTCCAGGCGCGAGTTTCCGGTCGCCTTCCCCGTGACCTCCTTGATGGCTCCCTTGCCCTTCTGCACGGTGCTCTTGCGCATGACCGGGTTCCTTCCGTCGAATCTCACGCCGGGTCCGCATCTCTCCTCAGTGCCGCTGCCCCCGATGCCGGGGTTCATGCGCCGGGCCCCGCGCGTGGTCGTGGGCGTCGGAGGCTCGGAGGGGGCGCGGGCCGGCCCGGTCCGAGCGCTTCAGTCCGCCCTCCGGCGCGCCGCCGCGCTCCTGCGCCGGGCCACCGCCCGCAGCAGCAGCCGCATCAGGCACACCGCGGTGACCACCCAGACGGCGGCGAAGAGCCACAGCGGGCCGGACGACGAGGACACGGCCGCGAGGAGGAACAGGGCCACGCAGGCGATGCCGAGGACGGCGGTGAACCAGCCGAGGCGATGCCGCAGGACCCCGCCCCAGGTGCCTGCGGCGCTTCCCGTGTCCGCCGCGCCGTGTCCGAGCGAACGCAGCCTGCGGTCGAGGGACGCATCGCCGCGAAGGCCCGCTTCGATGCCCTCGAGGATCTTCCGTTCCTGATGGGTGAGCCTGGGATTGGGATCGTGCATGACGAACTCCCGTCGAGCGTCGAGCGGTCCGGTCACGGTCGGGTCTCACGGTCCACGGTCGGGTCGCGCATGCCCTCACCGGCCACCGGTCACGCCCAGGTGGTACGCAGGCGGTCCCGGTGCGCCGTGAGCCATGTGCCGAAGTTCTGGAGGGCGGGGTCGAGGCCCCGGACGGCGTCGATGTCCCGGGCCTCGGTGAAGTACTGCTCGCAGTCCGTGTAGTACTGGAACATGTTCCCCGACTCGTCCGCGCCCGGGAATCCCTGCGCACGCCATTCGTTCGGAGTGAGGGGGCGGTAGCGCACCGGTTCGCCGAGCGCCTCGGTCAGGGCCGCGGCCATGTCGGCGACCTTGAGGTGCTCGCCGGCGATGCTCACCGTCGCCGCGATGAGATCCGTACCGCGTGCGAAGACGGCCCGTGCCGTCCTGCCGACGTCGTCCACGGCCATCCCGGAGAGCCTGGCGTCACCCATCGGGTACGTGAGCCACAGGGCACCGTCCGCGCCGCGCCGCGGGGCGAAGGAAGCGAACAGGTTCTCCCAGAAGAAGGTGGTGCGGAGGAACGTCGTCGGCACGCCCGCGTCGAGGAAGAACTGGTCCGCCTCCGCCTTTCCGTCGAAGTGCGGCACCTTGTAGTGCTCCTGGAGCGTCGGCATCCGCTCGTCGTCGAGCGGCACGCACGAACGGGTGTCCTCCAGCGTCGACCAGATCGCGTGCTGCACCCCCGCGTGCGAGGCGGCCCGGGCCAGGGCTTCGGCCTGGGCCTTCTCCCGCTCCGCGGACATGTGCTCCCAGAAGTTCGTCATCAGAAAGGCGCCGTACGCGTGCTCGAAGGCGGGGCCGAGGCTCGACGGGTCGTCCATGTCGCCCCGTACGACCTCGGCGCCCAGCCGCTTCAGCTCGGCGGCGGGCTCTCCGTCGGGGTGCCGCGTGACGGCACGGACCGTGAAGGCTCCGTCCGGGTCCGCCAGAACGGCCCGCGCGAGGCCACCGCCCTGCTGTCCGGTCGCGCCGAACACCGTGATGATCTTCTTGGCGGTCATGACTGGAATCGCCTCACAGCTGCGTGCGGAACCCGCGGAGCCCGAGGGCTCTCCCCTGGGCGTGTGCCCGGGAACGGCCTCCGTATGCGAGGGGCCGGGCGGACACCTCGGTCACGCCGCGGGGACGCGGGCGCGTACGCGGAGTCGTACCTGGGGCCCACCGGCGGCCCCGGCGCCCGAACCTCCTCGACGGTGGCCGCGGCCGGCCCTCGGCATCCCGCCCCTACGTACCCGCGACCGGAGTCGGTGACTCCTTCGGCGCGCGTCCCAGTGCGCGGATCGCGGGTATGGCGAGCATGACGCCGATGAGCACGATGCCCATGACCGACGAGAACAGCAGCACCCGGTCCGCGCCGTACGCGTCCGCCGCCGGGCCGGCCAGGGCCCGGCCCAGGGGGATGACCATGATGGATCCGGCCACGTCGTAGGCCGAGACGCGGCTCAGGACGGCGAGCGGGATGTGGGACTGCACGCTCGTCGCCCACATGACGCCCCAGAACGCGAACCCGCAGCCCGCCACGACGCCGGTGAACGCCGTCACGGTGAAGGACCAACCCAAAGCCGGGGCAAGGGGGTTGAGGGTGAAGAAGAACATCGCGCAGGCCCCCGCGACCAGCGGGCGCGCCGGACGGACCCGCATGCCGAGCAGGCCGCCGACGATCGTGCCGGCGCCGTCGGCCGAGGCGATCCAGCCGTAGCCGCTCGCACCGTGCTGTTCGGTGAGCAAGGCCGCGCCGAGCGGCAGCGCCGGGCCGAAGACGAACAGCCCGTACACCGCCCACACCGCGATGACCCCCCACAGCCACGAGCGCGACCTGAACTCGTGCCAGCCCGTGGCCAGTCGGTGCCACATCGGGTCGTCGCTCTCGTCCTTGGCGGTGCCGAGCCTGCGCAGCGGCGCCAGGCCGAGCGCGCTCATCGCGTACGCCGCCGCGATGACCACGAACGAACCGGCCACGTTCCAGTAGGCCACGAGAAGGCCCGCCACACCCGGCCCGAGCAGGGTGCAGATCGCCTCGGAGATCCGCAGCAGCGCGTTGGCCCGCTGGATGTCCTCGGCGACCTGGGGGACCAGACTCGCCAGACCCGGCTGGAACATCGCGGTCGCGGCGCCGCTGAGCGCGAGGAGCGCCATGATGTGCCAGAGCCGTACGTCCGAGCCGATCAGCAGCACCGCGAGCGCGAGCATGGCCACCATGCGTACGACGTCCGCGCCGACCATCATCACCTGCGGGGTGAACCGGTCCGCGAGCACGCCGCCGAACAGCACGAGCAGCACGATCGGCGCCATCCACGCGGCCAGCGCGTATCCCACACCGGCCGCCCCGTACCCCGCGCCGAGCACGGCGGTCGTGAGCGACACCATCAGCATGCCGTCGGCGAGCAGCGAGGTGCTGCGCGCGGTGAAGAACAGCCGGAACCGACTCGATCGCCACGGGCTGGGAGGAGAACCCTGCTCCCGCCGCGCGGTTGCCTCATCCATCGTCATGTCACATCCCGGTCCCGGCCGGTCCCTTCCCTGAGAATCTGCTGCCGGAGCCAGGCGCTGGTCCGGTCCGCCTCCGCCGGCGGGTTGTGGACGATCACGTACCGGCGCGGGGCCAGTACGCCGGGGCGGCCCGGGAGCGCGTCCATCAGTGCGGTGTGGGCCCGCGCCGGGGTCAGCGGGGAGTCGCCGGCCGCGATGTACGCCGTCAGGGCCCCGTCGTGTGACGCGGTGCCGTCCGGGGCCGCGGGCGGCGTGGTGCCGTCCGGGGCCGCGGCATCGGCGGTCACGTGGACCGGCAGGCCGTCCAGCGCCTCGCTCAGTGCCTGTGCCACGAGCGGCGGCGACGTCCACGACCCGTCGACCCGGCACCACCGCGGCCCGCGCTCGACCGGACGGACACCCGTCACCTCGGTCAGCGCCGCGAGCGGTACGTCGTCGGTGGCGGCCGCCTCCAGGAGCCGTACGAGACCCGTCAGGAAGGCCTCCGCCTCGTCCCGCTTGAACAGCGCCGGATCCACCCAGGTGCTCAGGTGGAGCAGCGGTTCGATCGCGTGGACGAAGGTGAGGACGCGGGTCGGCAGCACCTGGTCCGGGCCCCAGCTCAACTCCAGGGCGGGGCCGGTGGCCGCGTCCTGCCCGGTCGCGGACGTGACCGTCACGACCGTCGCGGGCAGGGTGCTGACGTCGTTGAAGACGACATCGCGCGCGAACCGGCTGCCCCGTTCATGAGTGGTCCTCCCGATCATCTCCCAGAGCGCCACCGCGTCGAACTGACTGTGCCGGTACGCGTTGAGCGCCGCCCCCCAGGCCTTCTTGAGCAGCGCGTCGAAGGTCGGTACCCGGACGTCGAGGGAGAGCAGCGCGTCCTGGGACAGTGTGTTCACCGAGCGGGCGAGCCGGGGGTGGTAGCGGTTGGACGTCGGGACGGCGGCCACGCACGCGGGCTGGTCCGCGCGGTGGGCGACGAGCGCGCACCACGCGGTCAGCAGCACCGTGGACGGCATGCCTCCGGTGCGCTCGGCCACGAGCGCGAGGGCCCGCGCGGCCCGCCGCGACCGGAGGGTGAGCCGCGGAGTCCGCACCTCGGTCCCCTCGGCGCCCGGCTCGGCGAACATGGCCTGGGGTCCGGTGCGGATGATCCGCTCCCAGTGCCGCAGCGAGGCCTCGGACTTGCGCAGCCCGGCCGGGGTCGCCTCCTCGGCGGCGAGGCCGAGCGGAGTGAGGGAGGCCGGCGGCGGCAGGTTCTCACCGGCGAGGAGGCTCAGCCACTCCTCCCTGAGGATCCCGAGGGCGCCGACGTCGGTCACGGCGTGGCTGGCCGCCATGGCCACGAAGGCGGGTGCGCCGGACCGGGCGACGAGGGAGATGCGGAGGGGGAAGTCCCGGTCCAGATGGAAGCGTTCGGAGCGGGCCCCTCGGGCCAGCGATTCGGCATACCCGGCGGGGTCGTCCGGCAGCTCCTCGTGATCGAGGACGGTGACGGTGAACGTCCCCTCGGCCGAGACCACTTGTTCCCGGGGCGCGCTCCCGGCGGCGTGCGGAAACGTCGTACGCAGCGCCTCGTGCCGTATCGCGAGCGCCCGGAGCGCCTCGATCGCGGACGCCGTCCCGGTTCCTTCGGGAACGGGCCACACGTCGTGGATGTTGATGTGCTCCGGCTCGTCCCGCAGCATGCAGCGGATCATGTTGGCCTGGCCCATGGTGACGGGGCCCCGGCGCTCCTCGCCCCCGGCGTACGGCACCGTGAGGGTGCGGGCGCTCCCCGGGGGGACCGCCCGGCTCGCGCGGGTCAGGGCCTCCCACGCGTCGGTGAGCAGGGCGAACTCCTCCATGTCCTGCCGTGCCTCGTCGAGGAGCTGCTCGCGGAGCGGGGCGAGGGCGTCGGCGGCGGCGACGTAGCGGCCGCCCAGGGCGCGGTAGGAGCGGTCGAGGACATCGAGCCGCTCGGCGTTCTCCGACCGGTCCACTCGGGTGCTGTCCCTGGCGAACGCGGCGACGACGGAGGCCCGTACGTGGCCCTCGGCGTCGAGCAGGGCGTCTCCGGCCTCCTGCATCGCGGTGTACACCGAGGCGAAGTGCGGCGTGGAGAGGAGGTACTTGGCGAACCGTCGTTGGTAGGCGAGGAATCCGGCATCCGAACGACGCTCAGTCGTATGGAAGTTGACGATGTGCCGGTTGTGCAGGACGCCCGGCAGGCGGGCGTCCTGGACCAGATGGATGAGGAAGTAGTCGCTGCCGATGGTGTCGGTGGCGGGTGGCAGGGGCACCCGGCCGTACACCTCGCGGTCCAAGGCGATGTTGCACATGTCCACGCGTGTCGGGCTGACGCTCGTGAGCGTCGTCAGGTCGCCGGTGTACGCGGCGGTTCCGGCGCCCCGGAAGGACTCCGCGATCAGGTTCCTGCGCCAGATCTCCGGGTAGCCGGAGGGGATCGACAGGCCGACGACGTCCTCGTAGATCCCCGGGTCGAGACGGCGGATCTCCTCGACGTCCACGGACATCTCGCCGACGAAGGACCCGCCGACCAGGGCCACCGGCCGGTCCGCGCAGGCGGGGTCGAGCCTGCTCCGGGAGACCAGACCGGCCACGTCGGCGGCCCGCAGCCCCAGTGCCGTGAGCTCGTGGTGGAGCGGGAAGACCGGTTCGCCGTCCAGGTACTGGTAGCGGCTGTCCGAGTCGCGTCGGTGGACCGACACGCAGCCCAGGGCCTCCGCGAGGAGGAAGGCGCGGTTGGTGCAGGCGCCGTAGGAGACGCGGTCCGGCAGCATCAGGTCGAGCACGCGGTCGGGCGCGGGGACGCCGGACCGGGCGATCACCTCCCGCAGGAAGGCCCGCTGCTCGTCCTCGTCGAAGTGGTGCGCGACCACCCCGGGGACCGTGGGCAGCGAGGCGATCACCTCGCGGTGCTCGGCGACGACCGCCGCGTCGGAGGAGTCGAGGACGAGGAGGCGTACCTCGACGCCGAACGTGCGGGCGCCGTACGCGGCCTCCTCGGCCACGGCCCGGATGGTCGCGGCACAGGCCCGGTCGGTGGGCAGGGTCAGGCAGACACGGCGCACGCCGGCTCCCCGCCCTGGTCGGGGACGGCGGCGGAGGCCCTGACCGCGGGCCGGGCCGGGCTCGCACCCGCACCTACGCCCGCACCCGCCCCCGCATCCGCGCCCCCGTCGGCCGTGGAGGCTTCCCCCGTGTCCTTCCACGAGGTGAGTCCCAGCAGACGGCTGCCGAGGCCGTTGAGGGTGGCCGTGGGGTACCGCTTGGACTCGTGGAGCACGGGGTCGCCGACGAGGGTCCGGTTCCAGCGCGGGGTCCGCAGGTGGCGCCAGGAGTCGACGCGGGACCGCCGGAGCCGCTCGTGCTCTTCGAGCGCCGGCATCATCGACAGGTACTGGACCGCGCGTACCTGGTTCTCGGACACGTTGCGCGCCACACCGTGGGCGAGCAGTCCGTTCCAGATCAGCAGGTCACCTGGGCGCAGATCGGGGCGCACGACGGGGAACTCGGCCCGGTCCACGGCGGGTCGCAGCGGGTCGCGGTCGGCCGGCTGGGCGACCTTCCACTCCTCGAACCGCCGGAACAGCTCCGGGTTGCACTGGAAGCCGCCCGACTCCGGCCGGGTGTCGTTGAGCGCGATGATCCCCTGCACCCGCTGCGGAGGGACCCCGAGCGTGGTGTCGATGTCCCAGTGCAGCTCGATGTCGAAGCCGCGGTCCGTGGGCTCGATGAGCGCGCGGTCGCGGTTCCCGGTGTTGGGCGGGTTGAGGTTGAGCCGGTCCTGGGTGACCCACAGCTCCTCGCAGTCCCAGACGTCCACGAAGGCGTCGTAGACGCGCTGGGCCTGGCGGTTGTCCCAGAGAAGCTGGTGGTGGTACGCCTCCACGAAGCCGTAGACGTGCAGCTGCTGGTCCAGCTCGGACCGGAACGGCCGGTCCTCGTACCAGCTCTCCGGTCTGTCCGGGTCGAGGCCCTGGAACTCCCAGGTGAAGTCGAGCAGGCGCTTCGCCGCCTCCGCCGGGACCGCCTCTCGGACGATGACGTATCCGTACGTCTGCCAGTGCGCGAAGTCCTCCTCGGACAGCACCCGCAGCGGCCGTGACTTCTTCAGCTCCCGCAGCGTGGTCTGGGCGAGATAGGACTCGCCGTCCGCGCTGAAGTACGGCAGGTCCGAGGCCGCCCGGTGGAGGTGGGGGCGGCGGCGGGGGCGATGGGATGCGGGCGTCGTCATCGGGTCCCTCCAGGGCGGGAGTCGGGGCACGCGTTCCCCGGCCGGTGGACAGCACGGAGAAACCCTCGGCGCGGAGCCGGGGGCGAGTGGCATGGACGGACGGAAGGGCGGACGTCGGGGGGCAGAACGGACGCGCGGCGGCGCCCGGCGTGGGGTGTGGAGGCCACGCCGTTCAGAACAATTGGTTTAGACCATACTGGTTGTCAAGTGACGTCTCAATATGCGGAGTTGCATGTGACAGCCTTTCGGCTTTGGTCTAGACAACATGCGCGAGGCTGACTTAGTGTCCCCCTGCGCAGTCCGGTCCCGCGGGGATGTCGGCCGGCTTCATCGCTGCTGCGCTTCGCGGTCGACGGCGACCACATCCAGGGGCGTTCACCCGTATCTCGGTTCGCCCAACGCCCAGAGGGAGCGGTTTCCATGAGCACACCCAGCGCCACGGCCCTGCCGGGCGGCGGCCTGAAGAGCCCGGGTGCGGGTCTGATCACGCTGGACCCGGTCAGGACCGCGCTCCTGCGCGGACTCGACGAACTGCTCACCGGACTCGCCGCACGGCTCTCGGCGCCCGAGGTCGTCGGCCCGCCGCTCCTGTCCGTGGAGGGCCTGACGCGCCTCGACTTCTTCCGCAACTTCCCTCATCTCGGCGTCTCCGCGGGGCGCTTCGCCCCGGACGCGCTCGACGGCCTCGCGGCCGGTGAGACGCCGGGGGAGCTGCCCCTGCGGCCGACCGGCCATCTGCTGCCGTCCGCGACCTGCTACGGACTGCTGCTCTCCCTGGAGGGCCGGGACGTGGGCGAGGAAGGCCTCCGCCTCTCCGCCTCGGGACGCTGCTTCCGCAACGAGACCCACTACGACGGCCTGCGCCGCCTGTGGGGCTTCCACATGCGCGAGGTCCTCTACCTCGGCACCAAGCGGGGCTCCGTCGAACACCTGGAGCGGGGAGCCGAGTTCATCCTTGAGGCGGCCGCGCTCCTCGGCCTGGAACTGAACAGGGCCGTGGCCGACGACCCCTTCTACGACAAGGGCGGCTCCCGGGCCAGACTGATGGCGCTCGACCCGGTCAAGCACGAGTTCTGCGCCCCCGACGGCACGGCCATCGCCTCCGTGAACCGGCACCGCAACTTCTTCGGCGAACGGCTGGACATCCGGGCGGGCTCCGAGGGCCCGGCGTACAGCGCCTGCGTCGCCTTCGGGATCGAGCGCTGGATCCACGCGATGATCCTCGCCCACGGCACCCCCGAGCAGGCCCTGGACCGACTCCACGACGCCCGCGTCTGAGCGGGTCGCGGGGCCGGTGCGTCGATGCGCCGGGCGCCCGACGCATCCCGTATCCCGTGTCCCGTGTCCCGTGTCCCCCGTCCCGTACCCCTTTCCCGCGGTCCCTTTCCCGTTTCCCGCGACAGCTGTGAGCAAGGAGCGACCTCTCCCCATGGAACGCATCGCCGAGTGGCTTCACGAGAAGAACCCCGGCCTCGACGGCCCGATCGCCCACGACGAGGACCTCATCGAGGCGCGTCTCATCGACTCCATGGACTTCCTGGAGTTCATCGACCTCCTGGAGGAGCTCTCCGGGAACACCATCGACCTCCAGGAGGTCACCATCGACGACTTCCGCACCCTCGGCCGTGTCCGGGAGCGCTTCCTGAGCGCCGCCACCGGCTGAGCGTCCCCCGATGACGGGCGGTCAGGAGCCGGGCGGGGCCACGGCGCTGGCCATCGTGGCGACGACCCCGGAGGTGCTGGCCCACCCCGGTCTCGACGAGGGGCTGCTGGCCCCGTGGGAACGGCGTCGCCTCGCGGGGATACGGCTGCCGAGCCGCCGGGACGACGTACTGGCGGCGCGCCTCCTCGTGCGGCTCTGCGTCGCCCGTGTCACCGGCCTTCCGCCGGACACCCCGGCCCTCGCCCAGCTGTGCCCCGGCTGCGGCGGCCAGGGCCACGGGCGCCCGTACCTGCGCGGCCGCCCCGAGGTGGGCGTCAGCCTCAGCCACGCCGACGGGCTCGTCGCGGCGGCCGTGGGACCGGGCGCGATCGGCATCGACGTGGAGCCCTCCGCGCGCCGCCCCGGCCCCGTACACGTACTCCGCCGTCTCCTCCCCGACGCGGACGTCGCGGAGGCCGCGGCCCAGCCGGATCCGGGCCCGGCGTTGCTTCGCCTGTGGGTCCGGGCGGAAGCCCTGCTGAAGGCCGGCCGGACCGGTCGGGCCGACCAGGGCGACATGCGGTTCCTTGAGTGGACGGACCGGCCACGCGCGGCGGTCGCCGCCGTGGCCTGTACGACGCCGATGACGATCGCCTCCGCGTGAGGACCCGCCCCGACGACGCACCCTGGACACGTCGCTTCCTCCGGAGTGAAGACGCCGGCCGAGCGCCCGTCGTGAAGCCGCCCGCACCGCCGATCGGCGGAGTTCGCGGCGCCCGGCCTGTGATCCTGACGACAGGAGGTCGTCGCGGGTGGTAGGTCGGTGGGATGCAGCCAGGCACATCACCGACGGTCACGGTCAGCCCCTTCCTCCGTACGGCCGCCGCGTACGCGTGGCGGCTGCTCGTCGTCGGCGTGCTCGTCTACAGCCTGTTCGCCGTGCTCGGACGGTTCCACGAGATCGGCGTGGCCGTCTTCCTCGGGCTGGTGATCACCGCGCTGCTCCGTCCCCTCGCCGACGTGGTCGCCCGGGGGCTGCCCCGGCCCCTCGCCGTGGCGCTGACCCTGCTCGGCAGCATCGCGCTCGTCCTGGGCGTGCTCGCGCTGGTCGGGGAGGCGGTGGCGGGGGAGCGGACGACCCTCGTGCGCGAGTTCCGGGTGGGGGTCGGCCGGATCGAGGACTGGCTGGAGCGGCCGCCTTTCCGGCTCAACCCGGGGGCGTTGAGCGACCTCCAGGCCAAGGTCGGGGAGTACCTCTCCAGTCACCGCTCGACCCTGGTCAGTCAGGCGGTGAGCGGCGCCCATCATGTGGTGGCCGTGCTGACGACGCTGGCCCTCGCCGTGTTCTCCGCGGTGTTCTTCATCCACTCCGGCGACCGTCAGTGGGCCTGGTTCCAGAAGCAGCTGCCCGGGCCGGTCCGTGAGCGGGTGGAGGTCGGCGGGCAAGCCGCCTGGCGGACCTTCACCGGCTACACCCACGGGATCGTCCTCGTGGCGGCGGTGAACGCGGTGCTCGTCGGGATCGCCCTGTGGCTCCTCGGCGTCCCGCTCGCGGTGCCGCTGGCCCTCCTGGAGTTCGTCGCCGCGTTCGTACCGCTGATCGGCTCGCCCATCGCGCTGGCGGTCGCCGCCGTCGTCGCGCTGGCCTCGCAAGGTCCCCTGGTGGCCGCGATCGTGATCGGTCTGATCGTGGTGATCGGCCAGATCGAGGGCCACCTCCTGCATCCGCTCGTCATGAGCTGGGCCGTACGGCTCCATCCGCTGGTGGTCGCGATCTCGGTCATCGCCGGCTCGATCGCCGCGGGCATCGTGGGCGCCGTGGTGGCCGTCCCCCTGGTCTCGGTGGTCTGGTCGGTGCACACGGCGCTACGGGATGCCCGCGCGGCGACGAAGGAGGCGGGGGCGGCGCCGCCGGAGGGCGGCGCGGAGACCTCGCGGGACTGAGGCCCGGTGCTCGACCGGTGTCCGAAAGCGCATGCCTGATAATCGATCATGCGGTAGCGGGGGAGACGCACGGCTGTGCGGCAACCGGCACGGGGCCGGACCGCTGCCGCGTCGAGGCGTGGGGGGCCGCATGGGATCGCTGGTTGTGTCGGAGGCTGTCGGGGCACGTGAGGACAGGTTCGCCTGGTTCTGCGAGACCGTGTCCACCGAGGTCATGCCCGTCATGCTCAGCACCCGGCACGCGGCCGACTTCCAGGCGAGCGTCACGGACCTGGACCTCGGCGCGGTCCGGCTGTCCGCCCTGACCTGCTCACCGGTGGTCTCGCGACGTACCCCGGTGCACGTCCGGCGTGGCGATCCCGAGCACCTCCAACTGGCCCTCGTCACACGAGGCGCGGTCAGGATCTCCCAGCGGGGCAACGACTCGGTGGTCGCGGGGGGCCTCGTCCTCACGGACACCTCACGGCCGAGTGAGGGGGCGTGCCTGGGCGAGCAGGTCGAGACGGTGGTCCTGCAGATTCCCCGGCAGTCCCTGGCACTGCGCGCGGACCGGGTGGACCGGCTCCTCGCACGGGACCTGGCCGCGGATGTCGGGTCCGGGGCGGTCTTCGCCGACTTCCTGGGGACGCTGCTCAGGCGCGGCCCCCTCTGCAGCCCGGAGGAGCTGCGCGGGATGGGGACCGTCGCCCTCGACCTGGCCGCCGTGTTTCTCGCGCAGCGGCTGGGCGACCCCCGGGAGGCGCCCGCCGAGGCCCGCGCGCGGGAGGCGGTGCGGCGGATCGACCGCTTCATCGAGAACAACCTCGGCGACCCCGGCCTGACGCCCCGGGTCATCGCCGAGCGGCACCACATGTCCCTGCGGCGGCTCTACGCGCTCTTCGACGACCAGCCCCTGACCATCTCGGCGCGGATCCGTCAGAGCCGGCTGGAGCGCGCCCACGCCGACCTCGCGTGCGGGGCCATGAGGGGTCAGTCCGTCCAGGCGATCGCGGCGCGCTGGGGTTTCTCCAGCGCCACCGGTTTCAGCCGGGCGTTCCGTGAGGCCTACGGGGTGACTCCGACGGAACACCGCGCGTCGTCCCAGGCCACCCCGCGGCACGCGGAGCACAGGAACGCTGCACGTCACGCACACCATCGCGCGCTGCCCGGGCCTAAGTTCTCCGCTGGAGACACCACCCCAGCGTGAACGGAGTCACGGGACATGAACGTACGCACCAAGGTTGCCACCGTCACAGCGGCCGCCGCCCTGACCTTCGCCGGAGTCGTGGGCTCCGCGGGCCAGTCGTTCGCCGCGTCGAACGGACAGCAGATCCACTTCCACGACAGCAGCGGCCTCGTCTACTCCATCCGCGTCCAGGGCTACAACCAGAACGGCGAGGCGGCGACGGGCTGCTTCAGCACTCCGGGCAAGGACACCTGGGTCGGGGGATGGTGGTGGAAGGGCGAGGTCAACGTCACCTTCTACAAGGGCGGTTCCTGCTCGTTCGCCACGTACTTCGGCGAGACGAACGCGTGGGTGCCCACCTCGCAGAGCGGCGACTGGACGACCGTCTCCTCCTGACCCCCGGGAGGCCCTGAGGTCCCGGTTGTGGTGCGGGGTCTTGCGCGGGACTTCCGGGCTCTCTACTCTCCGGCCAATGGTTAGGAATATTTCCTAACCATTGGCCATGGAGGGAAAGGGAGTTGTCATGCGTCGACGAAGCGTCTCGCTCCTCGGGCTCGCGGGTCTGCTGGCGTTGCCCCTGACGGTGCTGCCGCAGGCACAGGCCGCCGACGGTCTGGTGTCCACCGGAAAGGCGGTGACCGCCTCGTCCGTCGAGACCTCGGCCTTCGGGCCCGGTCTCGCGGTGGACGGCAGCGCGGCCACGCGCTGGGCGAGCCTCGAAGGGGTCGATCCGCAGTGGATACGCATCGACCTCGGGGCGAACCACACGATCTCCCGCGTCAAGCTCAACTGGGAGGACGCGTACGGGAAGACGTACAGGATCCAGACCTCGGCCGACGGCTCGACCTGGTCCGACGTCTACTCCACCACGGCCGGTGACGGCGCGACCGACGACCTGACGGTCTCCGGCAGCGGTCGCTACGTCCGCATGTACGGCACCGGCCGCGGCACCGCGTACGGCTACTCCCTGTGGGAGTTCGAGGTGTACGGCGCGCCCACCGGCACCGGAGGCGGCGGCGGCACGGCCGTCCCCTTCGGCAGCCACCTCAAGCCCTACGCCGCCGGCACGCTGAAGCCCTCCGGGTCCCAGGCCACCCTCGACCAGAAGGTCGTCGACTACTACAACCGGTGGAAGTCCGCCTTCGTCCGGCAGAACTGCGGCAACGGCTGGTACCAGATCATCTCGCCCGACGCCGACCACCCGTACGTCGCCGAGGCGCAGGGCTACGGCATGGTCGTCGCCGCGACCATGGCCGGCGCCGACCCCGACGCCAAGAAGATCTTCGACGGCCTCGTCAAGTGGAAGATCGACCACCCCTCCGCCGTCAACCCGAACCTGCTCGCCGCCGAACAGGACGTCGACTGCCGCAGCGTCAACGGCGGTGACGGCGCCACCGACGGCGACATGGACGTGGCCTACGGCCTGCTCCTCGCCGACAAGCAGTGGGGCAGCACCGGCACGTACAACTACAAGGACCTCGCCCTCAAGCACATCGCCGCGATCAAGAAGGACGAGCTCAACCCGACGACCAAGCTCCTGAAGCTCGGCGACTGGAGCAGCTCCGGCGACCAGTACTACTACATATCCCGTACCTCGGACTGGATGGTCGACCACTTCCGCGCCTTCCGTACGGCCTCCGGCGACACGACCTGGGACGCCGTGCGCACCGCGCACCAGACCCAGATCTCCCGTCTCCAGTCGGCCTACGCCTCCGGCACCGGACTCCTCCCCGACTTCGTCGTCGACACCAACACCACCCCCAAGCCCGCCCCGGGCCAGGTCCTGGAGGACCCCAACGACGGCGCGTACTGGTGGAACGCCTGCCGCACCCCGTGGCGCATCGCGGACGACGCGGTGACCAGCGGCGACGCCACGTCGCTCGCGGCCGCGCGGAAGCTCAACAGCTGGATCAAGACGAAGACCGGCGGCGACCCGAACAAGATCGCCATCGGCTACAAGCTCAATGGCACCCAGATCTCCGCGGGCAGCGAGGCCGCCTTCTTCGCCCCGTTCGCGGTCGCGGCGATGACCGACTCCGGCAGCCAGGCCTGGCTCGACGCCCTGTGGAACAAGATGCTGGCCACCCCGATCGACACCAGCAGCTACTTCTCCGCGAGCATCCAGCTCCAGGTCATGATCACGGCCTCAGGCAACCACTGGGTCCCGTAGCGGTACGGACAGCGCCTCCAGGCAGTCCGCCAGGGCCGCCGTGGTGGCGCCGAGCGGGAACCGCGCGGCGAGCTGCCCGTCGGGGCGCACGACGAAACCGGTGTCGCCGTCGGGGAGGTAGATCCGCGCGAACTCCCCGGCGGCGTCCCGGTACGCCGGAGCGCCGAGGTCGGGGGAGGCGTCCGGATCGGCGTCCCGGGGGAGCAGGGCGACGACGTCGAGCGGCAGCCGGTCGCCTGCGGCGGCCCGCGCCGCCGCCACCGCCCGCGCGAGGCCGGTGACATCGGCCCCGTACAGCACGGCCACGTGTCCGGGGCGGTCGCGCAGGACATCGAGCAGCCGCAGCGGGTAGGTGGCCACGGGCGTGCCCAGACCGCCGCAGTCCGGAGCCAGATCGCCGGGCTGCGGCGCGCCGGCCGGCCCGTACGGGGCGCCGGCGAGCGGGCCGTCCCGGTAGCCGACGAGCAGTTGTGCCTCGCGGAGGAGCAGGGTCGTCAGGTCGTCCGGGTCGTTCTCGATGCCCCGGGTGGCGTGCCGCACGGTACGGCCGACGACCTCCTCGCCCACCGGGCGGCGCTCGGCGTCGTAGCTGCCGAGCAGCGCGGGCCCGGCCTCGCCCTTCACCACCAGGGCGAGCTTCCAGGCCAGATTGGCGGCGTCCTGGATGCCGGTGTTCATGCCCTGGGCGCCGGTGGGCGGGTGGATGTGCGCGGCGTCGCCCGCGACGAAGACCCGCCCCTCGCCGTAGCGGCCGACGATGCGGTGGCTGATGCGGAAGACCGACGACCAGCGCAGACCGGAGAGCCGGGCCGGGCCCGGGGCAAGCCGGTCGACGACGGCCTGGAGATGGGACAGTCCGGGTCCGCGACCGTCCTGGAGGCCGTGGGTGACTCCGTCCGAAGGGGCGGCGGTCCGGGGCGGTCGCGCCGCCCGCGCCGCGTCGGCCGGTCCAGCCGGCTCGGGCGGCACCTTCATCGACATCCGGTAGCGGCCGTCGCCGGGCAGCGGGATGCAGACGAGAACGTCGTCGAGGGACCCGTCGGCGGTGCGGTGCTCGCAGCGGAGCGCGTACCCCCGGGGCAGGTCCCAGTCGGACTCGGCCACGACGTCGCCGAGCATGTACGCCTCCGGGAACGCGCCGCCCTCGTACGACAGACCCAGCGTCTTGCGAACGACGCTGTGGGCCCCGTCGCAGCCGATCAGATAGGGGACCCGCAGCTCCTCGGTGAACCCCGACGCGCCGCGCAGCAGTGCGGTGACCCCGTCCGGGTCCTGGACGAACGAGACGAGTTCCGTCCCGCGCTCGATGGACGTCCCCAGGCCGACGACGTACTCCTCCAGGAGCCGCTCGGTCTCGTACTGCGGCAGCGCGGCGAAGCCGTACGGCACGTCGGGGGGCAGCTCCAGCGCGATCCGCGCCGCCACCGCGCCGTTGACGTACGTCAGTTGGCCGCGCATCGGGACGGCGGCCTCCAGGACGGCACGGATCAGGCCCATCCGGTCCCACAGCTCCAGGGTGCGCGGCTGGATCCCGACGGCCTTGGCGTACGGGAGTCTGGCCGGCAGCCGGTCGACGAGCCGGCAGCGCACCCCGTGCCTGCGGAGCTCGGCGGCGGCACTCAGGCCGACGGGACCCGCGCCCACGATGAGTACGTCGGTGGTGGTGCCGGTGTGCGCCACGGGTGCCCTCCAGTGCCGGCCGGCTTCTCGCCAGGTCCCGTGTTCCATGGTCACCCGCGGCCGTTCGTTCGGCGAGCCGTGCGGTCCGGCTCGCGTACGGGCTTGTGCGACTGGGTTCAGCGTGCGGGCCCGGCGCCCGAGCGCCCTGCGAGCAGCGCTACCGTGCGGGCAGCAATCCCCGCGGGGGCGTAGGAAAAGAACGAGGATCTCATGGCGCAGGAACAGATTCGCCCGTCCGTCGTCTCCCACCCGGTGGGCCATGTCGTCGGAGGCCGCGAAGAGGTGCGCGACGACGAGTGGGGCGACGTCGAGTCGGTCATCCGGCTGGACGCGGAGCTCTTCGGCCCCGAGGCGCTCGCCGGCCTCGACGCGTTCTCGCACCTTGAGGTCGTCTATCACTTCGACCGCGTACGACCCGACGCCGTCGAGACCGGGGCCCGCCACCCGCGCGGCAACACGGAGTGGCCGCTGGTCGGGATCTTCGCCCAGCGCGGCAAGAACCGCCCCAACCGCCTCGGACTCTCCCGCTGCGTGCTGGTGCGCACGGACGGCCTCGACGTCCACGTGCGCGGCCTCGACGCGGTCGACGGCACGCCGGTCCTCGACATCAAGCCGTACATGGCCGAATTCGCCCCGCAGGGCCCGACCACCCAGCCGGCCTGGGCGGACGAGATCATGCGGCACTACTACTGAGCGGATCGCCGCGCCGGGCGTCCCCGCCCCGCAGGGGACTCAGTTCTCCACGATGCCCCGGACGACGCCCAGGTCCAGGAGGTCCCCCGGGCGCAGGCGGAGTTGGTCCGCCGTCGCGGCGGACTCCTCCGGCGGGCGCTTGAGGATCGACGCGGCCGCCTCCGGGGCGATCACCGAGAAGTAGCTGTCGGGGGTGGCCCAGAGGTTGTCGGGGGCGGCGAGGGCCAGGGCGCCGCCCGAGCCGCCCTCACCGATGAGGAGCGAGGTGACGGGCACGCGCGCGGTGGACACGGCGGCGAACAGGTCGGCGATCGCCGGGCCCGCTCCGGCGCGTTCCGCATCCGGATCGTTGGCCGCCCCCGGCGTGTCGATGAGGGTGAGGACCGGGATCCCCAGCCGGTCGGCGAGCCGTACGAGCCGGGCGGCCGTACGGAAACCGGCCGGGCGGGTCGAGGTCCCGCACTGCGCCGCGTACGCCACCGTACGGCCGTCGGGCAGCCGCCCGAAGCCGCATCGCATCCCCGGGTCGACGCCCCCGGCGCGGTCGCCCGAGATCTCCGCACGGACGGAGAAGTGCGCGTCGAGGTACGCGGCCGCCCGGGGCCGCTCGGGGTGCCGGGCCCGGGCCACCGCCTCCCGGCCGCTCGCGGCGGGCGGCGTGTCCGGGTCGCCGAGCCCGCGCGGCGGGGACGCCGGCCCTTCGGCGGGGCGCGTGAGCAGGGAGAGCCAGCGCCCGAGGGTGCCACGGAGCGCGTCGGGCGTCACGATCGCGTCGATGTGACCGTGCGCGAGCTGCGCCTCCGCGGCGTACGCGGCGGGGTCCGCGTCCGGCGGGCGGACCCGGGAACCGGCGAAGCCGACCTGGGCGCCGGGCAGTGCGAGCACCACGTCCGATCCGGCGCCGAGCGTGGCCCAGCCGCCGCCCGTCGTCGGGTCCCGCAGGACGGCGATCTGCGGCAGCCCGGCGGCGCGGGTGCGGGCCGACTCGCCCGCCAGGAGCTGGAGTTGGAGCAGGGCCCGCATCCCCTCGTGCATCCGGCTGCCACCCGTCGCCGTAAGCACGACCACGGGCAGCCGTCGCGCGCGGGCCCGCGCGTGGGCCGCGGCGGCGCGCGCACCCGTCCGCTCCCCGAGGGAGCCGCCGAGGAACCCGAACTCGAAGGAGATCAGGACCGCCCGCACCCCGCCGATCTCACCCGTGCCGCAGACCACCGACTCGGTCTCGCCGGTACGGGCGGAGGCGCGCGCGTGCGCGGCGGAGTAGCCGGGCCAGCCCAGCGGGCCGTCGCCCGCCAGGGGCCCCTCCGTGAAGGAGAATTCGGTGAAGTCGTCGGCGACGAGGGCGATCGCCTCGCGTGCCGTCGTCGGGTCGCTCATCCGGACCTCGCAGCTCGTCGACGGAGGGTGGGGGAGGGCCCGTCCGCCCCGCGGTCACCGCCGGGGACCGGACCCGCCGGTGCACCGCCACCGTAACGTCCGGGGTCCGACGGCTCCGGCTCGCCCCCGCCTCTCCGCCGCCGTGGCTCCGGGCCCCTGCCCGTCCCCGCCGGCCCTGTCGTCCGTCAGGCCAGGATGCCGCTCCCGTGCGGCGCGTACAGGTCGAGGAGCCGGACCCTGGTCACCTGGAGGCGGTGGGCCAGGATCGCGCCCACCCAGAACATGACCGAGGCGCCGAACTCCGCGTCCGAGCGGCACATCGAGCGCACGGCCGGGGCATCGAACTCCTGCGCCCGGACCGGGGTCATCGCCTCCGCCCCCGACTGGCACAGATACGGCGGGAACAGCCACGACAGGCCCACCAGCTCGCCGTGGTGCAGGGTCTCGATGACCGGCGACCCGCGCCCCGGCACCTTGGCGTCGAGCGTCACCGCGCCCGTCTTCACGATCCAGAACCGGTCGGCGTGCTGTTGCTCCTCGAACAGCCGGTGACCGGAATCGAAGTACACGTCCTCGGCGAAGGCCATCAGGCGCTCCCGGTGCTCCGGCGGCAACGTGCTGACCTTGGGTGCGGCACTGCTCATGGCGGACCCTCCTCACGCACTCGGCTCCCACCCCCAGTGTCCGCCAGCCCGCCCCCACGCGCGCGTACGCCGGGCGCACGCCCGCCGCGCCCCGCCCGTACGCCCCTCGCGCGCGTGCCCCGGGCGGCAGCGCGCGTGTGCCCCGGCCTGGCGTGCGGGCCCACCACCCCTCCCGGGGCCGGGGTCACGTTTCGGTGTGCCCGCTCACCCTCCGTGCACCCCCTCCGGAGTGCGCGGGCCGGGCGGAGGGCGGAGCATGAACGTGAGAAGGAGCGGCAAGCGGGGGCGTGAGCCAGGAGGGTGACATGCCCGTCCCGGAAGGTGGCGTCCCGGAAGGAGGCGACGAGCTCGTCGTGCTCCGCGGGGTCGACAAGCACTTCGGCGCCCTGCACGTGCTCCAGTCCATCGACCTGACGGTGCACCGCGGTGAGGTGGTCGTCGTCATCGGGCCGTCGGGCGGGGGAAAGTCGACGCTCTGCCGGGCGATCAACCGCCTGGAGACCATCGACTCGGGCGAGATCGTCATCGACGGACGCCCCCTCCCGGCCGAGGGACGCGAACTGGCGGCCCTGCGCGCCGACGTCGGCATGGTCTTCCAGTCCTTCAACCTCTTCGCGCACAAGACGGTGCTCGGCAACGTCACCCTGGGCCAGATCAAGGTCCGCAAGAAGGACCGGAAGTCCGCGGAGCAGCGTGCCCGCGCCCTCCTCGACCGGGTCGGGGTCGCCTCGCAGGCGGACAAGTACCCGGCCCAGCTCTCCGGCGGCCAGCAACAGCGCGTGGCGATCGCCCGCGCCCTCGCCATGGATCCGAAGGTGATGCTCTTCGACGAGCCGACCTCCGCGCTCGACCCCGAGATGATCAACGAGGTCCTGGAGGTCATGCAGCAACTCGCCCGGGACGGCATGACGATGGTGGTCGTCACCCATGAGATGGGCTTCGCCCGTTCCGCCGCCAACCGTGTCGTCTTCATGTCGGACGGACGGATCGTCGAGGAGACGACCCCGGACGAGTTCTTCAACAATCCGCGCAGCGACCGGGCCAAGGACTTCCTGTCCAAGATCCTCCACCACTGAGCCGCGGCCGTCGCCCGACCAGCAGCCCCCAGGGGTGATCCACATGAACCCGCTCAGGACCGGCAGGGCCACCGTCGCCGTCGCAGCGGCCGTCGTCCTTTCCTTCACCTCCGCAGGATTCGCGAACGGCGCGACCGGTGCCGTGCCACGCGACCACGGTGGCGACGAGATCACCGTCGGCATCAAGTACGACCAGCCCGGCATCGGCCTCAAGACGCCGGACGGCACCTACACCGGCTTCGACGTCGACGTCGCCACGTACATCGCCAAGGAGCTCGGCCACGACCCCTCCGACATCGTCTGGAAGGAGGCCAAGAGCGCCGACCGGGAGTCGCTGCTCCAGCGCGGTGACGTGGACTTCATCGCGGCCTCGTACTCGATCAACGACGAGCGGGCGAAGAAGGTCGACTTCGCCGGTCCCTACCTCCTGGCCCACCAGGACGTCCTGATCCGCGCCGACGACGACTCCATCACCAAGCCGTCCGACCTGAACAACAAGAAGCTCTGCTCGGTCACGGGCTCGACGTCCGCGCAGAACGTGAAGGACAAGATCGCCCCCGACGCCCAGCTCCAGGAGTACGGCGGCTACTCCGAGTGCCTGACCGGCCTGGAGAACGGTGTCATCGACGCCGTCACCACCGACGACTCGATCCTCGCCGGATACGCGTCGCAGGACGAGTTCAAGGACAAGTTCAAGCTCGGCGGCTTCAAGATGAGCAACGAGAACTACGGCATCGGCGTCCAGAAGGGCAGCGAGCTCAAGGCGAAGATCAACACCGCCCTGGAGAAGATGGTCGCCGACGGTTCCTGGGACGCGGCGGTGAAGAAGAACTTCGGCCCCGCGAACTACCAGAACGAACCGGCGCCCGAGATCGGCGTCATCGTGAAGTGAGCGGGCCGTCGTGTTCGACTTCCTCCAGGGGTACGACCTGCTCGGAGCCTTCTGGGTGACGGTGCAGCTCACCGTCTACTCCGCGATCGGCTCCCTGATCTGGGGGACGCTGCTGGCCGCCATGCGCGTCAGCCCCGTCCCCCTCATGCGGGGCTTCGGCACCGTCTACGTCAACATCGTCCGCAACATCCCCCTCACCGTCATCATCGTCTTCACCTCGCTCGGCCTCTTCCAGACGCTCGGAGTGAGCCTCGGCGCCGACAGGTTCACCGTCATCAACTTCCGGCTCGCCGTCCTCGGTCTCACCGCCTACACGAGCGCCTTCGTCTGCGAGGCGGTCCGCTCCGGCATCAACACCGTCCCCCTCGGGCAGGTCGAGGCGGCCCGGGCCATCGGGCTCAGCTTCCCGCAGGTCCTGCGCATCGTCGTGCTCCCCCAGGCCTTCCGCTCCGTCGTCGGCCCGCTCGCCAACGTCATGATCGCCCTCACCAAGAACACCACGGTGGCCGCCGCGATCGGCGTCGCCGAAGCGGCCCTGCTGATGCGCGAGATGATCGAGAACGAGGCCCAACTCATCCTCATCTCCGCGATCTTCGCGTTCGGGTTCATCTGCCTCACCCTGCCCACCGGACTCTTCCTCGGCTGGGTGGCCAAGAAGGTGGCGGTGAAACGGTGAAGACCAAGCCCACCGTCCTCTACGACGTCCCCGGCCCGCGCGCCCGGCGCCGCAACCTCCTCTGGACGCTGCTGTTCCTGCTCGCGCTCGCCGCCGTCGTGTGGTGGGTCGTGGTGAGCCTCGCCGACAAGAACCAGCTCGAATGGTCCAAGTGGGCGCCCTTCTTCACCGACGCCCGCATCTGGGAGACGTACATCCTGCCCGCCCTGAAGAACACCGTGATCGCCGCCGCGCTCGCCATGGTGATCGCGCTGCCCCTCGGCGCCCTCCTCGGCATCTCCCGGCTCTCCGACCACCGCTTCGTGCGCGGCGCGGCCGGCACCGGTGTCGAGTTCTTCCGGGCCATCCCCGTCCTGATCCTCATGCTCTTCGCCAACGCCGCGTACTCCGAGTTCACCGACGTCAGCCCGGACATCCGCCCGATGTACGCCGTCGTCACCGGCCTCGTCCTCTACAACGCCTCCGTACTCGCCGAGGTCGTCCGGGCCGGCATCCTCGCCCTCCCCGCGGGCCAGACCGACGCGGCGAAGGCCATCGGCATGCGCAAGGGCCAGACCATGACGTACGTGCTCCTCCCGCAGTCGGTCACCGCCATGCTGCCCGCGCTCGTCAGCCAGCTCGTCGTCATCGTCAAGGACACCGCGCTCGGCGGCGCGATGCTCGGCTTCTCCGAACTCCTCGCCTCCGTCCGCCCGATGAGCGCCAACTACGGAGCGAACACGATCGCCTGCTTCACCGTCGTCGCCGTGATCTTCGTCATCCTCAACTTCGCGCTCACCACCTTCGCCTCCTGGCTCGAAGGCCGGCTGCGGCGCGGCAAGAGGTCCACGGGCGCGGTCGTCGGGGCGGGCGCGGTGGAGGAACTGGCCACACCGGGCGAACACGCGGGCCCGACCGACGAGACCAAGTGAGCCGCCGGGCGGGACGGGGCGGGGGCACGCGCGCGCGTGCCCCCGCGCCCGTGCCCCCCCCGTCAGGTCCGGGAGGGGGCGCACAACGCCACCGGCCAGGCCCGCGGAGGGCGAGCGGCCTCCCCGGTCAGGCCCCGGGGAGGGCGAGCAGTGCCACCGGCGCGGAGGTCGGCCTCGGCGAGCCGCCGGCCGGTTCGACGGTGACCCCCACCCCGGACGCCCGGTTCACCGGACCGTCGAGGAGGGTCGCCTCGGCGGTGGCGCCCGGGTCCATCAGCCCCGCGGACCGCATGGTGCCCCCGTCGTCGTACCAGAGCTGGTAGACCTTGCCGGCCGGTGGCGGCGCCATGCCGGAGGCGGCGAACACCGCACGGTCGAGCGAGGCCGAGACGACGACCGTGCCCACGGCGCCGCCTTCGAGCCGGCTGGTGGAGACCCGGGCGTCCGGGGCCGCGAGGACCTCGGCGACGGCGTCGTTCGCCTGGCGCGCGCGGGCCGTCTCCTGCCGGGCGTCCTCGGCCAGTCCGTGCTGCCAGGCCGCTACCCCGCCGAGCCCGGCCGCCCCGGCGAGACAGGCCGCCAGCGCCCAGTGCGACCACCGGCGCAGGCCGCGCCGGCCACGCGGGGCCCGCGCCGCCCTCGTGGTCGCCGGCGGCTCCTGGCGTACGGTCGCGATCCGCTCCAGGACACCCGTCCGCAGCGTGGCGGTCGGCGTCACCGCGACGGCGAGACCGAGCCGGACGACGGTCTCGGAGAACTCCCGGACCTCCTGGGCGCACGACGGACACTCCGCCAGATGACGCCGTACGGCCTCCTGCTCCTCGGGGTCCAGTGCGTCGAGCGCGTACGCGCCGGTCATCGTGTGCGGATCCGCGGCGTTCACACGCCCACCCCCAGACAGTCCCGGAGCCGGATGAGTCCGTCGCGCATCCGCGCCTTGACGGTGCCCAGCGGCACGGCCAGCAGTTCCGCGACCTCGCGATAGGTGAGGCCCCGGTAGTACGCCAGGTTCACCGACTGGCGCTGCAGCTCGGTGAGGCCCCGCAGGCAGCGCCGGACCTGCTCGCGCTCCAGCCGGCCCTCCACCTGCTCCACCACCTCGTCGTAGGCGGCCGTGTGCTCCAGCAGAGCCACCCGCTTCTCCCGGTTCGACGCCGCCTGCTCGGAGCGCACCCGGTCGACGGCCCTGCGGTGCGCGAGCGTCATGACCCAGGCCAGGACCGACCCCCGGGCGGGCTCGTAACGCGCCGCGGTCCGCCACACCTCGACCAGCACCTCCTGGGCGACCTCCTCCGACTGGGCGGGGTCCCGCAGCACGGTGCGGACGAGGCCGAGCACCGGCCCGGACACCGCCTCGAAGACGGCCGTGAAGGCCTGCTGGTCGCCGAGCGCCACACGCCCCATCAGCTCGGGAAGGTCCGGAGGCGCTGGTCGGACGTCGCCGATCCACACGTTCTCTCTCACCGGCGGTCTCCTCCAGGAATCACTTGAGTACAGGAGCTGTTCGGAGCCGGCGTCCCGGTGGACGGGTCGCGCCGGAGGCTTTTCCGCACAGCTCCGCCGGCCGGGGCGCGGCAGCCGATCCCCATCACTCATTCGGGTGAGGGGAGCCATCCGGACGCAGCCGCGCACCGAATGACTGGTGATGGGTCGCCGACCGGTGGACCCGACACCCCAGGAGTGATCATGAACACCCAGACCTTCCGCCGCGCCTCCGTCGCCGTGACCGCCGCCGTGCTGCTGCCGCTGGGCCTGACCGCCTGTTCGGCCGAGGCGAGCGGTGACGGGGCGGCGGCCCCCGCGGCGGCCTCGTCGACGGCGACCGGCATGGCGGCCGACGGCCCCTTCGGCCCGGGTTGCGCGTCGGTGCCGAAGGACGGCGCCGGTTCCTTCGACGGCATGGCCAAGGACCCGGTCGCCACGGCCGCCTCGAACAACCCCGAGCTGTCGACGCTGGTCACCGCCGTCAAGCAGGCGGGGCTCGTCGACACGCTGAACAACGCCGAGAACATCACGGTGTTCGCGCCGACCAACGCCGCCTTCGCCAAGATCCCGAAGGCCGACCTCGACAAGGTCCTCGCCGACAAGGCGATGCTGACGGACATCCTCACGTACCACGTCGTGGGCCAGAAGCTGACCCCGAAGCAGCTGGAGAACGGCTCCTTCGAGACCCTCCAGAAGGGCCGGCTGACCACCCAGGGCTCCGGCGAGTCCTTCACGGTCGACGGGTCCGCGAAGGTGGTCTGCGGCAACGTCCCCACCGCCAACGCCACCGTCTACATCATCGACACGGTGCTGATGCCCAAGTAGCGGAGGCGTTCTTCCCCGAGTCACCGCCCTCCGGCCCCGTCGCCGCCCGGCTGAGCCTGCCGGGCCACCACGCGACGGGGCCGAGGTCCCGTACGAGCGCGGGCACGAGAGCGAGCGGACGACGAGGGTGTCCAGGAGGACGCCGAACGCGACGATGAAGGCGATCTGCACCAGGAAGGCGAGCGGGATGCCGCCCAGCGCCGTCCAGGGCCACCGTGGCCACGAGCAGCAGCGGCATCAGGAGGGAGCGGAGGAGGCCCACGAGGATGGCCAGGATGACGGCGAGTACCACCGGCACGATCAGCGTCCGGTCGTGCGCGGCGGTCCGCCGGGTCTCGTACCGCTGCGCCGTGCAGCCGCCGACGAGGGTGTCCGCCCCCCCGCACCGCGTGCGCGAATCCCGGAGCCGGGTGACCGCCGCCACGGCCGCGTCGCCGTCGGCGGCGTCGGCCGGGGTGACGTCGATCCGGACCCGTCCGTCGACGACCAGCGGCGCTCCGGCCCCCGGCCGGCCGGAGGCGGTGACGGCCGTGGCCGAGTCCACCCCCTCGACCCGCTCGGCCGCCGAGATCACCCGGGCCGCCGCGTCCGCGTCGGCGATCACGATCGCCGGGTTGCCGGCCCCGCCGGAAAGTGTCGGCCGAGCGTCTCCCGCGCGGCGACGGAGGGCGCGTCGGCGACGAAGATCTCGTCGAGCGGAACCCCCTCGGACTCCAGGACCGGCGCGCAGGCGGCGCAGGCGAGCGGGCCGGCGAGCGTCGCCGCCCGCACCTTGCGGGGAGCGCGGTCGACCAGCGCGGCCACACGGCGCCAGATCCCGTGGCCGCCGCCCTCGGCCTCGGACGGGCGGCGCCGGGAGGGCCCGTACGCGGCGCGGCCAAGCAGTGGCCACCTCACCGAGCTTCGGACGGCGGGGTCAGCGGCGTGGGACGGTCAGGTCGCCGAGTTCGTCGTTCAACGCGTCCAGGAAGCGCACCGCCGCGGCCAGCTCCTCCGCGTCGAACCGCAGCCGGGCCCGCTCCGCCGCCTGCGCCAACGGCATGAAGTAGCTGCGGGCGGCGGCCTTCGCCCCCTCCACGTAGTGCACATGGACGACCCTGCGATCGGCGCTCTCCCGGGAGCGGCGGATGTGCCCGGCCCGTTCGAGCCGGTCGAGGCAGGCCGTGACCGCCCCCGAGGTCAACCCCAGGTGCTCCCTCAGACGGCCGGGGGTCAGCGGCTCCGGGCTGTCCAGGACGACCGAGAGCGCCTGCACGTCCGTGGGATGCAGTCCCTGCGCGAGCGCGAAACCATGGACCAGTCGATTGATCTCACCGTTCGTCCGCCGCAGCGCGCGGGCGAAACTCTGCGCATCACCCGGCACGCGCGCGGGCGCGGTCCCACCGGTCTCGGGTTCCTCTGTACTGGCCACACGATCAGCCTATAGAAACCGGCCGGTGCATCCGCGGCGGCCGCCCGCGGGGAAGAGAAGCAGGAGGAAACCGTGGCCCCCGGCCGGTGGGGGAGCGCGGCACCCCCGACAGCGGAACGGAGCAGATCCATGAGCGACCCGTCAGGGCACGAGACCCCGGGACCGCTGTGCCTGGTCACCGGCGCCAGCGGCTACATCGGCGGCCGCCTCGTCCCCGAACTCCTGGAGGCCGGTCTCCGGGTGCGGTGCCTGGCCCGTACCCCCGCGAAACTGCGCGACCACCCCTGGGCCGGGGAGGTGGAGATCGTCCGCGGCGACGTCACCGACGCCGAGAGCCTCGTCCCCGCGTTCCGCGACGTCGACGTCGCGTACTACCTCGTGCACGCCCTGGGTGCCGGACGCGGCTTCGAGCGCACCGACCGCACGGCGGCCCTGAACTTCGCCCGGCAGGCCCGCGCCGCCGGCGTCGGCCGCATCGTCTACCTCGGCGGCCTCACCCCGCGCGGCGTGCCCGACCGGGAACTCTCGCCGCACCTGCGCTCACGTGCCGAGGTGGGCCGCATCCTCCTGGACTCCGGGGTTCCCACCACGGTGCTCCGCGCCGCCGTCATCATCGGCTCCGGCTCGGCCTCGTTCGAGATGCTCCGCTACCTCACCGAACGCCTGCCCGTGATGGTCACCCCGAGCTGGGTCCGCACCCGGATCCAGCCGATCGCCGTCCGTGACGTGCTGCGCTACCTGGTCGGCAGTGCGCGGATGCCCGCGGAGGTCAGCCGGACCTTCGACATCGGCGGCCCCGACATCCTCACGTACCTCGGCATGATGCGCCGCTACGCCGCCGTCGCCGGACTGCCCCGGCGGCTCATCCTCCCCGTGCCGGTCCTCACCCCCCGGCTGTCCAGCCACTGGATCGGACTCGTCACCCCGGTGCCCCGGTCCATCGCCCGCCCGTTGGCCGAGTCGCTCCGCTACGAGGTCGTCTGCGAGGAGCACGACATCGCCGAATGGGTGCCGGATCCGCCCGACGCCCCGCTCGCCTTCGAGCGGGCGCTCGCCCTCGCCCTCCAACGGGTCCGCGAGGCGAAGACGACCACCCGCTGGTCCTCCGCCTCCGTGCCCGGCGCGCCGAGCGATCCGCTGCCCACCGACCCCGACTGGGCGGGCGGCAGCCTCTACACCGACGAGCGCGAACGCACCGTCGGCGCGTCACCGCAGGCGCTGTGGAAGGTCGTCGAGGGCGTCGGCGGGGAGAACGGCTGGTACTCCTTCCCGCTCGCCTGGGCCGTCCGGGGCTGGCTCGACCGGCTCGTCGGAGGCGTCGGTCTGCGCCGGGGCCGCCGTGACGCCCTGCACCTGCGGGCCGGCGACTCGCTGGACTTCTGGCGGGTGGAGGAGATCGAACGGGGGCGGCTGCTGCGGCTGCGCGCCGAGATGAGGCTCCCCGGGCTCGCCTGGCTGGAGATGTACGCCGAGCGCGACGAGAACGGGGACACCCGCTACCGGCAGCGTGCCCTGTTCCACCCGCGCGGCCTGGCCGGCCACGCCTACTGGTGGAGCGTCGCGCCGTTCCACGCCATGGTCTTCGGCGGCATGGCCCGCAACATCGCGCTGACGGCGGAGGCGAGCGAGGCGGACGGGACCGCCGGCCCGCCGCCGGCGTCCGGCTCGGCGTCCGCATCCGGTGCGTCACCGGCGTCCGGCTCGTCGTCCGCGTCGACCCCGCCATCCGCATCCGGCACGCCCCCGCGGGGCGAATGACCTCCGCACATCACGTCAGTACAGCGACCCACCGGACAGGCGCCCCGCCGGGCCGGTCGGTGACCCCATGCCAGGAGCGGTGCCATGAACGTCTCGGTCGTCCTCTTCACCTCGGACCTCCGCGTCCACGACCACCCGCCGCTGCGTGCCGCGCTGGGCCGGGGGAACGCGGTCGTCCCCCTGTTCGTACGGGATCCGGCCGTGGCCCGCGCGGGCCACGCGGCGCCGAACCGGGACGCCTTCCTCGCGGACTGCCTCGCCGACCTCGACACCGGACTGCGCGAGCGCGGTGGCCGGCTCGTGGTGCGGTCGGGCGACCCCGTCGCCGAGGTGTGCGCGGTCGTGCGGGAGGCCGAGGCCGACGACGTCCACATGGCGGCCGGCTGCAGCGGGTTCGCCCGGCGCCGTGAGGACCGGCTCCGCCGCGCCCTTGAGGCGGACGGACGGCGCCTGTACGTCCACGACGCCGTCGTCACCGCGCTGCCCACGGGCGCCGTGACACCGGACGGCTCGGACCACTACGCGGTCTTCACCCCCTACTTCCGCCGCTGGTCGCGCGAGCGGCTGCGCGAGCCGCTCGCGGCGCCGCGGGTGGTCCGGACGCCCCGGGGCGTCCGTTCCGAGGACCTTCCGGCCCGAGCGGACGTCCAGGCCGTCTCCGAGGGGCTGGCCAGGGGCGGTGAGCAGGAGGGCCGGAGACGGCTCGCCGCCTGGCTGGCACGGGGTGTCGACGCGTACGAGGAAGGCCACGACGACCTCGCGGGCGACGCGACCTCCCGCCTCTCGCCGTACCTCCACTTCGGCGCCGTCTCGGCGGCCGAGGCGGTCCACCGGGCCCGGTCGCGCGGCGGAGCGGGCGCCGAGGCGTTCGTACGCCAGCTCTGCTGGCGCGACTTCCACCATCAGGTCCTCGCCGCGCGCCCCGACGCCGCCGCCGACGACTACCGCACCCGTCACGACCACTGGCGGCAAGGCAAGGAGGCGGACGCCGACCTCCGGGCGTGGCGCGAGGGCCGCACCGGCTACCCCGTCGTCGACGCCGCGATGCGGCAGCTCGCCCACGAGGGCTGGATGCACAACCGGGGGCGGCTGCTCACCGCCTCGTTCCTGACCAAGACCCTGTACATCGACTGGCGCGAGGGAGCACGGCACTTCCTGGACCTGCTGGTCGACGGTGACCTCGCCAACAACCAGCTCAACTGGCAGTGGATGGCCGGCACGGGCACCGACAGCCGCCCCAACCGGGTGCTGAACCCGGTGATCCAGGGCAAGCGGTACGACCCGGACGGCGCCTACGTACGGCGATGGGTGCCGGAACTCGCCGGGCTCGAAGGCCCCGCGGTCCACGAGCCGTGGAAGCTGCCCGGGCTCGAACGGGCCCGGTACGACTACCCGGACCCGGTGGTCGAACTCGCCGACGGCCTCGCCCGCTTCCGGCACGCCCGGGGCCGGGAGTAGGGCCTGTCCGGCGGACAGGCCCTACGGGAGGTCTTGTCGATCAGGCCGGATCGACACGTTCAGGAGCCTCCCGAGGCGGCGGTGCCCCCTCGCCGTCCCGTGCGGCGGCGCACAGGCCGCTCAGCAGCGACAGGGCCTCCCGCAGACCCGTGGGGCGCAGCATGCCCGGCCCGGGCGTCCGGCCCGCCCAGCCGGGACCCGCGAGAAGGACCGCCGTCCGGGACCGGGCGCCCCTGACGCCCCACGAGGTGTCGGCGACGTGGCGCGCCAGGGGGTGGTCCGCCGTCGAGCGCGCCTGGGCCCACAGCGCGACCGCCGCGGGGCCCGTCCTCCGTACCGCCTGGTCGAGCGCCTCCGGCGGCACGGCCGCCCCGAACATCAGGGTGGGGACCCCGAGTTCGGCCAGCCCCGCGGCGAGCGCCTCCAGCGGGAGGGTGTGCTGCTCGTGCGGCACACAGGCGAGCAGGACCGGGGGAGTGCCCGCCTCCGGGGTCCCGCCACGGCGCGCCGAGCCGACCCGGCGCAGCGCCGTCGAGACGTGCCAGGACAGCAGGTGCTCCACTTCGACGTAGCGGTCCTCCGAGGTCTCCCACTTGCGGCCCACGGCGTGCAGGGCCGGCGCCAGCACCTCCTCCCACGCGGTGACCAGACCGTGCCGCGCGATCGCGGAATCAAGGATCTCGTCCATGGCCCCCGAGTCGAGCCTGACGGCCGCGCGGCCCAGGCCCCGCAGCTCCCGTCGGACGTCGCCGACGGCCGGCCCGCGGGCGGCGGGCCGGGCAGGTGCCTGCCCGGGGGCCGGCGCGGCCGGTACGGCTCGGGCCCGGGCGGCCCGGGCCGCCTCCGCCGGAGGGACTCCGGACGCCGTCAGCCTGCACATCTCCTGGAGGACGGCGACGTCCCCCGGGCTCCACCGCCGGTGCCGGCCGCTCTCATGGGCGGCGGGGCCGATGCCGTAGCGCCGGTCCCAGGAGCGCAGGGTGGTGGGCGCGACACCCAGGCGGCGCGCGACCGCGCCGCTGGTGAGCCCCGGCGAGGGTTCGGTCATGCGCCCACGATACGACGCACAAGCGTTGCGAATGGTGCGGTCGACGCGCCGGGACGGAGCCTGGGGTGCCCCGTTGAGGGGACCCCGCCCGCCGACCGGTGTCCGCCGGTCCCGGCCTGAGGAGCAGTCGTCATGAACGCACCGAGCGTCGACGCCCGGCCCCCGCTCCGGGGCGAGCCGAGGACCCTGTCCGACCGTGACGTCGCCGACGGGTTCGTGCGCGGCGACGAGCGCTGTCTGGCCGTCGCCCACGCCCGGTGGCACGGCCTGGTGCACGCCCTCGCCGCCCGCACCCTCGGTGATGCCAGGGAGGCGGAGGACGTCGGCCAGCAGGTCTTTCTCGCGGCCTGGCGGGGCCGGGCCGGCTACCGGCCGGAGCGCGGTCCGTTCCCCGGCTGGCTCGTCGGCATCACCCGGCGGAAGGTCGCAGACGCCCTCGCGGCGCGCACCCGGCGCCGGGACCTGGTGGTCGCGGTGGGTGAGCGGCTGTCCCCCGAGGGCGGGTCCGTCCCGGATCCCGACCGGGTCCTCGAACGGCTCGTGGTCACCGGCGAGCTGGCGAAACTGCCCGCCGCGCAGCGCGAGGTGCTCGCCATGGCCTTCTACGGGGACCTCACCCAGGTCCAGATCGCCGAGCGCACGGGCATGCCGCTCGGCACGGTGAAGAGCCACGCGCGGCGCGGCCTCGACCGGATGCGCCGTTCGCTGAGCGAGGCGCCGGGCGGACGCGGCACCGCCACCACCCTGCACGCCGTCATGAAGGCCACCGCCGCGGTCACGAAGGCCACCACCGTCACCGCCGCGGTCACGAAGGCCACCACCGCCACCACCAATGCCACCGTCACCAGCGCCGACACCAGCACCAGCGCCACCGCCGGCTGACACCGTCCTGCGGCCCCGCGGGCCGAGCGGGCACCCCGCCGGTCGCGCCGCGCGGGCGACGCCGACCCGAACCGCCCCCGGTACCGTTCCGCCGCGCGCGACGCGTACCCCGACCGGCGGCCCGGGCACCGGTCCCCTACCGCTGTCCACCTTCCAGGTGAATCGGCCCATCCCGAGCGCCGTCGATGCCGAATGAGGAGCATGACCCTCTCCGAGCCCCCGGGCGAGCCCACCCGCACGGACCGACTCCTCGCCGCCGTCGGCGGGCTGATCGCCGGATACGTCTCCCTCGCCGTCGCGGACCTCGCCGCCTTCTGGGTACGGCCCGAGGCGAGTCCCGTGACCGCCGTCGGCGGCGCCGTCGTCGACCAGACACCGGCGGCCGTCAAGGAGTGGGCGATCCGTGAGTTCGGCGAGAGCGACAAGGCCGTTCTCCAGCTCGGCATCCTGATCATCCTCGGGATCCTCGCCGTCGGGATCGGGCTCCTCGCGCTGCGCCACCGGCTGCCCGGCTCGGCGGCCGTCGGTGCCTTCGGTGTCCTCGGCGCCCTGGCGGCCGTCACACGGCCCGACTCGGACTCCGCGCTCGACGCGGTGCCCTCACTGGTGGGCGCCGCCGCCGGCGCGGCCCTGCTGTACGCCCTGACCGGCATCCTCGCCCGGAGGGCCGGGACGGGATCGCCGGCCGCCCGCGCCGACCGCCGGACCTTCCTGGTCGTCGCCGCCTCCGCCGGCCTCGCCGCGACCGGCGCCGCCGCCCTCGCCAGGGCGGCCGGCAGCCCCGTCGAGGAGAACGCCGCCGCCTCCCGCGCGGCCCTGCGCCTGCCCCGACCGGCGTCCCCGGCGCCGGCCGTGCCCGCCGGAGCCCAGCTCCCGGTCCCCGGCATCGGCCCGTTCGTCACCCCGAACCGCGACTTCTACCGCGTCGACACCGCGCTCGTCGTCCCCCGGGTCGACGCCGACCGGTGGAGGCTGCGCGTCCACGGCATGGGCGTCCGCGAGGAGCTCACCGTCACCCTGCGCGAGCTCATGACCCGGCGGATCGTGGAGCGGGACATCACCCTCGCCTGCGTCTCGAACGAGGTCGGCGGCCCGTACGTCGGCAACGCCCGCTGGCTCGGCGTGTCCCTCGCCGACCTCCTGCGCGAGGCGGGCGTCCGGCCGCCGTCCGCAGGCGGCCCCGCCGACCAGCTGGTGGCCCGCTCCGTCGACGGCATGACCATCGGCACCCCGGTCGAGCGGGTCATGGACGGCCGCGACGCCCTCCTCGCCTTCGGCATGAACGGCGAACCCCTGCCGTTCATCCACGGCTTCCCCGTCCGCATGGTCGTCCCCGGCCTCTACGGGTACGTCTCCGCGTGCAAGTGGATCGAGTCGATCGAACTCACCACCTTCGCCGCCTACGACGCCTACTGGGTCCCGCGCGGCTGGGCCGCCCAGGCCCCCGTCAAGACCCAGTCCCGCATCGACACCCCCCGCGCCTTCGCCCGCCCCGCCGCCGGCACCGTCATGATCGCCGGGGTCGCCTGGGCCCAGCACCGGGGCATCCGCCGGGTCGAGGTACGGATCGACGAAGGCCCCTGGCAGGAGGCCCGGCTCGCCGCCGAGGACAGCGCCGACACCTGGCGCCAGTGGCTGTACCCGTGGCAGGCGACCCCCGGCCGCCACACCCTCACCGTCCGCGCCACCGACGGCACCGGCGTCACCCAGCCCGAGGAGCGCACCGGCACCATGCCCGACGGGGCCCAGGGCTGGCACTCCGTCGTCGTGACGGTCGACGAGGGGTAGCCGTCACGCACCCGAGTGAAGGAGCCGTTCCGTCCGAGGTGAAGGAGCCGTGACGGTGGAAGGGGGTAGCCGTGACGGTCGGGGTGCGGCATCGTGACGGTGGGGAGGGTGGCGCCGCTCCGGTCCGGGCAGCGTAACGAACCGGTGCCGACCACCCGTTCGTCGCTCTCATGAGGGAGACTGCTCCCGTGCGTGGACATCTGCCGGACGAGAACCCCGGTTTCGTGGGACGCCGCACGGAACTGGAGCGGATGTCCGCCGCGTTGGCGGAGCACCGCCTCGTCACCGTGACCGGCGTCGGGGGAGTCGGAAAGACCAGGCTCGCGCTGCGCGCCGCGCACCGCGCCGCCGAGGGATACCCCGACGGCGCCTGGTGGACCGACCTCACCCCGCTCGACGGGGACCGGCTCCTCGTCGCCCTCGTCGCCGACTCGGTCGACCTCTCCGACCACACCCCCGGAATGGCGACCACCGGACTCTGCCGCCGGCTCGCCGACGACCGGCTGCTGCTCGTCCTCGACTCCTGCGAGCACCTCGCCGAACCCTGCGCGCGGCTCGTCGCCGAACTCCTCTCCGCCGCCCCGGGACTGACCGTCCTGGCCACCAGCCGGCAGCCCCTCGGCGTCGAGGGGGAGCAGGTCGTCGCCCTCGACCCGCTGCCGCCCGCCGGGGGCGACGCCCTGGAGCTGCTCCGCCGGGCCGCGGGCGAGGAGTTAACCGCCGCCGGCCCGGCCGGCGAGATCTGCGTACGCCTCGAAGGCATCCCGCTCGCCCTGGAACTGGCCGCCGCCCAGATCCGCCTCCAGGGCGCCGAAGCCGTCCGGGACCAGCTCGGCACCCGCTTCGACGCCCCGCCCTCCGCCCGCTTCGACCTGCTCGCCCACACCGAGCGGGTGTGGCCGAGCCGACACCAGACCCTGCGGGCCGCCATCGGCTGGAGCCATGAGCTGAGCGCCCCGCTCGAACGCCTCCTCTGGGCCCGGCTGTCCGTCTTCCGCGGCCCCTTCGACCTGGCGTCGGCGACCGCCGTGTGCATCGGCGGGCCGCTGAACCGGGCGACCCTGCCGGGAGCCCTCGACGGGCTCGTCCGCGCCTCCGTGGTCCACCCGCCGGACGCGGGCGGCCGCCTGCGGATGCTCGACACGATCCGGGCGTACGGGGCGACCTGGCTGGAGCGGACCGGCGAGACCGGGACGGTCGCCGACCGGCACGCGGCCCACTTCCGGGGGCTCGCGCGCCGGGGCGAGACCGAATGGCACGGCGCGCGCCAGCTGCGCTGGTACCGGACCGTCGACGCCCACCACACCGATCTGCGCACCGCCCTCGACCGGCTGCTGCGGACCGACCCCGACGCCGCCCTCGACCTCATCGGCTCGGTCGCCTTCGCCTGGTCCTGCCGGGGCCGTCTGCGCGAGGCCCGCGACGGCCTCGAACAGGCCCTGCTGCTGAGCGGCGCGCGCGGCCGGCCCCGGGCCCGCGCGTTGTGGGCGCTCGGCGTCACCCTCGTGCTCCAGGGGGAGTTCGGTCCCGCGCAGGAGGTGAGTGAGCGCTGCGCCCGGGAGGCCCGGTACACGGAGTACACGGAGTACACGGAGTACACGGAGGACACCGAGGAGGCCGGCGCCGGGCGCGCGGGCGGCCACGGCCGTCCCGGTGACCTGACCCTGGACGCCGCCGCGCTCGCCGGGCTGCTCGCCCTGACCACGGGCCGTCCGATGGCCGCGTGCGTCGTCGTCGGCCATGTCCTCGACGCCGCCAGGGGCGGCCCCGCCGACTCCGCCGCCCGGCTCCGCTGCCATCTCGTCCGCGTGTTCGCCCTGACGGGACTCGGCCGGCTCGGCGAGGCCCGCGACCGGGCGCTCGCCCTGCGGGCCCTGTGCGAGGAGCTGGACGAGCACTGGACGCGGACGGCCCTGGAGTACCAGCTCGCCCTCACGGGTCTCCTGGAGGGCGACCCGGCGACGGCGGCCGGGCACGCGCGCGCGATGCTCGAAGGCACGCGGGGACTCGGCGCGAGCCTGGGGGTGGCGCTCGGGCTCGACGTCCTCGCCACGGCCCTCGCGGCGGCCGGTGACGGCGAGCGGGCGGCCGACGTCTCGGGCACGGGAGAGGCGTACTGGCGCTCCACCGGCCAGCCCCGGCGCGGCCTGCCCGGCCTGCGGGCGCTGCACGAGAAGTACACGGACACCGCCCGCGCGACGATCGGAGAACCGGCGTACGAGGAGATCTTCGTACGCGCCCTCACCGGGCTTCCCCAGGACGGCCTCGACCGAGCCCTACGAGGCCCCCGCCAGAGCTGAGGCGGCACACGGCCCCGCCGGAGCCGAGGCGGCACACCCGGGACGGGGCCCGTCCGGTGCCGTCCGAGACCCTTCCCTGCCGAAGTGCCGGGCCCCGGGCCGCGGCGCACCATGAGGGCATGGACGGATCCCTGCGTGGTCTGAGCGACATCAGCACACCGGGACGCGTGGCCGGACCCGACGAGGGCGTCTCGGTGCAGGAGTTGGGCCTCGCCGCCCGCAATCACGGGCTGCCCCTGGAGGCGCTGCGGTACGACGTCACCCCGCCCGGGCTGCACTACGTACTCGTCCACTACGACATCCCCGACACCGCCACGGACGGCTGGCGGCTCACCGTCGGCGGCCGAGTCCTGCGGCCCCTCGCCCTCGACCTGGACGCGCTCCGCTCCCGGCCCTCCGTCACCCGCCGGGTCACCCTGGAGTGCGCCGGTAACGGACGGGCCCGGCTGTCGCCCCGGCCGGTCAGCCAGCCCTGGCTCGTCGAGGCCGTCGGAACCGCCGACTGGACCGGCGTCCCCCTCGCCACGCTGCTCGCCGAGGCGGGTGTCGCCGAGGACGCCGTCGAGGCGGTGTTCACCGGCGCCGACCACGGGGTGGAACGGGGCGTCGAGCAGGACTACCGGCGGAGCCTCCCCCTCACGACGGCCGCCGACCCGGCCCGGGACGTCCTCGTCGCGTACGCCATGAACGGGGCGCCCCTGCCCCCGCAGCACGGCAGCCCGCTCCGGCTCGTCGTCCCCGGCTGGTACGGCATGGCCCATGTGAAGTGGCTCCACGACATCACGCTCACCGCCACCCCGTACACCGGCTTCCAGCAGGCCGTGGCCTATCGCGTACGGCAGGCGCCCGAGGACCCGGAAGAGCCCGTCACCCTCATCGCGCCGCGGGCGCTGATGGTGCCGCCCGGATTCCCCGACTTCATGTCCAGGACCCGGGTGGTCCGCCCCGGCCCCGTCCCGCTCACCGGCCGCGCCTGGTCGGGCCACGGGCCGGTCACCCGCGTCGAGGTGAGCGAGGACGGCGGGGCGGTCTGGACCGAGGCGGAGCTCGTACGGGATCCCGCGCACCCCTGGGCCTGGTCCGCCTGGCACACCACCTGGACGGCGACCCCGGGCCTGCGCCATCTGACCGTGCGGGCCGCCGACGCCGAGGGCCACGTCCAGCCGGCCGTCGCGCCCTGGAACCGCGGCGGGTTCGCCAACAACCTCGTCCAGCGGGTCGAGGTCCTCTGCACCCCGGACGCGGCACCGGAGACGACGCCGGACCCGACCGGGCCCTGAACCCGGACGCGCTCCGGACCCGACCGGGCCCTGAACCCGGACGCGCTCCGGACCCGACCGGGCCCTGAACCCGGACGCGCCCCGGCGACGAACAGGCCCTGAGGCCGGACGCGCTCCGGCCGCGACCGGGGCAGGGGGGCCGGGGCAGGGGGGCCGGGGCCGCGAGGCCGGGGCAGGGCGACGTGCCGTCGCCCCGGTGCGTAAAGTCGACACCCGCAGCCCTGAACCTGACGAGGAGACCCCCGTGACCGACCCGGCGTCCACCGCCCTCCAGCAGCAGATCGCCCGGGACCTCCAGGTGACCGAGACCTTCGACCCGCGGGTCGAGATCGAGCGCCGCGTGGCCTTCCTGACCGAGCGCCTCACCTCCACGGGCCTGCGCTCCCTCGTCCTCGGCATCAGCGGCGGCGTCGACTCCACCACCGCCGGACGCCTCTGCCAGCTCGCCGTGGAGCGGGCCCGCGCCGCCGGACACGAGGCCACCTTCTACGCGATGCGCCTGCCGTACGGCGTGCAGGCCGACGAGAAGGACGCGCAGACCGCGCTCGGCTTCATCCGCGCCGACGAGGTCCTCACCGTGGACGTCAAGGCCGCGAGCGACGCGGCCCTGGAGGCCGCCCGCGCCGGTGGCGTGACCTTCCGCGACGCCCACCACCAGGACTTCGTGCAGGGCAACATCAAGGCACGCCAGCGGATGATCGCCCAGTACGCGGTCGCCGGAGCCCACGACGGGCTCGTCGTCGGCACCGACCACGCCGCCGAGGCCGTCTCCGGCTTCTTCACCAAGTTCGGCGACGGCGCCGCCGACGTCGTCCCGCTCACCGGACTGACCAAGCGGCGCGTCCGCGCGGTCGCGGCCGAGCTCGGCGCCCCGGCCGAGCTGGTCTGGAAGACCCCCACGGCCGACCTGGAGACGCTGGACCCGGGCAAGCCCGACGAGGACGCCCTCGGTGTCACGTACGACGACATCGACGACTTCCTGGAGGGCAAGCCGGTCGCCGAGGCCGCCTTCGCCACGATCGTGCGCCGCTACGAGCTCACCGAGCACAAGCGGCAGCTGCCGATCGCGCCCTGAGCGACCCACGCCCCGGCCCCGGCCCCGGCCCCGGTCCCGGTCCCGGCCTCAGCCCCCAGCCACAGCCTGAGCGGCGGGCGGCGGACACTCGGCGGATCCTGGAAGGGGTGCCCGGAACGGGCCCCCGGAAAGGAGCACGCCATGTTCGGCGACACCCCCGCATTCAGCGGTTTCTCGGTCGACGACCTGGACGCCGCCCGGCGCTTCTACGGCGAGACCCTCGGTCTGGAGGTGGGCGAGGAGGGGCAGGACGACATGCGGATGCTCTTCCTCACCCTGGCGGGCGGGGCCCGGGTCTTCGTCTATCCGAAGGACGACCACACCCCCGCCTCCTTCACGATCCTCAACTTCGCGGTCGACGACATCGACCGGGCCGTGGACGACCTGACGGGGCGCGGGGTGACCCTGGAGCGCTACGAGGGATTCGAGGCGGACGCGAAGGGCATCGTGCGGGTCGACGGCGGACCGGCCATCGCGTGGTTCACGGACCCGGCGGGAAACGTCCTGTCGGTGCTCCAGGAGAGCCGCTGACCGGCGTCACCCGGGCGCCGGCGTAGCCGTCCGGCACCGTCCCCGCCCCCGAACGGACCGGCCCGCGTGCGCGGCGGTCCCGTACCGCCTCGAATGGGAGGGTGACCGCGCCGCCGCCCGACGACTGCCTCGCCCGCAACGAGTGGGTCTGCGGCGCCTATCTCTCCACCCGGAGCGAGATCCTCGGCGATGCCGTCGTCCAGCACCTCCAGCTGACGGCCGTCTCCGTCGCCCTCGGCCTGGTGCTCGCCCTCCCCCTCGCGATCGCCGCCCGCCGGTGGCGCTGGGCGGCCGGGCCCGTCCTCGGGGTCACCACGCTCCTGTACACGATTCCGGCGCTCGCGATGTTCTCGCTGCTCCTGCCCGTGTACGGGCTGTCCGCCTCCCTGGTCGTGGCCGGGCTCGTCCTGTACTCCCTCACGCTCCTCGTCCGGAACATCCTGGCCGGGCTCCGCGCCGTCCCCGAGGAGACCCGCCAGGCCGCCCGCGGCCTGGGATACGGTCCGGTCCGGCTGCTGCTCGCCGTCGAGCTGCCGCTCGCCGTGCCCGCCGCCATGGCCGGCCTCCGGATCGCCACCGTCTCGGCCGTCTCCCTCGTCACGATCGGCGCGATCGTCGGCCACGGCGGACTCGGCAACCTCATCTACTCGGGCATGAACACCTACTTCAAGGCCCAGGTGCTCACCGCCTCCGTGCTCTGCGTCGTGATCGCGGTCGCCGCCGACCTGCTCCTCCTCGGCGCGCAACGGCTGCTCACCCCCTGGACCCGCGGACAGGCCGCATGACCACCCTCGCCGACGCCTGGTCCTGGCTCACCACCTCCGCGCACTGGTCCGGCGAGAACGGCGTCTGGCACCGGCTCGCCGAGCACCTCTTCCTCACCGTCGTCTGCCTCGCCATCAGCTGTGCGATCGCCCTGCCCGTCGCGCTCGTCCTCGGGCACCTCGGCAAGGGCGGCGCGCTCGCCGTGAACCTCTCCAACGTCGGCCGGGCCGTTCCCACCTTCGCCGTCCTCGTCCTGCTCCTCCTCAGCCCGATCGGCTCGTACGGCGAGTGGCCGACGATCATCGCGCTCGTCCTGTTCGCCGTGCCCCCGCTGCTGACCAACGCGTACGTCGGGATGCGCGGCGTCGACCGCGACGTCGTCCGGGCCGCCCGGGGCATGGGCATGACGGGCCGCCAGACCCTGACCCTGGTGGAGGTGCCGCTCGCGCTGCCGCTGATCCTGACCGGTGTGCGGATCGCCGCCGTCCAGCTCGTCGCCACCGCCTCCGTGGCCGCGCTCGCCGGCGGCGGCGGGCTCGGCCGGATCATCACGGCCGGGTTCAACCTCGCCTCCACCCCACAGGTCGTCGCCGGCGCGTGCCTCGTCGCCGTCCTCGCGCTGCTCGTGGAAGGGGTCTTCGAGGGCGTCCAGCGCCTCGCCCCCGTCGGCGCCCGGGGGAGCGGCCGGTGAGCGGACCGCCCCGCCCGCCCCGGGGCGCCGCCCTCGGTCTCCTCCTGGCGGCCTGCGCCTTCCTCGGCGGCTGTGCGACGGGACCCTCCCTGGAGGCCCAGGGCGAGGTCACGGCACCACCGGGCGACAGCCGCCGGCTGACGATCGGCTCGGCCGGGTTCACCGAGAGCGACCTGCTGGCCCAGATGTACGCCCTGCTCCTCGAGGACGCCGGGTACGGGACGAAGATCCTCTCCGTCACCAATCGCGAGCTGTACGAACCGGCCCTGGAGCGCGGTCAGATCGATGTCGTGGCGGAGTACGCGGCGACCTTCGCCGACTGGCTGAACGCCAAGGTCAACGGGGCCGACGCCCCGACCGTCGGCTCGCCCGACCCGGTCGCCACGATGAAAGCCCTCCGCGGGCTGGCCACCCCCCGCGGCCTCACCGTCCTCGACGCGGGCCGGGCCGTCGACCAGAACGCCTTCGCCGTCACCGCCGAGTTCGCCGCCGCCCACCGGCTGAAGACCCTCAGCGACCTCGGCGGCACCGGCCTCCCGATCCGCCTGGCGGCCGGTGACGAATGCGTCCGGCGGCCGTACTGCGCCCCCGGTCTGCGCGAGGTCTACGGCATCGACATCACCGCCGTCGACCCCAAGGGCGTCGGCACCACCCCGGCCAAACAGGCCGTCCAGAACGGCCAGGACCAGCTGGTGCTCACCACGACCACCGACGCCACACTCGACGCGTTCGGGCTCGTCCTGCTCGCCGACGACAAACGCCTGCAGAACGCCGACCACGTGGTGCCCGTCGTCAACCGCGCCCGGGCCGGCGGCGAGCGCGTCACCCGGGCGCTGTCCCGTCTCAACACGGTCCTGACCACGGCCGATCTGGCGCGGCTCAACGAACAGGTGGACAGCTGGCGGCGCCTCCCGGAGGACGTGGCGCGGAACTATCTCGTGACGAAAGGGCTCGTCCCGCGCTGAGTTCGGAGGTCCCTCACCGTCAGCCCGCTGAACTGCGTCTCTTGTCATGACCCTTGCGAGGCGGTTCGAGGCCCTGCTATTCATCCGTTAGGAAAGTTTCCTTCCAGTCCAGACGCGCTTTCGTCAGCATCCCTCGGCCTTCCCCAAGGCCTCGTTCGTCGTTCCGTGGAGACCCCCATGACTTCGGCACGATCCGCACGACTCCGCACCCGCGTCGGCCATCGACCGGGCGTCCGACGCCTCGGCGTCGCCGGAACCGCCCTCGGCGCGCTGCTCCTCGGCCTCGCCGTCACGCCGCCCACCGCGACCGCCGCCCCCGTCACCTACGAGGCGGAGGCGGCCACCGTCTCCCGGGGCGCCGTCGAGTCCAACCACACCGGATTCACCGGCGACGGATTCGTCAACTACGAAAACGCCACCGGCAGTTACGTCCAGTGGAACGTCAACGCCGCCCAGGCGGGCCCCGCGACCCTCACCCTGCGCTACGCCAACGGCACCACCACCGACCGCCCCATGGACATCGCCGTCAACGGCGCCGTCGCCGCCTCCGGCAGGTCCTTCGCCGGCACCGGCGCCTGGACCACCTGGGCGACCACCACCGTCACCACCACCCTCAAGGCCGGCGCCAACACCATCCGCGCCACCGCCACCACCGCCAACGGCGGCCCCAACGTCGACCACATCAAGGTCGACGGCGCCACCACCCAGCCGCCCACCGGCACGACCCCCGCCGCGATCAACGGCCAGCTCAAGGTCTGCGGCACCAAGCTCTGCAACACGTACGACAAGCCGATCCAGCTGCGCGGCATGTCCAGCCACGGCACCCAGTGGTACAGCCAGTGCCTGACCGGCGGCTCGCTCGACGCCCTCGCCAAGGACTGGAACGCCGACGTCCTGCGCGTCTCCACGTACGTCCAGGAGGAGGGCTACGAGACCGACCCGCGCAAGTACACCGACCTCGCCCACTCCCTCATCGAGCAGGCCACCGCGCGCGGCATGTACGTCATCGTCGACTGGCACATGCTCGACCCGGGCGACCCGCACTACAACCTCGCCCGCGCCAAGACCTTCTTCACCGAGATCGCCCAGCGCCACGGCTCCAAGACCAACCTGCTGTACGAGATCGCCAACGAGCCCAACGGCGTCGCCTGGTCCCGCGTCAAGAGCTACGCCGAGCAGCTCATCCCGGTCATCCGCGCCAAGGACGCCGAGACCCCGATCCTCGTCGGCACGCGCGCGTGGTCCTCGTTCGGAGTCTCCGACGGCGCGAACGAGTCCGAGGTCGTGTCCAACCCGGTGAACGCGACCAACATCATGTACACCTTCCACTTCTACGCGTTCTCGCACCGCGACGAGTACCTGAACACTCTCTCCCGCGCCGCCGACAAGCTGCCCGTCTTCGTCACCGAGTTCGGCACCCAGAACTACGCCGGCGAGGGCAGCAACGACTTCGCCATGTCGCAGCGGTTCCTCGACCTCATGGCCAGCAAGAAGATCAGCTGGGTCAACTGGAACTTCTCCGACGACGAGCGCAGCGGCGCCGTCTTCAAGACCGGCACCTGCGACGCCGGCGGCCCCTGGGCGGGCACCGGCTCGCTGAAGCCCGCCGGCGTCTGGATCCGGGACCGCGTCAGGACGGCGGACAACTTCCCGACCTCCTGACGCCCCTCCTCCGGTACGCCCCCGCCATGTGATCCACTGTCCTGGCGGGGGCGTACCGAACAGGAGCAGCGACAGCGTGACCACCTACCGGCAGCCCGGACTCGTCCTCACCGACCACCGCTTCCCCGTCCCCCTCGACCACGCCCGCCCCGACGGCGAGCGGATCGAGGTCTTCGGCCGTGAGGTCGTCGCGAGCGGCAACGCCGGCCCGGGCCGCGAGCAGCTCCCCTGGCTGGTCTACCTGGAGGGCGGTCCCGGCTTCGGCGCCCGCCGGTTCATCGGCCCGCAGGCCTGGCTCGGCCGGGCCGTCCAGGAGTTCCGCGTCCTCCTCCTCGACCAGCGGGGCACCGGCCGCTCGACCCCCGCCAACCGCCAGACCCTGCCGCTCCGCGGCACCCCCGCCGAGCAGGCCGAGTACCTCACCCACTTCCGCGCCGACTCGATCGTCGAGGACTGCGAGCTCATCCGCCGCCGGCTCACCGGCGGCGCCCCCTGGACCGCCCTCGGCCAGAGCTTCGGCGGCTTCTGCGCCGTCCACTACCTCTCGACCGCGCCCCAGGGCCTGGAGCGGGTCCTGATCACCGGCGGTCTGCCGTCCCTGCACGCCACCGCCGACGAGGTCTACCGCGCCGCCTACCCGCGGATCCGGCGCAAGAACGAGGCCCACTACGCCCGCTACCCGCAGGACGCCGAGCGGGCCCGCGCCATCGTCGCCCACCTCCTCGACCACGAGGTCACCCTGCCCGGCGGCGGCCTGCTCACCCCCGAGGCCTTCCAGTCCCTCGGCATCCTCCTCGGCTCCGGCGACGGCACCCACCAGCTCCATCTGCTCCTCGAAGGCGCGTTCGTCCCCACCCCCGGCGGGCCCGCGCTCGCCGACGCCTTCCTGGAGCAGGTCCAGGCCCACCTGTCGTACGCCGGACACCCGCTGCACGCCGTGCTCCACGAGGCCATCTACGCCCAGGGGAAGGGCCCCACCGACTGGGCGGCCGAGCGGGTCCGCGCCGAACACCCCGAGTTCGACGCCCGCGCCGCGCTCGCCGAGGGACGGCCGCCGCTCTTCACCGGCGAGACCGTCCACCCCTGGCACTTCACCACCGACCCCGCCCTGCGCCCGCTCCGCGAGACGGCGGAACTCCTCGCCGCCCGCACCGACTGGACCCCGCTGTACGACCCCGAGCGCCTCGCCGACAACCGGGTCCCGGTCGCCGCGGCCGTCTACCACGACGACATGTACGTGGACACCGGCCACTCCCTCGACACCGCGCGCACGATCCGCGGCCTGCGCAGCTGGGTCACGGACGAGTTCGAGCACGACGGGGTACGGGCCGGGGGACCGCGCGTCCTGGACCGGCTGCTCGCGCTCGCCCGCGACGAGATCTGATCGCCGGGGGAAGGGCAGCGTGCGGCCGGCGGTGGCGCGCAAAAGTCCAAGGGCTGGACCTCCCCTGCTCATGGAGTGCACCGGACGGATCCCGGTAGAACTCGGTCCGGGTCCCGTGCGGGGGCCTGCCGAGGAGAGGACCCGGACATGAGCACCCACGTCAGCGCGGAGATCGCCGGCCAGCCCGACTGCTGGCGCCGCGCCGCCGAGATCGCCGACCGTGACGCCGGCCTGCTGCCGGCCCGCGGCGAGCGGGTGGCGGTGGTCGGCTGCGGCACCTCGTACTTCATCGCCCGCGCCTACGCGGCGCTGCGCGAGTCCCTCGGCGCGGGCGAGACCGACGCGTTCCCCGCCTCCGACTCCACACCGCTCGGGCGCGGTTACGACCGCGTCGTGGCCCTCACCCGCTCCGGTACCACCACGGAGGTCGTCCAGCTCCTCGCCGGCGCGGCGGGGCGCGTCCCGACCCTGGTCCTCACCGGAGTGCCCGACAGCCCCGCGGGGCAGCTCGCCGACCGGGTCCTCGACCTCGGGTTCGCCGACGAACGCTCCGTCGTCCAGACGCGGTTCGCGACCACGGCCCTCCAACTCCTGCGCGCGGGACTCGGGGTGGACCTGGGACCCGCCATCGCCGACGCCGAACTCGTCCTCTACGAGCGGCTGCCCGCCGCGTGGGAGCGGCGCGGCCAGTTCACCTTCCTCGGCGCCGGATGGACCGTCGGGCTCGCCGACGAGGCCGCCCTCAAACTGCGCGAGGTGGCCCGCGTCTGGACGGAGTCGTACGCGGCGATGGAGTATCGCCACGGCCCGATCAGCATCAGCGACCGGTCCAGCCTCGTGTGGTGCCTCGGCCCCGCGCCCTCGGGGCTCAAGGACGAAGTGGAGTCCACCGGTGCCCTGTTCGCGGCCGACGCGATCGACCCGGTCGCCGCGCTCGTCCGCGCCCAGCGGCTCGCGGTCGCGCTCGCGGTGCGCCGGGGACTCAACCCCGACCGGCCCAGGAACGTGTCGCGTTCGGTGATCCTTTCCGGAGCGTTCCGCCCGAGCGCGTCGGAGGCGGCCCGTATCCTGCGGTCATGACCGGAACCGATGTCACGGACCTCGCGGAGATGCCCGGCGACTGGCAGCGCGCCCTCGCCGTCGTCGCCCACCCCGACGACCTGGAGTACGGCTGCGCGGCGGCCGTCGCCGCCTGGACGGACGCCGGGAAGGAAGTGGCCTACGTCCTCGCGACCCGCGGTGAGGCCGGCATCGACACGATCGCCCCGGACGCCTGCGGCCCGCTGCGCGAGCGGGAGCAGCGGGACAGCGCCGCGGTCGTCGGCGTGGACACGGTGGAGTTCCTCGACCACCGTGACGGTGTGATCGAGTACGGGCTCGGGCTGCGCCGTGACATCGCGGCGGCGATCCGCAGGCACCGCCCGGAGTTGGTCATCACCCTCAACCACCGTGACACCTGGGGCGGGAGTCCCGGCGCCCCCTGGAACACCCCCGACCACGTGGCCGTGGGCCGGGCCACGCTCGACGCGGCGGGGGACGCGGGCAACCGCTGGATCTTCCCCGAGCTCGCCGACCAGGGACTGGAGCCCTGGAACGGGGTGCGCTGGGTGGCGGTCGCGGCGTCCAGCACCCCGACCCACGCGGTGGACGCGGCCCCGGGTCTGGACCGCGCGATCCGCTCGCTGCTCTGTCACCGCGCCTACATCGAGGTCCTGACGGACGAGGACCCGGAGCAGTACGTCCGGTCCTTCCTCACCGCGGCGACGGGCCAGGCGTCCGCCCGCTTCGGCGGCCGCCCGGCGGTGGCCTTCGAGCTCTTCGGGCGCTGACGGGGCGGGGTCGGGCGCTGACGGGGCGGGGCCAGGGGCTGGTGGCTCGGGACTCGGGCCTCAGGGACGACGGGTGAGCACGCGAGTGGTGCTGCCGTCGTCCTCGGTGATGTCGCGGACGTGCTCGAATCCGATCCTGCCGAGCAGCCTCAGCGAAGCGACGTTGGCCTCGGCCACGGTGGCGTGCACCTCGGCCAGGCCGAGCGTGCCGAAGCCGTGGTCCACGAGTGCCTCGGCCACCTCCGTACCGAGCCCCGAACCCCAGGCCGCGGGCGCGAGCGCGTACACGATCTCGTGCCCGCCGACGTCCTGGGACGGCTTGATCTCGGCGTGCCCGACCAGTACCCCGTCCCGGCGCACGGCCCAGACGGCGAACAGCTCCTGGGCGTAGACCTTCGTGAAGATCCGCCCGAACAACGCCCGCACGTCCTCCTCGGGAGCCGGCCCGTCCCCCATCCACGCCGACACCCGGGGATCCCGGAAGAGCGCCGTGAACCCCTCCTCGTCCTCGGGGACGTAGGGCTGAAGCACAAGGCGCTCGGTGCGCAGCGAAGGGATCATGGATCCGGACGCTACCCACGGGGCACCGGCCGGGCAATCGACTTTCGCCGGTGGGGGATCGTGCTGTCCGGTCAGCCCATCGGAGCCGGCTTGAGGACCGCGAAGGCCGCGCCGAACGGGTCGGCGAGCCAGGCGATGCGGCCGACGTCGGGGATGTCGGCCGCGGGCATCAGGACCGAACCGCCGTTGCCCTGGGCCGCGGTGACGATCGCGTCCGCGTCCTCGACGGCGAAGTACACGATCCAGCGTGGGCCTTCGTTCGTGTCCTGGAGTTCGGCCGCGCCGCCGAAGGAGGTGTCCTGCTGGTCGCCCTCGGCGGTCGAGAGGACCCGGTACCTCATGCCGGGCGCGTCCATCTCCGCCGACCGCCAGCCGAACAGCGTCCGGTAGAAGGCCAGGGTGCCCTCCGGGTCCGCCGTGTGCAGCTCCACCCAGACGAGGGTGTTCGTCGAGGACGTGCGGTCGAGGCCCTTGGTCGTGCCGGGCTGCCAGATCGCGAACCGCGCGCCGCCCGGGTCGGTGAGGGCGGCCATCCGGCCCGCCTCCATGACGTCGAACGGCGCGAGGCGTACGGCGCCGCCCGCGGATACGGCGTCCTTCGCGGTGGCGTCCGCGTCGGGGGTCCGGAAGTACACGGTCCAGGCGCTGGACGCGCCCTCCTCGGTGAGCGGTCCGAGCGCGGCGACGGTGCTGCCGTCCTGCTGGAAGAATCCGTATCCGCCGGCCTCGGGACCCGCCGAGCGGAACTCCCAGCCGAGGACGGCGGAGTAGAAGGCGGCGGCCGCCTCCGTGTCCGGGCTGCCGAGGTCGATCCAGCAGGGGGAGCCCTTGGTGAACTGCGTACCGAGCATGGGAGGTGTCCTGTCCTTCCGTGAGCCGTCGTCCGTGTGCGGAGTGCCTGTGCCGTCGTCCGGGTGCCGGGTGCCGGGTGCCGGGTGCCGTGGACCATGTCCCGTTACCGGCCACCGTGACCGATCCTCGTCCCTCGGCCCACGCGGCGCAGCCTCAACCGCCGCGGTTCATCCGACCGGCCGACCGGCCACCTTCTCCTCCAGGTCGCCGAACACCAGGTCGCTGTTGAGCGCGGCCGCGGCCCGGTAGCCCCGGCTCACCGCGTTGACCACCTGCTCCTGCGGACCCGTCACGTTCCCGGCCGCCCACACGCCCGGCACGCTCGTCCGCCCCACCTCGTCCACCACCACGAACTCCCCGAACGGGGTCTCGCGCAGCTCCGCGCCCAGCTGCCGCAGCACCCCGTCACGCGCCGCCAGGCGGGTCGCCGCCGCGAAGACCACCGAGCGGGCCACGGTCCGCCCGTCGGCGAGCCGCACCCCGGTCAGCCGGTCGTCCTCCACCGCGAACCCCGCCACCTCACCCCGCTCGACCCGGACGCCCGCCGCGTCCAGGAGCGCCGCCTCGTGCTCCGACGGCTCGGCCGAGGTGTGCAGGAACAGGGTCACGTCCTTCGACCAGTGCGCCACCATCAGCGCCTGGTGCGCGGGCATCGTCGGATGCGCGATCACCCCGAACGCCTCGTCACGGACCTCCCAGCCGTGGCAGTACGGGCAGTGCAGCACGTCCCGTCCCCAACGCCCGGCCAGTCCGTCGATGGCCGGGAGCTCGTCGACGAGGCCCGTCGTGACGACGAGCCGCCGCGCGCCGACCGTCTCCCCGTCCGCCAGGGTGAGGACGAACCCGCCGTCCCCGTCCGGTGCCGCGCCCGTCACCTCACCGGTCCGCAGCTCGACCCCGTACCCGGCGATCTCGGCCCGGCCGGCCGCCAGGTAGTCGGCGGGGCTCATGCCGTCCCGGGACAGGACGCCCTGCATGTGCGCGGTGGGCGCGTTCCGCGGCTCGCCGGCGTCGACGACCAGGGTCCGGCGCCGCGACCGGCCCAGCAGCAGGGCGGCGCTGAGCCCCGCCGCGCCCCCGCCGACCACCACGGCCTCGTACGTGTCGTTCTCCAGGTGTGCGTTCATGGGCCGAGCGTCGCCCGAGTCCACGGGCTGAGCAAATGAGCTTGCCGTTTCTGCAAAACTGGACGTATGACCGAAGACGATCGCATCGACGCCGTGCTCCACGAGGTCGGCCCCCGCCTCCGCCGGGTCCGCCGTGACCGCGGGGTGACCCTGGCCGAGCTCTCCGCGGACACCGGAATCTCCGTGAGCACCCTCTCCCGGCTGGAGTCCGGGCAGCGCAGGCCCAGCCTCGAACTGCTCCTCCCGCTCGCCCGCGCCCATCAGGTCGCGCTCGACGAACTGGTCGGCGCCCCGGCGACGGGCGACCCCCGGGTCCGGGCCAGGCCGATCGTGCGGCACGGCCGCACGATGTACCCGCTGACCCGGCAGCCCGGCGGCCTCCAGGCGTACAAGGTCGTCCAGGAGAAGCCGCAGCAGGAGGAGCCGGAGCCGCGCGTCCACGAGGGGTACGAATGGCTGTACGTGCTCTCCGGGAGGCTCCGGCTCGTCCTCGGCGAGCACGATGTCGTCCTCGGCCCCGGCGAGGCGGCCGAGTTCGACACCCGCGTCCCGCACTGGTTCGGCCCGACGCCCGACGGCCCGGTGGAGTTCCTGAGCCTCTACGGGCCGCAGGGGGAGCGGATGCACGTCCGCGCCCGTCCGAAGAAGTCCGGCTGAGCGGTTCCCCTCGGAGCAAGCGACCGCTTAGTATGCGACCGACCGCTCGGTACGGAGGAGGCTTCCGGATGCAGGCATGGCGTGTGTACGAGAACGGGGAACCGCGCGCGGTGATGCGCCGCGAGGAGGTGGCACCGCCCACGCCCGGCGACGGCCAGGTCCTCCTCAAGGTTCGCGCCGCGAACGTCAACTTCCCCGACGCGCTGCTCTGCCGCGGCCACTACCAGATCCGCCCCCCGCTGCCGTTCACCCCCGGCGTGGAGGTCTGCGCCGAGACCGAGGACGGCCGCAGGGTCATCACCACCGCCGCCCTCCCGCACGGCGGCTTCGCCGACCACGTCCTCGCCGACGCCGCCGGGCTGCTCCCCGCCCCCGAGTCGCTCGACGACGCCGAGGCCGCCGCGCTCCACATCGGCTACCAGACCGGCTGGTTCGGCCTGCACCGCCGCGCCGCCCTCCAGGAGGGCGAGACCCTCCTGGTCCACGCGGCGGCCGGCGGCGTCGGCAGCGCCGCCGTCCAGCTCGGCAAGGCCGCCGGCGCCACCGTCATCGGGGTCGTCGGCGGGCCGGAGAAGGCCGCCGTGGCCCGCGCGCTCGGCTGCGACCTGGTGATCGACCGGCGCTCCGAGGACGTCGTCGCCGCCGTCAAGGCCGCGACCGGCGGCCGCGGCGCCGACGTGATCTACGACCCCGTCGGCGGCGAGGCCTACCAGCAGTCCGCGAAGTGCGTCGCCTTCGAGGGCCGGATCGTGATCGTCGGCTTCGCGAGCGGCACGGTCCCGGCACCCGCCCTCAACCACGCCCTGGTGAAGAACTACTCGGTCCTCGGCCTCCACTGGGGCCTCTACGCGGCGAAGGACCCCGCCTCGATCGGCCGCTGCCACGAGACCCTCACGGCCTATGCGGCCAAGGGCCTCATCAAGCCCCTCATCGGCGAACGCGTCCCCTTCGCGGGCGCGGCGGACGCCGTTCAGCGCGTCGCCGACGGCACCACCACCGGCCGCCTGGTCGTCCTCCCGGAAGGAGCCCGCGCATGACCGACGCCGAGGAACTCCTCGTACGCACCAGGAAGCTGCTGGCCGAGCACCCGCCCGCCACCACCGACCGCACCGACTTCCTGCGCGCCCGCTTCGACGCCGGCCTCGCCTGGGTGCACTACCCCGCCGGACTCGGCGGACTCGACGCGCCCCGCGCGCTGCAGGCCGTCGTCGACGCCGAACTCACCGCCGCCGGAGCCCCCGACAACGACCCGCGCAAGATCGGCATCGGCCTCGGCATGGCGGCCCCCACCGTCCTCGCCCACGGCACCGACGAGGTCAAGGAGCGCTTCCTCCGTCCGCTGTGGGTCGGCGAGGAGGTCTGGTGCCAGCTGTTCAGCGAGCCCGGGGCCGGATCCGACCTCGCCGCGCTCGCCACGAGGGCCGTCCGCGACGGCGAGGACTGGGTGGTGGACGGGCAGAAGGTGTGGACCTCCAGCGCCCACACGGCCCGCTGGGCCATCCTCATCGCCCGCACCGACCCGGACGCCCCCAAGCACCGGGGCATCACGTACTTCGTCTGCGACATGACCGACCCCGGTGTCGAGGTCCGGCCGCTGCGCCAGATCACCGGCGAGGCCGAGTTCAACGAGGTCTTCCTCACCGGCGTCCGCATCCCCGACGCCCACCGCCTCGGCGAGGTCGGCGACGGCTGGCGGGTCGCCCAGACCACCCTCATGAACGAACGGGTCTCCATCGGCGGAGCCCGCATCCCCCGCGAGGGGGGCATGATCGGGAAGGTCGCCACGACCTGGCGCGAGCGCCCCGAGCTGCGCACCCACGACCTGCACCGGCGCCTCCTCGACCACTGGGTCGACGCCGAGGTCGCCCGGCTCGCCGGGGAGCGGCTCCGCCAGCAGCTCGTCGCGGGCCGGCCCGGCCCCGAGGGCAGCGCCATGAAGCTCGCGTTCGCCCGCCTCAACCAGGCCATCAGCGGACTGGAGGTCGAACTCCTCGGCGACGAGGGCCTGTTGTACGGGGAGTGGGAGATGTGCCGCCCCGAACTCGTCGACTTCACCGGCCGCGACGCCGGCTACCGCTATCTGCGGTCCAAGGGCAACTCGATCGAGGGCGGCACCAGCGAGGTGCTGCTCAACATCGTCGCCGAGCGGGTCCTGGGCCTGCCGCCCGAGCCCCGCAACGACAAGGACGTCGCCTGGAAGGACCTCGCCCGATGACGGAATCGTCCGAACTGACGGAACAGCCGCTCGACCTCCTCTACTCCGAGACCGAGGACGACCTGCGGGCCGCCGTCCGCGCCCTGCTCGCCGACCGGGCCGGCCACCAGACCCTCCTTGGCCGGATCGAGACGGACAGCCCCTACGTCCCCGGCCTGTGGAAGTCCCTCGCGGGCGACATCGGCGTCGCCGGACTCCTCGTCCCGGAGAAGCTCGGCGGCCAGGGCGCGAGCCACCGCGAGGCCGCCGTCGTCCTGGAGGAGCTGGGCCGCGCGGTGACCCCGCTGCCGTACCTGACGAGCGCGGTGGTGGCCACCGAGACCCTGCTCGCCCTGGCGGGGGAGAGCGACGCGGCGGCCGGACTCCTCGCGGAGCTGGCGGGCGGCCGTACGGTCGCGGCCCTCGCCGTACCGCTGTCGACGGCGCCGGACGCGGAGCTCCCGCTCGGTGGGGCGGTCGCGGCGGTGGCCGACGCCGGCGCCGCCGACGTGTTCCTCGTCCCGCGGGCCGACGGTCTCTACGCCGTACCCGCCGACGAGGCGACCGTCGAGCCGCAGACCCCGCTCGACCTCACGCGCCCGCTGGCCACGGTCACCACCGGTGCCGGGAGCGGCGCCCGGCTCGCGGGCCCCCACGCGGCCCGTGCGGCGGTCCGGCGCGGGTTGCTCGCCGGGGCCGGACTCCTCGCATCGGAGCAGCTCGGCCTCGCCGAGTGGTGCCTGGAGGAGACCGTCCGGTACACCCGCGAGCGCCACCAGTTCAACCGGCCCGTCGGCTCCTTCCAGGCCCTCAAGCACCGCATGGCCCAGCTCTGGCTCGACCTGGTCGGGGCCCGGGCGGCGGCCCGCGCCGCCGCCGACGCCCTCGCCACCGGCAGCACGGACGCCCCGCTGATCGTGGCCGTCGCGCAGGCGTACTGCTCCAGGGTCGCCGTCCGGGCGGCCGAGGAGTGCGTCCAGCTGCACGGCGGAATCGGGATGACCTGGGAGCACCCGGCGCACCTGGCGCTCAAGCGGGCCAAGTCGGACCAGATCGCGCTCGGCTCCACGGGCCGGCACCAGGACGCGATCGCCGCCCTGGTCGGCCTGGCGCCGCCGGCCTAGCAGGGACGGCGCCGCCCCGGCTGATACGGCCTGGTACGGCGCCCTCCCGGCCGACCCGGCGCCGCCCTCACGCCTGGTCCCACGCCCCCTGTAAGGGGCCGCCGCGTCCACACCCCTTTACATACTGTTTAATTGCAAGCTGTTCGCAATAACAGTTGATCTCCAAAAGGGGTGTGGACACGATGACCGCCCGATTCCTCCGCGGCACGGCCGCCGCGACGCTCGCGGGGGCCACCGCCCTCACCGCGGCGGCCTGCACGAACCCCGGCTCCACCGCCGGGGCCTCCGGCGGACCCAAGGATTCCGCGGTCGTCGGCATCGCCTACGAGCCCGAGACCCTCAGCCCCCTCCTCGGCTACGGCAAGGACGGCAACTCCAAGATCTTCGACGGGCTCCTCGCCTTCGACGCCGACATGAGGCTGAAGCCGGCGCTCGCCACCAAGCTGCCCGACATCGCCGACGGCGGGCTCACCTACACGTACACCCTCCGCGACGGGGTCACCTTCAGCGACGGCGCCCCGTTCACGGCCAAGGACGTCGTCTTCACCTACCGGACGATCCTCGACCCGAAGACGAACAACGCCTCGCGCACCGAGCTCGACGCCCTCAAGAGCGTCGAGGCGGTCGGCGACGACACCGTCGTCTTCCACCTGAAGTACCCCTACGCGCCCTTCGCCGAGCGCACCGTCCACGCCATCGCCCCCGAGCACGTCGCCGCGAAGCAGGACGTCAACACCGGCGCCTTCACCACCAAGCCGATCGGCACCGGCCCGTACGTCCTCACCGGCTGGTCCAAGGGCGAGAAGCTCAGCTTCACGGCCAACCCGACCTACTGGAACGGCGCGCCCGCGGTGAAGAAGTTCACCATGGCGATCATCAAGGACGACGACGTCCGCGCCACCCGGCTCCGCGCCGGCGACCTCGACGGCGCCGTCCTGCCGCCGAACCTCGCCGCCGGATTCAAGGGCGACAAGACGAAGAAGACCTGGCAGGCGAAGACCTACGACTACCGCACGGTCACCCTGCCCACCCACAACGAGGTCGCCGGCGACACCGACGTCCGCCGCGCCCTCGACATCGCCGTCGACCGCCGGGCCATGGTCGACAAGATCCTCGAAGGAGCCGGAAAGCCCGCCTACGGGCCCGTCCCCACCGACAGCCCCTGGTTCGCGAAGGGCACCGAGCGCCGCCACGACCTCGCCGGCGCGCGGAAGATCCTCGACGAGGCGGGCTGGAAGCCCGGCCCCGACGGCATCCGCGTCAAGAACGGCGTCCGCGCCTCCTTCCCGCTCTGGTACCTCTCCGGCGACAAGCTCCGCCAGGACCACGCCCTCGCGTACGTCTCCGACGCCAAGAAGGCCGGGATCGACATCAAGGCCCAGGCCGGTACCTGGGAGGTCATCGAGCCCCGGATGAAGACCGACGCCGTCCTCGCGGGCGGCGGCGCACCCGGCGACCCCGACTTCGACCAGTACCTGCTCCTGAAGTCGAGCCTCGCCGGCGACGGCTTCAACAACATGGCCCGGTACGACAACAAGACCGTCGACCGCGCCCTCGACGAGGGCCGCCGCACGAACGACCTCACCAAGCGCCGCGCCGCGTACGACACCGTCCAGCGCGAACTGGTGAAGAACCCCGGCTACACCTTCCTCACCCACATCGACCACCTCTACGTCGTCGACGACAACTGGGACGGGCCGAGCACCCAGACCGAGCCGCACGACCACGGCCTCGCCTCCGGCCCCTGGTGGAACGTCGAGAACTGGAAGCCGAAGCCCGCCGGAGCGACGAAGAAGTGAAGCGCCGCCTCCCCTGGGGGCCCATGGCACGGATGACGGTACGGCGTGCCCTGGCCGCCGTCCCCGTCCTCCTCGCCGTCACCTTCGCGGTGTTCGCCGTCGCCGAAGCCTCCCCGTTCGACCCCGTCAAGGCCTACGCCGGCACCGCCGGACTCACCGCCTCCCAGGACAACCTCGACCAGCTCCGTGCCAACCTCGGCGTCGACCGGCCCCTCCTCACCCGCTGGTGGGAGTGGCTCACCTCCGCCCTCACCGGCGACCTCGGCGACTCCGCCGTCATGCGCAGGCCCGTGGCCGAGGTCATCGGCGAACGGCTCGGCTGGTCCGTGCTCCTCGCCGTCACCGCGTTCCTCGTGGCCATCGCCCTCGGCACCCTCCTCGGCGTCCTCGCCGGGCGCCGCCGCGGCGGCCTGATCGACCGGGCCGTCAGCTCGGTCGCGTACACCCTGGAAGCCGCCCCGGCCTTCTGGCTCGGCCTCCTCGCCATCTGGTTCTTCGCGCTGCAGCTCGGCGTGCTGCCCGCAGGCGGACTCACCGACACCGCGAGCGACACCGTCACCGCCGACCAGGTCGCCCGCCACCTCGTGCTGCCCGCACTCGTCCTCGGCGTCTCCCAGCTGCCCTGGTTCTTCCTGTACGTCCGCCAGGGCGTCGGCGACGCCCTCGACGAGGACCCCGTACGCGGCGCCCGCGCCCGCGGTCTACGGGAGTCCACCGTCCTCACCGGCCACGCCCTCCGCTCCGGAATGCTGCCCATGCTCACCCTCATCGGCTCCCGCGTGCCCGAGCTGATCACCGGAGCCCTCCTCGTGGAGACCGTCTTCAGCTGGCCCGGCATCGCCGCCGCCACCGTCCAGGCCGCCACCTCCGTGGACTTCCCGCTGCTCGCCGCGCTCACGGTCCTGGCCACGGCCGCCGTCCTCCTCGGCAATCTGCTCTCCGACCTCCTCTACGGACTCGCCGACCCGAGGGTGGGCTTCGATGGCTGACCCGCGCACCCACCGCCTGCGGCTCTGGAGCTCCGCCCTCGTCGTCGGCGGCGTCCTCCTCGCGGTCCTGGCCGTGCCGCCGCTCGTCCAGCTCGACGAACAGGCCGTCGACCTCTCGCGGAAGCTCCTCCCGCCGTCCTGGGAGCACCCCTTCGGCACCGACGACCTCGGCCGCGACCTGCTCCTGCGCTGCGTCTACGGCCTGCGGGTCTCGCTGCTCGTCGGCCTGGTCGCCGCGCTCGTGGCCACCGTCGTCGGCACCGCCGTCGGCGCGGCCGCCGGGGCGCTCGGCGGCTGGATCGACCGCACCCTCATGCGGCTCGTCGACGCCTTCTCCTCCGTGCCGCACCTGCTGCTCGGCATCTTCGTGGTGGCCCTCTTCCGGCCCGGCGTCTGGCCGGTGATCGCCTCCGTGGCCGTCACCCACTGGCTCTCCACCGCCCGGATCGTGCGCTCCGAGGTCCTCTCCCTGCGCACCCGGCCCTTCGTCGAGGCCGCGATCTCCGGCGGCGCCACCCGATGGCGCGTCGCCGTCCGCCATCTGCTGCCCGCCGTCCTGCCGCAGGCGGGCCTCGCGGCCGTCCTGATGGTCCCGCACGCCATGTGGCACGAGTCCGCGCTGTCCTTCCTCGGCCTCGGCCTCCCGAGCCACCAGGCGAGCCTCGGCAACCTCGTCCAGAACGCCCGCTCCTCGCTCCTCGCCGGATACGGCTGGCCCACCCTCTTCCCGGGCCTGCTGCTCATCGTCCCGACCCTCGCCATCGCCGGCCTCGCCGGCGTCTGGCGCGACCGCCTCAACCCGCGCCGCCGATCGGAGCTCATGCTGTGACCGCAGAGAACGTGCTCCGCGCCCTCGACGCCGTCGCCGCCGGGCGGGCGGAGGACGCGGTCCTCAGCGTCCGCGACCTGAGCGTCCGGTTCCGGCTGCGCGGCGGGCGGACCGTCGAGGCCGTCAGCGACGCCGGCTTCGACCTCGGCGCGGGGGAGTGCCTCGCCCTCGTCGGCGAGAGCGGCTGCGGCAAGTCCGTGCTGGCCTCCGCCCTCCTCGGGCTGCTCCCCGGCAACGCCGAGACGTCCGGCACGGCCCTGCTCGCGGGCCCCGAGGGCGACGCCGCGACGGATCTGCTCGCGGTCGGCGAGAAGACCCTCGCCCGCACCGTGCGGGGCCGCCGCGTCGGACTCGTCCCGCAGAGCCCCGCCGCCCACCTCACCCCCGTCCGCACCGTACGGTCCCAGCTGGAGGAGACCGTCCGCGCGCTCACCGGCACGTCCCGCCGCGCCCGCCGCAAGGCCGCCGAGGACGCCGCGGAGCGGGCCGCGTTCCCGGCCGGACACCTCGACCGGTACCCGCACGAGCTGTCCGGCGGACTCGCCCAGCGCGCCGCCACCGCCCTCGCTCTCATCGGCGACGCGCGGCTGCTGCTCGCCGACGAGCCGACCACCGGCCTCGACCGCGACCTCGTCGACCGGACCGTCGACGAACTGCGCCGCCACGCGGACGACGGCCGCGCCCTGCTCCTCATCACCCACGACCTGGCCGCCGCCGCGCGCATCGCCGACCGTGTCGCCGTCATGTACGCGGGCCGCATCGTCGAGATCGCCCCCGCCCACCGCTTCTTCGGCCCCGCCGGCCCCCGGCATCCCTACGCCCGGGGTCTGCTCGACGCGCTGCCCGACCGGGCGTTCACCCCGATCCCCGGCATGCCGCCGGAGCTCTCCGCCCTCCCGGAAGGCTGCGCCTTCGCCCCGCGCTGCCCACTGGCCACCGAACTCTGCTCCACCCGACCGGAGTTCACGGCCAACCTGGCCTGTCACCACCCGGAGCACCCCCGTGCTTGAACTCGACACCGTCACCGCCGGATACGACCGCCGCGCCCCCGTCTTCCGGGGTGCCTCGCTCACCGTCGCCCCCGGCGAGTCCGTCGGACTCCTCGGCCCCAGCGGCTGCGGCAAGTCCACCCTCGCCCGGGTCGCGGCGCTCCTCCACCGCCCGGACGCGGGCCGCCTCGTCCTCGACGGCACCGAGGTCACGGCCTGGCGTCACCGCGCGCCGCGCGAACTCCGCACCGCCGTCGGCGTCGTGTTCCAGCAGCCCCGCACCGCAGCCGACCCCCGCCTCACCCTCGCCGACCTCCTCGTCGAGCCCCTCCGGGCCACCGGCCGGCGAGCCGATGCGGCCGCCCGCCTCGCCGAACTCGCCCCGGCCGTCGGCCTCACCCCCGACCTGCTCGGCCGCCGCCCGCACGAGGTCAGCGACGGCCAGCTCCAGCGCGCCTGCCTGGGGCGGGCCCTGGCGCTGCGCCCCCGCTGGCTGGTCTGCGACGAGATGACCGCGATGCTCGACGCCTCCACCACGGCCGCCCTGGTCGCCGCCGTCGAGACCTACCGCGAGGAGACCGGCGCGGGCCTCCTCGCCGTCGGCCACGACCGGGTCCTGCTGCACCGCTGGTGCGACCGTACGGTGGAGTGGAAGGACTGCCTGCCCGCCGAGGAGGGACCGTGACCGTGGAGTCCCCATGGACGCCGGCCGCCGAGGACGACCCGCTGGACGGCCTGCGCGCCGCCCTCACCGCCGCCCCCTGCGGCTACGAGCCGGAGTCGGGGTACCCGGACGCCTGCTGGATCCTGCACCCCGTGCACGACGAGGGTGTACGGCTCCGCTGGGACCAGGTCCTGGCCCGGGAGGGCCGACGGCTCGCCGACTGGCCGGGCACCCTGTCGCACCTGGTCTTCGAGGGCGTGACGGGGGGCGGACGACCTGGAAGGGCCCGATCCGGCGGAGCTGGACCGCACCACCCTCGCCCGGCTCGTCGGGCACCTGGCGAGGAGCGGGCCCTCGGGGCACGACACTCCGTGCGGTGCCGCCCAGGCCCCCGTGATGAACCGTCCGGGTGAGGAGCTGGCCGCCCGGCGGGGCCGGCTCGGTGACGCGCTCACCCATCACGACACCACGCCCGAGTTCCGGTTCCCCGCCACCTGGTGGGCGGCCGACGGGAGTTGGCTCGTCCTCAGCGACGTGGACCTGAGTGCGACCGAGGTCTTCGGGACCACCGCCCTGATCGAGGCGCTGCTCGCCGATCCGGAGCTCGACGCCGTCCGCCGGCCGGGCATCGCCGAGACCCTCCGCGGCTGACGCCGGCCGAATCTCACCCGTATGGCCGCCCCGCCATTCGCCCGGACGGACCGCGCATTCCGCCACACTGTCCGCCGAACGCCGCAATTCCGGTGCGGCGACGGAGGGACGTGAACGCGATGGCCGTTTCCATTTCTGTCGTGGTGCTGCTGCTGGTGCTGGCCGTGATCTTCCTGCGCAGCGGTGGACTCAAGGTCACCCATGCGCTCGTCTGCGCCCTGCTGGGCTTCTTCCTCGCCGGCACCAGCATGGCGCCGACCATCCACAACGGGGTCGCGGCCACCGCCAACGTGGTCTCCAGCCTCAACCCGTGATCACCATCCGACCATGAACTCCCTGTGAAACACGGGGCAGTTGCACGCACAACTCACGCACTCGGGCCTGGCGTCGGCCGCCGGCGCGACAGTTCGTCGGCAACCCGAGGAGCCGCATCGGCCACGCACCCGCCCCGAAGACGAGCCCGCGCGCTCACGCTGATCGCGTTCGCCGCCGCCGGCGTCGCCGACGAGGCGCGCGGCCGGATCTTGGTCCTCGCCCGGTGTCGTGTCCCTGTGCCGCCCGGGGGACACGTCACGTTCCGTACTCGTGCCGCACACCGTAGTGAGCGAGGAGGGAGACCTCCTCGCTGTCCATGACGGGGCCGGCCATGACGGGGGGCCGGCGCCGCGGGCGGTCGCACCGCCACAGCCCGGCGCCGGCCGGTTCGTTCAGGAGCTGGGTACGGAGTCCTTGAAGGCGGTCCCGGATGTGCGGAAGCCGGCGACCTTCGCGGCCACCTGGGCCGGGGTGAGGACCTCGTCCTTCACGTGGAGCATGTAGTCGACCCTCTCCTCGTAGGCGCGGGCGGTCGTGGAGGTCTGTCCGGCGAGGTCGATCAACCACTGGTTGAAGTGGATCGACATGGGCCGCTCGGGCAGATAGCGGGCCTCGTGCCGGGCGAACTCCTTGCCGTCGATGTAATAGACGAGTGCCGTGTCGTCGATGGTCAGGACGAGGTCGTGCCAGCCGGCCTGGCTCGTGCGGGTCTCGGTGTGCTGGTTGACCGCCTCCCAGGGGTCGGGGCGGAAGGTCTCCCAGGAGGTGGTGTAGAGGACGTTCGCCGTCTCGCCCCAGCCGCCGTTGGGGAGGTACTCGAAGTCGTACTCGGCGTAGTCGTCCGCCATCGGTGCGGTGAGGTCGTTGATGGTGAAGAAGCTCTGGACCAGGTGGTCGCCGTCCGGGCCGCTGGTCGGCGTGTCCGCGAAGCGCACCCGGGCGGCATAGGTGCCGTTCTTGAACTTCCGTGCGGCGGTGTGCACTTCGGTCTGTCGGGTCGATGCGCCGGTGCCGGCGGTCGACGTGCGCAGCGTCATGAAGGAGTTCGTGCCCTCCTTGGCGAAGGTCACGTTCCCGGGCGCCCAGGTCGCGTCGCCGACGCCGGGGCCGCCTCCGCCGGAGCGGATGGTCCAGCCGTGTGCGGTGACCGCAGGGTCGGTGTGGCCGGTGTAGTCGAAGTCGTCGAAGAGGACGCCCTTTTCGGCCGGGGGAGTGGTCGGGGCCGTGGGGGAGGGAACAGTAGGCGTCGGGGTCGGGGTCGGGGTCGGGGTGGGGGTCGGGGTGGGGGTCGGGGTCGACTCGTTGCCGCCCGGGGCGGTGCCCCAGACCTGGACTCCCCCGATGGTGGCGGTGACCTTGGTCCAGTTCCCGTACGTGGTCTGCGCGGGGCCGAACGAGTAGTCGTCGGACTGGTCGAGCGGCTGCCAGTCGGAGCGGTGGAAGCGCAGCTGTACGTCTCCGGTGTCGGCGCCCGGCGCCAGGGAGCCGGCTCCTGCGGTGAACCCGACCTCCAGGTACCGGTCCGCCGTGGCGGTGGGGTCGGCCGGCGTGCCGAACGTGCCGTTCAGGTATGTGCAGCCCTTGACGGCCCAGTCACAGGCGTAGCTGTACGAGGCGCCGGGGTCGGCCTTGAAGTAGTAACGCAGCTTGACCTGGCTCAACGGGACGCTTGTCGTCCCGGTGTTGACCACGGTGAACCAGGGCGCCGCCTGGTCGCTGCCCGTGCCGCCGTGCCGGTACCGGACGGCGATGCTCTCGTCCGCGGCGGCGGCCGGGAGGGCGGTCAGCGCGGTGGCGCCGAGACCGATCACGGTGGCGGCGGCGAGCGCGGTGCGCGTGCCGGGCTTCCGGCGGCTGGTTCCGTTGCGCATGGGGGTTCCTCTCGGGGAGGTGATTGGGGGGGAAGGCAGCACGGTGCCGAGGGTGAGGAGTTGCTTCAACACCCGTGTGGGGAAAGGCTGATCATGCGCCCAGGAGAAATTGGCATAGACCAATACTGGCGTCAACCCCTCGCACTGCGACCGGACAGCCGCTGAGGGTCGGCGTCAGCCCCGCAGGGCGGTGCAGATGGCGGCGCGTGCTGTTCTGCCTTCGGGGATCGGCAGGAGGGGGTAGACGTGCAGCATCTCCGGCGCTTCGTGGTAGTCCAGCTCGATGCCGGCGGTCGTGGCGCGGGCGGCCAGTCGTCGGGCGTCGGCGTTGACGATGTCGCGGGTTCCGCTGAACAGCGTGATCGGGTTCAACCCGGTGAGGTCGGCGAGGAGGGGGCTGACATGAGGGTGGTCGGCGGGGAGTGCGCCGCGGTAGAGGTCGCCGGCGTAGCGTGTGCCGGGGACGGCGAGCCAGGGGTCGCGGTCTTCGAGCAGGGCGATGCGCGGGTCGGTCAGGCTGATGTCCAGCCACGGGGAGATGAGGACGGTGCGGGCGGGTGAGGGCAGTCCTCGGTCCCGCAGGTGGACGGCGACGGCGAGGGCCATCCCGCCGCCGGCGGAGTCTCCGATGAGAGTGACGGCCGTGGTGGCCGCGTCGTCGAGGAGCTGGGCGGCCAGGTCGGTGACGGCCGGTACCACTTCGGCCGCGGTCGCCAGGGGAGCGAGGGGGTAGATCGGCACGGTGACCCGGGTGCCGGTCTCGGCGGCCACGTGGGCGATCAGCCTCCAGTGCTGGGGTGCTATCTCGTTGATGTACGCGCCGCCGTGCAGATAGATCGCCCGTCGTCCGGGGTTGAGCGCGCCGCGCGGGGTGACCTCGTAGACGGGCCATCCGGCCACCCGGCGTACGGAGAGGTCGACCGAGCGCTCCAGGCCGGCCGGTGGGGCGTATCCGGTCGGCCGCAGGGAACGGGCGAGGACCTGTTCCCGGACGGCCTCCGCCGAGCTGAACACCTTCTTGGCCCCACGGAGCCGCACCACGGTCGGCATCGCTCTGCTGATCAGGCTCGGCACAGTACGGCTCCGTTCCCACAGTCCGCGTTCTTCGGCGTTCCTCGATGTCACGTCAGGTCGGTGTTCTTCGTCTCCGGCATCCGGTGCACCACGGCCAGGGCGAGGAGCAGCAGGACCACGGTGTAGCCGAGGAAGAGGTCGCCCTGCCCGTTGCTGGTCAGCCATGTCTGAAGATACGGGGCGCTGCCGCCGCAGGCGGCCACGGCGATCGCGTAGGGGAAGCCCACGCCCGTCGTGCGCAGTCGGGTGGGGAACATCTCCGCGAACACCGCGGGGGTGATCGCCGCGCCGGCGGACATGAAGAGCATGGCCGTGGTCATCGACACGGCCAGCTGCCAGACCTGGTCCTGGATGAACCAGTTCAGGGGGAAGGCCAGGACGGCTCCGCCGATGTAGGAGCCGTACAGGATGGGCTTGCGCCCCACGCGGTCGGACAGGGCACCGAACAGCGGCAGCGTGACGAGGAAGACCAGGTTGGCGAGGACTCCCGCCCACAGTGCGGCCGAGGCGTCGATGCCCTTGAGGGCGATGGCCTGGGCCGGGGCGGAGACGGCCCAGGTGTAGTAGACGACCGTGCCGCCCAGGGTGAGGCCGATCACGCGCAGGCACGCCGCCCGGTTCTCCCAGAAGCCGCGCCACACCGACGTACGCGGCTCGTGGTTGTCCGGGGTGTCGGCCTGCTTCTCGAACGCTTCGGTCTCCTCGAGGCGGAGCCGCATGATCAGCGCGTACAGGCCGAGAAGTCCACCGATGACGAACGGCACCCGCCAGCCCCACGCGTGCAGCTGGTCCTCGCTGAGGAAGGAGGACAGGACCGCTGCGAGCACGGTGGCGACCATGATGCCGCAGGTGCCGGAGATGTAGATCAGGCTCGACCAGAGCCCTCGCCGTTCGCGGGGGGCCCTCTCCGCCACGTACGTCTGGGCCGCGGGAAGCTCCCCGCCGTGGGCCAGGCCTTGGGCGAGCCGCGCGAAGACCAGCAGGGCGGAGGCGCCCACGCCGATCGTGGCGTAGGTCGGCGCGAGGCCTATCAGCAGGCTGCCGGCGGCGGCCAGCGCGATGGAGCCGACCATCGCCGCGCGCCGCCCCTTGCGGTCGCTGAGCCGGCCGAAGACGAGCCCGCCCAGGGGACGCATGAGGAAGCCCACGGCGAAGATCGCCAGGGTGCTCAGCAGGGCCGAGGTCGGATCGGCGGAGGGGAAGAACTGCGAGGCGAAGAACGGGGTGAAGATGGCGTAGACGTTCCAGTCGTACCACTCCAGGGCGTTGCCCACGCCGGTGCCGATGACGGTGCGCAGCCGGGACGGGGCGGGGGCTCTCTTGGTCGTGGCGCTCGTGGTCCTCGTGGCCGAGGCACCGGGTGTGACGGATCTGGTGGCCGGGGACGCGTGGTCGGACACGGCTTTCTCCTGGGGTACGGGACGCAGCCTGGATGGGCTGTGTCCGGCGGGGCTGCGGGCGGGGATGTACTGCCGGCGGTGCGGGCCTGTCAGAGGGGCGGTGCTGCGCTGCGCCCGGGGGCACGGGGGCACGGGGGCACGGCGACGCGGTGCGTGGTGCCGGGGCGGAGAGGGTCAGCAGACGGGGGCGGCCTTCGCCCGTGCCAGGCGCCGCAGGGCGAGTTCGGCGTAGAGCGCGGCTCCGTCACCCAGTACGCGGTCGTCGAAGACGGCCAGCGGCGAGTGGTTGTACGGGGCTTGCTGGAGGTCCCGGTCCGGCGGGCAGGCGCCCAGGACCACGAACGCGCCGGGGACCTCGTCGAGCACCCGGGAGAAGTCCTCCGAGCCGGTGGCCGGGCGGGGCGCCCACGCGAAGCGTTCCTCTCCGTGCACCTCCGCCACCACGTCGGCGACGAACTCGGCCTCGGCCGGGTCGTTGACGGTGAGGGGGTACTGCTCGACGAAGTCCACCTCGACGTCGAGGCCGTGGGCGGCCGCGATACCCCGGCACAGCTGGACGGTGCCGTCCTTGATCCGGCCGTGCGACGAGGCGGAGAACGACCGTACGGTCGCCGTGAACCGGGCCGAGTCCGGGATGACGTTGGCGGCCGTGCCCGCGTGGAAGGCGCCCACGGTCAGCACCACGGGGTCGAACGGGTCGAATCTGCGGCTGATGAAGGTCTGCAGCGCGGTGACCATCTCGCACGCCGCGGGTACGGGGTCGTTGGCCAGGTGCGGCATCGAGCCGTGGCCTCCCGCGCCGCGTACGGTCACGCGAAGGCTGTCGGAGGAGGCGAGGACCGGGCCCCGGCGGGTCGCGAACATCCCGTTGGGGTGGCCCGCCGACGTCACGTGCAGGGCGTAGGCGGCCACCGGCCGCTCACCGGAGGCGTCCAGGGCCCCTTCGGCGATCATGTGGCCGGCCCCGTCCTGGCCCTCCTCGCCGGGCTGGAACATGAAGACCACGTCGCCTGCGAGCTCGTCCCGGCGCGCGGAGAGGAGCTGTGCCGCGCCGGTGAGCATGGACGTGTGCAGGTCGTGACCACAGGCGTGCATGACCCCCTCCGTGCGGGAGGCGTACGCGAGACCGGCGCGCTCGGCGACGGGCAGCGCGTCCATGTCGGCGCGCAGCAGCACCGTGGGGCCGGGGCGGGAGCCTCGCAGGACCGCGGTGACGGAGGTCAGCCGGTTCCCCGTGGTGACCTCCAGCGGCAGCCCGTCCAGGGCGGCCAGGACCTTGTCCTGCGTACGCGGCAACTCCAGACCCAGCTCGGGCTCGGCATGCAGCGCCCGCCGCAGGCGAACCAGATCACCTTGCACATTCCGTGCGTCCTCGCACACCGACACCCTCGTCCCCTTTCACCGACGTTCACCTTGCTGTCGCCCGGTTGCCAGTGATGATGGATACTCGGCACTCATGGCCATCGAAAACGCAGGATCTTTCTTCCATGTCTGATCGTTTGCAGGAATCTGCACACCTGGACGAGCTCGACCTCAGTCTGGTCAACACCCTGCAGATCGACCCCCGGGCTCCCTGGTCGCGCATCGGACGGGCTCTCGACCTCGACCCCGTCACCGTGGCCCGGCGTTGGTCCCGGCTGACCGAGACGGGCGTCGCGTGGATCACGGCACAGCCCGGGCGCGCTCAGATCTCCCAGGGCTGCCTGGCCTTCGTCGAAGTGGACTGTCAGGCCGGCCGTGCCCTCGAAGTCGCCAACACCCTCGCGCGGTGGCCGCACGTCCTGACCGTGGAGCACACCAGCGGCGGCCGGGACCTGCTGCTCACCGTGTCGACGCCCACGCTTCCCGCTCTCTCCGGGTACCTGCTCGAACGCCTCGGAGCACTTCCGGGAATCAGCGCCACCCGCACCCAGCTCGGTACCCATGTCTTCACGCACGCCACCGACTGGCGTCTGCGTGCCCTCGATCCCCGCCAGCGGGCGCACATCACCGCCGAGCGGCCGACCCGGTCGCCGTCGACGCCCCAGACCCTCACCACGAGGGACCGGCTTCTCGTCGTGCGCCTCGGTGCCGACGGACGTACCTCGCTCACGGACCTCGCCGAGGAGCTGGGCGTCGGGATCACCACCGTACGAAAGCGTCTCGGCCTCCTCGTCGCCAACGAGGACCTGGAGCTGCGCTGCGAAGTCGCTCAACCCCTGTGCGGCTGGCCGATCTCCACCTCGATCTGGGCCCAGGCCGAGATCGAGGACCGCGACGCCCTGAACAGACTCCTGGCCGCCGTCCCCGAGATCCGGGCGTGCATCGGCCTCGCCGGGGGCACGGCGAACCTGCTCATCAGCGTCTGGCTTCGCTCCCTCCCCGACATTCGCGGCCTCGAAGCCCGCCTCACCAGCGCACTACCCCGGCTGAAGGTGCTCGACCAGGCGGTCTCGCTGCGCTTCGTCAAGCGCATGGGTCGCATCCTCGACCCGGCAGGCCGCAGTGTGAGCACCGTCCCCATGGACATCTGGTCCGATCCTTCCTGAAGCGTCGGATCGGGCGTGTACTCGGCAGTCGCGGCCGGCCAGGGTGAACTATCCGGCCAGAGCCGCCCGTCGTCGGCTCTCGAGGGCCTGCTGGACGCGGGCCACGTCGGCGGCATAGGTGCGGTAGAGCAGCGTGAGGAAGGCACCGTTGACGGCCATGAGTCCGACGAGGACCCACAGGAACACCGAGCGCAGTCCGAAAGCGTCGCCGAGGAAGCCGGCTCCGAGGCTGAACGCGGCGATGGCGACGGCCTCGAAGAGGCTGAGGTAGATGGCGAAGGCCGCGCCGCGGAGCTCGGGAAGGGTCACGGCCATGATCATGGGCCGGTTGACCACCGGGTTGACGCCCTGGGCGAGTCCCATGAGAGCGAAGAACACGGCGAACAGACCGATTCCGCCCCAGTCGATCTGGGTGCCGAAGTAGGCGATGACGGCGAAGGCGAACTGGGCGGTCTGGAGGATGGCCACGGGCCCGTTGCGCAGGTTGTGGCGGACGGTCCAGTCGGTGAGGAATCCGCCGAGCAGGGTGCCGGCGAAGAAGCCGATGCCCATGGGGAAGAGGATGACGGAGGCGACCTGGGTGCTGAATCCGTAGACGTCCACCAGGAAGATCACGCCGAACGCCGCGGCGAGGAGATGTCCGGACAGGAGTCGGGAGACGAGCAGGATCACCAGGCTCCGGATCCGGAAGAGCGCGGTCACCTGCTTCAGGGTGACCTTGGCGTGGGCCTCGCGGGTCTGTCGGTCGAGGCCGGCGAGCTGGTGCTCGGACGCGCCTCTGCCCGGGTCGCGCATCCAGATCAACAGGGCGACGCCGAAGAGGACGTTGAGGGCGCCGATGCTCCACAGGCCCCAGCGCCAGCCGTCGTCGATACCGGCGAGCTGTCCCTTGAGGGTGGCGAAGAGGGAGGCGGCGAGGTTGATGGCGCCGTACAGCATGCCGACGGCGCGGCCCCGGGACTCGCTGTCGAAGAGGTCACCCAGGATTTCCGTGCTGAGGGGCTGGGAGGCGGCGTACCCGGCGGCGAGGATGGTCATGAGGATGAGGAGCTGGGTGAAGTCCTGGGCGAAGCCGGCGGCTATGCCCCACACTCCCCAGAATCCGGTGGCCAGGACGAGGACGCCCTTGCGGGACCAGCGCTGGGCCACCCACACCCAGAACGGTCCGGCGAACACGCCGACGATCCGGCCCGCGGCGGTCAGGACGCCCAGCGCGCCGAGCGAGACGCCGAGCGAGTGACGGATCACCGGGAAGAGCCCGCTGATCAGACTCGCCTCGGTGTTCTCGACGAGCATGGTGCCGCCGAGAAGGGACAGCTGGCGCCAGCGGCCCTTGACGGGGCCCGCCCTTCTCTCCTTCGTCGTGTCGACGGGTGCCTCGGTAAGATCGGGCAAGACGCCACCTCTTCTTCGTCTCGTTCTTCGCAGGATGGGCGGGGGAGGAAGGCAGGCCGGTGACGGGGTAGCCGCCCCGTCACCGGCGTTCATCCGTGTTCTGTCGACCGCCTCAGAGTTTCGCGAGCTCCTCGGCGACCAGGCGCAGCCGGTCGGGCGGGATCATTCCGCCCGACATCGCGGCGATGTCGATGAGCGGGGTCGGCCCCAGGAACTGCAGGAGTTCGGAGTCGGCGATCCCGGGCAGATGCCGCTTGAGCACCTCCAGCGCCACCGGATCGCCGATCAGCGTCGCGACCGGCGTCCGCAGGGACAACCGCCCTTCCGGATAGTCCTCGGCACGCGGCAGGGGCAGCGCGGCCCGCTGGGCCTGATCGCGCTGGGTCCGTACGAGGAGGTGCGCACCGGTCACCGGACCCTCGGCGGGCAGGCCGAGACGTTCGTACTGACTGGGCGGCGCCTCCGTATCCCGCATCAGCTCCACCAGCAGCGTCGCGAGCCGCAGCTCCACCTCGTCGTCGACGAGCGGCTCCAGCTGCTCGGGGTCGTTCTCCAGATCGAAGAGCAGGCTGCCGTGGTGGTACGGATTGACGAAGGTTCGGCCCGGCACTCGCAGGGTGCGGACGCCCTTGGTGAAGCCGAACGGCTCGGCCAGCTCCATGTCGGCGAGTTCGGCGGGGGTGAAGCGGCCGCGCATGTGCGTCGGCATCAACGTGTGCTCTTGCAGGGGGGCGTTGCCTGGGGAGGCGGGGGCGCGCATGTAGACGTACCGGCCGTCCGTGACGTTCACATGACCGCCGTGGATGCCGAAGAGGCCTGCCTCGCGCACGGGGGCGTCGGCGGCGGAGACGGGCAGCGGTGCGCCCTGCATGTCGGCCGGGCGCTCGACGCCGAAGTACTCCAGGAGCGTGGGGGCGAGGTCGATGGTCTGCACGAGGGTGTCGCGCCGCTCGCCCGCGCCGCCGGTGCGCGGGTCCCAGACGAACAGCGGCAGATGGACCAGCTCGTTGTACCAGGGCTGGACGGACTTGCCCCACCAGCCCTTCTCGCCGAGCAGCAGACCGTGGTCGGTGTTGACGATCAGGAGCGTGTCGTCCCACAGGCCGTACTCGTCCATGGCGTCGAGGACCCGGCCGAGCGAGTGGTCGCACATGGAGAGCAGGGCGGCGTACTCGTAACCGGCGTGGGCGACCTGGTCGTCCGTCTCGACCACCTGCTTGTAGTCGGGCCAGTCGAAGTGGGGCCCGTCGTACTCGTGCGGGTAGAGGTCCTTGTACCGCTGGTGGGAGAAGAACGGCTCGTGGGGGTCGAAGGTCTCGATCTGGACGAACCACCGGTCCGCGTCCTTGTTCGTCCGGAGGAACTCCAGGCCGGCGTCGAAGGTGAGGGTCTGCGGGTGCCGGTCCTCGGTCGCCATGTGGGGGCGGTTCATCCAGTCCTGCCGGTACACGGCCGAGCGCATCCGCTTCAGGTCCTCGGGCATCTCCGGATCGGCCACCTGCCCCTTCCACGGGTCGCCCTCCTGACCGCGGAAGAACTCCCAGGAGTTGTACCGGCCGTGGTAGGTGGCGCCACCGTCCTCCCAGTAGTGCGGGTGGTCGCTGGCCAGATGGGTGTACACGCCGTTCTGCTTGAGCAGTTCGGGCATCGAGTCGTCGAACGGCTCCAGGGGCCCCCAGCTTCGGTGAAGGAAGTTGTAGCGCCCCGTGTGCAGTTCGCGGCGGGCCGGCATGCACGGCATCGACCCCGCGTACGCCCTGTCGAAAGTGACTGTCCGCTCGGCGAGCCGCGCGAAGTTCGGGGCGTGCGTCCAGTCCCCTCCGTACGGCGGCAGCATGCGCCGGTTGAGACTGTCGAACATCACCATGATCGCCTTCATCGGACGGACTTCCCTTCTGCCGCCTCTGCTGTCGCCGTCTTCGTGGCGCGTTCCTGGAAGATCTCCATCCAGCGCCCGAAGAGCTCCGCGGAACGCGGCGGTGCCGGTGCGTGCCAGGGGACCGGCACCGAGGCACGGGGTACGGCCAGACGCTGTTCCAGGTCCTCGGCCAGGTGGGACCGGCCTGTGTCGCGCAGATGCCGGGCGTACCGGGTGGGATCGGCGTAGTAGACAGGCCCGGCCTGGAGATTGCTCAGCATCGGGTCGGGCAGACAGCCGGGGCGGCCGGCGTGCTCGTGCCACCACTCGGCCAGGTGGGAGCGCATCGTCCCGGCGAGAGCGGGCTCCTCCTCCAGGAGGTCGTGGGTCAGGTACGGGTCGTCGGTGACGTCGTACAACTGCTCCCAGGCCGTCCTGAAGCAGCCGGGGTGGTAGGTGCGGATGTAGAGGTGGTCGCGGGTGCGGACGGCACGCTGGTAGGTGTGCGCGCCGTGGCCGAGGACCAGGTACGGGCGGGAGTCGGTCTCCCTGCCGCGTACCGCGTCCGCGAAGGAGGTGCCCTGCCAGCCCTCGGGCGCGTCGAGGCCGAGCAGGTCGCACAGGGTGGGGGCCAGGTCGATGTTGTACAGGAGGTCGTCGTTGCGGCGGGCCTCGGTCGGCAGGGTGTCGGTGACCCCGGGCCAGTACACGACGAGCGGGATCCGCTGGACGGACTCGGTGGCGAGTCCGTGTTCCCCGTACATGCCGTGTTCACCGAACGCCTCGCCGTGGTCGGCGCTGACGACGATCGCCGTCTCGTCCGCGATGCCCAGCTCCTCCAGGGTGGCCAGGAGCCGGCCGAAGTGGTGGTCCCAGTAGGCGATGGCGCCGTCGAAGCCGTTGATCAGATGCTCGAAGTCGGCGCGTGAGCGGATCGCGTCGGGCATGTTGTGCGGCACGGGCGAGGTGGCGCCGCCGCTGGAGAGCGAGTAGTGCAGGTCCAGGGCGCTGCGCGGGCCGTAGATCTCGGCGTGCTCCTGGATCGTTTCCTCGTCCGGCCAGGACTGCACGGGGGCGGAGGCCGCCATGCGGTCGGTCCATTCGGCGGGCTGGGTGTAGTCGGTGTGCGGGTCCCAGTAGGTGAGGTGGAGGTACCAGTCGTCGTCCTCGGCGTGCCTGCGGATCCAGTCGAGGGCGGCGCGGTTGACGTCGGCGGCGTCCTCGTCGCCCCAGTTCCCGGTGGCGCGGACGGACTCGCGGAAGTTGCCGTGGAACCAGTACGCGCGGTGGCGCTCGGCGAAGACGGAGACGGCCGCGGTGTAGTAGCCGTCGAGCTGCAGGCGCTGCCCGAGGAGAGGCCGGTCGGGCTCGGGGCCGTGGCCGGAGTCGAGCCGGAACTGCGCGTCGGCGCCGTAGTGGCCGATCACGCCGTTCGTGATCCCGAACTGGCCGCTGGTCAGGGCGGTGCGGGAGGGCAGGCAGGGCGAGTCGGAGCAGTAGTAGCGGTCGAAGACGACCGACTTGTCGGCGAGCTTCTGGAGGTGGGGCGTGGTGGGCCGGTGGTAGCCGTACGGGGTGGTGTGGTCGGCCCGCAGGGTGTCGACGTCCACGTAGATGATGCGCAAGGGGAACTCCGGGGGAAGGCGGGAGCCGCATGCGGCCGGCATCCGATGAGCGCTCTAGGTCATATGTGCGCCAGCAGCTATGCCCTCAGGTTTCAGGGCTGTTGCCGAAGGTGTCAAGATGTCGCACCGCAGTTCTCGCACTTGAAATATTGCCGTCTCACTTCGCTGCTTGCGTTCTCCGGCGGGGAGGTCGCCAACCTCTCAGGCTTGCCGGGCCATGAGTTCTGGCGTACATATGAAGGCGTCCCGGAGCCGCAGCCGGGGAGTGAGGAGAAGTCGGCCATGGACAGCTGTTGCACCCCGGGCCGCACGGCCGTGCACACGCACACGACACTCCTGCCGGTGCCGTCCGCACCCGCGCCGCCCGCCGCTGGGCCGGAGAGCCGGTCGAAAGGGTCGGAGGGGGCGGAGTTCGTGGCCCTTCCCGGTGGGGAGTTCTTGATGGGCGACCGCTTCGGTGAGGGTTACCCGTCGGACGGGGAGCAGCCCGTGCACCGGGTGGAGCTGGCCCCCTTCGCCATCGCCGCCACCGCGGTCACCAACGCCCAGTTCGCCGCCTTCGCCGCCGCGACCGGCCACCGCACGGACGCCGAGCGCTACGGTTCGTCCGCCGTCTTCCACCTCGCCCTGCGCGCCCGGGCCCGGGACGTCCTGGGGCGTGCTCCCCGCACTCCCTGGTGGCTCGACGTCGCCGGCGCAGACTGGGCCCACCCCGCCGGACCGCTCTCCCACTGGGAAGAGACCCCCGACCACCCCGTCGTACACGTCTCCTGGGACGACGCCGTCGCCTACTGCCGCTGGGTCGGTGCCCGCCTGCCCAGCGAGGCCGAATGGGAGTACGCGGCCAGAGGCGGACACCGCGGCCGCCGCTACCCCTGGGGCGACACGCTCACCCCTGACGGCGAGGACCGGTGCAACATCTGGCACGGCACCTTCCCCACCCACAACACCTTGAGCGACGGCCACCTCACCACAGCGCCCGTACGTTCCTACCCGCCCAACGGCCACGGCCTGTACGAGACCTCCGGCAACGTCTGGGAATGGTGCGCCGACTGGTTCTCCCCGGCGTACTACCGCCGCTCCCCTCGGCACAACCCGCTCGGCCCGCGCACCGGAACCGCCCGCGTCACCCGCGGCGGCTCCTACCTCTGCCACGACAGCTACTGCAACCGCTACCGACTCGCCGCCCGCTCCGCCAACACCCCCGACTCCTCCGCCGGCAACTGCGGCTTCCGGATCGCCCGCGACCTCCCCGAGGACATGCGGCCCGGCACGGCGGACGGGCCCCGGTGGGCTGTCCCAACCAGCCCCCATCAGCAGCCCCCGACCCCGCTCCGCTGAGGACCGCCATGCGTCTGGAACACGTCATTCTCGGCCTGCTGGCCCTGCGCCCGCTCTCGGGCTACGACATGCGCAAGTGGATGGACGGCCCGGGCAAGTACCTCGGCTACGGCGTGCAGCTGCCCCAGATCTACCGTGTCCTGCCCCGCCTCGTGGCCAACGGGTGGGCGGAGTTCGAGGTCGACGCCCGTGACGGCAAACCCGACGCCAAGGTCTACCGGCTCACCGACGCCGGCCGCGACGAACTCCTGGCCTGGGCCCGCGCACCGTACGAACCGTCTCCACGCCCCATGGACCCCGACTTCAAACTCCGGTTCCTCTTCGCCGGACAGCTCGGCCCCGAGGTCACCGTCGAAATCCTCCGCACCGAACTCGACTACCGACTCGCCCGACTCCGCGAACCCGGATGGATGGACTTCACCACCATCCCACTGGACCCGGTCCCCGAGATCGACCTCGCGTGGGCACGCGCCATCCAGCTCTCGGCCCACGAATTCGGCTACAGCAGCACCGCCGCGTACATCGCGTGGCTTCAGCTCACCCTCGCCAAGGCGGAGGTCGCGGCAGGCCAGGCCCCGAGCAGCGCCCCCTACCGCGGTGGCGCAGCCATGGCCGAGCAGGGCGGCTCCTGATCAGCACATGAGGCGTGGGCCCCAGTCGTCCAGGACCGCGGCCAGGTGGTGGGGGAGTATCAGCGGTACGCCGACCTGCGGGCCGAGTTGCCGGTAGACGAAGTCGACGCCGCGCACGGACACGGAACGGGTCACGCCATCGTGGCGACGACCTTGCCGGCCTTGGCGCGGCCCTTCTCGACGTACTCCGTGGCTTCCCGGGTCTGATCGAATGGGAAGACTCGGTCGACGTCGGGACGGATCTTTCCTGCTTCGACGAGCGCCGTGAGTTTGCGCAGCTGGTCGCCGTCGGCCTTCATGAACAGGAACGAGTACGTGACGTGGCGGCGCTTGGCGCGGCGCCGGGTCTTGAAGCTCAGCGCGCTCATCGCCAGCCGGAGCGAGCGGACCGAAGAAGTTCGTCTCCATCTCCAGGCGTGCCGCGTCCAGGCCTCCCGCGATCAGCGGCGTGGCGGTGGAGATGCCCGCGTTGTTCACCAGCAGCGTCGCGTCGGACGCGGTGCCGGCCGCGGCCCGGATCGACTCCTCGTCCGTCACGTCCAGCCGCAGCGGGATGACGCAGGGCAGGTCCACCGTCTCGGGGCGGCGGGCCGCCGCGTACACCGTCGCTCCGCGCTCCACGAGCTGTGCGGCCAGCTGTCGCCCGAGCCCCAGGTTGGCGCCGGCGACCACCGCGACCGCGTCCTTCAGTTCCATGCCTACTCCCGACGTTGCGGGCATGGAGGGACCCGAGCTAATTAGATTATGGTAGCAATCTAAATCCCGGTCTATGATAGATGTCAAACGGCATCCAATTGGGAGGTGGCTGATGGGCCGCGTATCGCAGGCACAAGCGGAGGAGAACCGCCGGCGGGTCGTGGAAACCGCCTCCCGGCTGTTCCGGGAGCAGGGCACCCACGTCAGCGTCGCCGACCTCATGAAGGCGTCCGGCCTGACCCACGGTGGCTTCTACAAGCGGTTCGCCTCCAAAGAGGCGCTCATCGACGAAGCCACCGCCCACGCGTTCGACGAACTCACCCGGCTCCGCAACGACGGACTCGAGCAGCACGCGGGGCGGCGCGACGCCGCCCAGCGGGAGCTGATCGACACCTACCTCTCCATCAAGCACCGCGACAGTGCGGCGGACGGGTGTCCCGCCGCCGCACTCGCCGGCGACATGGCGCGCGAACCCGGAGATCGCGAGGCCCGCCGCGTCTACACCGAGGGAGTGAGTGACTTCGCCGAGTGGCTCGCCACCGAGGGCGGCCAGGACGGCATCACGCGACTGTGCACGATGGTCGGCGCGCTCGTCCTGGCCCGGGCCACCAAGGGCTCCCCGCTCTCCGAGGAGATCATCACCACCGCGCGCGCGGCATTGACGGAAACCAACTGATCAGGGACACACATCGGGCATGTGCACGGCCGAAGCGGCTCAGGATGATCGGGATGGCGGATATCCGTGAGTGGCGTACCCACGACGTGCTCGACGCGGCAGGGCGCAGGATCGGGGTGCTGGAGGCCGTCCAGGTGGACACCAGCACCGGCGAGCCGGCCATGGTCACGGTCCAGATCGGCCTGCCCACCCGCCACCGTCTGGTCTTCGTCCCGCTGGACGGGGCGAGCGTCGGGCCGGGCCATGTGAAGGGCGCCCACGACAAGGCGCTGGTGAAGGACTGCCCTTCGATCGGCATGGGCGATGTGCTGCCCTTCGAGGACGAGGAAGCCGTCTTCCAGCACTACGGCCTGCCCGCCAGCCGCGGCCGAACGGCGAGCGGCAGTTGGCCCGCCGCTGAGCTGCCCCGCCCGACCGAGGAGGTGTCCGTCGTGACTCTCTTTCTGGCCGTGCTCGTCGTCGCGATGGTCTTGGGCCTCATCGGCGCCACCGCCGAAGGGCTGTTCTACCTGCTGATCATCGGCATCGTCCTCCTCGCCGCGGACGTCGTCCATTTCGGCCTGCGCCTGCGGCACTCCTCACGCCGCCCCTTCGCTGAGGTGCGCGTTGGCGGGAGCGCTGTTGCGCTGGTGGCACCCGCTCTCCCTCGCATCCCAGGAGTGATCATGACCTCTGTTTCCAGGGTAGGTCCGGCCCTCGGGTGGTGACTTCCGGGACGGGATAGCCCTACCGTGGAGAGAGAACAGACGGAGAAATCGCGCCCTGGGACCGGAGACCTGCGGTGACCGGACCAGGGGCGGTACGGGACAGGCGTGGGCGAAGGCCAAGGACGCCGTCGAACACTGACCACCGCGTCCGCCCCGCCCTCCGGGTGTGCTGTTCGGTTCGATCCGGCACGTGGAGGTGCCAGATATGGCCATCAGGAGGGGCGACAGCGTCGCCCAGCCCAAGTCCCAGGGTCTGCGCCTGGCCGACAGCCGTGCCGTGGAGGTCGCGTCCAGGGTCGGGCTCTGTGCCCGGGGAGTGATCTACGTACTGGTGGGGGTTCTGGCCGTGCGGATCGGCCTCGGCAGCGACAGCGGCCAGGAGGCGGACCGGTCCGGCGCGGTGGGGACCCTCGGCGAGCAGCCGTTCGGCCGGGTGCTGCTGTGGGCGCTGGTGGTGGGGCTGGCGGCGATGGCGCTGTGGCGACTGTCGGAGGCCGTGTTCGGGCAGACGGGGGAAGGCGGGGACAAATGGACCCGTCGCCTGGGGTCTTTGGGGTTGGCGGTGTTCTACACCGTGATCTGTATCGGTGTGGTGCAGACGGCGCTGGCCGGCGGTTCCTCCGGAGGCCGCCCTGGCGACGAGACGTCGAAGGAGTACACCGCGAGGGTGCTGAACTGGCCGGGTGGGCGAGTGATCGTCGGGGTGTTCGGGGCTGTTCTGGTCATCGTGGGCGTGGTGATCCTGGTGCGCAGCCTGATGCGGAAGTTCGAGAAGAATCTCCGGACGGACGAGATGAGCCCGGCGACGCGGCGGGTCGTCGCGGTGCTGGGAACCGTCGGCGGAGTGGCGTGCGGCGCGCTCGCGGCGGTGGCCGGCCTGTTCGTCCTGCTGGCCGCGGTGCGGTTCGACCCCAGCGAGGCCAAGGGCCTGGACGAGACGTTGCGTTCGTTCGCCGAAACCCCCGCCGGGCCCGTACTCCTGATCGCCGCCGCGGTGGGCCTCGTACTGTTCGGCCTCTACTCGTTCTGCGAAGCCCGCTGGCGCAGGGCCGCTGAACACGGGACTCCGGCAGAACGGCCGAGCGGGGCTTCGGCCTCGGGGCCACGCCCCAGCGCGTCCTAGAAAGGCGAACCTGTCCGCCCGTCCCGGGCCATGGGTCTCCGTTCGGGCGGTTGCGGCGCGCGATCCGCCGTGCGGGGAACAGGGGGGCAGGCGTACTCGGAGTCCCGTACGCGGTCCCGCCTTCGGCGCCCGGCGGTTCCGGCAACCCCAGCCCGTGCGGGCCTCCTACGCCGGGTCGTCGACCTGCTCCCCGACCCGGCTCAGCCTCTACACCGGCCGCTACCCCGGGCGGATCGGGGCAGGACTGGACGAGCCGATCCTCGAGGACGCCACCGCAGGTCTGGAGCCGACCCACCCCACCCTCGCCTCGCTGCTGCGCGACAGCGGCCATGCGACCGCGGTGATCGGCGAGTGGCAATGCGGTTTCCTGCCCGACCACTCGCCGACGAGGTCGGGCTGGGACGAGTTCTTCGGGAACCTCGCCGGGGCGCTGGAGTACTACTCCAAGCTCACCAGCAACGGGCGTACGACCTCTACGAGGGTGAAGTCCCCTACAAGGACCTGCGGTACTGGACGAGGATCCTCACCGAACGCGCGAGCCAGTACATCGAGCGCCGGCACGAGAAGCCGTGGCTGCTCAACCTCAACTCCACCACCCCGCACTGGACTTGGACCGCCGAAGGGGACACGGAGGAGGCCGCCCGGCTGGAGAAGGCCGTCAGGTCGGGCAACACCAGCGCCGCCCGTCTCGCCCTCGTGCACCTGGACGGCGGTTCCCTGGACAAGTACCGGCAGATGGTCGAGGGCCTGGACCGCTCGGTCGGCGAGGTCCTCAAGTCGCTGCGGCGCTCCGGGCAGGAGCGCGACACGATCGCCGTCTTCGCCAGCGACAACGGCGGCGAACGCTCCTCCCACAACTGGCCGTTCAACGGCGCCAAGTCCTCTCTCCAGGAGGCGGGGCGGCATAGAACGCACTCGTCAACGGCCGCGACCAGCTTTTCTACCTCAGCCAGGCCCCCAGCGAGTGGGCCGACCACGCCGCCCGGCAGCCCGCACTGCTCGCCGAACTCAGGGCCGCCCTGGGAGAAGACCAACGCCGGCCTGCTTCCCTGTCCCACGCCGGCCTAGGTCGTATTGACCCGCAGCGTTGTCGACGCGGCTGATGGGCGGGTGTCCGTTGTGTGCGTAGGCCAGCGGTGGTGGTTGCAAGTGTGGAGGAAGCCTGCCAACGCTTCGGTCCGCTCGTTGCTGGAGGTGTAGGGCCGCAGGTCGGCCCACTCGTCGAGGAGGGCCCGTACCCTCGGGAGCGCGGTCGGGAGGTGGCTGAGTTGCCTTCCGTACCGTGAGACAGGGGTTGTGCGGCGGGATGCCAGGGCTGGATCATGGGTGCATGACCCGTCACGCACACCTGAGCCGTCGGCTTGATGTCGACCTGGCCCGTGCGTGTTCGGCGATCTGTCGCCGCGCTTGTTGAGCGCGGTGCCTCCTGCCCGGGTGTTTCCGGGCCGTTTCTCGTCCTGCCGGGCGGAGTGCACCTCTGTGTCCACACTCCTCTGACGGGACCCCCATGCGCCTGCGCACTCGCGCTGCCGTGCTCTCTACGGCTGCCCTCCTGCTGACCGCCCTCACCCCGGCGCATGCCGCCGACTCGTACGGCCCCCTGCCGCCCGCCAACCCGTTCGCGGGCCCGGTCGGCACGGCCACCATGCACGGGGACACCGGATCCTCCGACGCCACCCCGCTGCCGGGGCCGGGTGCGGGCAGCATCCGGTCGAACCGGACGGCGTTGCAGTCCGCCTGCCCGACCGTGCTGGTCGGGGCGGACGGCTACCCGGTCGCGCTCTGCACGGAGATCTTCGGGTTGGCCCCTACGGTCCACCTGCTAGACCCGGCGACCAGTGAGTCGGTGGCCGAACTGACGCTGGCCAAGGGGTCATTGCTCGGGGGTGTGTACGCCTACCTGGACGACCGGGACCGGCTGGTCGCGGTGGACGGCAACCGGGACCTGCTGCGGATCGGGCACCGTCGCACCGCCTCCGGCGGCTGGGAGCTGTACGTCGACTCCCGGCTGTCGCTGGCCGGAGCGGTGCCGGAGGGGGACGCCGTCACCGGGCTGTCGCCGGACTGGCAGGGCCGGGTCTGGTTCGCCACCGGCGCGGGGGTGGTCGGCACCGCCGACGACCGCAACGGCGTGGTCCGGACCCTCGCACTGCCGGCCGGTGAGCGGGTGTCCAACTCGATCTCCACCGCGCCGGAGGGGACGGCGGTGGCCACCACGCACGCCACCTACCTGCTGACCGCGGCGGCGGACGGCACGCCGCAGGTGAGCTGGCGTCAGGCGTACGACCGGGGCCCGGCGCGCAAGCCGGGCCAGCTGAGCTGGGGGACCGGCTCCACTCCGACCTTCTTCGGGCCGACCAACGGCACCGACTACGTGACCGTTGTCGACAACGCCGCGCCGACGGTGAACCTGCTGGTCTACCGCACCGACACGGGTCAGCAGGTCTGCTCGGTGCCGGTGCTCAAGGCGGGTGGCAGCGGCAGCGAGAACTCCCCCGTGGCAGTCGGCAATTCGATCTTCGTGGCGAGCACCTACGGCTACCCGTACCCGAAGCTGCCGGACGACGCCGGCCCGAGCGTGCCCGCCTCCGACAGCTACCGGGGCGGCCTGAGCCGGGTGGACGTCCGGGCCGACGGTTCGGGCTGCGACCTGAAGTGGGACAACAAGACCAGGTCGGCCGCGGTGCCGAGGCTGTCCACCGCGGACGGGCTGCTCCGTACGGTGCTGCGCAACCCGGTGATTCCCGGCACCAACAGCACCTCGGTGCTTGACCCGTACTCGTACGCCGAGATCGACCCGGCCACCGGGCGGACGGTGCGGACGGCCTACCTCGGGGCGGGCTTCGTCTTCGACACGCTCCAGATGGTGGGTAGCATCGCGCCGGGCCGGGTGGTGCTGCAGGGCACCACGACGGGCGTGCTGCGGATCACCGCCGAGTAGGGCGTGTCCCCTTGGTGTGTCGAGGTCCGGCTTCTGGCCGCCTTCTGGGTCCGGCTGATGTCCAGCCACGGGGAGATGAGGACGGTGCGGCCAGGTCGGTGACGGCCGGCACTCACTTGGGCCGCGGGTCGCCAGCGGGGCGGGGGTGCTTCAAGGTCCCGGTGATCGCGTCGCTTCCGCAGATGCGCCGTGTCGTGTTCTCGGGGCGCTCGTGCTGGTCACGGGCGACTGTCTGAGTAGTGGATCGTCCGTCAGCGCGGTCGGGGCCTGCGTCGAAAGGCGGTCGACGGGATCATCTCGTGCAGGCGATCATGCGTAGGTGTCGCCGATCGAAGCCGCAACCGATGACCTGCAAGACCTCGCCTAGCCGACAGGTTCGGACCTTCCCGAGGGAGTCGCGGAGGTGTGGCTTGGGGCCCGAACGTCACGCTCTCGTCGGTCCGGGATGCGAACGCGTACCGGATTGGCGATCACGTCTGGTGCACGGCATGGGCCACGTGGTTGCTCAGCGGGCACGTTGCTCTCAGCCGGACGCTCGACATCGCGGAGGTGGGCTGCGCCTGGGAGGCACGAGTACTCGTCTCGCTGACGGACTCGGCTTCGCCCCTCAACATCCCGCGGAGCAAAGCACCATGAGCCGTCACCGCCCAGGAGGCTGACAACCTCCCCGAGGTGGACGTCCTCCTGCCGCACTACATCACGGAGTTGGATGACCGGATCAGGCGCAACCGCATGAGTCGAAGTGTGCGGCGTTGTCTTGACCAGGCCAGGCCAGGACCCCGGAGGAAGCGCTCGAAATGATGAGGGGCGTCGCGCGCCTCAGCTCAATGCCGCTTCCGACAGCGGAGGCTGAGGGCTGGGCCGAGCCTGAGGAGGACTGGGTAGCTGAGTACTGCGTGGCGCCGGGGCTCTTCGTGGCAGCGCAGTATGTCCCTCGAGCCGCGGTGCCGCGTATGCGCGGCGAAGGCGCGGGCGCACACGAGGGACGCTGCGGGTAGGCGTCGATCAGTTGGCGTCGTCCCTGGAGCACGTCCTGCACCTGGTTCGGCCTCGCCTGATGTTGGTCAAGGTCACCGTGGCCTCGGCCCCGCACCTACAGCGGCAGCGCCACTGGCCGGTGGTCTTTCCGGGATAGGCCTCCAGGGGCTCGAACCCGGCCTCTCGAACCTCGTCGGCGGCCTTCGAAGGGTCGGTTCGGCCGCCGACACGGGGGCACTTCGTACACCCCGTCGTTCCTGACCGGACGAAGGACAGACGCGACATCACCGATTACATCGACCAGGTCCTCGGGGCCGCCCAGATTCGTGCCGCCCACGGGTCTTCGGCTACCCGATGGGTTCCCCGCCCGACAGGTAGCGCGCAAGGCCTGTCTGTGCTCGCGCACGGCGTGAACTGCTTTCACGCGCCCGCGTCGACCTTGATCAGCTGCTCGGCACCGTGCGGGCCGCCCTCCACGCGCTCACCGCGGCGGAAGTGTGAGGGAGCCCCCGGGGCGCATCGCGTCGCGGGTCAGCTCCCGGGGATTCCGGCCGGTCAGACGCGGGCGAGGGCGGCGGCTCCGAAGGAGACGTCGAACCGGTCGCACCAGATGCTGACGCTCGGGTACTTCGACCAGTCGACGTCTGCGGGCAGGGGATAGTTCTGGTCGCCCTTGTTTCCTTTGAGCTTGGCGAGGCTGACGTACTGGCCGTCGTCGAAGACTCCCCACCCGGCCTTGCCCTCCTTGACCGGCGCGTCGCTCAACCAGACGCGCAGATCGGGGCCGTTGCTCGTGTCGAGTCCTTCCAGCCGGAGCGTGTGGGCGCCGTCGGCGAGACGGACCACCTTCACCGTGCCGGTGGTCGCGTGCTCATGGCTGATGAACGTGCCCTGCGCGACCGTGACCGGCCCGGCGGGCGGCGCGGTCACCGAAGCCGAAGGGCCCGATTCCGTCGGCGGTGTGCCGGCGGGTGGTGTCGTGGACCGCGCGACCGCGGAGGGCAGCGCCTCATGGACCGTCTCGTCCACCCACAGAGCCCACGGCTTGAACCACGCCAACCCTGCCGCCACAGCCACTACGGCAGCGGCCACCAGGCCCGCCCACGGCTTCCCGCTCCGGCCCCGTTCCACTGGCACTCTCCCGTTTCTGCTTGCCGTCACCATCTGACCGTCATCCAACGCTGCTTGGCGCCTACGGGGAAGAACCCGGCGGATGACGAAAGTCTTACCCTTCCTTGGCCCGCCTCACATGCGGCGGAGTACCGCCGTGCCTCCCGGCACCCCGGCCAGGGCCAGCCCCGCAGGGCCGAGAAACCCCCACAGGGGCGGCCGTGCCACGAGCTTGCGTGCCGCGCGGGCTCGCCGACAGGTCAACGACGCGTCGGCCGTCCCGTGAGGCAGGCCGTGAGCGGCACCAGGCACGGCCCCGTACGCGCCACTCTCCACAAGACACGGGCTCAGCCCTCCTTGTGGCAGATGCGGGCCACGAGGAGAGCCGCAAGACCTGCCCAGAGCAAGTGCGTTGGGCCGGACAGATGCCAGCACAAGGCGCTCAGCACCGCGGCCGTGATGAGGAGCACGAAAAGTGCTCGCCCACTCCGGAGAAGCACCCGCTCCGGAGCGCCGTCCTCACCGTCGACGCCTGCACGCCGGCTGTTCCGGGCGCCTACACCTTCGTACTGATGGTGGTCATGCACGACCGGGACGAACTCCGCGGTACCTTCCTCGCGCTCTGGACTCCGGCGGCCGTAGGAGTCGGCGCCTTCCTGAGCCGTCGGCCGCTGCTCCACCGCACCCGACGATGAGCCGCCACTCGGCACCGCACCACGACGACCACGAGCGAGGACAGCGAGGGGCTGGCATGTCATCGCGGAACGCCAGGCGCGACTTCCTGGAGAGCCCCGCCGGGATGGGCTTGTACCTCTTGTGGTCGGGCTGGACTGCGGCAAGCAGCGGCACCCCGACCTGGGTGCGGATCGGCTCCGGCGCCCTCGCCGCCGTATGCCTCGTCCTGCTGGTACGAACCCTGATCTCCCGTCATCACAGACGGCACGCGAGGCACACCGGGGCAGGAACGACCGACACTTGACCCGCCCGCGTGATCAGGCGGGTCCATCTCGACATCGGGGGAATCATGATCGCGCTACCGCACCAGGACGCCGGAGTTCCACGGGACAGCGGCCACATGGTGGTCTGCGGCGACGACGGGCTCGCGCACCGACTCGCCGACGAGCTGCGAGACGTCTACCGCCAACGGGTCGTTCTCGTCGCTCCCGGCGACCAGGTCGAGGATCGGGCGGGCGAGCAGCCCGCCGTGCAGTCCCGTGCGGCGCGGCTCCTGCGCCGGTCCGGCGGACCCGCCACCGAGGACACGCTCGGCAGCGCGCCCCCGCCGCTGCATGACGTCGTGTCATCCGCGCCGACCGAGGAGACGCTGCTGAGGGCCGGCGTCGACCGGGCTGCGGCCCTCGCCCTGCTCTACGAGGATGACGAGACCAACCTCCGCGCCGCGCTCGCCGCCCGCCGTCTCAGCCCGGGCCTGCGGCTCGTGGTCCGCATGTACAACCGCAAGCTGGGGCAGCAGCTGGAGGAACTCCTCGACCAGGCGGCCCTCTTGACCGCACCCGGAACCGACCGCGCGCTTCTCGACGCCTCCACCACCGTCCTGTCCGACGCCGACACCGCGGCCCCCGCGCTCGCCGCCACCGCCGTCGCCGGGACGAGCAAGATCGTCCAGGCCGACGGCGTCCTCCTGCGGGCCGCCGAACGCACCCCGCCCGGACGCGGCGAGGTACCCGACCCCGGCCTGTGCACCCTGGCCCTGCTGTCGTCCACCACCACCGACCCGGCGGGCACCGAGGGCTCGGAGGCCAGCGGCCCCCAGGGCCCCCTCCTCCTGCCCGACGACCGGGCCGTGGCGAGCGCCGCCGGACGGGGCAGCGTCGTCCTGGAGACCGTCCGATACGCCGGTCCCGCCCTGTCCGCCCGGCGGATGGCCCGCCGGGGTGCGCCGCTGCGCGAGCTCTTCTCCAGCCGCCTGCGCTGGGCGCTCACCGGAATCGTCGTCTCCGTCCTCGTGCTGACGCTCACCACGATGCTGCTCACCGACGCCGATCCCGTGCATGCCGCGTACATCACGCTGCTCGACCTGTTCTCCATCAACGACCCGGCGATCGGCGCGCCGGTCACCCACCAGGTTCTCCAGCTCCTGACCGGCCTCGTCGGCCTCGCTCTCCTTCCTCTCCTGGTCGCCGGGGCACTGGAGGCGCTGGGCACCTTCCGCGCCGCCGGAGCTCTACGGCGGCCGCCCCGCGGCCTATCGGGCCACGTCGTCCTCCTCGGCCTGGGCAAGATCGGAACCCGGGTCCTCGCCCGGCTGCGGGAACTCGACATCCCGGTCGTGTGCGTCGAGGAGGATCCCGACGCCCGCGGCATCCCGCTCGCCCGCGGCCTGCGCATCCCCGTCGTCCTCGGCGACGTCACCGAGGACGGCGTCCTGGAGGCCGCCAAGACCCACCGGGCACACGCCCTGCTCGCCCTCACCAGCTCCGACACCACGAACCTGGAGGCCGCGCTCTACGCCCGTACGGTCAAGTCAGATCTGCGAGTGGCCCTGCGCCTGTACGACGACGACTTCGCCACCGCCGTCTACCGCACCCTGCGCGCGGCACACCCCGACGCCCTCACGCGCAGCCGAAGCGTCACCCACCTCGCCGCACCCGCCTTCGCCGGAGCCATGATGGGCCGCCAGATCCTCGGCGCCATCCCCGTCGAACGCAGGGTCCTGCTCTTCGCCGCCCTCCTCGTGGCCGGCCACCCCCAGCTGGAGGGCCACACCGTCGCCGACGCCTTCCGACCCGGCGCATGGCGCGTCCTCGCCCTCGACACCGCCGCCCCCACGACTCGCCGCCCCGACCTCGCCTCCTCATATCAGGCAGGTGACGAACCTCAGCTCCTGTGGGAGCTGCACCCCGGCTACGTCCTTCATCCCGAGGACCGCGTCGTCATCGCCGCCACCCGCCGCGGCCTCGCCGAGCTCCTGAGCACCTCACGCCAGCCCCGAACCGCCATGCCGTAGCCAAGAGCTGCCGTGGTCTCCCACTGAGCCGCACCGCCGCACCCCGGCCGGGCACTCGTACGCACCACGCGCCGTCTCACCCGGCCAGGAACTTCACCGAACCGAAACGACCGGAGCGGTGGGGAGCGAACTCATGAGCGTCACCCACGCCATGAACATGAACACCAACACGGTCCACGCCTTCTGGACCTACGAGACTCCCGACGGCCGGGTGGGCGAACTGCACACCGGCACCCTCGAAGAACTCTGAGGGCAACCGACGGTGAGCGGCCGGACTGCGGGCGCGGTCCCGGCCGCTCACCCGCTTGGCACACGAATCCCCCGGCGCCCGTGCCCCCTTGCGTCCGCCCCCCACGCCCTAAGCCGCGGACCGTGTTCGAGCGCGCCGCGATGTACCGCCGTCATCGGCGACTTGCCGTCCGCCCACACCCGATCGGGGCGGACGCGTGGCCGGCCCGGACCGATGGGGCACGCGGACCTTCTCCAGCGCCGGTTCCCATCGCGGCGAGTCGCCGCGCTGCCCGGCCGTGATCACGATCGTGGGTTTCTGGCCCTGCTCAACGGTCAGGTGCAGCTTGGTGGTGACCCCGCCGCGTGAGCGACCCAGTCCGTGATCATCGGGCTCGGTGAACACATCGCCCGGCGGTTCCTTCTGCCTCGCCGGTCGGTGTCTCCAGCTCCAGCGCGTCCGCGATACCGCTTTAGTGCGGTGCGAACGTTGAGTCGCCCGCCGTCAGCAGCGATGACAGCAGCGCGAAGCGGCGAAGGACAACGGCGCCGCCCGGCAGGACAAGACACGGCGCCGGACCCGGATCGTGCCGCGCCGACGGCCGCGACCCGCTCGGCCTGGGCAGGACGATCAGCCTGATGATGACCGAGCGCGGCCTGGTCGCCCGGGCCGCCGGCGGCAAGGGGCATCGGGCATCCGAGCCCGCGACCGGCCCGACGACTCCTATCCGGCCGGCTGCAATGCCCAGTAGTGCGGTTCGATGGGGGCGTGCCTCACCACGATCCGGCCGTTCACGCCGGGATCGTCCACGATCTTTCCGAACGAGGGGGAGAAGTCGCCGGGTGTGTGCTCGATGTCGGCCCACACCACGCTGCCGGGCCCGTCGGAGCCGTAGGAGACGGTCCACTCGGCGTACCTGTCACCGCAGTCGGTGACCGACACGCCGTGGTACGACGTCACCTTCAGGCAGGTGCGCGGGTTCGAGCCCGGCGGGGAGATTTCCATCATTCCGTCGGGGCGTCGCAGCACCTGCCAGTTCGCCGAGGTGGACGCGGTCTCCGCGCAGTCGCCCAGCGACACCACGCCGACACTCGCGTGCGACTTGGGCCAGACCAGACACTTGCCGTCCGTGAGAGCCGCGAACCGGTAGACCCCGTCGACGAGCGGGGCGGCGTGGGCGGGTTGCGCGAGTGCCGCGGTGGCCGCGAGCGCGGCGGCCGTGACCGCGATGACGCGTGAACGCATGCGTGAGACTCCTCGAACAGCCGTGGTCGATCCGATCGCACGGCAAAGACGCGGTGGAGAGCAGCTGCCGCCGGAGACGGCGGCGACACTGATCCTGGAACACCGGTTCCGACGGCACCGGCTTGCGGCGGCCGCTGTCACTCGTCTGGCCGATCCGTGTCATCCGATGGCATGGCGGTTCGGGATGCGGTCTCGCCGCCCAGAACTTCGTGATCACTTTCAGGGGGCTGGACGCCGCCCTGTGGGCGTCAGGCCGTCAGGCCCGCCACGTTCAACGTATAGGCCGTCAGGGGGATCGCGGAAGCGGGGTTCAAGGCGTGGCCGTCCGGGGGAGCCATCACCTTCATCGTCTCCTCTGCCGCGCCGATGAACAGCGCCGGGCGCAGTACGGTGGTGCCCCTGCGGCCGCGCGCGGTGCTGTGGACGACATGAGGCCGACGGACGGTGGTGCCCGGCGTCGAAGGGCCGACCGACCAGGTAGCGGAGGCGGCAACGGTTGTCTCCACCGCCGTGAACAGGGTCGGTGGACAGGAAGCATCCGGTCGTGGGGTTGTAGAAGCGGGCGCCCACGGGAACGAGGCCGGTGAGGGCTTTGGAGTGTTGTCCGGCGCCGAGCCAGCCCGGCTCGGCCCGCCCTCGACCAGACCTACCTGCTGACCTTCGACCTTGACCAACACATAGGAGCACCCCCGCTGGGAGCTCATACGGGTGAACCGGTCCTTCAACGCCGTCCGGCCGAGCCCTGAAGCCCTACGGTGTGGCCTCGACTGACAGGACGGATACGCAGGAGACGTACTGCACATGGTCACCATCCCCGGCGCGCGGCGCCGGTCCCGCCCTCGTTCCATCTGCCGTACGCGAGCGGGGGTCGTGGGTCTCATGATGATGGCCGGGGTACTGCAGCCCTTGGCCACGGCTGCTCCCGCCCACGCCCTTGAGACGCGGACCTACAGCACGCCGGGAAGCTACACCGTCACGGTGCCCGGCGACGTGACCTATATCGCGGTGAGCCTGACCGGCGGGGGCGGCGGGGGCGGCGGCGTTGGATCCGGCCCCGCGTTCGGGGACGGCGCGGCCCAGCCAGGCGGCGGTGGCGGTGGCGGAGGAGCGAATTCCTCCTGCTTCCTGCCCGTCAAGCCCGGCGACAGGATCACCATCACCGTCGCCGCGGGCGGCGCCGGCGGGCCGGCCAGTGGCTTGGACCGAGACGGCGCATCCGGTGGGAACTCCGCCGTCACGGTCAACGACACAGCCGGCGGCGCCAGTGCGCAGGGCGGCGCCGGCGGGCACCACAGCGCGAACGTCTTTCCCGGCACCGGAGGCGCGGGAGGCGATCGCGGAATGAGCTGGTGCGCCGGCAGCTTCGCCAACCTCTACACGGGGCAGGCAGGCGCCGCAGCGAATGCCGATACCCGAGCGGGAGGCACCGGCGGCGCACCCGGGGTCGTTCCGCCCAGCAGCTGCGGAGCCGGTGCGGGCAGCGGCGGAGCGGGCGGATCGGGCTCCGCGAACGGCCTTGCCCACCAGCACACCGAAAGCCTCCCCGGCGCGGACGGTTGTGTCGTCCTGACCTACTGACACGTCCCGGTGCCCGTCGCGTTGGCATCGAGCCGGTGACCACCGCCACCGCGTGGGCCGTAGGCCAGGCCCGAGGCCCTGTTGATCTGGTCCCGGATCAAAGGCCGCAGCGGCATGCACGCCGACGGCGCCGGCAGCGGCACCCACCCCTTCCCAGGGCCGCTCGGGCGCGATTCGGAGGTCCTCAGCGCGAAGATCGCCGCCGTCGGCGGCGAGTGCGCCACCGGCACCTTCGACTCCGGCGGCCGGCTCGTCACCGTGTGCGGCACCTTCAGCGGCTTCCTGCTGAAGCTGTTCGACCCGCGCACCCTGGACACCCTCGCCGAGTACAAGCTGCCGCAGCGCTCCTCCACCGTCGAGGGCATCACCCGCCTCGACTTCGAGAAGACCTTCCAGAAGTCCTCGCCCCTCAATGCGCTGACCTGCACGAATAGCCGCTTGAGGCGTGCTGAACTGCGACTTTGCAGCTTTCAAGGGCTTTCCTGATGATGCCGTCTTACGCGGTCGATTCTCCCCAGCCACTCCCCAAGGGAGCTCCATCCCCCCGGATCCTCCCCAGCCGCAGCGTCCCGTGACGCCGTTCCTGTCGGCGAGAGACCTCAGCCGGGGTGCGGGAAGTGATGACGCACCGTACTGCTGGAGGGGGCGCGACCGGCCCACCGTGTCGCGCTGCAAAGGTTTTGTCTTCGGGAGGCCTCGGGTCACGTTGCGAGGAGAGCGACACGACGAAGGCGCTGTGGTGCAGAGGCCCCAGGGTGATGGCCGTACCCATCACCATCAGGTCGAGGACCATCGGATCTGATCCGTAGCTCTCGGGGTCAGGAGGCGCCCGGTCCGTGAAGGAGGGACCGGTCGTCCGAGATCAGCACCAACCACGTGTTCACCTCGGCGAACGTGATGCTGCCGGGGCTGGCCGCGCCGGCACTGCACCTGCCGGCCGGTACGGCTGGAAGCACCGGTACCCCGAAGACGAAACTGTGCTTCCGGTGCCCCGGGCGGAGGAAGCGCTGTCCCGCCCGGCAGGTGCAGATGCCGGGTGGTCGGCCGGTCGTGCCAGGAGGGCGTGACCGTGTTGAGGGGCGGCTGTTGTGTACCGCCCTGCTCGTCGGCGTTCCCTGCGTCCGCCCTTTCCTTGTCGACGGGCATCCTTCGGAAGTAACGTGCATTCCATATGGCGCTCATTGGCGCTTGAGTGTAATGATCGGTACTAGGGGGCAGGGTGTGCTGCCCCAGAGAGACCGGAGGCCGCGACAGTGAGTTCGCAGCGCACAGAGCACGACCTGATCGGTGACCGCCTGATTCCGGAAGACGTCTACTACGGCATCCACACGCTGCGCGCTCGCGACAACTTCCCGCTCACCGGCATTGCCCTGTCGGCGCATCCCGAGCTGGTGGAGGCGCTCGCGGCGGTCAAGGCGGCCGCCGCCGCGGCGCACCGGGATCTCGGCGTGCTCACCTCGGAACAGGCGGACGCCGTCATCCGGGCGTGCGAGGAGATTCGTGAGGGACGGCTCCACGACCAGTTCGTGGTCGACGTGTTCCAGGGCGGGGCCGGCACGTCGGCGAACATGAACGCCAACGAGGTCATCGCGAACCGCGCGCTGGAGCTGCTCGACCGCGAGCGTGGCGCCTACGGCCACCTGCACCCCAACGACGACGTCAACCGTTCGCAGAGCACCAACGACGCCTTCCCGACCGCGGTCAAGCTCGCCCTGCACGCGGCCGCGGGCCGGCTCCTCGACGGCATGAGCGAGCTGGCCGGGGCCTTCACGGAGCGCGGCGGCACGTTCGCGAAGACGGTGAAGCTCGGCAGGACGCAGCTCCAGGACGCGGTGCCGATGACCCTTGGACAGGAGTTCGACACCTTCGCGCTCACTGTCCGAGACGACGCCGAAGTGATCACCCGGGCCTCGGGCGTCCTGCTCGAGGTCAATCTGGGCGGGACGGCCATCGGGACCGGCCTCAACGCGGAGGCGGGATTCGCCCAGGCGGTGATACCGCACCTGGCCGCGATCACCGGCCTCCCCGTGCGCCCGGCCCGCAACCTGATCGAGGGCACGCAGGGCATGGGCGGTTTCCTCCAGCTCTCCAGCGCGCTGAAGCAGTACGCGGTCCGGCTGGCGAAGATCTGTAACGACCTGCGACTGCTGTGCTCCGGCCCCAGAGCGGGCCTGGGCGAGATCAGGCTGCCCGCCCTCCAGGCCGGTTCCAGCATCATGCCCGGCAAGGTCAATCCCGTCATCCCGGAGGCAGTGAACCAGGTGTGCTTCGAGGTGATCGGTGTCGACGCCTCCGTCTGCGCGGCGGCCCAGGCCGGCCAGCTCCAACTCAACGCCTTCGAGCCGCTGATCGTGCACCTGCTGCTCAACTCCATGAACCGCCTCGACGCGGCGAGCCGCCTGCTGGCCGAGCGGTGTGTCCAGGGCATCGAGGCGAACGAGCAGCACCTCCGCGAGCTGGTCGAAGGCTCCGCGAGTCTCGCCACGGCCCTCAATCCCGTCATCGGCTACCAGCGTGCGACCGAGCTGGCGCAGGAGAGCCTCGACACCGGCCTGTCCGTGAGGGAACTCGCCAGGCACCGGGGACTGCTCCCCGAGGAGGAACTGGAAGCGCGCCTCGACCCGTGGACCCTGGCCCATCCCTGCTGACCGGCGACGCGGAAGGAGGCCCGCCCCAACCTGTCGAGAAGGGGTGGCGCCTGGTGCCCGGTCGACAAGGGGCGGCCCCTCCGGGTGGGCCCCGTCAGGTTCCGCCCTGCCCGTGTCAGGGGCGCCCCGCCTCACTGTGCCGGTGACCGGAGACCCCGCCTCCCCGCCCCGCGCGCCGCGCAGAACGGTGGTCCTGACCGGCAGTCGCCTGCCGGTCGGGGCCACCGTGCGTCCTTGAGGAGTGCAGAGCTGGGTGCGGCGTGCGGTGCCGCAGGGAGGGGTCAGATCTTGGTCACGCCGCAGCTGTAGGAGGTCGTTCCCGAGCCGGCGTATGCCTCCAGCTCCAGGTAGTACGTGCCGGCGCCCGCGGCGGTGCGGGTGAACGAGACCGACTCGTCCGAGCCCGCGCCGTTGTTGACGGAGCGCTCGAGCGTGCTGCCGGCCGAGTCGAGCCAGTACAGGTCGGCGTCGTAGGCGCTGGGCACGGCGCAGTTCACCGAGGCGGTCTGGCCGGAGTTCAGGCTGACCTTGAAGTAGTCGCGGTCGGTCGCGGACTTCATGGAGCCCGTGACGGTTCCGGGCGACGCGAGCGTCGTGGCGTCGTTGGCGGCGTCCCGGGTGTCGTTCGGCTCGGTCTCCGCCAGCGTGCTGCCGCCCTGGCTGCCGCAGTTCGTCTGGGGGGTGCCGGTGTAGAGGTTGGCGTCGGCGACTCCGTTGTTCACGCTGCGGAGGTAGTAGCCGCAGGTGGGCCGGTTCTTGAAGTCGAAGGTCGAGCCCGGCGTCAAGCGCCAGATCTTGAACCCGGAGTACGTCAGGGGCTTGCGGTCCACGGCCTGCTCGGGCTGGTGGTCGGCGAGGACGACGTAGGCGTCCTTGCCGTACTGCGTGGCCGTGCCGTTGCGGTCGAGGTACAGCGAGCCGCCGCCCTCCTCGACGCCGACGCCCCAGGCCGCGCCGCCGGGGGCGAGACCGTCCTTCACCGCACGGGCGAGGAAGGACATGGTGCGGCCCATCCGGTCACGGGTCACGAAGTGGGAGTCGTTGATGACGCCGGCGTAGTTCGGCCACTGGAACATGCCGGTGGTGAAGCTGATGTACCGGTCGTAGGGGTTGGCGAGCGCTTCGGCGCTGGTGACGCTGCCGTTGCAGGCGTCGTAGACGATGGGGCTGTTGATGTGGTGGCCGGCGCTGCCGCCGCCGGATCCGCCGCCCTTGGCGACGACCGACTCGACGGAGGCCTCCAGCGCGGTGCCCTTCCACGCGGAGTACCTGCACTGGTCGCCGCCGGCGAAGTAGACGAACTCGGCGTTGCGGACGTCGGTGTTGACCTGGCTGTTGTTGCCGTCGGCGGCGGCGGTGAGCGTCCAGGTCGTACAGGAGTTCACGCCCGTCAGGGTCATGACCGTGTCGCACTCGGGCGTCGCGCTTCCCGAGGTCGGCGCCGAGCCCGCGAGGACGACCACGTCCATCGTTCCCGTGCCGCCGGTGATGTCGTTGACGGCCCGGCCCATGGAGGCGGGGATGACGGCTCCGGCGCCGTTCATGGTGAAGGCCGGCCCGTTCCAGGACGTGCGGCTGACGTCCGAGGTGGCGCCGAGACGGATCCTGCTCGCGCTGGCGTGGGCGGGCTCCTGGGCGGTGAGCGTGAGGGCGACCGACAGCAGCGCGACCGCTGCGGCGGTGGTACCGAGGGACAGGCGTGACGACACGGGGGCTCCTGAGGGAGGGGAAGGGGTGCCTCGTCGGTCGGCTGGATGTCACTTGGCCGAGAACCGACGGGATTGGTAGCGGAACATACAAGTCATCGCCTCTGACGGGAAGATGTACGGTGACTTTGCTGTGTCGTGACCGTCCTGAGGTCATGAATCTGCAGTAAGAAGCCCCACGAGTGCGGGAAAGTGGCCGCGTTACGTGAACGTAACGTGAAGTACATCTAGTCAATCCACGCATTGATCTGTAACTTCACTGATGTGCGGCTGACGGCTGGAATCCGTCGGCAGAGTTCCCCCTTGAGAGGTTCCACCGCGATGAACGCTCGCCTTGCCCACCGCGTCGTAGCCACCACCCTGGCGGCCACGACCCTCGCCACGCTCTCCGCCTGCGGAGGCGGTGACGACACCGCCGCGGCAGTCGGCGGAAAGGTCGTCGTCGCCGGCGTGGAGATCAAGAAGGATCAGGCGCTCCACGACCTGCTTCCGGCCAGAATCAAGAAAGCCGGTAGCGTCCGGGTGGCGACCGATGTGCCCTACCCGCCGTTCGAGATGTTCGTGAAGGAGGGCGAGAGCACCCTCACAGGTCTGGACTACGACCTGGGCCAGGCGCTCGGCGCGAAGCTCGGCGTCACGTTCGCGTTCACGCCGCAGAAGTTCGACGGGATCGTCCCGGCCATCCAGGCCGGCAAGTTCGACGCGGCGATGTCGGCGATCACGGACAACAAGGAGCGTCAGAAGGTCGTCGACTTCGTCGACTACTCCCGGTCCGGCTCCGGCGTCCTGGTCGCCGACGGCAACCCCGCCGAGATCACCACTCTGGACGACCTGTGCGGCAAGAAGGTCGCCGTCCAGGCCGCGACCCATCAGCTCGACCTGCTGAAGACCCATCAGGACGCCTGCGGAAAGGCGGGTAAGGGGAAGATTGACATCCAGACCTTCCCCAAGGACTCCGACGCCCAGCTCGCCCTGCGCTCCGGCAAGGTCGTCGCCCAGGTCCTGACCAAGCCCGCCGCCGGCTGGGTCGCCAAGACCGCCGACGCCGGCAAGGCCTTCGACCTGGTAGAGGACCCGGCCGCGTCCGGCGGCTACGACGCCACTCCCAACGGCATCGCGATCAGCAAGCAGCTGCCCGAGCTGACGGACGCGATCCAGAAGGCGCTGCAGTCCCTGATCGACGAGGGCACCCTCCTGAGGATCTACAACAAGTACGGCGTCGGCTCCATCCTCGTGGAGGAAGCCACCAAGAACGCGTCGGTGGACTGAGCATGATCGACACCAAGTCTCCCGCCGACCGCACGACCACCGGCGCGACGGGCATGCGTGATCTGGAGATCGTTCCCGTCCGTGACTACGGCAGGTGGATCGCTGCCGTCGCCTCGCTCATGGCGCTGGTGGGCCTGATCGGCTCGCTGGCGAAGAACGACAACCTGCACTGGGACGTCGTCGGCGACTACCTCTTCGCCGACCTCATCTTCGACGGTCTGACCACCACGCTCTGGCTGACCGCCGTCGCCATGCTCCTGGGCCTGGGCCTGGGCACGCTGATCGCCGTCATGCGCCTGTCGGCCAGCCCCGTGCTGTACGGCCTGGCCAACGCCTTCGTATGGGTCTTCCGCGGCACCCCCCTGCTCGTGCAGATCATCTTCTGGGGATACGCCGCGGCGCTGTACAAGTACGTGAAGATCGGCATCCCCTTCACCGAGGTCACCTTCTTCCAGGCCGAGACCAACACCCTGCTGACCCCGGCGATCGCCGCCCTGCTCGCCCTCGGGCTGAACGAAGCCGCCTACGCCTCGGAGATCGTGCGCGCCGGCATCCAGTCCGTCGACCCCGGACAGGCCGAGGCCGCGCACTCGCTGGGCATGCGCCCCGCGCTCACCATGCGCCGGATCGTGCTGCCCCAGGCCATGCGCGTGATCATCCCGCCGATGGGCAACGAGACCATCAACATGCTCAAGATGACCGCACTGGTCTCGGTCATCTCCGCCCACGACCTGATGTCCAACATCCAGGACGTGTACGCCCAGAACTACCAGGTCATCCCCATGCTGATCGTGGCCAGCCTCTGGTACCTGGCCCTCGTCACCCTCCTCGGCGTGCCCCAGGCCTGGCTGGAACGACGCTACGGACGCGGCACCACCCGCGCCGCACACGTCTCACCGTTCCGCCGCCTGCTCGGCGGAACCGTGGAGCGGCTCGGCAAGAAGAACAAGGAGCACAACCGATGAGCACCCCCATGGTGCGCGCCGAAGGCGTCCGCAAGCACTTCGGGAAGCTCGAGGTCCTCAAGGGCATCGACCTCACCGTCGAACGCGGCCAGGTCTGCTGCCTGCTGGGCCCCTCCGGCTCGGGCAAGTCCACCTTCCTGCGCTGCATCAACCACCTGGAGAAGATCGACGGCGGCAAGCTCACCGTCGACGGCGAACTCGTCGGCTACCGCCAGCACGGCAACAAGCTCCACGAACTCCGGGAACGCGAGGTCGCCGAACGCCGCCGGGACATCGGCATGGTCTTCCAGCGGTTCAACCTCTTCCCGCACGTGACCGCCCTGGAGAACGTCACCGAGGCACCGGTGAAGGTCGGCGGCGTGTCCAAGGCCGACGCCCGCGAGCAGGCCCACGCCCTCCTGGAGCAGGTCGGCCTCGGCGACCGGGCCCATCACTACCCCGCCCAGCTCTCCGGAGGCCAGCAGCAGCGGGTCGCGATCGCCCGGGCGCTGGCCATGAAGCCCAAGCTGATGCTCTTCGACGAGCCGACCTCCGCCCTCGACCCCGAGCTCGTCGGAGACGTCCTGGACGTCATGCGGCAGCTCGCGGCCGACGGTATGACCATGGTCGTCGTCACCCACGAGATCGGCTTCGCCCGCGAGGTCGGCGACACCGCGGTCTTCATGGACGAAGGAGTCGTCGTCGAAGCCGGAGACCCCCGCCAGGTGCTCGTCGACCCGGAGCAGGAACGCACCCGCGCCTTCCTGTCCAAGGTCCTGTGAGCGCGCCTCCGCGCCGGCGGCTCGCCGCGGAACTCCTCGACGGCGCCCGTTCCCTCCAGGCCCGCTACCTGCACGACCTCGAAGAGCTCGTCTCCATCGACTCCGGCTCGTACACGCCCCACGGGGTCAACCGGGTCGCCGACTGGGTCCAGAACCGGCTCACCGGCATCGGCTTCGCCGTCGAGCGCGTGACCTTCCCGCCGGGGCGGCAGGGCTTCCAGGCGGGTGACGCCCTCGTCGCCCGTAAGAAGGGCGCCCTCGCCGAGTCCGACGGCGGCCAGCGGATCCTCCTCGCCGGCCACATGGACACCGTCTTCGAGGAGGGGACCGCGGCCGCGCGTCCCTTCGGCCTGACCGGAAGCATCGCCCACGGCCCCGGGGTCAGCGACGACAAGGGAGGTCTGCTCGCAGGCCTCACGGCCCTGGAACTCCTCCACGACCACGGTGTGGACGCCTACGGCGAGCTCGTCCTCCTCGCCACGCCGGACGAGGAGATCGGCTCGCCCGCCAGCCGGGAGCTCATCGAGGAGACCGCCCGCGGCATGCACTACGGGCTCGGCCTCGAGTGCGCCCGGGAGAACGGTGACCTCGTCATCGCCCGCAAGGGCGTGGCCGACTTCCGCCTCACCGTCACGGGGCGCGCCGCCCACGCCGGAATCGAACCGGAGCGCGGCGCCAACGCCGCGCTGACCGCGGCGCACCTCGTCGTGCAGATCCAGGCCCTCAACGGGCACTGGGACGACGTCACCGTCAACGTCGGGGTGGTGCGCGCCGGAACCAGGGCGAACATCGTCTGCCCCCAAGCCGAACTGCGCATCGAGGTCAGGGCCGCCACGACGGCCGACGTACGGCGCGTCACCCGGGCCATCCGGGAGATCGCCGACCACCCCGCGGTGCCCGGCACCACGGTCGAGGTCGAACAGCTCGACCTGTGCCCGCCGATGGAGGACACCCCCGCCTCGCGCCGCATGCTCGACAACGCCTGCCGGGCCGCCTCCGCCGTCGGAGTCTCGCTCGGCGCCGCGGCCACCGGGGGAGTGGGCGACGCCAACCTGATCGCCGGCATGGGCGTGCCCATCCTGGACGGCCTGGGCCCCATCGGGGGCGCCGACCACAGCCCGCAGGAATGGCTCGACGTCTCAAGCGTCCCGCACCGCATCGCGCTGCTCGCCGATCTGGTTGCCGCGCTCGGCGACGCGCGCAACACCGCCTGACCCCGCAGTCCCTCCGGCATCGCCCTCCCCGCGCGATGCCGGAGGCGTCCGGGCCTGAAGCCGGTCGACGGGCCCCGTCACCCCACCACCTCACCCATGGAGAGCCCCATGCGCGCACATTCCGGCACGGCACGCCGCACCGTCCTCGCGGGCAGCATCGCCCTCGCCCTCCTCGCCACCGCCCCCACGGCGCACGCCCTGAGCGAGCGCCCGCAGCAGCCGCACGGCTCCCTGGTCCTCGTCGGCGGCGGTCTGAAGGACGACAACAAGCAGGTGTACGGGGAGATCATCAAGCGTGCCGGCGGCCCCGCCGCCCGCATCGGCGTCATCACCGCCGCGTCTGTTCCCGAGAGCCAGGACCCCCACGCCGGCGACCCCGACCTGTGCAGCAACTCCGCCTGCAACGGTGCCTACTACGCCGACCTCTTCAAGAGGCACGGGGCGGCCGACGCTCAGTGGATCCCCCTCGACATCGACCATGTCGCGAACGCCGACTCCGACGCCGTCGTCGCCCAGATCAACTCCATGAGCGGCTTCTTCTTCGGCGGTGGCGACCAGTACCGCTACCTCACCACCCTCCTGCACGGCGACCGGCACACCGACTCCAAGGTCCTCGCTGCCATCCGTGCCAAGCTCGCCCACGGAGCCGTCGTCTCCGGCTCCTCCGCCGGCGCCCAGATCGCCTCCGGCGCCGACATGGTCAGCGGCGGCGAATCCTACGGGGGCCTCCGCGACGGCAGCGCCCCCGGCTACTACGAGGACCCGGCCCGGCTCGCCCACATCCCCGAGGGCGGCTTCGGCTTCCTGCGCTCCGGACTCATCGACACCCACACCGGAGCCTACGGCCGCGAAGGACGGGCGCTGCGCCTCGCCGCGGACACTGGACACGACCGCGTCTACGCCCTGGAGGAGAACACCGCCCTGGTCGTCGACGATCCGGGCACCCGGCGGGAACACCTCACCGTGCTCGGGCCCAACGGCGTCGCCGTCCTCGACCTGCGCGGCGCCCGCGCGCACACGTCCGCCGCCGGCTGGACCTTGCGCGGCGCCCGCTACACCTACCTCACCGACCACGACCGGTACGACGCCCGCACCTGGACGCCCCGGCCCGCACCGGGCAAGCGGCCCCTGACACCCGGCAGCACGACGCCGGTGCCCGCCAACACCGACGTCTTCTACTCCTCCGCCAACCCGGACGGCGCCCCCTACTCCTTCCGCACCACCGCCCGCGCGCTCGCCTCGACCCGCGCGCAGAACACCGCGAACGCCACCACCTTCGAGTCGGGCCCGCGGTTCGACGTCACCTTCAGCAAGGCCGGAGGTTTCTCCGCCTGGACCGGTGACGGCGCCACCGCGCAGACGCTGATCGGGATGAGGATCAGCATCACGCCCAGGTGACTCCCGCTCCACCCTCCTGAGCGAAGGCCCCGTGCGCGTCCGGTGCACGCCTCGGGGCCCCGCCCCGTACAACCACCCGCGGCGACACCGTTCGGCGTGGCGCAGGACCGAAGAGAGAGTCCCGTGGTTCCCAGCCCCATCGCCGACGACATCCGACGCAAGCTCGGCATCCTCGCGCCCGCCGAACGGAAGGTCGCCCGCATCCTGCTCGCTTCCTACCCGTCCGCCGGATTCGAAACGGTCGCCACGATCGCCGAACGCGCCGGCGTCAGCGCACCCACCGTCCTCCGCTTCGTGTCCCGCCTCGGCCACACGGGCTTCCTCGACTTCCAGGCCGCGCTGCGCAAGGAACTCGACGAGCGCAGCGCCTCGCCTCTCTCGCTCTACGAGACCGCCGGAGACGGAGCTTACGGGCACTCGACCGACGGCCTCGTGGCGCACAGCAACGCGCTGTTCACCCAGGCCCTCACACAGACCCTCACCGACATCCCGCGGCACGACTTCGCCGGCGCGCTCACCCTGCTGTCCGACCCCCGGCGCCGCATCACCCTCGTCGGAGGCCGGTGCACCCACCTCCTCGCGCGCTACCTAGGCCTGCACCTGATGCAGCTGCGCGACGACATCCGCTTCCTGCCCGACCGGGACGTGGAACGCACGGCGTTCCTGACCACGCTCAGCAAGCGTGACGTCGTAGTGGTGTTCGACTACCGGCGCTACGAGGAGGACAGACTCGCCATCGCCCAACTGGCGAAGGACAACGGAGGCAAGGGCATCGTGTTCACGGACATGTGGCTTTCCCCCACCACCACGCACGCCGACGTGGTGCTGTCGCACCGGGTCGACGCGCCCTCTCCCTACGACAGTCTCGTGCCCACCCTCGCCGTCATCGAGACCCTGGTGGCCGCTCTCGTCACCTCGCTCGGCGACGGCGCGCACCAGCACATGAAACGGGGCGAGGAGACCGCGCGCCGCGTCGATCTGGTCTGACCCCTCGCACCCCGTCGCAGACCGAAGCACGTCACGTCCCACCTTCACCCGACACGCCCACCGAAGGAAGAACCGTCATGCGCTCGCACGTCACTCCGGCCGTGGTCCTCACCGCCTTCGCCGTCCTGGTCGTGTCCGCCTGCACCACCGGCACCGGCACCACCACCGCCGACTCCCGGCCGATGGCCGGCCCCGTCGCCGTACTGCCGGACCTCACGGTCGAGCCCGACCCGCAGCTCCACGCGATGCTCCCCGAGAGCATCCGGACCACGAACACCGTCCGCGTGGCCACGGACATCCCCTACCCGCCCTTCGAGATGTACGCGAACGAAGGCAGCAAGCAGATCACCGGCATCGACTACGACCTCGGGCAGGCCATCGGCGCCCGGCTCGGCGTGCGGTTCGACTTCGAGGCCCAGAAGTTCGACGGCATCCTCCCCGCCGTCCAGGCCGGCAAGTTCGACGCCGTCATGTCCGCGATGACCGACAAGAAGGCGCGGCAGAGGTCCGTCGACTTCGTCGACCACCTCAACGCCGGCCCCGGCTGGCTGGTCGCCAAGGGCAACCCGGCCGGGATCACCGTCGTCACCGACGTGTGCGGCAAGCCGGTCGGCGTGCAGACCGGCACCAACCACCAGAAGCTCCTGCAGCAGCGCCAGCGGCTCTGCGAGGCGAAGGGCCTCCCGCCCATCCGGATCCTCACCTTCTCCAAGGACTCCGAGGCCCAACTCGCCCTGCGCAGCGGCAAGGTCGTCGCCGACTACCTGGACGAGGTCACCGCCGCGTACGTCGCCTCCACCGCGGACGGGGGCAACGCCTTCTCCACCGTGACGGGCCGCGCCGCCGTCGGTGAGTACAGCGCGTCACCCATGGGGATCGGCATATCCAAGGACCAGGCCGGCCTCAAGGAAGCGGTGCGGGCCGCCCTGCAGTCGCTGATGGACGACGGCTCCTATCGGAAGATCCTCGGCCGGTACGAGGTCCCGAACATCGCGATCCCGAAGGCGACGGTCAACGGCGCCCTCGGGATCCCGGACCGCCTCCCTCACAGCAGCCCGGTGCGCCGCGCGACGGCCTCGGCGTCCTTCATCCGCTCGTGCGCCTCGGCGCCCAGTTCGCCCAGGGTGGCGGCGACGACGGACTCGATGAGGGCAAGGGTGGGCGTGAGACTGTCGTAGGGGGAGTCGGAGTTCACCTGGCTGGTGAGGACGACGTCGGCATGGCTGGCGCTCGGGGACAGCCACGGATCGGTGAAGACGATGACCTTACCGCCGCGTTCTCGCGCCAGCTCCGCGATGGCCGCCTTGTCGTCCTCGTAGCGCCGGTAGTCGAAGATGACCGTCACGTCGCGACGCGCCAGCTGCGTCAGGAACGCCGCCCGCTCCACGTCCCGGTCCGGGAGGAAGGCGACCTGGTCGCGGAACTGCATCAGGTGAAGCCCCAGGTACTCGGCGAGCAGGTGGGTGAAACGGCCGCCGGTGAGGTGGATCCGGCGACGCGGGTCGCTCAGGAGCTTGACCGCGAGGTCGAATTCATGAGGGGAGATCTCGCGGAAGGTCTGGGACAAGGCCTGCTGTACGAGGGCGAGGGACCGCCCCGCGACCGGCTCGCCTTCCTCTCCCCCCTGCCCGGCGGACGGCTCCTGCGCCTGCGCCGCACCCGCGCTCTCGTACAACGTGATCGGTGAGGCGTGCCGCGCGTCGAGCTCGGCGCGCAGGGCCGCCTGCAGGTCGGGGAAGCCGCGGTAGCCGAGCCGGGAAGCACAGCGGAGCACGGTGGGGGCGGACACGGAGGCGCGCTCCGCGATGGTGGCGACCGTCTCGAAGATCGCCGCGGGATATCCGGCCAGCAGGACCCGCGCGACCTTGCGCTCGGCAGGGCTGAGCTCACCGAGTCGACTGCGGATCTCGTCGGCCAGTGTGCCGCTCATGTCGGTCCTCTCCTGCACGCAGCGCCGGCTCCGGCGAGCCGTCCATGGTCTCGGGCGACCCGGCCGCCCATCGCTACAGAAGTGGCCTACCCGGTGCCCGAATGTACCGCACGTTACACCCATGGGTGAAGTCCGCCGGAGCCGCCCCCTGCTGTGGCCGCGTGCGGGGAGCACCGCCGCCGCTCGAAGGAGGGGGCGTGGTGAAGGCCACGTGCGCACCGCCCCGTCGCGTCACCTAGCTGAACGATCCTCTTTCTGCTGCGTGGTGGGTCGTGCGGCAGCAGGGGAGATTCCCCCGTCCCGCACGACTGCGTCAGCTGGACCAACCTCTTCCCCAGCGGCGTCTGCGACCCCGTCACCTCCGTCATGCCCGACTGGGACGGCCGCATCTGGCGGGTCACCCGCCTCGGTCGCGTCGGCACCGTCGACCCGGCGACGGGCGCGCTGCGCGCGATCCGCCTCGACGGTGAGGAGATCCAGAACTCCTTCTCCGTCGCCGAGGACGGCGTCTCCCTCGTCACCGACCACGTCCGGAAGAGCGACGTCCGCTCACCCTCGACCGTGCCCACGCTGTCCACCGCCGACGGACTGCTCTACTTCTACGAGAAGAGCGCCCCAACTCCTGGGGCATCGACGCCTGGTACCTCACGGCCGTCGACCTCCGCACCGGCGCCCGGGTCTTCAGCCGCTTCACCGGCACCGGCCTCGCCCACGACGACAACTGCGCCCCGATCACCCTCGGCCCCGACGGCACCGCGTACATCGGTGTCTTCGACGGCATCGTCGCGGTCCGCGACAGCGCCTGAACCGCACGGAGCCGCCCCGGGACCGGAGTCCCGGGGCGGCCACGCGGTCTCCCGTGCCGGTCAGACCATCTCGGGCATCTCGCCGACGGTGGTCCTGACGTCGATCACGGCGAACGCGGCGCCCTGCGGGTCCAGGATCGCCGCGAAGCGGCCGAACGGGCTGTCCATCGGCCCGAACACCTTCCGCCCGCCGAGGCGTTCGGCCGCCTCGACTGCCTTGTCGCAGTTGTCGACGGCGAAGTACACCTGGATGTACGAGGGGATCTCCGGCGGGAAGTCGTCCGCCGTCATCACCATGCGTCCGAGCACCGGGTCGGCGCCGAGGTCGAAGACCTTGTAGTCCATGCCCTCGTCCTGCATCTTCTTCGAGTTGTAGCCGAAGACGGAGGTGTAGAAGGGGTCGGCCTTCGCCGGCTCCCGGGTGAAGACCTCGGCCCAGACGTAGGAGCCGCTCTCACCCTCCAGCTCGAAGCCCTCGTGCTGCCCCGCCTGCCAGATGCCGAACACGGCGCCCGCCGGGTCCTGCGCGAGGCACATCGACCCGAAGTCACCGACCTGCATCGGCTCCATCAGGACGGTGCCGCCCGCGGCCTTGATCTTCTCCGCCGTGGCGGCGGCGTCGGGCGAGGCGAAGTACAGACACCAGGCCGACTGCGCCTCACCGTCGTCCTGCCCCGGCATCGGGGGGACGACCGCCGCGACCGCCTTCCCGTTCTTGTACGCCTGCGTGTAGTTGCCATATTCCGAGGAGGACTCGCCGAAGGTCCAGCCGAGCACGTCGCCGTAGAAGGTCTTGGCGACCTCGACGTCCTTGAACATCGCGTCGGCCCAGACAGGCGTGCCCTCAGGTCGTACGGCCATGACGGTGACTCCCACTTCCGATTCGATGACGCGTTCCTGTGAGCCACGCTAGTCACGCTCGCCCCCGCCCGCTCGGTGACACGACGCGGCCGTTCCGAATGCTGCGACCATCGGGGCCATGAGGACACAGGGGGACCCCACGATGATCGAGGTACCGGCGGGCCGGGTCACGCTCTCGGACCGGCGTACGGAGCGGAGCTGGACCGTCGACGTCGGCCCGTTCGCGCTGGGCACCGTCCCCGTCACACAGGGGCTGTACGAGCAGGTCATGGGCGACAGGCCGAGCACCGCGCACGCCGACCGGCTCCCGGTCGAAGGGGTGTCCTGGGACGACGCGATCCGCTTCTGCGACGCACTGTCCGTACGCGAGGGGCTCCGCCCCGCCTACCGCGTCCCCGCGGACGACACCGACACCGACGTCGAGGCACCCGACTGGGACCGGACCGCCGACGGCTACCGCCTCCCCACCGAGGCCGAATGGGAACACGCCTGCCGCGCCGGGACCACGGAAGCCCGCTACGGCCCGCTCGACGAGATCGCCTGGCACCGCGGCAACTCCGGCGAACGCCTCCACGAGGCCGGCGGCCGGCGGCCCAACGACTGGGGCCTCCACGACATGCTGGGCAACGTCTGGGAGTGGTGCTGGGACGTGTACGACCCTGAGGTCTACGGCAGCTACCGGGTGCTGCGCGGCGGCGGCTGGTTCGACGACCACTGGAGCTGCCGCGCCTCGGTCCGCCGCCGCAGCCACCCGACCCTGCGGATCGACGACGTGGGCTTCCGGCTCGCCCGCACCCTCCCGGGCTGAGCGACCCGGAGGAGGATCAGTCCGGCAGCCGACCGAGCGTGTAGCGGTGGAACGGTCCGTCCGGCAGCGGCAGCTCCGGCCGCCACATCCGCAGCACCTGGGCGGACGGCAGGAACAGCGCCTGCGGCAGCCGGCCGGGGTCCGTCCACTTCCAGCGCTCGATCTTGTCCGGCTCGGCCACGGCGGGCACGCCCCGGAAGAGCCGTACCGCCGTCGCGGCGGTCATCCGGGTCATCCGGGCGGAGGTGATCGAGTCCAGGACGAGACCGATGAGCTCCACGTCCCCGGCCTCCGCGACGAGCGTCGTCTCCTCGGCCAGCTCGCGGACCGCCGCGGCCTCGACGGACTCGCCCGGCTCGACCTTCCCGCCCGGGAGCTCCCACACCCCGGAGCGGTGCAGCCCGAGCAGCACCCGGCCGGCCTCGTCGGTCACCACGACCCCCGCACCGAGCGAGGCCTGGGCGGGTGGCGGCTGGACATTGCGCTGGGCGGCTGCGGCCCCTTCGGCGGTACTCATGGCACCCCTTCTACCAGCGGCGTTCCCCGCGCCACAACGGCGTCACGGAGCCGGCGGAGAGGTGTCCGTCAGGCCGGGGGCACCGGCGGAACCACCGCGACCGGGCAGTGCGCGTGGTGCAGCACCGCGTGGGCGACCGAGCCGATCAGCAGCGAGCCGAACCGATGCCGGTGGTGCCGGCCCACCACCACCAGACCGGCGTCCCGCGAGCCCTCCACCAGGAGGCCCGCCGCGTCCGCCGGCACCACCGTCCGGACCAGCTCGACCTTCGGCCGGCGCGCGACGAAGGGCCGCAGCCGCTCCTCCTGCTCCCGCTCGGCCTCTCGCACGAACGCCTCCGCGCGGCCGGCGACGGGCAGGGCCGGGGGCACCTGGAGCGCCGGGGCCGGGGCCACGACGACACTGGTCGGCTGAGGCGGCAGCCGGAGGGCCGTCACGGCCTCCAGCGGTACGCCCCGCTGCCGCGCCGCCTCGAACGCGAAGGCCACCACCTCGTCCGGAGTCTCCTCCGGGTGCAGCCCGAGCAGCACCCGGCCCGCCTCGGCCCCGCCCTCCAGGGCCGCCGCACGCGCCTCGTGCGGGACGACGACGAGTGGGCAGGGTGCCGTCGCGGCGAGCGTACGACTGGTCGAGCCGAGCAGCAGGCTCGCGAAGCCGCCGTGCCCGCGGGAACCGGTCACCAGGAGCCGCGCCCCCCGGGCCGCCGCCGGCAGGGCGTCGGTCACGGAGCCGTCGAGCGACTCGTACCGTACGGGCATGGCGTGCCCGTGCTCCTCGACGACCGTCCGTACGGCCTCCATGACCGCGTCGGGCAGCTCGGGGGACGGACCGAGGGAGGCGATGCGGGCGGCGCCGAGCTGGAGGGCGTCGGAGCGCACATGGGCCACGACCAGCGGTGATCCCAGGTGCCCGGCGGCGCTCAGGGCCCATTCGAGGGCCCGGAGACTGTGTTCGGACCCGTCCACGCCGACGACGACCGGCGGCTCGGACGCGGTGTTCGTGTCACTCATGGGGGAATGACTCCCGCGGCCGGGCGTGCGCCACACCCGTCAGGGCCGGCCACGCCCCGCCCGGCGGGAAACCGGCACCGGAGCCGCCCGGCGGGAAAACGGCGGGAAACGGCGCCGGACCGGTCCGACGGCGAAAACCATCGGGACCGGTCCGGCGGTGCGGCGATCAGGCGCCGTGTCGGCGGTGAAGCGGTCAGGCGCCCTGCTCGCGGCGCGCGGCGCGCTCCGCGTCGCGCTCCTTGATGCGGACGGTCTCCTTGCGGACCTCCGCCTGGGTGGCCCGCTCCTTCTGCAGCCACTCGGGGAGCTCCTGCCGGAGCTCCTCGATCTGCTCGGTGGTCAGCGGGTCGGTGATGCCGCCGCGGGCGAGACCGGCGATGGAGATGCCGAGCCGCTGCGCGACCACGGGGCGGGGGTGCGGACCGTTCTTCCGGAGCTCCTGGAGCCAGGCCGGGGGATTGGCCTGGAGCTCGTTCAGCTCGGTGCGCGAGACGACACCCTCCTGGAACTCTGCGGGGGTGGCCTCGAGGTACACACCCAGCTTCTTCGCCGCGGTGGCGGGCTTCATCGTCTGGGTGCTCTGGTGCGACGTCATGGTGTCCAGGGTATCGAGCGTGCGGGCGAGTTCCGACCACGGCAGCTACCGGTAACCTGGCGGAGTGACAGGCTCGGACACTTCCCCCGCGGATTCCCCCTCTTTCCCCTCCTCCCCTTCCTCCTTCAGGCTCGCCTACGTGCCCGGAGTGACGCCCTCGAAGTGGGTGCGGGTCTGGAACGAGCGCCTGCCCGACGTCCCCCTGACCCTGCTCGCCCTGACGCCCGCAGAGGCCTTCGGCGCCCTCCGGGAGGGCGCGGCCGACGCCGGTCTGGTCCGGCTCCCCGTCGACCGGGACGACCTGAGTGCCATCCCGCTCTACACGGAGACCACGGTCGTCGTCGTCCCCAAGGACCACCTGCTCGCGGCGGCGGAGGAGGTCACCGTCGAGGACCTCGCCGAGGAGCTCGTCCTGCACCCGCTCGACGACACCCTCGGCTGGGAGCAGCCGCCCGGCCTCCCGGCGAACGAGCGCCCCGAGACGACCGCCGACGCGATCGAGCTGGTCGCGGCGGGCGTCGGCGTGCTCGCCGTGCCGCAATCGCTCGCCCGGCTGCACCACCGCAAGGACCTCACGTACCGGACGCTGACCGAGGTCCCGCAGTCGCGGGTGGCCCTCTCCTGGAAGGCCGCGGACGAGGCTCCCGACCTGGTGGAGGAGTTCATCGGCATCGTGCGCGGCCGCACGGTGAACAGCACCCGGGGCCGCCGCGCCGAGGCCCAGAAGGGCCAGAAGCAGCCGAAGGACCAGAAGGAGCGGAAGTCCGGCGCCAAGCCCGGCGCCCGGTCCGGAAAGCCGGGTGCCGGTTCGCGTACGGGCAAGCCCGCGGCCAAGAAGCCCGGCGGCGCCGGAGGCTCCGGCCGGGGCCGGACCGGCGGAAAGCCCCGCAAGCGCTCCTGAGCCCCTTCTGCCCGTCCCGCGCCCCTTCCTCCCGTGATCCCGCGCCGCCCCGTCCGTACGGCGGACGCGGCCCGCTCCGGCGGGCGGCTGCTCTGCATACTGACCCCTCCTGATCATCGAGATCACACAGGAGGAGCTTTGGCCGCCAGTTTCAGGACCGTCGTCGAGGTGGGACCGGACCATCTCGCGCAGGCCCGGTCCATCGACCGGGTGTTCCAGGAGGCGATCGCGCCGGCGACCGTCAACTTCGACTTCGAGGCGATACGGCAGGCCGCCGCGGCCGTCCCGGACAGCACCGTGGTGAAGATGGTGCGGGGCTGGGGGCTCCAGGAGTACGCCCCCGTCCTGGTCATGGTCCTCTCCCTCAAGGAGGCCGTCCGGCAGGCGCTTCCGCCGGAGTGCGCGGAGGCCGGGTTCTGGGCCACCGTCGAGCGGGAGCTCGTCCAGGCCTTCACCGGCCTCGCCGCGCAGGAGGGGCAGCCCGGTCTCTCCTTCTACGAGGAGTCGGGGGAGCGGACCCGGTTCTACCGGGACCTGTTCTTCGCCCTGCAGGACGAGGAGACCGGGGAGCACATGTACGCCCTGGCCTTCTGCGTCGACGTGACCGTCGAGCTGCCGAAGGCGCGGGCCGTCGCCCTGGAGCTGACGGACACCGTGCCGTTCGCGGTCCGGCTCAACGCGATCGTGGTCCGCCAGGCCCTGGACCTCGTGGCCTGACGTCCCACGTCGTGATGGATCGCCGGCCCGCCGTCCCGGGCCGGACCCTCGGACCCCTTCGAACCCTTCAGACCACCCTCAGGCGCAGGCGACCGCTCCGCGCCGCCGCGACGAGCTCCGGCACCGTGGCGAGTTTGACCCGCGGGCGCCCCGCGTCCCGCCCCTTCGCCCGCTCGGTCCGGTCGATGGCCGCGAGACCACGCGCGTCGACGAGATGGCGGCTGCGCCTCCGCGTCAATCGGCGGAACTCCTGCGCCGTGCCCGTCGGCTTCGGCAGCGCCCCGGCGACCGCGTCCGCGAGCAGCGTCCCGACGGTCTCCTCCGCGCAGGCCCGGTTGGCCCCGATGCCGCCGGTGGGCCCGCGCTTGATCCAGCCCACGACATAGCCGCCGGGCAGCCCGGCCACCCGCCCCGCCTCGTGCGGCACCGTGCCGGTCGCCTCGTCGAAGGGCAGCCCCGCCAGCGGGACCCCCCGGTAGCCGATCGCCCGGACGAGGAGACCCGCCTCGATCTCCGTACCGGACGGCGATCCGTCCTCCGTGACCCGGACCGCCCGGACGGCGTCGGTGCCGACGGCCTCGACCGGGGCGGAGTGGAAGCGGAGCACGATCCGGCGCCGGCCCGGTGCCGGGGCCCGCGTCCAGTCCACCGTCTCCCGCGTCACGCCCCGCAGCAGCGCGGCCTTCTCCCCGTCCGCCGCCGCGTCCACGCGCGCGCCGGTGCGCGGGTCCCGGTCGTCGACGACCAGGTCCACGCCCGGGAGGTGCTTCAGGGCGAGCAGCTCGGGGCTCGTGTACGCCGCGTCCTCGGGGCCCCGGCGGCCGAGCAGCACCACCTCGCGCACGCGGCTGCCGCGCAGGGCGGCGAGGGCGTGGTCGGCGATGTCCGTACCGGCGAGGGCGTCGGGGTCACTGACGAGGATCCGGGCCACGTCGAGGGCCACGTTGCCGTTGCCGACGATCACGACCCGCTCCGCGCTGAGCCGGACGGCGTCCGCGCCGGTCTCGGGGTGCGCGTTGTACCAGGACACGACGGAGGTCGCCGAGACGCTGCCGGGCAGGTCCTCGCCCGGGATGCCGAGCCGCCGGTCGGAGGGTGCGCCCACCGCGTAGACCACCGCGTCGTGGTGCGCGGCGAGTTCCCCGACGGTGACCTCCTCGCCGATCTCCACCCCCAGCCGCATCCGGACCCGGGGGTGGGCGTGGAAGCGGGCGAGCGTCTCCCCGGCCCCCTTCGTCGCCGGGTGGTCCGGCGCCACGCCGTACCGCAGGAGTCCGCCGGCCACCGGCAGCCGGTCGATCAGGGTGACCTCGGCGTTGGTGTGCAGGAGGAGGTCCTCGGCGGCGTACATGCCCGCGGGGCCGGTGCCGACGACCGCGATCCGCAGCGGGGCGAAGTCGGCCGGCAGGGAGCGGGGGAACGAGGGCTCGCCCCACGCGTGGAAGTTGGGCGATGTGAGGGCCGGTTCGGGCGTCCGGTCCGCGTAGTAGGCGGCGTTGACGGCCTCGTACTCGCGCAGCCGGCCGGTGAGCCGGTCCGCCGGGAAGATCGCGTCGACGGGGCAGGCGTCGGCGCAGGCCCCGCAGTCGATGCAGGCCCTGGGGTCGATGTACAGCATCTCCGTGGTGCCGAAGTCCGGTTCCTCGGGCGTCGGATGGATGCAGTTGACCGGACAGACGGCGACGCAGGTGGCGTCGTTGCAGCAGGTCTGGGTGATCGCGTAGGTCATGTCGTCGGCTCTGCTCTGCTCGGCTCGGAGGGGTCGGGCTCGGAGGGGTCAGACGAGGTGGGCGCGCTGGTAGAAGTAGAGCGCGGGCCGGGTCAGCATCCCGACGTCGGCCAGGAACTCCATCAGTCCGGAGCAACTGGCGCGCAGCTGCGCCTTGTAGTGCTCGTTGGCGGCGGCCTCGCGGCGGGCCCGCTCGGGGTCGAGTCCGGCCCGCACGTACACCTCCGGGTTCACCAGGCTGGTGATGATGTAGTACGCGGCGATGGCGACGACGAGCGCCTGGAAGTGCCGGCGGGCCCGGCTCGCGCGGGCGAGGGCGCGGCGCGTCTCGTCCCGGGCGAACTTCATGTGCCGTGACTCCTCGACGACATGGATGTTGCTGATGGTGCGGACGAAGGGGACGACCCGCTCGTCGCGCATCCAGTCGCGCTGCATGACGTCGAGGACCTCCTCGGCCACGAGGATCCCGGCGTACGCGGCCTCGCCGAAGCCGACGGTCTTCATGAAGCGTCCGAGTTCGAGGACGGCCCGCCTGGGCCGGTACGCGGGCGCGCCGAGCTTCTGGGAGCCCCGGGCGAACATGATGGAGTGCCGGCACTCGTCGGCGATCTCGGTGAGGGCCCACTGGAACCGGGGGTCGGTGTGGTCCATGCGGTAGATGTCGCGGAGCACCATCTGCTGGAGGATCATCTCGAACCAGATGCCGGTGCTGGCGACCGACGCCGTCTCCTGCCGGGTCAGCTCCTTGCGCTGCTCCTCGGTCATCTCGTTCCAGTAGGCCGTGCCGTAGAGGGAGTTCCACTCGGGGCTCTGGCCGTGGAAGTCCTTGTCGAGGGGGGTGTCCCAGTCGACGTCGACGGCGGGGTCGTACGACAGCTTCGCGGCCGACCGGAGCAGCCGCTCGGCCGTGGAGCTGTCGAACTGACCCTCGTTCTCCGGACGAACGGTGCTGTGTGCCATGGTGCGGCTCCTTGGATCGCGCGATCGGCGGCTCGGGCACTTATTAGACTGAGCGTCTAGCAAGCTTGTTAGACGGAACGTATAGCAAGGCTCCCGGGCAGGCCTACCCCTCGGTACGGACTTTTTCCCGCGGGCACGCCGAACGGGGCCGGAACCCCGTGGGTTCCGGCCCCGTCAAAGGGTCGTGCGCAGGTGTGACGCCGGCGTCAGAAAGTCAGGTTCCAGGCGTCGATCTTGCCCGTGTCCTGGCTCGCGTTGTCGTTCACCCGGAGCTTCCAGACCCCGTTCGCGACCTCCGCCGAGGCGTTGACCGTGAACGTCTGGACGATGTTGTCCGTGCCGCTGCCGGTCCGGTTGTGGACCGTGTAGACGCTGCCGTCCGGAGCCACCAGGTCGACCTTCAGGTCGCCGATGTACGTGTGCTTGATGTCCACGCCCACCTTGAGCGTGGCCGGGGCGTTGCCCGTCACGCCGCTGACCGTGATGGGGCTCTCGACCGTCGCGTTGTCGGCGATCGTCACGTCGGTGAGGTTCTCGAAGTACGCGCCGGGCGGCGGGGTGCTGCCTCCGACGGCCTTCAGCGCGTCGACCGCGCCCTCACCGAAGAAGCCGTTCTTGGTCGTGGTGCCCTTGCAGCGGGTGTCCGAGGGGCACGCGCGGTCCGTGGCCTGGACGCCCAGCTGGTCCCGGATCTGCGCCGGGGTGAACGTCGGGTTCGTGCTCGCGATCAGCGCCGCGACGCCCGCCACGTGCGGGGAGGCCATCGAGGTGCCGCTCATGTTGCCGTACTTGCCGCCCGGCAGCGTCGAGTACACCTGGGTGGAACCGTCACCGCCCGGCGCGGCGATGTCGATCACGCCGTTGCCGAAGTTGGAGTACGAGGCCTTGGCGCCGCCGCTGGCCTGCGAGGCGACGGTCACGACGCCCGGAAGCTCCGTCGGGATGTCGATGCAGGCGTTGGTGATGGTGCGGGTGACCGGGGTCGAGTCGTTGGGGCTCTCGGAGTCGGTCGTCTTGTTCGCCAGGTCGTAGTTGGAGTTGCCGGCGGCGGCCACCTGGAGCGAACCCTTGCCCTCGGCGTACACCTGCGCCCGGCGGACACCCTCGATGATGGCGGCCTGGTCCAGGTTGTCCGGGCAGTTGAACTGCCACGGGTCCGTGTAGTAGCTGTTGTTGGTGACCTTGAAGCCGTGGTCACCTGCCCACATGAAGCCGCAGATCGTGTTCTCCGCGAAGAACAGGCTGCTGGTCGGCTCCGCGATGCGGACGGAGGAGATCTTCACGCCCGGAGCGACGCCGATGACGCCCTTGCCGTTCTTGGCGGCCGCGATCGTGCCCGCGACGTGCGTGCCGTGGGTGCCGACGTCACGCCAGGCGCCCGCGCGCGTGTCCGCCTTGCCGTAGGCGCAGGAGGCCGAGTCGGCGGCGTTGAAGTTGGGCGCGATGTCCTGGTGCTGGTCGTCGACGCCGGTGTCGAGGACGCCGACCTTCACCGTCGCCGAACCGGTGGTGACCGCCCAGGCCTGCTCGGCCTTGATCTGCGTCATGTCCCAGCGGTTCGACTCCGTGAGCGTGGTCGTCGACTGCGCCGGGTTGGCCGGGAGCGCCGGGTTGTAGGCGTCGGCGGGGACGTCCGAGGTGCGGGTCGCCCCGACCTGCTGGACTCCGCCGACGGTGCGCATCGCCGAGGCGAACGACGCGGACGTCGAGTGCGCCACGATCACGCCGATCGCGTCATAGGTGGCGAAGACCGAACCGCCGTTGCTCGTGACCGCGCCGCTGACCGCCGAGGTGCCGCCGGGGGCGGTGATCACCAGGTACGCGCGGGTGCCCGCGGCCCAGGCGGCCGGAGCCGCCGCCGGTGTCGTCGTGGCGGGGCTCCGCGTCGCCCCCGCCGAACGGGCCGCGACGGGCTCCGTGTCGGTCGGTGCTGCCTGGGCGAATCCCGCGGGAGCGGCGAGCGCCACGGTCGTACCGAGCGCCGCGGCGGCCATGGCCGACGTTCTCAACCGGCTGGATATGAGGGAAAACAATGCGTCCTCCGATGACCCGGTGGCGCGGGTGGCGCCCGCCGGGCCCTGTGATGTGTGGGGTGGACGCAAGATCCCAGAGTCGCGAGGCGGAAGGAAGCGTTCAGTCCGAGAAGCCCGTTCGCGTTACGCACTGTTGACCGATCGAGGCCATTTACTGGACAGCTGTCCATGTATAGTGGACATCTGTCCAGGAAATCCGGGGCAGGTGAACGCGGAGGAGACGACGGTGGAGACGACGGCGAACGTGCTGGTGGGCCTGGTGGCCGCCCTGCACACGTACATCCTGGTTCTGGAGATGTTCCTGTGGGAGAAGAAGCCGGGGCGCGGCCTCTCCGGCTTCGACGCCGACATGGCCCGCGCCACCGCGCCGCTCGCCGCGAACCAGGGCCTCTACAACGGCTTCCTCGCCGCCGGACTCGTCTGGGGCCTCATCGCCGACGACCCGACCGGCTTCCGGGTCCAGGTCTTCTTCCTCTCCTGCGTCGTCATCGCCGGTGTGTATGGCGGTGTCAGCGCCAACCGCCGCATCCTGGTCGCGCAGGCACTCCCGGGAGCGCTCGCCCTCGGCGCCGTCCTGCTGAGCCGGTGACCCGGCCGTGACCACGACTCCGGGAGACCCCCGGGCGGCCAGGACCCGGGCCAAGCTGCGCCGGGCCCTGTTCGACGAGTGCGCCGAGCGCCCGCTGGCCGATGTCACCATCGCCACGCTCGTACGCCGGGCCGGCGTCGGCCGTGCCACCTTCTACGTCCACTACGGCGATCTGGAGGCGCTCGCCGTCGACGCCTGCGCCGACGTGGTCCGCGACGCGGTGGACGCCCTGCACGCCTGGCGCGGCACCCCCGACCCGGCGTCCCCGCCGCCCGCGCTGCTCGACTTCCTCGCCGCACTCGCCCCGCACGCGGGCCTCTACCGCGCCCTGCTGCGGCCGGGCGGCGGCGGGCCGCTGGGCCTCGTGCTCCACGAGGACCTGCGGGCCCGCAGCTTCCACGAGCGCAGCCTGGCCGGGGCCCCGGAACCGGAACTGATCGCCTCGGCCGTGGCCGCGACCTTCGCCGGTGTGCTGGCCGACTGGCTGCACGGCCTCGTGGAGGGCGACTCCGACCGGATCGCCCACCAGATCTGGCGCCTGCTCGTCACCCTGCACCGCACGCCGTTGGGGTAGCGCGCGGCGGCCCGGCCGGAGGTTCCGGCTCGGAGGGGTTGGTGGCCCCCCCGAGCCGGAAGTGCTACTTCAGGTACGGGCCCGCCGCGCCGATCCGGCCGGGGCCGTTGAGGACGTACACCCGCAGGTTGCCCTTGCCCGGAGCGCCGACCGCGAGCGTGCCGTCGGAGACGGTCCTCACGTCGCCGGTGACCGCGTCGGTGTACGTGCCGTTCGGGATGCCGGTGTACGTGGCGCCGCCCGAGACCGTGACCAGGGCGAAGCTGTCCGTACTCCCGCTGGTGTAGCGGCGCTTGAACGCCATGCCGCCCGACACGCCCTCCGTGGAGTACTGGCCCATCTGGAGCGCGGGGATCGCCCGGCGGATCCGGTTGAGCCGCTGCACGTGCTTCACCAGCGGCTGTTCGAGCGTCGTGGCGACCGCTCCGGAGGCCGCGGAGACCTGGGAGAAGTCCGAGGCCGTGACCGAGCCGGCGACGTGGTCGCCGAAGTACGCGCGGCCGGTGGTGGCCAGCGGGCAGGACGGCCCGCAGTCGATCTTCCTGCCCTTCTGGAACTCGATCTCGGAGCCGTAGTACAGGGTCGGGATGCCGCGGAAGGTCCACATCAGGGACATGTTCTCGGCCCAGGCGTCGGTGCCGCCGGTGTACCGTTCGCTGGACTTGTTGGGGCCGTAGTCGTGGCTGTCGACGTAGACGACGTTGTAGGTGGCGTCGTTGTAACTGTCGTCCGAGTCCTTGCCGTTGGAGAAGGCGTTGGACGCGTCACCGAAGTTCATGTGCATGCGCATGTCGATGACGTTCATGCCGGAGAAGCGGCTGTGGTCGGGGGTGTGGTAGCTGTTGCCGTTCAGGAAGGCGTTGGAGGAGGTGGGCTGGTTGCCCGTGCCCTGCTGCTGCTCGTGGTCGTACATCTCAAGCGCGGCCTTCGCGTCGTCCGCGTCGTACTCCTTGCGCTCCTTCCAGGTGTAGAACTGCGCCGAGTGGTTCACCGACCCGCGGTTCCACTTGTCGTTCACGAAGGCGGCGACCTCGCCGAAGACGAAGAAGTTCTTCGCGGCCTCGGCGCCGTGGCTCCGCGTCACCCGCTCCTGGATGGCGGGCAGGAAGCGGCGGTTCCAGGTGGTGCGCGGGATGTGCACGGCCGTGTCGACGCGGAAGCCGTCGACGCCCATGTCGATGTACTTGTCGTAGGCGCCGATCAGATAGTTCTGGACGGCCGGGTTCTCGGTGTCGAAGTCGGCCAGGTCCTCGTGCAGCCAGCACGAACGGGAGTCCTCGCCCTCCCAGTTGCCGATCCAGCACTGGTGGAAGAGCGCCTTGGGGAACATCCCGGACGTCGGGCTCGGCCACTGGCAGTTGTAGAGCGTGTAGCCCTCGGCGCTCTTGCCGCCGGTGGGCTTCCCCCAGTTGAGGCAGGTGTTGCCGGCCGGCTCGGCCGTCGACCACAGGTCACCGTTGTAGTACGACTTGCCGGACTTCGCGTCGACCGTCAGGCCGTCGTACTCGAAACCGGGCTGCCTCTCGTCGTAGTACCAGCTCCACTGGCTGTCCCGCACGCCGTACACGGTGGGCGTGAACAGGCCCTTGGCGCCCCAGCGCGAGGAGTGGTTGTAGACGACGTCCTGGTAGATCTTCATGCCCTTGGCGTGGGCGGCGTCGATCAGGTCCTGGTAGGAGGCGCCGGCCGACTCCAGACGGGGGTCGACCTTGTAGAAGTCGTAGCCGTGGTACCCGTGGTAGTCGTAGTCGGACCGGTTGAGGACCACCGGGGTCACCCAGACCGCCGAGAAGCCGAGGCCCTTGACGTAGTCCAGCTTCTGGATGAGGCCCTTGAAGTCGCCCCGGAACATGGGGTCGTCGTTGGCGGCGTTGCCCGATTTCACGTGCTGGCCGCCGCCGCGGTTGTTCGACGGGTCGCCGTCGTTGAAGCGGGCCGTGAGGACGAAGTAGATGGGGTCCTTGCGGGGGTCGGTGCCGAGGGGCTTCCCGGTGGCGGGGCCGGCCGGCTCGTCCCCGGTGGTGGCCGTCGCGGGCGCCGAGGCGGCGGAGACGTTGCCCGCCGCGTCCACGGCCTTCACCGTGTAGGTGTACGTGGTCCGTTCGGCGAGGCCCGTGTCGGAGAACACGGTGGAGCCGACATCGGTGACGACGGTTCCGCCGCTGCCGCCGACCCGCGTGACCTGGTACTTCGTCACGCCCTTGGTGTCGGTGGCGGGGTCCCAGGCGAGCAGGACCGAGACGCCGTCCGCGGCGGCGGTGACCTTCGTGGGGGCGGTCGGGGCCTGGGTGTCGGGGACTTCTGCGGCGCACGGGTCGGCCGCGTTCGCCGTCACCGCGTTGTTCCGTACGGTGCTGACGCCCGTGCCGATCGTGTAGTCGGCGCCGCCGTTGTTGTCCCAGGTGCCGTTGCCGTTGTTGAAGGCGGCCTTGAGGGTGGTGGCCGTGCCGAGGTCGACCTCCCGCTTCCACCAGCCGGCGCAGGCGGACCGCATGCCGACGCCGGGGACCGTGGTCCAGGCGCCACCGGCCGGCTGGTAGTGGATGTTGGCGGTCGACCAGCCCAGCGCCTCGGTCGAGTAGTAGACGGTGGCCTTCGCGCCCGGCGTCGGGGTCGGCTCGGGCCCCGTTCCGGCGCAGGGGTCGGAGTGGGCGATCACCCCGTCCTTGACGGTGACGGCACCGGTGCCGAGGGCGTAGTTCCGGCCGCCGTTGTTGTCCCAGGTGCCGCTGCCGTTGGTGAACGTCGCCTGGAGGCCGGTGGCCGTGCCGAGGGTGACGGTCTTCTTCACCCAGTCCGTGCAGGCCGCCTCCATGGCCACGCCGGGGACGGTGGTCCAGGAGCCGCCGTCCGGGGCCCAATGAAGCTTGTACTGCGCCCAGTTCCTGGTCTTCGTCCAGTAGAAGACCGTGGCGGTGTTCTCGGCGGTGGCGGCCACCGGCGCCGTGCGCGGGCCGGCGTCGGGGGAGGGCCCGCCGGACGGCGCGGCCACCAGGCCGAGGACGCCGGCGGCGACCGCGAGGGCGGCGGACGGTCCGAGGGGCAGGCGTCTGTGCGTACGTGTCAGTCCGCGGGTGCGTGTCATCCGGCTCTCCAGGCAGGACCGCGCGTCACCGGGCAGAGCTCTGCCCCGGACGGGAGCCGAAGCCCTCTGGAAACGCTGTCGGAAACTTGCAGAAACATTTTGCGTGGCCGGAACGTATCGCTGCCCCTCCCCGTCGTAAAGGGTTCTGACGAGGTCCGGAGGTGTGGAAGTGTGGAAGTGTGATCGCCCCCGTGGGCCACGCCGGTGACGAAGGAAGGCGACCGATGAAGCTGCCCGGCCCGCTGTACGCGCTCAACGAAGTGCTGGCCTTTCTCCTGGAGTTGGCTGCTCTCGCCGTCCTCGCGTGGTGGGGATGGGAGAGCGCGGAGTCGATCGCTCCGCGCCTCCTGCTCGCTGTCGCGGCGCCCACGGCGGCCGCCGTCCTGTGGGGGCTCTTCGCCGCCCCGAAGGCCCGGTTCCGGGTGCCGGTGGCAGGTGTTCTGACTGTGAAGGCGCTGGTGTTCGGTGCCGCGGTGGCGGCTCTCCTCGCCCTGGAGCGGCCCGGCTGGGCCACCGTCTTCGCCGTTGTCGTCGTGGCCAACACGACCCTCGCGACGCTCGACCGCCGGACGCGCGCGGCGCTCTGACGGGTAGTCACGACCGGCCTGCCAGGGGTCCGCCCGGCGCAGTCCCGTCAGGGGTCCGCCAATGCCGTCCCGTCAGGGGCGCGGCCAGGGGCGGCCCTCCAGCCGCTCGATGTCCCGGTTGAAGCGCTCCAGGAAGGCCGCGAAGCGGGCCACGTCCTCCGGCGACCAGTTCTCCATGACCCGGTCGAGCCCCTCGATGTTCGAGTTCCGGTCGGCCTCCAGGCGCCGCTCGCCCTCCTCCGTGATGCGGAACTTTCGGGCGATCCCGCCGTCCGGGTCGGGGATGCGCTCCACGACCCCGGCGCGCAGCATCGCCGCGGTCTGCCGGTTGAGGGTGGAGGCGTCGAGCCCGAAGGCCTCGCTGAGCTGCCCGATGGACATCGGCCCGTGCATCCGGATGCGGCTCAGCAGGACGTACGCGCTGCGGTCCAGGTGACCACCGGCGGCCCGGGAGCGGGGCGCGTACAGATGGGCGTGCCGACCGAGCAGCATGGTCTCGAACTCGACCAGGTGGAGGGGTTTGTCCTCGGGCTTGTCCATGAGGCCATTGTCCCTCGCCGTGATCGGATGTGCATCATGCATGACTTGTGTATGACACCATTAATGTGCACTATGCATATGGAGCCATGGCGGACGACCGCCGTGGACGATCGAGGGAGAACACGTGGACGGCACCAAGCCCGACGCCCGACCCGGAGGCGTCGTCGGCGTCCTCGCGCTCGCGGGCATCGTGGCCGCACTCATGCAGACCCTGGTGGTGCCGCTCATCGGCGACCTCCCCAAGCTGCTCGACACCAGCGCGTCCAACGCCTCCTGGGTGATCACCGCGACCCTGCTCGCGGGTGCCGTCGCCACCCCGGTGGCCGGCCGGCTCGGCGACACCCTCGGCAAGCGACGCGTCCTCCTCGTCTCCGTGATCCCGCTGGTCGTCGGCTCGGTGGTCTGCGCGCTCGCCTCCTCCGTCGTCCCGATGATCGTCGGACGCGGTCTCCAGGGCCTCGGCATGGGCGTCGTACCGCTCGGCATCAGCCTGCTGCGCGACATCCTCCCGCCCGAGAAGCTGGGCGGCTCCATCGCCCTCATGAGCGCCTCCATGGGCGTCGGCGGTGCCCTCGGCCTGCCGTTCTCCGCGGCCGTCGCCGAGAACGCCAACTGGCGCGTCCTCTTCTGGGTCGCCGCCGCGCTCAGCGTCGTGGTCGGCGTCCTGATCTGGCGCGTCGCCCCCGCGGGCCGCCGCGCCGCCGCACCCGGCCGTTTCGACGTACCGGGAGCGCTCGGCCTCGGCGTCGGGCTCGTCGCCCTGCTGCTCGCCGTCTCCAAGGGCGCGACCTGGGGCTGGGGCAGCGGCACCACCCTCGGCCTGTTCGCCGTCGCCGTGGTCGTCCTGCTCGCCTGGGGCCGGTGGGAGCTGCGTACCCGTGACCCCCTCGTCGACCTGCGCGTCACCGCCCGCCCGGTCGTCCTGATGACCAACCTGGCGTCGATCCTCGTCGGATTCGCCATGTACGCGCAGTCCCTGGTCGTTCCGCAGCTCTTCCAGTTGCCCGAGGCGACCGGTTACGGTCTGGGTCAGTCGATGATGGCCATGGGCCTCTGGATGGCCCCGGCAGGCCTGATGATGATGGTCCTCGCGCCCCTCGGCGCCAAGCTCTCGGCCGCCCGCGGCCCCAAGGTCACGCTCTCCGTCGGCGCCCTCGTCATCGCCGCCGGCTACGGATCCTCACTCGCCCTGATGGGCACCACCGTCGGCCTGCTCGTCGTGACCCTCATCTGCAACACCGGCGTGGGACTCGCCTACGGGGCCATGCCCGCGCTCATCATGGGCGCCGTCCCCCAGGAGGAGACCGCCTCCGCCAACAGCTTCAACACCCTGATGCGGTCCATCGGCACCTCCGTCTCCGCCGCCGTGATCGGCGTCGTCCTCGCCCAGATGACCACCACCCTGGGCGGCCACGCGCTGCCGTCCGAGGACGGCTTCCGCGTCGCCATGCTCATCGGCTGCGGAGTCGGTCTGGTGGCCGCGGCCGTCGCCGCGCTCATCCCGGGCAGGCCCGCCGCCGCGCCGGCCGGAGACGCGGCGGGTACGGAACCGGGCGCCGCGCCGCGCGCCGCCACCGAAGCCGCCGCCTGACCCACCCGACCGAAACAGTGGGCGGTACGGGGACCGGGGAAGCGTCCCGGGCCCTGTACCGCCCACCGGTCCCGGCGGGCCACCGGTCAGCCCTTGTCGTCCCCCGCCGCCTCCAGACCGAACAGCGCGCCCTCCGGGTCCCGGACCACCACCACCCGGCGCCCGTCGGGCTCCTCCGGACCGCGTACCCCGCCCCAGTCGCCGCCGGGCACGACGGTCCCGCCGTAGGCCACCACCGCCACCGCCGCCGCCTCGGGATCCGGCACCCGGAACCGGACCAGCCAGCGCGGACGCAGCTGTGGCCGGGGCGAGCCGGACTCGACCGGACCGCTGTTCAGCCGGGCCACCGCCTCGCCGTCCCGGCGCAGCACCACCTTGTCCTGCTCGTACGAGACCTCGAAACCGGCGGGCGCGGCGTCCGCCCAGCGCAGCACCTCCCCGTAGAACACCGCCGCCTCGAACGCGTCCCGGGTGTGCAGTTCCAGCCAGGCCGGCGCCGAGCCCAGGCCGATGTGCAGACGGTTCTCCGTCCGCCCCTCCCAGACACCGAACGCCGCACCCTCACGGTCGGCGGCGAGCGCCGCCCGGCCGTGCGGCGGGTAGCCGACCGGCCCCACGCCGACCGTGCCGCCGCGCTCCCGGATCCGCGACACCGCCTCGTCCACGTCGTCCACCGTGAAGAACGCCGTCCAGGCCACCCGCACGGACAGCCGGGCCGCCACCGCGGCGATCACGGCCACGGGCTGGTCGTCGAGCCGCCCGACCGCGTACTCCCGGTCCCCGCCGTCGTCCCGCCGGAACGTCCAGCCCAGCACGGCACCGTAGAAGCGCTCCGCCGCGTCGAGATCCCGCGCGGTCAGACTCAGCCAGCACGGCGCTCCCACCACCTCTCCGGTCGTCGGCCCCGACACCGGCACCACCTCCTGTTCCGTCCTGCTCGCTGCGTGCGTCGTGCGCCCCTTCCCCGCTCCACTGCCCCGCATGCGCGCACTCACCCGAGTGCCGCCGAACACCACACGCCCGGGTGCGCCGACGCGGACAGCGGGCGGTACCGTCCGGTCATGAGCAGCACGCAGCCCTCACTCCGTGAAACCCCCGGGAACCGAACGGCCTCCTCCACGCCGTCGCTCCTGCTGCGGCCCTGGACGTACGAGGACGTCGAGCCGCTCGTACGCCATCACCGTGACCCCCAGTTGCGCGCCTGGCTCGCCACCCACCTGGACACCACCCGGCAGGCACGCGCGTGGGTGGACGCCCAGAACGCGGGCTGGTCCGCCGGGACCCGGGCGGCCTTCGCGATCGTCGAGACCACGGCGGTGGGCGGCACGGCGCCGCTCGGCCACATCGCCGTCACCGGTGAGGGAGCGGCGGCCGTACGCGTCGGCTACTGGACCGCGCCGCAGGCCCGCGGGCGCCGGATCGCCTCCCGGGCACTGACCCGCGTCGCCCGCTGGGTCGCGGACGAGGACGGCCCCTTCGCCGGGCGCACCCCGGAACTCGTGCACGCCGTCGGCAACGAGGGCTCGTGCCGGACCGCCCTCGCCTGCGGCTTTCCCCTCACCGCGACGCTGCCCGCCGCCCCGCCCGGCCGGCCGCGCGCCCAGCACCTCCACACGGCGGCCGTCCCCCGGACCCCGCCCCCGGCTCAGCGCGCGGCGCGGGCCGCGTAGGCGCGTACGTCCGCGTCGGGGTCGTCCGACGCCCCGGCGAGTGCCGCACGGGCCTCAGGGTCGGCCCGGTGGACGAGGAGCGACAGGACGGCGGCCTTCCGGACGTCCGCGTTCGCGTCGGCGAGCGCCTTCGCGAGCGCGGGGACGGCCGGGTCGGCCGGGGCGGCCCGCAGCGCGGTCGCGGCGCCCGAGCGGACCTGCCAGGCCGGATCGCCGAGGGCGGCTTCGGCCCGCGTGGCGTAACCGGCCGGGCAGCCGGTTCCGGCCAGGGCGGCGAGCGCCGCGCCCCGGACCAGCGGGTCGGGGTCGTCGAGCAGCGGCCCGAGCGGCTCGGGGGCCGGATTCCGTACGGCTGCCAGACCCCGGGCCACCGCCACCCGGACCTCACGGGCCGGGTCGGCGGCCGCCACCGTCAGTTCCGCGACGGCGTCCACCGAGACCAGGGCCCGGACGGCCTGTACGCGTACCTCGACGGTCGTGTCGGCGAGCGCCCCGCCGTACAGACCGGCGTCCCCGAGCCGGAGCGCCCGCAGGACCTCCAGCGCGGCGGACCGCACGGCGGCGTCCGGCACGGCGAGCGCCTCCCGCAGAGCGGCGGCGAGCTCCGGCTCGGCGGGCAGCACCTCGACCAGCTCGCGCAGGGCGGCCGACGCGGCGGCCCGGACGAGCGGCGATCCGTCGCGCAGCCGGGCGGCGAGTACGGGGCCCGTACCGGCCGGCGCGGTCTCGCCGAGAGCCGTGACGGCGGCGGCCCGTACGGCCGGATCCTCGTCGTCCAGGTAGGGGTCGAGCGCGTCGAGATCGGGGGACTCCTCGACGAGGGAGAGGAGTTGGAGCAGCCGGGGATGGGGCGAGGCGACCGCAGGGGCCTCGACCGGGGCCGGGGCTGCCGTGTGCGGACGGGCCGCCGGGGCCGTGTCCCGGGGGCCGGCCGTGGCGACGGGGACGAGCTCCAACTCGCCGAGGTGCCGCTCGGGACCACCCGGCGGCGCGAACTCGGGCACCGGCACCAGATAGGGCTCCACCGGACGTGCCGTGAACTCCATCGCCCCCGAGGGGGACTTGCGCAGATCGAGGTGGTGGAGCCAGCCGGCGTCGTCCCGCTCCGGGTGGTCGAGCCGCTCGTGGTAGAGACCCCAGCGGGACTCGGTGCGGGCGAGCGAGGCCCGCGCGGCCATCTCGGCGCAGTCCCGGATGAACGACACCTCCGCGCACCGCATCAGCTCATGGGCCGTACGCGCCCCCATCCCGGCGATCTCCTCCGACACGCGGTCGAACGCCTCGACGGCCAGGGAGAGTTTCGCGCCGGTCTTCGGCGGCGCCACGTAGTCGTTGACGAACCGCCGCAGCTTGTACTCCACCTGGGGCTGCGGCGGACCCTCCGGATGCCGCAGCGGCCGGTAGACGAGGTCATGGGCGGCCGCGAGCTGCTCGTGGTCCAACTCCCCCTCGTAAGCGGAGTACCGGGAGGCGTCCTCACCCGCCAGATCACCGAAGACGAACGCGCCGATCATGTAGTTGTGCGGTACGGAGGCCAGGTCGCCGGCCGCGTACAGGCGCGGCACGGTCGTCCGGGCGTGGGAGTCCACCCGTACCCCCGACGCCGAATGACCGCCGCACAGGCCGATCTCCGAGATGTGCATCTCGATGTCGTGGGTCCGGTAGTCGTGCCCGCGGCCCTCGTGGAAGGTGCCGCGCGTGGGCCGCTCCGTGGTGTGCAGGATGGACTCGACGGCGCCGATGGTCTCCTCGGGGAGATGGCTCAGCTTCAGGTACACCGGGGCCCGGTCCGAGGCGAGTTCGGACGCGAACTCCGCCATCATCTGCCCCGACCAGTAGTCGGATTCCACGAACCGCTCGCCGTGCCGGTTCACCTGGTAGCCGCCGAAGGGATTGGCGACATACGCGCAGGCGGGGCCGTTGTAGTCCTTGATCAGGGGGTTGATCTGGAAGCACTCGATCCCGGTGAGCGCCGCACCCGCGTGGTACGCCATGGCGTACCCGTCGCCGGCGTTCGTCGGGTTCTCGTACGTGCCGTACAGATAGCCGGAGGCGGGCAGGCCGAGGCGACCGCAGGGGCCGGTGGCCAGGATCACGGCTCCTGCCCGGACGACGACGAACTCGCCCGTGCGGGTGTTGAACGCGGCCGCGCCGACCGCCCTGCCGTCCTCGGGGTGGGTGAGGACGCGGACCGGCATCACCCGGTTCTCGATCCGGATGCGCTCCCGCATCTCGCGCCGCCGCAACTGCCGGTAGAGGACCTTCTTGACGTCCTTGCCCTCCGGCATCGGCAGCACGTACGAACCGGACCGGTGCACCTGCCGGACCGCGTACTCGCCGTGCTCGTCCTTCTCGAACTTCACCCCGTACGACTCCAGGCGCTGGACCATGCCGAAGCCCCGGGTCGCCGTCTGCCGGACCGTCGACTGGTCCACCAGACCGTCGTTGGCGCGGGTGATCTCGGCGACGTAGTCGTCCGGCTCGGCTCGGCCCGGCACCACCGCGTTGTTGACGCCGTCCATGCCCATGGCGAGAGCGCCCGAGTGCCGGACGTGCGCCTTCTCCAGGAGCAGGACGTTCGCCCCGCGCTCGGCGGCGGTCAGCGCGGCCATCGTGCCGGCGGTGCCGCCGCCGATGACGAGCACGTCGCAGGACAGCTCGGTCGCGTCGGCGAGATCGGGCACGGTCAGGGGGACGACGGGGCTGTCCATGGGGCGCCTTTCGAGGATTCGGGGATGCTGCGCGGGGCCGCGGGTTCGTGGACGCGCGTCAGAGGGAGTCGAGGACACGGCGGCGCAGCGCGGCCGTGTCCGGCGCCCGCCGGGCGTCACGCGCGCGCGGACGCGGTACGTCCAGGACGTCGCCGGTCGCGAACAGGGCGACCCGGTCGCCGAGATGGATCGCCTCGTCGACGTCATGGGTGACGAAGACGACGGTCGCGCCCGTGCCGTGCAGGATCTCCACCAGGAGATCCTGCATCCCGGCGCGGGTGTGGGCGTCGAGCGCGCCGAACGGCTCGTCCATCAGGACGGCCCGGGGGCGGGCCGCGAGGGCGCGGGCCAGCTGGACGCGCTGCCGTTGCCCGCCGGACAGCTGGTGCGGGAGCTTGCGCGCGTGCCCGCCGAGCCCGACCCGCTCCAGCCAATCCTCGGCCGAGCGGCGCCGCTCGGCGCGGGGCACCCGCCGGATGGCGAGGGGCAGTTCGACATTGGCGCGGACCGAACGCCAGGGCAGCAGCGCGTCGTGCTGGAAGACCAGGGCACGGTCGGCGCCCGGCCGGCGGACCGGCTCCCCGTCCTGGGTGACCCGCCCCTCCAGCGGGGGCAGCAGACCGGCGAGCGTGCGCAGGAGGGTGGTCTTGCCGCAGCCCGACGGGCCGACCACGGTCAGCAGTTCGCCGGGGGCGATCCGCAGGTCCACGGGGCCGGGCACGGCGACCCCGTCGGGATGGCCGAGACGGACGCCGTGCAGGGCGAGTTCCGCACCGGCGGAGGCCGTCGGCGCCGTCGGCACGGGCGGCTTCGCGGACACGGCGGACGGGCTCACGGTGCTCATGGAACCGGCTCCTTCTCGGGGCGACGGACAGGGGAGGCGGACGCGGACGCGGGAGCGGTGGGTGCGGGCGTGCTCGCCGCGCGGGCGGGGCCGCCCGCCGGGAACCGGTCGGCCGGGCGCGGAAGCCACGCCGTGACCCGGCGGCCCAGTGCCTCGACCGCGGTGGAGGTGAGCCAGCCCAGGGCGCCGATCGTGGCCATGCCGACGAAGACTCCGGGGTAGTCGACGACCGTGTAGTCCTGCCAGGTGCGGTAGCCCACCCCGTACTCGCCGGAGATCATCTCCGCCGAGATCACACAGATCCACGAGACGCCGATGCCCACCGAGAGACCGCCGAAGATCCCCGGCAGGGCGCCCGGCAGCACCACCGAGAACAGCACCCGCGCCCGGCTCCCGCCGAGGGTGAGCACCGCCTCCTCCCACACCGGGTTCAGGGCCCGTACGGCGTGCCGGGTCGACACGAGGACGGGGAAGAGGGCCGCGGCGCAGGTGATGAAGACGATGCCCTGCTCGTTGGTGGGGAGCAGCAGGATCGCCACAGGCACCAGGGCGATGGCCGGGATCGGCCGTACCACCTCGACCAGCGGGCCCAGGATGTCAGCGGCCCACCGGGACCGGGCCACGGCGGTCCCGGCCGCCACCCCGAGGACGGCGGCGAGGAGGAAGCCGACCGCGATCCGGCGCAGACTGTGGCCGAGGTCCTGCCAGTACGCCTCGGTGCCGATCCGGTCCCCGAGGGCGGAGGCGACCTCGACGACCGTGGGGAACTGCTCGAACCGCAGCCACAGATCGACGTCGTAGGAGGTCAGCAGTTGCCAGAGCCCGAGGGCCGCGAGCGGCGAGGCCACCCGGACCAGCCGGCGACCGGCGCTCGTGGCCCCGGTCCGGCGGCTTCCCGCACTCATGACGCGAGCCTCACGGCGTCCGCGTACGGGACGACGCGCGCCCCGGCGTGCCCGGAGACGTACCGTTCGGCGGCCGAGCGGGTGACGAAGGCCCGCCACGCGGCGCCGTCCGCGACCCACACCGCACGGTCCGCGAACCACAGCGTCCCCGTCACCGCGTCCGGCACGTAGGCGGCCCGCACGGACGCACCCCTGACGGCCTTGAGGAGCGCGGCGGGGCTGTCGAAGGTACGGATCGAGCTCTGGCCCTTCAGCCACAGCTCGGACTTCGGACCGGCCGCCTTCGGAAACGCGAGGTCCGGCACCGCCCGGCGCAGCGGCGCCGGGTCGACGAACGCCTCCACGTCGACGTCCGTCACCAGACCGGCCTCCTTGAGGACCGGCACGTCCTCCTTCAGCGCGGCGATCAACTCCGGGCGGAGCGCCGGGTCGAAGGTCGCGATGCCCTGGGCGCCGTTGTAGAGGTAGACCACCTCGGCGGGCAGCCCGGTCTCCTTCGCGACCGTCTCGGCAGCGGCGACCGGCTGCTTCCGCAGATGATCCGTGGCGCGGTTCTGCGCTCGCAGGAAGGCGTCGAGGACGTCCGGACGGCGCTGGGCGAACTCCTCGCGGACGGTGACCCCGTGGAAGGTCGGCAGGTTCAGCTCGGCGCCGTCGTACAGAGCCGTCGCCTTGCCCTGGAAGGCGAGGAGACCCGGCCAGGCGACGAACTGGGACAGGGCGTCGACGCTTCCGGCCGCCAGGGCCGAAGCCCCCACGCTCGGCTGCTGGTTGAGCTTGCGGACGTCCTTCGCGGGGTCGAGCCCGGCCCGTCGCAGCGCCCGTACGAGCGTGCCGTCGGCGGCCGAGCCGACACTGGTGGACACCTTGCGGCCCTTCAGGTCCGCGAGCGACCCGAGCGGCGAACCAGGCGCGGTGACCACGGTGTTGAGGCCGCCGCGCAGGTTGTATCCGGTGACCGCCACGAGTCGCGTCGGCTCCTTGAGCTGCTTCCCGCGTGCCGCGTTGATCAGCAGCGGGAAGTCGCCCATCGAACCGATGTCGATCTTTCCCGCCGTCATCTGCGCCGTGATCGGTGCCCCGGTCGCGTAGTCCTGCCACACCACCCGGTAGGTGAGGCCGTCCTTCCGGCCCCGGTCCGCGAGCTCCTGCTCGAAGTAGCCGAGGGAACGCAGCAGCGTGCCGGCGGTGACGGTGTTGATGGTCTTCGACTGGTAGCCGACGGTCACCGTGACCGTCTTCCCGTCGGACGGGCCTCCGGCCTCTGCGCCGCCGCAGGCGGTGGCGAGGGGCAGGATGAGAGCGAGGGGGAGGGCGAGCCGGCCGGCTCCCCGGTGGAGCAGAGGAAGTCTTCCTCGGGACATGGGTGTTCGGCCTTTCACCGGAGCAGATAGGGCATGTTGACGGTGACCGCGCCGGTGGGGCAGCGGGCGGCGCAGGGGCCGCAGTACCAGCACTCGTCCACGTGCATGTACGCCTTGCCGTCCTCCTCGCGGATCGCGAGCGAGTCCAGCGGACACATGTCGACGCACAGCGTGCATCCGTCGATGCACTTCGACTCGTCGATGGTCACGGGCACGTCGGCGCGCTGGGGGACCAGAGGCATGGCTGTCTCCAGGAAAGGGGTCGGCAGGAAGGGGAGGAGCGGGAGAGGCCGAACCGGCCGGGGGAGGGAGGTGATCAGAGGGAGCGGCGCAGGACGCCGCCCATGGTGATGCGGTCGCCGCGGAACCGGATGAACTCCAGGTCCACCGGCCGCCCGTCGGGCAGACAGGTCAGCCGCTCCAGCATCAGGACGGCGGCCCCGCGCGGGGCCTGGAGCACGGCGGCGGAGTGCGCGTCGGCGTTGACGGCCTCCAGGGTGATCTCCGCGTGCCCGAGCGGGCCTCCGGTCAGCTGCTCCAGGAGCCGGAACACATCCGTGTTCTCCAGGTCGCAGCCGAGGAGTTCGCCGCCGACGTCCATCGGGAGGTAGGACAGGTCGAGGGAGAGCGGCAGTCCGTTGAGGCGGCGCAGCCGCTCGATGCAGAGCACGTCGGTGTGCTCCGGCAGCCCGAGGCGGTGGGCCACCGGCCCCGGAGCGCCGACCGGGCCCATCGTCCGGACCTCGTTGGTGACCTGCCCGTGCTCGCGCAGGGTCTCGGCGAGCCCCTGGAGCCGGTCCAGGCCGTGCGGGTACTTCTCGCACACCACCACTGTGCCGACCCTTGGCTGCCGTTCGACGATCTGCTCGCCGCGCAGCAGGTCGAGCGCCTGCCGGACGGTGTTCCGGCTGGCCCGGTAGTCGGCCGCGATCACGTCCTCCAGCGGAAGGATCCCGCCGGGGAAGCCGCCTGCCAGGATCTGATGGCGCAGCAGATCGGCGAGCTGCCGCGCCCGGTCCGCACGCAGCCGCAGACGGCGGGCGGCGGCGACGGGACGGGCGGCGGAAGCGGGTTCGGCGGGCATGGCAAGGAACGTAGCGGCGGGCCGCGCCGGATGGTGTTGCGGCAGTATTGCGCCACCTGACGTCCCGTATCCACCGCTCTGACCTGCGGCGATTCGAGGCATCGGCAGACATCCGCCACCCCGCCGCCCACCACGTGGACGCCCGGCTGCCCACCATGCGGGAAGGGTCAGCCGGCCCGGGCCTCGACCTGGACGTGCAGGGCGACGGAGAGCTGGTGGTGGAGCGCGCCGACCCGCGCGTCGACGGGGACCGGATCGCGCTCCGGATTCCTCTTCGTGGGCGGGCTCCTCACGGCGGACTGGCCGGCCGTGGCTGCGCTGCCCGGCGGCGAGCTACCCCGTTCTGGCACCGCTCCCCGGCCGGGGCGCCGTGGATTCCCGCTTCCGGCCCGCCGAAGCCGTGGGCACGGCGGACGGCCCGCCGATCGTCCTGACCCGGGCCGGACGGGAGCATTCGGCCTTCGCGGCGACGGTCGAAGAGTTCCTGACCGCCGCAGGGAAGAACGGGGCCGACGTCGAGATCGTCGACGTTCCGCACGGTCGCCACAGCTTCGAACTGGTCGACCCCACCGAGGAGTCCCGCGCGTGCGCGGAGCGGGCCGTGCGCTCCGTGATCGGGCATCTTCGGGACTGACCGGCGGCCGCTCCGGTCAACCGCCCCGCTCAGCGCGCGTACACGAGACGGCCGCCCACGTACGTGCGTTCCACCCGCGCCCCGGCGATCTCCTCCGGCGGCCCGGTCAGGATGTCGCGGTCCAGGACCACGAGGTCGGCGAGGTTCCCGGGGCGGAGGCTGCCCGCGTCGTCGTGGCCGTTCGCGTGGGCGGAGCCGGCGGTGTACGCGGCGAGGGCCGTGGGCAGGTCGAGGCGCTGCTCCGGCAGGAAGACGCGGTCGTCGGTGGTGCCGGGCTCCCGGCGGTTCACGGCGACGTGGATGCCCGCGAGCGGGTCGGGGCTGCTCACCGGCCAGTCGCTGCCCGCGACGAGGGTGGCCCCGGCCCGCACCAGATCGCCGAACGGGTATTGCCAGGCGGTGCGTTCGGGCCCCAGGAACGGGATGGTGAGTTCGTCCATCTGCGGCTCGTGGGCCGCCCAGAGCGGCTGGATGTTGGCCAGGGCGCCGAGCGCGGCGAACCGGGGGAGGTCGTCCGGGTGGACGACCTGGAGATGGGCCAGGTGGTGGCGGTTGCCGCGGCGCCCGTTGGCGGCGACCGCGGCCTCCAGCGCGTCCAGGGCCTCGCGGACGGCCCGGTCGCCGAGGGCGTGGAAGTGGACCTGGAAGTCGAGGGCGTCGAGCTCCGCCACGTACCCGCGCAGCGCCCCGGGGTCCACGAAACTGAGTCCGCTGTTGGCGGTGGCGCAGCCGCAGCCGTCCAGGTAGGGGGAGGTCATGGCGGCGGTGAAGTTCTCCGCGATGCCGTCCTGCATGATCTTCACCGAGGTCGCCCGGAACCGGCCGTGACTCAACTTCTCCCGCAGCGACACCAGTTCGGTGATCTGCTCGGACCCGCGCCGCCGGTCCCACCAGAGCGCCCCGGTCACCCGGGCGGTCAGCGAGCCGTCGCGTGCGGCGGTCGCGTAGGCGTCCGAGGGATCGGCCCGGCCGCTGAACGCGCCCAGGAGCGCGTCCTGCCAGCCGGTGACGCCGAGGGAGTGCAGCAGCTCCTGCGCGCGGAGGAGCCCCGCGAGACGGTCCGCCGGCGTGCTCGCCGGTACGAGGCGCGACACCAGCGTCATGGCGCCCTCCTGGAGCATGCCGCTGGGCGTACCGTCCGGCTCGCGCTCGATGCGGCCGTCGTCGGGGTCCGGGGTGCGGGCGGTGATCCCGGCGAGTTCGAGGGCCCTCGTGTTCGCCCAGGCGCCGTGGTGGTCCCGGTTGGACAGCAGGACCGGCCGGTCCGGGACGACGGAGTCGAGCAGCTGCCGGGTGGGCAGTCCGCCCGCGAAGCTCTCCATCGACCAGCCGCCGCCGGTGATCCACGCGTGGTCCGGGTGCGCGTCGGCGTACGCCCGGACCCGGCCGAGGTACTCCGGGACGCCGACCGTGCCCGTCAGATCGCACTCGGCCAGTTCCGAACCGCCGTACACCGCGTGGACATGGGCGTCCTGGAACCCAGGGAGCAGCAGCTTCCCGCTCAGGTCGACGACCTCGGTCCGGGGTCCGACGAGCTCCCGCACCTCGTCGTGGCCGACGGCGACGACGCGGTCGCCGGTGACCGCGAGCGCGCTCGCCCGGGTGCGGGCCGGGTCGACCGTGAAGACGGGTCCGCCGGTGAAGACCAGATCGGCCGAGGTCATGGGGGTGCTCCTGGGGGCGTGCGAGGACGGGTGCCGACGCCATGCAATCCGTACCGCCGTATACACGTCAATGGCGTTGACATAAGGTCCTGGCATGGTCGAACGCGTGGTTCCCGAAGGCAGCCGACAGCGACGCCGCCCCACCAAACAGGGCGCCGTCCTCTCGGAACGGCTCATCGTCGAGACCGCCCTGCGGCTGGTCGAGCAGCACGGCGCGGCGGCGCTCTCCGTACGGAGACTCGGTGCCGCGCTCGGCGCCGACCCCACCGCCCTCTACCGCTACTTCCGCAACACCGACGCCCTGCTCCTCGCCCTCGCGGACGAGCTCATCGGCCGGGCCCAGGAGGGCTGGACGGCCACCGGTGACTGGCGCGCGGACCTCCGCTCGATCGGGTTCCGCCTCCACGCCCGCTACCAGGCCCATCCGCAGGCCGCGCTTCTCGCGGCGCACCGGACCACGGGGCGCACCCACGAGACCCGGGTGGTCGAGAGCATCCTCGGGGTGCTGCGTACGGCCGGCTTCCCGGACGACCTCGCGGTCCGGATCTACCACGCCTTCGTCGACCAGGCCCTCGCCTTCGCCGCCCAGGACGCGGCGGCGCTCGCCCTGCCGCCCACCGCGCGGGAGAAGGAGGCGGAGGTCTGGCACGCGGTGTACGGCAGACTGCCGGCCGGCACCCACCCGCACGTCGCGGCCACGTTCCCCCTGCTCGCCGCCGACATGCGCGACAGCGGCTACCCGTTCGCGCTGGAACTCCTCCTCGCCGGGGCGGCGACGCTCAGTCCTCGCGCGCGGGCCGTGCCCGCCGGCGAGTAGGGCCGCGTGCCCGGCTAAAATAGTAGCCATGTACATAGTAGCCATGTACGGTATTGAGGGTGAGTTCAGCAACCAACGGCGCCTCGGCGGGATTTCTGGTCTGGCGCCTGTCGATGAAGTGGCGGGTGGCCGTCGACCGGGCGGTCGCGCCGCTGGGTCTGACCCATGCCCAGTACGTGGTGATGGCGTCGCTGTACGGCATGTCGCGCTCCGGCCTGAGGCCCAGTCAGCGCGGGCTCGCCGACCGGACCGGGATGGAGCCGCTGTACGTCTCCAAGCTCGCCCGCGCCCTGGAGGCGTCCGGGCTCCTGGACCGCACCCGCGACCCGGACGACCCGCGCGCCATGCAGCTGTCGCTCACCGAGCAGGGGCTCGACGTCACACGCCGGGCGATCACGGTCGTCCAGGGCCTCCTGGACCAGCTGCTCGCGCCGCTGGGGGGAAGGACCGGCCCGCGCACCCAGGAGTTCACCCGGGAACTGGCGCTCCTGCTCGACGCACCTCTGGATCCGCACACCGAGAACGACGAGGAGCCATCATGACCACCACCACCGCACCCCGCGCCGACGGCCGGGTCCTGGCCCTGGCGCACCACGCGGCACGAGCCCGCCTGGAGGGCGTCCTGACCCGTCACGGCATCACGTTCCACCAGAGCGTCACCCTCCGGGCCGTCGTGGCCGCGGGCGAGTCCATCGGCCGTGACGAGCTCGTCGGCGACGTCACCGGTTCCCTGAAGATCGACGCGTCGGTCGTGTCCGGCGTGATCGAGGAGCTGACGGCCGCGAAGGCGCTGGAGACGGACCCGGACGAGCCGGCCCGGGTACGACTCACGGACACCGGACGGCAGGTGTACGAGGTCACCTCGGCCGAATCCGCCGAGGTCTCCGCCCGCCTGTACGCCGGCATCACGGACGAGGACCTGGTGGTCACGGGCCGGGTGCTGACCCTGATCACGGAGCGCGCCGACGCCGAACTGGCCGCGGGCGCCTGAGGTTCCGTACGGCCACGGCCCGGATCACGCGGCCGGAGCCGGCGGTGAGGGCCGGTTCGCGGCCAGGGCTGCGCCGAGACTCAGGGCGGGGCATCCCAGCCGTGCCGTCAGGGTGCGCTCCTGCAGTTCCGTCAGGGGGGTCACGAACACCGCCGCGTCGGCGCGGGCCTCCTCGCACGCGGCGGCGACCTCACGGACCTTGCCGGAGCGCAGCAGGGTCCGGGACGAGAACGGCAGGGCCATCTTCGCGGCCCCGCCGTCCGAGATCCCGCGCCGCTGGACGAACCGGCCCACGATCCGCGCGCCGCGCGCGGCCAGTTCTGTGGCGGCCGAGTCCATGAGAGCGTCGAAGGTCTTCTCCTTCGCGGAGAAGCAACCGACCAGCACGACACGAGTTCCGGCGACCGAAGTCGGCCTCGCCGGCGGCGCGGGGGCCGGTCCCGTGGTGCGGCGGGCCGGACGCCGGTCGTGTCCTCGGGGCCGGTTCTCGTGCCGGCGCATGGCCGCCTCCGTGCGTCACGGGTGGGAGAACACGCCCACCATCCGGGTGTCCGGGTTGCTGCTCATCCCGACGATCGCGCCCCCGTCGGCGCGGTTGGCACGCGCGTGCGTGCCCGCGTACCCCTCGTCGGTGAGGAAGACGCCGAGCGCCGCGATCCAGTCGTCGACCTCGCCGGTCGCGGGATCGTACACCGGCTCCGGGCGCGGTACGACGCGCTCCTGCGCCACGTAACCGCCCCGCTCGACGGCGACGCGCACCGCCTTGTCCCACTCCGCGTCCGCGCACTCCCAGCCGACGAAGGTGTCCAGCCCGCCGTACCCGGCGCCCGGTTTGAGGATGAGCTGTTCCCGCCGCTCCCGGCAGAGGTCGACGAGCTCGGCGGGAACGGCGGAGTGGAGCGTGCGGCTCCACGGCAGGACCCGGTCGACGAGGGCCAGCTCGGCGGCGTCGAACGACCCGCGCCGGCGGGGGTCGGTGAGCAGCGCGAGGGCGCTCTTGTTCGAGTAGAGGCCGCTCTCCAGCGACGTGAACAGGATGGTCCGGCCGGCCTGGTGGGCGCGGAAGAACGGTTCCGCCACGTCGGGCCCCGCCGGGTCGTCGAGCAGTTGACTCGCGGCGAAGTTCCGCAGGACCAGGTCCAGCGGGGTGCCGTCCAGGGTGAGTTTGCCGTCGGGCCGGGTGCGGACGTCGGCGATCTCCCCGATCCGCACGTCGATGCCCTGCTCGGCCATCGCCTCGACCGTGGCCCGCATCAGCATTCCGTACGGGGCGATGCCGCCGTGCCCCTCGATCAGCCCGACCACCGGGTCCCCGTCCCCGGACAGCGCCGGCCTGGCGCGGTCGCGCAGGACGGCGGCCGTCCGCGCGGCGATGTCCACGTGGTCGAGCCGGTGCACGCGCGCGAAGTCCGCGAAGTCGGGCACCCGCAGCAGCCCTTGGTTGAACACGGCCATGTCCACGCCACCGACCTCGCTGCCGAGGTTGAACTCCAGGAGCTTGTACGCGGTGCCGTCGTGATAGGCGTCGGCGCGGCCGAACTTGGCCGGGACACCGGAGCCGCCCCGGCGGAGCAGCGCGGCGAGCGGGGGATCGATCCCGACCTCGGCCGCGTACCGGTCGACGTCCCCGTCGAAGAGCCGGAGCGGCAGGGACACGAGGAGCTCGAAGAGCCCCTCCAGGTCCCGCGCGAAGGCGGCCGTCTCGGGCGCGCTGACGAACCAGGGACGGGGCAGCAGATGCGCGCGCCACGCCTCCTCGAAGGCCGGCGGCAGCTCCGCCCGTGCCACGGCCTCGGCGAGCCCGTGGTTCCCGCCCAGGCACTCGTCCACGTATATCCGGCTCAGATCGGTCATCTGCGTCGCTCGCTTCCCTGAAGGAATCGGGTACGTGATCGGAAAGGCGAGCAGACTACCGCGCGGCACACGACGGGCCGCTCACAGCGCGGCCGCAGGGCACAGCGCAGCCGCCGCGCACGGCGGACCGCACCCGCCTCGCCCGCGTTAGCGGAACGTGAGTGGGACGTGAGTGGCGGAAGAGAGAGTGGTGGCGGACCGGGGCGGGCCGTGGGGGCCTGCCCCGGTCCGCACTCCGCACCGCGTCGAGCAGCACCCCCCGCGCCCGTTCAGCTGGTGACCGCCACCACCGTGGCCGTGGTGACCACGAGCATCGCGGCCTGCATGTCCCGGATCGCCCGGCGCACGCTCTCCGCGGCCCACTCGCCGGCCGTGAGCTCCTCCAGACGCGCCGCGACCTCCTTGCGGGGTATGTCCGGGAACGCGAGGCGGTGGAGCTTGGCGCCGTGGATCAGGGCGAGGAGGCCCGTGGTGCGGGCGCTGTGGGTCGGGCCGGTGGCGAGGACCGTGTGCAGTCTCGCCCTCAGCTCGCGTTCGACGGAGCCGTCCGCCTCCGGGTAGCGGGCGACGGGGAAGAGGCCCATCACCCGCTGCCGCTCCTCACGCACCAGGCCGCGCTCACGGAGGCTCTCGACCGTGGCCTTCACGGCCTTGGACTGGTCCTTGGTCAGCCACTCGGTGACCTTCGGGGCCCTGCCCTTCTTCGCGCACCACGCGCCGATCTGCCGCAGCCGCTCGTCCAGCAGAGGCACCTCGGTGGGCGTCGCGTCCGTCACCCGCAGCCGCCCGTCGTCGACCGACACGCGCCCCGCCAGCACCAGATCGAGCAGGATGCCACCCGCGACCGCCCATGCGGCGGTCTGCCGCTCCTTCGCGACCCCGGACACGTCGTCCAGGGACAGCAGCATGATCTCCTCCGCGAGCGTGACCGCCACCCCGTACCCCCTGCTTTCCGCATGCGCCGTTCCGCATGCGCGCGTGTGCGGTGCCACGAGACGGTCGACCGTCCCCCGGCACCCTTCGCCCCTGAGGACGATCGGAGCGCCGGTGCGGTTCCCGCCGACGAGCCGCCGCCCGCTGTGACCTGCGTCGTTCCGTGTACATGGCGGAAGTCGGGCCGTGCTTTGGTCTGGACCGCAGCGGGTCGGCGCGTCAAGCTCTCGCTATGGACTTGGAGCTGAGGCACCTCAAGACGATCCGGGCCATCGCCGACGCGGGGAGCCTCACACGCGCCGCGACCGCGCTCGGGCTCGCCCAGCCGGCGCTCAGCGCTCAGCTCAAGCGGATCGAACGGGCCCTGGGCGGCGCCCTGTTCGAGCGGGGGCGGGAGGGCGTACGGGCCACGGCGCTCGGTGACCTGGTGCTCGAACGGGCGCGGGTGGTGCTGCCCGCCGTCCGCGAGCTGCAGGAGGAGGCGGTGCGGTTCGCCCGGGGCGGGACGGAGGAGGGCTACCGGCTCGGCGGCACCCACGGGCCGCTGCTCGGCGGCCTGGTCGACCGGATCGCGCGCGACGACCCCGGCGCCCCCGTCACCACGTACATCTCGTGGTCGGAGCGCGAGATCGCCGGCGGGGTCGCCGACGGCCGCCTGGACTTCGCCCTCGTCGGCGTCTGCGGCGAGAGCGGTCCGCCCGAGGCGGGCCGACTGGCCTGGACCGAGGTCGCCCGCGACCCGGTGTACGTGATGCTGGCCGCCGACCACCCGCTGGCGCCCCGCGCCGAGATCGACCTGGCCGAACTGGCGGCGGAGGCCTGGACCGACGTGCCGGGCGACGGCTGCTTCGGCGACTGTTTCGCCGCCGCGTGCGTACGGGCCGGGTTCACCCCGGCCTGTGTGTACGAGACGGACACCGCCTCCTGTGTCCATCTGGTGCAGGTCGGCCGGGCCGTCGGACTGTGCCGGGCCACCTTCCCCGTCACCCCGGGCCTCGTCACCCGGCCCCTCGCCGGCGCCCCGCTCGTGTGGCGGCACCTGCTCGGCTGGCACCCCGAGGGCCGCGCGGCCTCCCGGTCCGCCACCGTCCTCGGCCACACCCGGGCCGCCCACGCCGAGGCGCTGGCGACCAGCGCGGGCCGGCTGCGCACCGGGGTGGCACCCCCGGCATAACGCCGTGGCAGGGGCCGACTGCCAACTCCCGTCCTCTCGTCGCGATCCCTACGGTTCCAGCAGATCCCCCACCGCGATCCGAGACCGGGGAACCGAGATCCCCGAACCGCGATCCGAGAACCGAGGAGACTCCCCATGCTCCGACGACACGCCCGTGCGGCGTGTACCGCCCTCGTCGCCGCCGGAATGGCGCTGGCCGGACTCCAGGCCGGCTCCGCCGCCGCGGCCCCGGACGCCCGGGACCCGCACCGCGCCCCGACCGTCAGGACCGCCGCCCAGGCACTCGGCGCCGACTCCGCCCGTCCCGAGCTGCTCGACGCCATGCGGCGCGACCTGGGACTCACCCACTCCCAGGCCCGGGCCCGCCTCGCCAACGAGGCCGAGGCGGGCGCCACCGCCGCCCGGCTCCGCCAGGGCCTCGGCGGCGCCTTCGCCGGAGCGTGGGTGGACGGTGCCGAGGCCGGCACCCTGACCGTGGCCACCACCCGCGCCGCCGACACCGCCGCGATACGGGCCACGGGTGCGCGGGCCCGGCTCGTGACGCACAGTCTGACCGCCCTGGAACGCGCCAAGCAGCGTCTCGACCGGTCCGCGGGCACCGACGCGCCCGTCCGCTACGTCGACGTCCGCGCCAACGTCCTGGTCGTGGAGGAGACCAGGGCGGGTGCCGGGGCACGGCTCGTGCGGGCCACCGGCGTGCCGCGCGAGCTGGTGCGCGTCGTCCGCGCCGGCCAGGCACCCCGCCCGCTGTACGACATCCGGGGCGGCGACGCGTACTACATGGGCGGCGGCGGCCGCTGCTCGGTCGGCTTCCCGGTGACGCGGGGCACCACCCAGGGCTTCGCCACCGCCGGTCACTGCGGCCGGGCGGGCACCACCACCAGCGGGTTCAACCAGGTGGCGCAGGGCAGCTTCCAGGGCTCGGTCTTCCCCGGCAACGACATGGCCTGGGTCGCCGCCAACACCAACTGGACCGCCACCCCGTACGTCAAGGGCGCCGGCGGGGCGAGCGTCCAGGTGACCGGCTCGGTGCTGCAGCCCGTCGGCTCCTCCGTGTGCCGCTCCGGCTCGACCACCGGCTGGCACTGCGGCACCGTGCAGCAGCACAACACGAGCGTCACCTACCCCGAGGGCACCATCTCCGGGGTGACCCGTACGACCGTCTGTGCCGAGCCCGGCGACTCCGGCGGCTCGTACATCTCCGGCAGCCAGGCCCAGGGCGTCACATCCGGCGGTTCCGGGAACTGCTCCAGCGGCGGCACCACCTTCTTCCAGCCACTGAATCCGCTGCTCCAGAACTACGGGCTGACGCTGAGGACCACCGGCACCGACCCGGGCCCCGGGCCGGGCGAGCCGGAGCCGGGTGGCACCTGGACGGCCGGAAAGGTCTACGCGGCAGGGGACGTCGTCACCTACGGCGGCGCGAGCTACCGCTGCCTCCAGGGCCACCAGGCCCAGGCGGGCTGGCAGCCGCCGAACGTCCCGGCGCTGTGGCAGCGCCTGTGACCCTGGCCGAATAGTGACCGGGGGTGCCGTGGACCCGAGGGGGGTGTCGCGGCACCCCCCTCGGGTACGCCGTAGGATCACCGCGATCTTGATCAACAACCTTGGTCGACGTTCACGGTCAACTACAGAGTGCCGTCCTCGGAACGGCACGTGCGCCTCGCGGGGGAGTCGGCACATGAGCAGGTTTCGGGCAGTTGTGGCCTCGGTCGTTCTGGCCTCGTCCGTGGCGGTGACGCTGACGGGCTGCGGCTCCTCCGAACCCGCGGACACCAAGGGTTCGACGGGACCGTCATCGGCCGGGAAGACGTCGGAGGGCCGGACCTCCACCGGCGGCGGGGAGGGCGGGGCCGCCCCGGCCACCGAGAAGCTCGCCGCCGACCCCGGCACCCGCTACACGGCCATCGCCGTGCCCGAACTGGAAGGACTCGTCTGCGACGAGGGCGACGGCGGCTTCCACTACGGCAGCGGCCTCGACATCAGCGTCACCGGAGACGACGACCTCAAGGAGATCGAGGGCGACAGCCAGGACCTCGCCGACGAGGTGTCCTGCTTCGGCAGCCCGCGCAACGTCCTCCGCAAGGGCACCATGTCGGCGTCGGCGCCCATGTTCACCGCCAGGACCCACCTGTACGAGAGCGTGCCCGACCCCACCGCCGCGCTGAACAGCATCTACGACGCGTCCGTGGACCAGGCCACGGACGACGGCCGCAACTTCACCGGCGAGCCCCGGACCGCCACCAGCAGCGGCCTCGTCGTGAAGTGCCGGCAGAACGTCACCGACACCTTCCCGATGACCACCTGCTTCTGGGCGAACTACGGCGCGGCCGGCGTCGTGGACTTCTTCCCGGCGGACTCGCAGTACATCCCCGTCGACTCGGCCGTCCCGTGGACCCGGGCCTTCGTCGCCGGCGCGCTGCGGAAGTAGCCGGCCGGGGCCGGCCCGCCCGTCAGGCCTCGGCCAGGCCCCCGCGCGCGATGACCTCCGCGTACCAGCGCGCGCTGTCCTTCAGCGTCCGCCGCTGCGTGGCGAAGTCCACGTGCACGATGCCGAACCGCTTGCTGTAGCCGTACGCCCACTCGAAGTTGTCCAGGAGCGACCACAGGAAATACCCCCGGACGTCCGCCCCGTCCGCGAGCGCGCGGTGCACCGCCGCCAGATGCGCGTGGAGGTACGCCACCCGCTCCGGGTCCTTCACGTTGCCCGAGGGGTCGGCGTAGTCGTCGTACGCCGCACCGTTCTCGGTGATCACCAGCGGTACGTCCGGCAGCTCGTCCCGCAGCCGGATCAGCAGCTCGTGCAGCCCGTTCGCGTCCACCGGCCAGTCCATCGCCGTCCGCGGCCCCGGGGCCGGCTCGAACCGGACGTGCCGCTCCGCGCCCGCCCACGGAGAGGGCGACTCCGAGCTGCCCGCCCCGACGACCGAGGGGGAGTAGTAGTTGATGCCGAGCGAATCGATCGGCGCGGCCGCCGCCGCCAGATCGCCGTCCCCCACGAAGGACCAGTCCGTGACCGACCCCGTGTCGCGGACCAGGTCCTCCGGGAGCCGGCCGTGGAAGACGGGGTCGAGGAAGACACGGTTGCCGACCGCGTCGATCCGGCGCGCCGCGTCCAGATCCTCCGGCGCCTGCGAACAGGGACGTACCGCGTGGAGGTTGAGGGTCAGCGACACCTCGGACGCGCCGGGCAGCGCCCCGCGCAGGGTGCGCGCCGCGAGCCCGTGCGCCAGGTTCAGGTGGTGGGCTGCGCGGAGCGAGGCCAGGGCGCTGGTGCGGCCCGGGGCGTGCACGCCGTTGCCGTAGCCGAGGAAGGCCGCGCACCAGGGCTCGTTGAGCGTGGTCCAGGTCGCCACCCGGTCGCCGAGGGCGTCCGCCATGATGGCCGCGTACTCGGCGAACCGGTACGAGGTGTCCCGCTGCGGCCAGCCGCCGGCGTCCTCCAGCTCCTGGGGGAGGTCCCAGTGGTAGAGCGTCGCCACCGGGCGGATCCCGGCGTCGAGGAGACGGTCGACGAGCCGCCGGTAGAAGTCCAGACCCTTGCGCACGGCGGGGCCGCGCCCGGTGGGCTGCACCCGGGGCCAGGCGATCGAGAAGCGGTAGTCGGTCACGCCGAGCCGCCGCATCAACTCGACGTCCTCGTCGACCCGGTGGTAGTGGTCGGCGGCGATGTCACCGGTGTCGCCGTTGCGCACCTTGCCGGGCGTACGGCTGAAGGTGTCCCAGATGGAAGGCGTGCGGCCGTCCTCCTCCGCCGCCCCCTCGATCTGGTAGGCGGCCGTGGCGGTGCCCCAGCGGAAGCCCTCGGGGAAGCGGAGGACGGTCGTCGTGTCGGTACGGGCGTCGAGCGCGGTCATGGGATGGGAACTCCCTGGAGTGAGAGGTCTGGGGGATGGGGGAGGCGGCGACAGTGGGCGAGGGGGCGGAGTGGTCAGCCCTTGACGGCGCCCTGCATGATGCCGCCGACGATCTGCCGGCCCAGCAGGCCGAAGACCAGGAGCACCGGCAGGGTGCCGAGCAGCGTGCCCGCCATGATCACGGACTGGTCGTGGACGTATCCGCCGCCGAGCTGGCGCAGGGCGACCTGGACCGTGGGCTCGGAGGAGGTGAGGGCGACGACCGGCCAGAAGAAGTCGTTCCAGGCGGCCATGAAGGTCAGCAGGCCCAGGACGGCCATACCGGGCCGGGCGATCGGCACCACGATCGACCAGAAGATGCGGGCGGTGGACGCGCCGTCGACCCGTGCCGCCTCGATCAGCTCGTCCGGCAGCGTCTGCACCAGGTACTGGCGCATGAAGAACACCCCGAACGCGGACACCAGGCCCGGCAGGATCACCGCCTGGAGCTGGTTCACCCAGCCCAGTTCGGCGATCAGCATGAACAGCGGGATCACGCCCAGCTGCGGCGGGATCATCATGGTGCCGATCGTGATCGCCAGAAGGGCGCCGCGGCCCCGGAAGCGGAGCTTGGCGAAGGCGAACCCGGCGAGCGTGCAGCACAGCACGGTGCCGAGGGTGATCGAACCGCTCACGATGAGGGAGTTGAGCAGGGCCTTGCCGATGTCCGCCTCTTCGAGGACCGCCTCGAAGTTGCGGATCAGGTTCGGGCCCGGCAGCAGCGTCGGCGGAACCTTCGCCAGGTCGGCGTTGGAACGGCTCGCCGCGACGATCGTCCAGTAGAAGGGGAACGCGGAGAAGAGGACGGCGACGACGAGGATCCCGTACGCGAGCGGCCCCGCGTGCAGGGTGCGGCCGGCCCGCGAGGGGCCGCGGGCCGCGGTGGAACCGGGCGTGCGGCCGGCCCGGGAGGGGTCTCGCGTCACGGTGGAACCGGGCGCGGTCATCGGCCGGCCTCCTTGCGGGAACGGCGGCGCGCGACCAGGGCGTTGACCCCGACGAGCACCACGATGAGCAGGAACATCACCCAGGCGATGGCGGCGGCCCGGCCCAGATGGAAGAAGCCCCAGCCCTGCTCGTACATGTACAGGCCGAGCGTCTGGTACTGGTGCGAGATGCCGCCCGAGATGGACCCTTCGAGCAGCAGCGGCTCGCCGAACAGCTGGGTCGCGCCGATCGTCGACACGATGACGGTGAACAGGATCGTGGGCCGCAGCCCCGGCAGTGTGACGTGGAAGAACTGGCGCCACCGCGAGGCCCCGTCCATCGCGGCGGCCTCGTACAGCTCATGGGGGATCGACTGCATGCCTGCCAGGTAGATCAGCGCGTTGTAACCGGTCCAGCGCCAGATGACGACCGTCGACACGGCGATCTGCGAGGCGACCGTGCCGTTCTGCCAGTCGACGGGGTCGATGCCGACCAGGCCGAGCGCGTAGTTGATCAGACCGAAGTCCCGGCCGAAGAGCTGGGCGAAGACGAGGGTGGCGGCCGCCACCGACGTCGCGTACGGCAGGAGGACCGCGGTCCGCAGGAAGGTGCGGCCGCGCATCTTGTAGTTCAGCAGATGTGCGAGCCCGAGGGCCATGACGAGCTGCGGCACGGTGGAGAGCACACCGATGGTGAACGTGTTGCGCAGCGAGAGCCAGAAGTACTCGTCGCCGAACAGCGCGGTGTAGTTGCCGAGGCCGCGCCACTCCATGTCGCCGGGCGTCTGGAGCTCCACCCGGTAGAGCGAGACGAACGCCGTGTAGAGCAGTGGGAAGAGACCGAAGGCGACGAACAGGGTGAAGAACGGGGCGATGTAGGCGTACGGCGAGAACGACTGCCAGGTCCGCCGGGCGGACCCCCGCCGCGCGGGCGGCGGGACCGGCTTCGGCGGGGCCGGCGTCTCGGGTGCGGTGAGGGTCACGGCGCGGCCCTTCGGAGGAGTGGAGGAGACGGGGAGAGGAGGGAACCGGCGGCGGAGGTCAGCCGACGGTGTTCGCCACGCCCTTCTGCGCGTTCGACCAGGCCTTCTCCGGCGAGGTCCCCTTCCGCTCGACCTCGCTCAGCGCGTTCGTGATCTGCTGCGCGATGTTCTGGTCGTGCACGCCGAGCACCTGCACCGGGGCCGCCTTCGCCGCGTCACCGAAGATCTGCCCGATGGGGGCGTCGGAGAAGAACGGGTCCTTCGCGCCGGCGACCTTCTCGATCGCGCCCGTGGCGGAGGGGAAGTTGCCCTGCTTCTGGAAGAGCTTCGTCTGCTGCTCGGGCGCGGTGAGCCACTTCACCAGCTCGTACGCCTCCTTCTTGTGCTTCGCCGCCTTCGGCACCGCCAGGTAGGAGCCGCCCCAGTTGCCGGCGCCGCCGGGGAGCGTGGCGACGTCCCACTTGCCCTTGCCGGCCTCACCGGCCTGGCCCTTGATGTAGCCGAGCATCCACGCGGGGCACGGGATGGTGGCGAAGGAACCGGCCGCGAAGGCCTGGTTCCACTGCGGGGACCACTGGTCGAGCTTGGCGCTCAGCCCGTCCTGGGCCGCCTGGACGGAGTGGTCCCAGGCGGTGCGCAGGGCGGGGTTCTCCTCCCAGATCAGCTTTCCGGAGGCGTCGTAGTACCGCTCCTTCTCCTGCCCGATCATGATCGAGTAGAGGCTGCCGACGCTGTCGAGCCAGGCGCTCTTGCCGGGGGCCTTCGCCTTGTACTGCTTTCCGAGGGCCAGGTAGCCGTCCCAGGTGGACCACTTCTTGGCGAGCTCCGCGCGGTCGGTGGGGAGCCCGGCCTGCTTGAAGAGGTCGGTGCGGTAGCACATCGCCTCCGGGCCGACGTCGGTGCCGAGGCCGAGGACCTCGCCGCCCCTGCCGCTCGCCGCGGCCCACTTCGCCGGGGCGAACTGGTCCTTGAGGGAGTCCGCGCCGTACTTCCTGAGGTCCTCGAACCGGTCGGCCTGCTGCTGGGTGACGGAGGCGATCCGGCCCACCTCGATGCCCTGGACGTCGGCGAGGCCGGCGCCACCGGCGAGCCGGGTCTGGAGGGACTTCCAGTAGTCGGCCTCGTCCTCGGTGTCCGTCTGCTTGATGGTGACTCCGGGGTGGAGCTTCTCGTACTCGGCGTAGAGCCCCGCCTCCTTGTATCCGAAGGAGCCGAACAGGTCGACGGTGAGGGTGACCTCGCCTCCCGCGCCATCGGTGGACGTGTCGTCCGACGCACCTCCACAGGCGGCGAGCAGGGCCCCGGTGAGCGCGACCGCCCCCAGACGGACGACGGCTCTCCTGGCGGTGGTCGTGACGGCGGCTCGGGCGATGGGCATGGGAAGCCTCCCTTGGCTCCGGAACGAGCGAGAGCGACTGAGAGCGCTCTCAAGCGTGCGGGGGGAGCGTGCCTGTGGTGGAGCCCATCCGTCAAGGCTCGAAGGCGTAACGGACGGGAAGGGCCGTCAAGTCCGGCCTGTGTTCAATCTCTTGACACACGTGTTTCGGCGGTTTTACGTTTCCGGCGTCTTGAGAGCGCTCTCACGATTCTCGCGTCCTTTCCCCGCGCATCCCCTCCGTGCCCCACTCGTCGCGAACGACATGAGGTGCCGTACATGCCAGCCCCCCGCACAAGGCCGGCCGCCGCGCTGGTCCTGGTCTCCGCCCTCGCCGCCGTGGGACTCGGCCCCGCCGCCGCCCCCGCGGCAGCGGCCACCGTCCCCACGGGCGCCGGAAGCTACTCCGACACCCGCCCCGCCGGAACCTCCGGCCCCACCACCAACACCGGCGCCCCGGTCACCCCCAAGGTCACCGCCGCCGCCCAGGGCAAGCCGGTCCCCACCAACGACTGGTGGTCCTCCCTCGCCTTCCAGCGCTACGGGGACAACCCGTACTCCACTCCCATGTACGGCCACCCGCTGACCTACCAGGCCGTCGCCGGCGGCCTCGAACTGGGCTACCCGACCACCCCCGCCATCGTCGGCGACGGGCGCCAGTACGAGTTCGCCCACAAGGCCGACCTCACCCTCGGCCTCACCGGGCTGAACTCGCCCGACACCAGGGCCGACGCCTGGTCCGACTGGACCGTCACCCCCTACTGGTCCGACGGCGCCCGCACCCTGCGCACCACCATCGGCCACGGCATGCCCTTCGTGTACGCCAAGGGCACCGGCGGCGACGCCAGGATCACCACCGCCGGTACGCCCGCCGTCTTCGCCGACCAGGGCAACGTCCTCGGCATCACCGTCGCGGGCCACCACTACGCCCTCTTCGCGCCCAGTGGCACCGACTGGACCGTCTCCGGCTCCAGCATCACCGCCGGGCTCGGTGGCAAGGACTACTTCTCCGTCGCCGTCCTGCCCTCCACCGACGCGCTCGCGACCTACCGGAAGTACGCCTACAGCTTCGTCACCGGATCCACCGTGAACTGGAGCTACGACGCCGGCACCGTCCGCGCCACCTACACCCTCACCACCGAGGCGAAGGAGGGCACCGAGCGCGGCACCCTCCAGGCGCTCTACCGCCACCAGTGGCTGAACACCACCGACCCGCTCACCCCGTACACCTACGTCTCGCCCCGCGGCACCATGAAGGTCCGGGAGTCGGCCTCCTTCACCACCGGTCAGAAGGCGGCCGCCACCCTGCCCGGACTGCCGGGCGGCGGCGTCGACCCCGCCCGCCTGCGCGGCTATCTGAACGAGGTCGCGAACTCCGCCGACCCCTTCTCCGGGGCCGTCGACACCTACTGGACCGGCAAGGCGCTCGGCAAACTCGCCCAACTGGTCCCGCTCGCCGACCAGATCGGCGAGACCGCGCTCCGCGACAAGCTCCTCGGTCAGATCAAGGGCCGGCTCCAGGACTGGTTCACGGCCGGCGGCGCCAACGAGTTCTCGTACGACACGGCCTGGAAGACCCTCACCGGCTACCCGGCCTCGTACGGCAGCGACACCGAACTCAACGACCACCACTTCCACTACGGCTACTACGTGTACGCCGCGGCGATCGTCGCCCAGTACGACGCGGGCTGGGCGGCGGACTCCGCCTGGGGCGCGATGGTGAAGACCCTGGTCCGGGACACCGCCAACCCCAGCCGCACCGACACCGCCTTCCCGTTCCTCCGCGGCTTCGACGTCTACGCCGGACACAGCTGGGCCAGCGGACACCAGGGCTTCGCCGCCGGCAACAACCAGGAGTCCTCCTCCGAGTCGACCAATCTCAGCGCCGCGCTCGTCCTCTGGGGATCGGCCACCGGAAACACCCAGCTCCGCGACCTCGGGACGTACTTGCTCACCACCGAGGGCGAGGCCATCGCCCAGTACTGGTTCGACGCCGACCAGCAGGTCTTCCCCGGCGCCTTCCAGCACGACACCGCGGGCATGGTCTGGGGCAGCGGAGCCGCCTACGCCACCTGGTGGACCGCCAACCCCGAGGAGATCCACGGCATCAACGTCCTCCCGGTGACCGGCGGTTCACTCCACCTCGGCGGCCACAAGGACGCCGTCCGCCGCAACATCGCCGAGATGGAACGGGAGAACCCCGGCCCGGCCGTCGAATGGCGCGACATCCTCTGGGAGTTCCAGTCCTTCGCCGACCCGGCCGCAGCCAAGGCCAAGTGGGACGCGGGCAACGCCGGTTACACCCCGGAGGCGGGCGAGTCCAAGGCGCACACCTACCACTGGCTCACCGCACTCGACACGCTCGGCGCCCCCGACGTGACGGTCACCGGATCCATCCCCACCTCCGCCGTCTTCACCAAGGGCACCACCCGGACGTACGTGGCCCACAACCACGGCGCCACGGCCCGGACCGTCACCTTCTCCGACGGCAAGTCCCTCTCGGTGCCCGCACGTTCCACCGCCACCGGCACGGGGGCGGGCGGCACCGATCCCGGCCCGGACCCGGAGCCGTCCACCGGCAACACCTTCCAGCTCCGCACGGGCGGCGCGCTCACCACGGCCACCGGCGCCACGGCGGGCAGCGACACCATTCTCTCCGCGCAGGGCGGCAACCACGACGGCACCCCCAACCGGCCGGTCGTCTACGAGGCCAGGGGAGTCAACGGCACGCTGAGGTCGGGCGGTTCCACTGCCTTCCGCCTCCAGATCGACGCCGGCACGGCCGTCGGCCTCGGCCAGCAGGCCCGGATCAGCTACGACCTCACCGGTGACGGGACCTTCGAACGGACGGAGACGTACCACTACTTCGCCACCGACCCGGTGACCGGCTGGGAGGAGTACGCCCAGTCCCGCGGCCTCAAGTCCGCCACCGGAACACTCGGCAACCTGAGTGGCGGCACAGTGCGACTGGAGGTCTGGAGCGCGATCGGCAACGGCGACTCGCGCGTCCAGACGGGCACGGACCGGTCGGTGGTGGTCATCCCCTTCGACTGACCCCCTTCGACCGACCGTCCGAGCCGCCAGGCACGGAGCGGCGGGCCGGGTTCCTCCTCACCCGGCCCGCCGTCCCGTGTGCGCCCGCCGCCCGCCGCCCGCCGTCCCCGTCCGCCGTCTCAGGCCGAGTCGCGGAGGACGAGCGACGTCGGCGTGATCACGGACGCGGGGACGACGGGACCGGTCCCGTCGAGCAACCGCATCAGCAGCTTCACCATCAGCCGGCCCATGTCCTCGATGTCCTGATGCACGGTGGTGAGCGAGGGGGACGTCCTGGCCACCACCGAGGCCATGTCGTCGAAGCCCACGACCGCCACGTCCTCCGGGACCCGCACACCCCGCTCGCGCAGCGTCAGCAACGCACCCGACGCCATCAGGTCGTTGGCCACGAACACGGCGTCGACGTCGGGGCGCCGGTCAAGCAGCTCGGCCATCGCGCGGGCGCCGCTCCCCTCGGTGAAGTCGCCCCGGGACAGCAGGGTGGGATCGGCGTCGACCAGGACGTCGCGATAACCGTGGAGCCGGTCGAGCGCGGACGTCTGGTCGTCCGGCCCGGAGATGTGGGCGATGTTCCGGCGGCCGAGGTCCACCAGATGCCGCACCGCCTCACGGGCGCCCCCGCGGTTGTCGCAGTCGACGAACGGCACGGTCGGGCTCGTACCGGGCCCCGGCCGCCCGCCGTACACCACCGGGATACGGGTCCGGTCGATGACGGCCGGCAGCGCGTCGTCGTTGTGCAGCGAGAAGGCCAGCGCGCCGTCGACGTGCCCGCCCCCGAGATAGCGGGCGATCCGGTCGTGATCCCCCGGGCCCTCCACCCACAGCAGCACCAGCTGGGCGTCGTGCGCGGTCAGCTCCCGGCTGATGCCCCGTACCTGCTGCTCGAAGAACGGGTCCGAGAAGATCCGGAACTCGGGCTCCGCGATGATCACCGCGACCGCGCCGTTGCGTCGGGTGACCAGCGTGCGGGCCGCGTGATTGGGCACGTAGCCGAGCTCGTCGACCGCCCTGCGCACCTTCTCGACCAGCGGAGGCCGTACGCCCGCGCCCCCGTTGACGACCCGCGAGGCCGTGGCGCGGGACACGCCGGCGCGAGCGGCGACGGCTTCCAGCGTGGGGCGGGGCCCCGTGGTCTGCTCGGGCAAGGCGGGCGCTCCTCGGCTGCGTGGGGTGGGCTGCGGTGTGCGGTGTGCGGTGTGCGGTGTGCGGTGTGCGGTGCGCGGTGCGCGGTGCGCTGTGACGCGCGGCGCGGTGTGCGTTCTTGTGCGGATCAGGATATCTGTACCCCCCACCCTCTGAGAGCGCTCCCAGCAGGAACCGTCGGCACACCCCCGGAGGCACGACGCGGACCTCTCGCCGAAACGGTTCCGCCCGCTTCCGGTGCCGCTCGACGAGCCGGGGCAGCGCGAGGCCGGTGAGGACGAGAGCGACCCCGAGCAGACGCGGAGCGCTGGGCGGCGAGCCGTCCTGGACGCCGTCGATCGCCACGGCGGAGAGCACCTGGCCGCTGATCACCAGGAGCGAGGCGTTCATCGCCCCGAGCCGGGGGATGACATGGCTGTCGACGGCGACGAACAGCGCACCGAACACGCCACCCAGGCAGGCGGAGACGGGCACGGCCCACGGCCCCTCCGCGGGAGGTGGCGCGCCACCCCGCGCACGTCGCCGCCCCGCCGGCACCGGCCCTGGCGGGACTGCGGCTGGTCGCAGACGGCGGGTCCTTCGCCGCCGACGGTACGGCGGACGCGGGACGGGCCGCAGGCTGACCGGCTGGACCACCACGGGCAGCCACTGGCTGTGCGGCGGGCCGGCGGGGCCGGGCGGCCGGTGATCACGGGCTCCGGCGGGAGCCGGTGCGATGGCGGGCCCGGCCGGACGGGACGTGCGGAGGCGCGCCCTCGGCTCGGTGGCGTCCCGGCGGCGAACACCCGGCCGCTTCGGGCGTGTCAGTGGTGCGTGCGACGATCCAGTCATGATCGCCTCGCTCGAAGCCCTGGTGCCCGCCAAGGGCAGCACGCATGTCTCGACCACGTACGCCGACTGGGTCGCCGCCCATGATCCGGACGCCGCCGCGGCGGCCCGCGACCTCAACGAGGCCATGGGGGCCGAACTCACCCGGTCCTGGTCGAAGCCCGGTGCGTTCGTCGACTCCATGGCGTGGCGGGCGCGGCAGTTGCCCACCGCGCACCTGCCGTGGTTCTGGGACACCGTCGGGCATCGGCTGATCGGTTACGGCAGCCGTCCCGGCGGTCGGGCCTATGTGGCCGCGCGGGCTGCCGAGGCCGAGCACGGGCTGGCCGTGGATCCGGCCTACCGCCGGGCCAACGGCCTGTTGTTCGCGCGGGGCGGGGCCATGCCCGCCAAGGAGTTCGGGGCCCATCAGAAGTTCCTCGCCGAGTCGCTCGAACCCGTCGAGGCGTACGCCGCGCTCGGGGCGTTCCTGACCGCCTGGGCCGGTTCGAAGGCCGATCTCCCGGCCGACCTCGTGCGCCGCGTCCGGGCCTCCGCCAAGGCCGCCGGGCACGGGGACGACGAGGTCGCGCGCGTGGTGGGCGCGATTCTGTCGGTCACCCGGAAGAAGTCCGTGCCGGACGCCCTTCTCGCCGGCGCCGAGCCGGTCCTGACGGCTCATCCGCCGACGGACGACATCGCCGCCGGCCTCATCGAGGTCTTCCCCGAGAGCGTGACCGACGGCGGGGCCTGGCTGCGGGTGCTGATCGGGTGCGGCGCCACGGAGGCGATGGAGACGGGACGGCTCGTGCCCGAGGGCGGACTGCACCGCTGGGTCGGGCACTTCGTCCACATGTACCAGTACACGCGCGCGTCCGGCGGTGGAGTCACGCGCCAGCAGCTGCCGTCCGAGTTCCTCGACCTCGTGGGCAGGCTCGGGCCGCGGCTGCGGGACGCGGGCGACGCCGTGACCGTGCACACCACCCGCCACCACTACCAGGGCTTCGACGCCGACGTCCTGGACGCCTGCCTGGCCGCCGGGGTCACCGTCGTCGACCCCGGACCCGAGACCCGGATGCGCTTCTGGGGCGAGAAGTCCCGGCGGGACCTCACCGCCCTCGCCGCCGACCCCGTGTTCGGCCCGCGCCTCGAAGGCACGGTGCACGCCGGTCTGAAGCCCAACTGGTACGGCGCACCCGCCCGCAAGCCCGGATCGGCCGTGACGCTGCTCCCCGGCAACGAGGGCATCGCCCACGAGGTGGCCGTGCGGGTCGGCAAGCTGGTCGACGCCGTCGGGGGCGGCGGCATGGCGGGCGCCGAGGAGTCCGTCGCCGAGCTGGAGACCCTCCTCGACCGGCCGACGGTGACGGCGCTCGGCGGGATCGGCGACGCCCTCGCGGGCGCGTCCGCCGGCGGCGCGCTGCGGCGCTCGCTCGCGGCCGGCCTGCCGGAGGAACTCGCCTGGCCCGCGCTGGAGGCCGTGTACGAGGAGTTCGCGGCGGAGGCCGTCGCGGCGGCCGACGCCGCCGGCCCGGACGCGGAGCCGGACGCGGACGGCGCGGACACCGCGGCCGCCGCGGACACTTCGGCGGACACCCGCCTCGCCGCCGACGGGATCGGTGCCGCCGGACTCCCGGGCGTGGCCGGCGTGACCAGCACCTGGCCCGTACTGACCGTCTTCGGGCGCGACCGCGCCGTCGCCGTCGCCCCGGACGGAGTGCGCGGATCCTGCCGGTTCACGGTGCCCGCGGACGCGACCATGTTCGCCGTCCACTACGTCGGCGGTTCGTTCCTCGTCAGCTGGAGCCTCAAGCAGAGCCCCTACCACTGCGACACCGCCGTCTGGGCCGACCGCCCCGACGAGCCGTTCACCCCGGAGGAGCTGGGCGGCCTGGTGCCCTTCGGCGGCAGCCTCGACGGGGCGTACGGCTTCCAGTTTGAGACCGCCGACGGAGGGGGGCGGCACGGCGGCCTCCGGGTGACCCGGCCCGGCGGCACGGAGGGGATCGACCGGGAGGAGCTCCAGCTCGGCGACGGCACCCGGATCTGGACCAACGCCGTCTACGGCCGACGGCCGTGGGAGACCGTCGACCCGGTCACCGGCGAGCGGCAGGGCGCGACCCCGTTGCCCGACTTCCCGGGCCGTCCCGCGAGCACCGACCCGGCCCTCGACCCGTCCGAGGCGGACAAGACCCTCGCCCGCGAGGCGCTGCAGCTCGCGCCCCTGCCCGCCGGCATGACCGACTCCCCGCTGGGCAGCCGGGACGGACTCGTCGGCACCCGGGTGCTGTTCCGCACCCGCTACCGCGACAACGCCCCGGACCACTACGTCCTGGAGAGCATCGACGGCCGCACGGCCCAATTCGACATCGACCGGCCCGGGCAGGAGCCCTGGGGACTCTGGGCGGCGCCCGAGGGCGCCGTGGAGGACGTCGTCCTCGCCGAGGCACAGACCCGCACGGGCGTGCGCGCGTACGCCGCCGACGGCGTCCTGCTGTGGGAGATGGACGGCCACCACTCGCCCGCCCACCCGCGCGTGAGGCCGTCCCGCCGCGCCACCGTCTCCCACGGCGTGGCCCTGCCGCCGGCCTTCTGGTACCTGCTGCGGACCCGGGACACGGCCGGTTCCAAGGCGCTGCGGACCGTGGAGCGGGCGACGGCCGACAGGCTCCTGACCGCCGCGCTCGACGGCACGGAGGCACTGCGCGTCGCCGTGGCACGGGAGTTGCCCGAGATCACCGCCCCGGCCCTGGTCGAGGCCGTCGTCGCGGTGGCCGGGCGTGCCGCTCGCGTGGAGGAGCGACGGCGCGCCCTGCACCGGCGCGTCACCCTGCTCGCCGAGGCGCCGCCCGTCCTGCCGAGCCGCGCGGTGCCGGACACCGAGCTGATGCCCGCGCTGTGCGGCCTCCTCGTCGACGGGACGGGCGACGCCTGGCGGCGGAGCCGGGACGTCGCCCAGGCCGCGACCTTGAGCGCGCTCGCCGCCGACGGCGCCTGCCTGGCCGGGACGATCGTGGAGGAGGTCCGGCGGCTGTCCCCGCCCGCCCTGCCGCACGACTGGTCGCAGCTGCTCGGCGCGATCGACGCCGTCGCCTGGCGGACGGCGGCCGCACCGACCCCGGACCCGGAGCGGGCCGCCCTGCGCGCGCTCCTGGAGACCTGGGCCGACCAGCCGTTCGCCCGCGAGGGCGGCCGGTGGTGGGTCGGCCGTACGCCCGGGGCCGGGATCCTGGACGGACTGAGGGAGGGCGGGACCGTCGTGGCGTCCGCCGCCCGTTGGGACGCGGGGAAGGCCTGCTGGTTCGTCGCCGCCGCCACCGGCACGACGGACGACGACCCCGTGCCGGCGGCCGTCCCCGACGCCCGGCTCGTCCGGGTGGACCGGGACGACGCGGCCCGGCTGCGGGCCCTGCTCGCGGCGATCGACGCGCACGGCCCCCTCCCCGTCCCGGAGTCGGCCGCGGCACGGTTCGCCGAACTGACGGGCGTACGCAGGCCCGTGGCCCGCCTCGTGGTCGCCGGTCTCGTCGGCCGCGCCGACCGGGACGAGGACCGCGCCCTCGCCCGCAAGGCGCCGTACAAGGCCAGTCCGCTGACGGCCGAGGCCTACGAGGAGCTCCGTGCGCGCCTCGGCGGCGCAGGCCGGAGGGCCGTGCTCGCGGCCGCGCTGCCCGAGGACCCGGCCGAGCTGTGGCGGCCCGGCGGCGTCGAAGCGGCCGTGGAGCGGATGGCGGGCGTGTGGCGGGAGCGGATCGGCGGGCTGACCGCCGTGCACGACGAGGCGGCCGACACCCTGGAGGCCGACCTGGGCCTCTCCGAGGTGTGGGCCCGACGCCTCGCCGGCGGCTACGAGGCCGCCGAGGACACGACCGTACCCGCGGTCGACTGGGACCTCGCGGCACCCCGGTACGGCCTGGGCGTGGAGGTGCGGGCCCTGCCACCGGCGGGACCCGAGCTGCCCTACGGCACCCCGGTCGGCCTCGACATCGAGCGGATCGCGAGCGCACTGGTCTGGGCGTGGACCGACCGGCCCGTCGGCGACCCGGCGGTGGCCGGCGCGACGGCCCTGTACGAGCGGCTGCGGGCCGAGCTGTCCCGTCCGGAGCTCCTCGTCGAGCTGCCCGGCGGGCGGATCCAGGACACCTCGGCGCGGATCGCCGAGCGGTTCGGGCCCGCGACGCTGCCCGTGTCCCTGGACCGCCGTAAGGAGGAGGGCGAGATGCCGTCCATGACGGCGTACGACTCCGGCCCCCTGGTGGTGTGCGCTCCCGGCGGCAACGCCTTCCTGCGGCCCGCCGAGGTCGCCGACCCCGAGACGTGGCGCCGGGTCCGCGAGACCACCGACCTCGCGGAGGAACTGGACCGGGTGGCACCGCTGCTCGCCGGCGGCGGACTCGACCGGATGATGCGGCGGGCCGGCTCCGGAGCCGTACCGGACGGCGCGTACGAGGCGGATCCCCGGCGGTCCTGCCCGGAGCTGGTCGCGCGCGTGGCCGACGAGCTCGGCGCCGGGACGGACGCGGCCGCACTGTACCTCCAGCTCGCGACGCTGGCCGCACCCACCGACCGGAACGTCCGCAGGTGGAACGGCTGGACGACCAAGCGGCACGCGGAGGTCCGGGCGGAACTCCTCGCCACCGGCGCGGTCCTGGAGGCCAAGCGGGCACGGGCGGGCCGGACCCTGTTCCTGCCCGGCGAGTGGACCGAGCTGAAGTCCCCGCACCTTCCCCTGGAGAAGGTGAAGCTGGAGAGCCACCGGGTGCGCCCGCTGTGGAGCAACCAACTCCGTTCCCCGTTCGTACGGTTGCTGCCGACGGCCCCGCTGCACGAGATGTTCGCGGAGGCGTGGGAGCGTGAGCGGGAGCAGCGGGCGTGACCAGGGCGGCGCCCCCGCTCGGTCGACGGCACCGGACGCGGTGCCGTCGATCCTGCCGTCACGCGCGCGTCGCCGCGCGGAGCGCCGTACGAGCGGCCCGGTACGCCGTCGCCGCGTCGGGTGTTGGTGCGGCGGCCGGCTGCCAGCTGCAGTAACGCTCCACGTACGGGTGCCAGAGGCGGTCGGGGCCGTACCGCAGCTGGACCCGTGCGGGCGCGTCGGTGAGGTGGTTGTGGTGGCGCTCCACGGGGGCGGTGGGGGAGGGCCGGAGCGGCTGGACGGCGTGCTCGGCGGCGGCCAGGACATCGGGGTCGGTGGGCAGCGGCGCGAGGCAGGTGGCGACGGCGGGCGGCCCGCCCCACCGGTGGGCCGTCACGAGAAGTCTCATCCGGCCCACGGAGCAGCCGAGCCGGATGGCGGCGCGCTCCAGATGAGCGTCCCCGTGCCCGGCGACGAAGCGGACGACGTCCGCGGTGACATCGTCGACGCCGTCGGCGGCGGCGCCGTCAGCGACGACGACCGCGCGTGCGACGCCTTCCGTCGACGCGCCTCCGGAACTGTCCAGAAGAGCCGCCGCGCGGAGCGCCGCGTCGGCGACGAGGGCGCGCAGCACGTCGAGCCCGGGCGGCGGCGCCGGTGGCGGCTCGGTGAGGCCGTCCAGTAGGGAGGGGGGTTCGGCGGAGGTCACGAGGGGTCTCCCAGGCTGACGAGGTCGACGAGTTCCCGGTCGGAGAGCCGGGCGATTCCGGCGTCCCCCGCGCCCAGCACGGTCTCCTGCAACGCCCGTTCGTGCGTGAGGAGCTGATCGATCCGGTCCTCGATCGTGCCCCGGGTGACGAGGCGGTGGGCGGTGACGGTCCGCCGTTGCCCGATCCGGTGCGCGCGGTCGGACGCCTGGTCCTCCACGGCGGCGTTCCAGCTGCGGTCGAAGTGCACGACGTGACTGGCCCGGGTCAGGGTGAGGCGCGGTCCGCCACGCCGGTTCGTCGTCGGTCAGCAGGAGCAGCATCCGCAGGTCGCGCTGGGTCAGTTGTCCCGACCGTGCCAGGCTCTCGGCCTCGGACACGAGGTGGGGGTCCGACCGGCCCGTCACGACGGCCCGCTTGGCCCGCTCGTGCCACGCGGGTCGCACCCCGGTGTCCACGGGAGCCGGCTGCCGGACGGCGTCGGCCGACGGGGAACGACCAGCCAAGAGGAGATCCTCCGTACACATGACGTGATGAGGCGTGTGCGCTCAGTATACGGAGACGTGGGGTTGGCGGTCTTCCAACGGCGGCCGGACCGACGCCAGTTGTCCGGGAACGCGGAACCGCCCCGTACGCGGGGGCGTACGAGGCGGCCGGTGCGCGGTCCGCGCGGGGGCGTGCGGCCGGTCAGCCCGGGATCGGCGCCCCGACCGGGGCCGGAGCGTCGGCGGTGGACGTCCGGCCGGCGAGGACCTTCTGGGCGAGCACCCCGAAGACCACGCCGAACACCGCCCACAGCACGGCCTGGACGGCCAGCGAGGCCAGCCTGAACTCCCAGAGCAGCGCGGCGGGGAAGCCCGCCTTGACCGCGTCGTCGTTCGCCGGGAGCAGCACGAAGGCGACACCGGTCACGACGACGAACCCGGCCGCGGCGACCAGGGTCGCGTTCCAGTTGCCCAGTCGCGGTGCGAGGCGCCGCCCCGCGATCACCGCGGCGAGCCCGAGCAGCACACTGAGCAGGATCATCAGGAAGAACAGGGTGGTGCGCTTCCCGATCGTGTCGGGATTGCCGACGGCCGGCGGGGTCGCCGGATACTTCAGGAACGGCACCAGATAGACGGTGGTGAACGCCGCCGCCGCGGTGAGCGCCGCCGTCGCCCGCGGGCTGAACCGGCCGATCCGGCCGAGCGCGAAGGAGAAGGCGAGCGCGGCGATGCCGCCGAGCGCCACCCCGTACACGAGGACACCGGTGGCCAGGCCGAAGGTCGACTGGACGGGGCGGCTGACCGCCTCCTCCTCTTCCTCCGCGGCTTCCGCGGCGGCCGTGCCGCCGTGGCCGGCGTGGGCCTCGGGAGCGGTGTGCGCCTCCTGGGCGGCCTGGGCCTCCTCGACGGCGATCGCGCCGTCCACGGGAGGCTCACCCACCACGTAGGCGACGGCGAAGGCGAGGAGACCGGCGATCAGGCCCGCGAGCATGCCGCGGACCAGCAGCGATCTGACAGTTGAGGCGTGCATGTGCGTGTCGCCTCTCAGTGGCAGGGGAAGCCGAGCAGATGACGACCGTCGTGCACCCACTCGTGCACGTCGGAGCCCGCGATCAGGGAGGTGGCCCCCTGCTCCGCGCCCACGAAGTACAAGGCGATCAGCGCGAGAAGGCCGACGAAGAACGCCCAGGGCAGAACGGCCCGGACGGGCAGGGGGGCCGGAACGGCCACGGAAGGGGCGGATACGGCAGCGGATACGACGGCCTCGGCCATGATGGAACCTCCTGCGGGAACTCGCGTCCCGGACGGTGGTGCAGGACGACGGTCCACGGGTCTGACTCACCGTGTCACCGCCTCCGGATCGGAAGGGCGGCGCCCGGCTCACAGTGGCGCGACCGTGCCGGATTCTCACCGGACTTCCGTCTCGCCGTCGTCACGCTGTTCAAATGTCGCCCGACCGTACCGCGCACCGGTTGCGCCGCCAAGGGCGTGAGGCCTGAATCACGTGCGCGCCCCCGGGCCCGGCTCGGCGCGGCCGGCGTGCCGGCCCGGCGCTACCCTGGGCGCCGCCCCAGGAGCCGACCGTGAAGGAAGCCGATGACCGTCCGGCTGACGCTGATCTCCCCCGCCACCAGCGGATCACCGCGCGACGTCGGGTTCGACGACGACAGCCCCCTCGACCCGGAGGGGATCGCCCGGGCCGAGTCCGTCGCCTCCGCCGTCGACCCCTCCACCCGCGCGTACTCCTCGCCCTCGGCACGCTGCCGCGGGACGGCCGAGGCGCTCGGTCTCTCGGCGGAGCCGGTGACGGCACTCGCCGGCTGCGCCATGGGCCGGTGGCGGGGACAGACCCTCGCGGCCGTCGCCGCCGCCGAGGAGGCGGCGCTCGGCGTCTGGTTGTCCGACCCGACGGCGGCACCCCACGGCGGGGAGTCCGCCCGCGCACTGCGGATACGGGTCGGGGCCTGGCTCGACGGACTGCGGGCCGGCACGGGTCGCGTCACGGTCGTCGCCGAACCGGACGTGATCCGCGCCGCCCTCGTCCACGCCCTCGGGGCCCCGGACGAGGCGGCCCGGCGGCTCGACGTACGCCCCCTGACCGCCGTGCACCTGAGCGGGCGCGCCGAGCGCTGGAACCTGCGTGTCGGCGACCCGCTCGGGCCCGCATAGCCCCCTTCGTTGGAGGCCCCTCTCGGTCAGGCGGCGGGACGCCGCCACTCACGCAGCAGCAGATAGCCCAGGTACGCGCCACCGACGGCCATCGTGTACAGCCCGACGGGCAGGTCGTCGAAGAACGGCAACTGCTGCGCGGCCAGGTCCGCCAGGACCAGCAGCAGAGCCCCGAGCAGGGTGGACATGACCAGGTGCGGGCCGCCGCCGCGGGTGACCCGCTTGGCGATCTGCGGCGCGGTCAGGGAGATGAACGCGATCGGTCCCGCCACGCTGACGGCTCCGGCGGAGAGGACGATCGACAGCGCGACCGCCCAGGTCGCGGTCCGGCCCGGGCGGGCCCCCAGACCGGTGGAGAGGTCGTCGCCCATCTCACCGATGCTCAGGGGCCGGGCGAGGAGCGCCGCGAACGGCACGGACACGAGCAGCACCGTCCAGATCGTCGCCGCGTCGTCCCAGGAGCGGGCGGAGAGGCTGCCGTTGATGTAGGCGGTCAGGGCACTGGCCTTGTCGCGTTCGACGGCGTACACCACGTACTGGGTCAGCGCGGTCGCCATCGCGGCCACGCCGATGCCGGCCACCACGAGCCGTCCCGGGCTGCGGAACCCGGTACCGGTGGCGAGGAACACGACCGTCATCGCGAGGATCGCGCCGAGCAGCGCGCCGACGGCCACCGGCATGACGTCGGGCAGGAACAGGGCGGCGGCCGCCGCTCCCGCTCCGGCCCCGGAGCCGAGTCCGATGATGTCGGGGCTGCCCAGCGGATTGCGGGTGACGGACTGGAACAGGGCCCCGGACAGGCCGAAGGCCGCGCCGGTGGCGATGGCCACCACGAGCCGCGGGCCGCGCAGCCGGTTCAGGACGAACGCGTTCTTGCCGGTGGCCTCGCCCGCCAGGGCCGACGGCAGATCGGCCAGGTCGATGCCGAGCCTGCCCATCGACAGCGTGGCCACGGCGGCGGCACAGAGCAGCAGCAGGGAGACCACGGCGGCGAGCACGGTGGTACGGCGCACGGGGACGGCGACCCAGGGCCCGATCCGCAGCACACCGCGGCCCGCGGGCCGCGCCGCGCGCGGCTTCGTCACCTCCGTGCTGTCCGCGGGGTCGATCCGGTCGGCGGTCTTCATCCCGCTCCCCTCATACGGCGAACGGCGAAGAGCAGGGCGGGCGCACCGACGAAGGCGGTGACGACCCCGACCATGAGTTCCTGCGGGCGCAGGAGGACCCGGCCGATGACATCGGCGAACAGCAGCAGCGTCGGCCCCGCGAGGCAGGTGAAGATGATCTGGGCCCGGAAGTCCGCGCCCACGAGCGCCCGGACGACGTGCGGGACGGCGAGGCCGACGAAGGCGATGGGCCCGACGGCCGCCGTCGCGGCGGCGGCGAGCAGCGTCGCCGCGAGCAGTCCGGCGCCCTTGACGCGGGCGGGGCTGATGCCGAGTGAGGCGGCCTTGTCGTCGCCCATGGCCATGGCGTTGAGCCCCGGCGCGAGCAGCAGGGCGAGCAGGAGGCCGACCGCGGCGAACGGCAGGACCGCCCAGAAGGCGTCGAAGCCGCGACCGCCGAGCGCGCCCACCACCCAGTAGCGGTACGTGTCGAAGACCCGCGGCTTGGACAGGGCGACGGCCTGGATGAAGGCGGCGAGGACGGCGGAGAGCACCGCGCCGGCGAGCACCAGCCGGACCGGTCCACCGCCGCCGCCGGCGGTGCCGACGACATGGACGACGACACCGGTCAGGAGGGCGCCGACGAGGGCCCACCAGATCGTCTCCCGCTGCCCGGAGGCGCCGAGGAACGCGGTCGCGGCGACGATGCTGGCGGACGCGCCCGCGTTGATGCCGAGAAGTCCCGGCTCGGCGAGCGGATTGCGCGTGATGCCCTGCATCAGGGTGCCGGCGACGGCGAGGCAGAGCCCCGCGAGCACACCGAGGGCGGTACGGGGGTAGCGGCTCTCGACGACGGTACGGGTGTACTCGTCGCCGCCGTCGCCGAAGACGACCCGCAGGACGTCACCGGCGGACGTCGGCTTGCTGCCGAACATCACGCTGGCGAGCAGGGCCAGAGCGAGCAGGACCAGGCACAGGACGGCGGCCAGGAGATGCCGGCCGAGGCCCCGCCGTTGGACGGCGGGGCCTTGGCCGGTCTTGGGGAGAGTGGTCACGCTGAGGACCCGTTGTTACTTCCCGGCCTTGGCGACGGCCTTGTCGATCATCGGGAGGTAGCGCTCGATGCTGTACGGCACCGTCAGCGGGTTGATCATCGAGGAGGCGGTGACGAAGGGCGTGTCGTGGCTGTAGACGAGCGCGTTCTTCTTCACGGCGGGGATGGCCGCGTACAGCGGCTGGGCCTCGACGGTCTTGCGGGACTTCTCATCCATGTAGAACGTGAAGGCGATGTCGCTCTTCGCCAGCTTGTTGGCGTTCTCCAGGCCGATGAGGGCGGAGTCGGTGCCGTCGGTTTCCGGGAAGGTGTTCACGATCGGGTCGACCTTGAGGCCCAGCTTGGAGACCATGGCCACGCGCTGCTCCTCGGGCTTGAAGACGCCGAGGGTGCCGGGGCCGGTGTTGTAGATGTACGAGAACGTGACGTTCTTGTAGTGGGGGCGGGAGGCGGCCGCGTCGGCGAGCTGCTTCTCGATCTTCGACTCGAGGTCCTTGGCCTTCTCCGGCTGACCGAGCGCCTTGGCGATGATCTCGATCTGCTGGTCCCAGTTCGTGCTCCACGCCTTCTCGGGGTAGGCGACGGTGGGCGCGATGTCCTTCAGGATGTCGTACTGCTTCTGCGTCAGACCGGACCACGGGGCGAGGATGACGTCGGGCTCGAGCTCGGTGATGGCCTCGATGTCGAGCTCCTCACCGCCCTTGAACTGCTTGGGCAGCGTGGCGCCGGACTTCTTCACCGCGTCGTGGATCCAGGGGAGGTAGCCGCTCTTGTCGCTGCCCCAGGGGTACTCCTCGATGCCGACCGGGACGTTGCCGAGGGCGATGGCGGTCTCCGCCGAGCCCTGACCGAGGGTCACCACGCGCTTCGGCTGCTCCTTGATGACGGCCGAACCGAGGGCGCTCTTGATGGTCACGGGGAAGGCGCCCGCCGGAGCCTTGCTCGCCGACCCTGCCGCGTCGTCTTTCTTGTCGTCCGAGCCGCACCCGGTCACCATCAGGCCGAGCGAGACCGCGGCGGCGCCCGCCACGAGAACGCGACGGCGAAGGGGGGTGAACACAGAAGGCATGGTGGATCCTTGTCTCCGGGCAGGGGGATGTACGAGGCCCCGACTGACGGCCCCACAGACGGATGTCTGCGGGGGCAGCGGCCAACTCGGTGCTTGTTAGGTGAGCCTAACCTATTCCTGCCTGGGCTTGAGCGCCAGGGGGTTCCGCCGCGATGTGATCAACGCGGCACCCGGCGGGACCCCTAGGGCGCGACGGCCTTCCGCAGGGTCCGCAGGCACAGCGAGAGGGCCGTGTGCTTGGGGGTGCCCTGGTCGCGCGCCTGCATCCACGCGGCATAGAGCAGCGCCCACATGACGTCCTGCAGCCAGCCGGCGTCCACCTCGGGATCGAGCGTCCCGTCCTCCTGCCCGCGCCGGACGAGGGCGAGCAGGGCCAGGTCGGCCGCCGACTCCTCCTCGATGCCGGACCAGGCGATGAACTGCGGCACGTCGTACAACAGCAGCAGCCGGTCGCCGAGTTCGAAGTACTCCAGGCAGAGCCGCTCCAGCGCCTCGGGCGCCGGCCCGTCGTCGAGCCGCGCCCGGACGGCCGCCGCGGCGACCCGGTCCCGCACGTCCGTGCCGATCGCTGCGAGCAGGTCGGAGCGCTCGGGGAAGTAGCGGTGGACCGTGGTCCGCCCCACCCCGGCCGCCTCGGCGACATCGCCGAGCGAGGCGCCGTGGTCGGCGGTGAGCACGGAGACGGCGGCGTCGAGGATCGCGCGCCGGGTGCGGGCGCGGGTGGCGCTCTCGCGGGTGGCCGCGCCGTGCGCGGGAGTGTCGTCGGACCCCATGCGCACACGGTAACCCCTCATACCTTTTGGGAAATCCTTTGACCTTTCTGGAACAGAGGTGTTCCATTGTGGGTATGTCAGCATCCATCGCGCCCCGCCTGAGCATCCTGTGGTCCTTCGCCCGCCCGCACCGGCGCACCCTGGTCAAGGGGCTCGCCCTCGCCCTGATCGCCTCCGCCCTGGGCCTCGCCACGCCCATGGTCACCAAGCACGTGCTCGACGCCCTGGGCAGCGCGTCCTCCCTCACGGGACCCGTGGCGGCGCTCGTCGTGCTGCTCGTCGTCGGCGCCGCGGTGTCCTACCGGCAATGGACCCTGCTCGGGGCGCTGGGGGAGCGGGTGGTCCTCGACGCCCGCGAGTCGGTCGTGCGGCGCTTCCTGCGCGCCACCGTGCCCGGCGTCACCCGGAGCCCCACCGGTGAACTCGTCACCCGCGTCACCTCCGACACCGTGCTGCTCCGCGAGGCCGCCGCCTCCTCCTTCGTCGGCCTGATCAACGGGGCGGTCATGCTGGTGGGCAGCCTCGTCCTCATGGGCTTCCTCGACCTCGTGCTGCTCGCCACCACGGTGGCCGCCGTCGCCCTGGTCGGCGTGGTCTTCGGGCTCCTCATGCCCGGCATCGCCCGGTCGCAGAAGCAGGCCCAGGAGCACGTGGGACGGCTCGGCGGCGTCCTCGAAGGCACGCTGCGGGCCATCCGTACCGTCAAGGTCAACCGCGCCGAGGAGCGCATGACCGAGCGGATCCTCGCCGACGCGCGCGCCTCGGCCGAGTACGGGGTCCGGGCCGTCCGCCGCGAGGCGCTGGCCTGGACGACCGCGTGGTCGGGCGTCAACCTCGCCATCATCGCGATCCTCGCCGTCGGCGCCTGGCGCGTCGGCGAGGGCCGGCTCGAGGTCTCCGGTCTGATCGCCTTCCTCCTCTACGCCTTCGCCCTGATGGACCCGATCACCGAACTCAGCCAGAACGTGACCGCCCTCCAGTCCGGCATCGCCGCCGCCGAACGCATCCGGCAGGCCGACGCACTGCCGTCCGAGGAGGCCGCACCGTCCGCGGGGGCCGCGCCGTCCGCGGGGGCCGGCGCCGGCGAGCCCCTACGGGATCCCCGGGGGCTCCGGAAACACCAGGAACTCCCCACACTCCACGAACCGCACGAGCTCCCCGGACCCCAGGAACTCCGGGACGACCTGCCCGTCCTGGAGCTCCGGAACGTCACCGCGGCCTACGGCCCGGACGCCGAGCCGGCCGTACGGGACATCGACCTCGTCATCCCCCGGCGCGGCCACACCGCCGTCGTCGGCCCCTCGGGAGCGGGCAAGACCACCCTGCTCTCCCTGGTCCTGCGGTTCCTGGAGCCGACCGGCGGCGAACTGCTCCTCGACGGGCGGCCGTACCGGGACCACGCCCATGCCGACATCCGCGCCCGCCTCGCCTACGTCGAGCAGGACACCCCCGTCGTCCCCGGCACGATCCGCGACAACCTGCTGCTCGCCCGGCCCGACGCCACCACGGAGGAACTGCGGCGCGTCCTGCACGACGTACGGCTCACGGAGAAGGTCGACGCCCTGGAGGAGGGACTGGACACGCCCCTCGCCACGGCGAACGTGTCGGGCGGGGAGCGGCAGCGCATCGCCCTGGCCCGGGCACTGCTCGCCACCCCCGACGTGCTGCTCCTGGACGAGGCCACCGCCCAGCTGGACGGTCTGACCGAGGCGGCCGTGCAGGAGTGCGTCCGGTCCCGCGCGGACACCGGCGCCGTGGTGACGATCGCGCACCGCCTGTCGACGGTGATCGACGCGGACACCATCGTCGTCATGGAGGCGGGCCGGGTCCGGGCGCGGGGCCGGCACGAGGAACTGCTCGTGTCGGACGCCCTCTACCGCGACCTGGTCGAGTCCCTGCGGATCGCCGCTCACGCGCGTGCGTGAGGTCGTCCGAGGCGGGTGGAGGGGCGAGGCGTGCGGTGCCGGGCCGGGCCGCGCGGCACCGCACGCCCCGCCCGGATCAGGGCGAGGACCCCGGCCGCTCGCGTGCCAGGTCCGCCGGGGCCGGTTCGAGATGACCGTGCACACGGCGCAGCAGGGAGGCGAGTTGCTCGCGCTCGTCGGCGTCGAGCGGTGCCAGGATCTCGTCGTCCGTCCGCGCGATCTCCGCGCTCAGGCTCCGGAGGGAGGTCTCGCCCTCCGGGGTGAGCCGCACGACGACGCGGCGCCGGTCCGCGTCGTCCCGGACACAGACCACCTGGCCGACGCGGACCAGGTCGTTGACGACCTTCACCAGGTCGCTGGCGTTCATCGCCAGCCGCGTGGCGAGGGCCGTCTTCATCTGCGGGCCGAGGTCGGCGAGCAGCGCCATCACGGTGAGGTGCCAGAGCCGTAACCCCCGGGCCTCCAGTTTCTCCGTCAGACGACGGCGCGCGGCCCTGCCGATCACATGCATGAGGTACGCGTTGAGGTCGAGCACGCTGGGTGGCGTCATGCTCCGCGAGGGCGGAGGGACGGTGCGGGTGGGCGGGCCCGCGCCCGCGTCCCCGCCCATGCCCGCTCCCGTGAGCGAGTCGAGGGTCAGATCGGTGTTGGCGAGGGATCTGAAGACCTTCGCCCAGTCGGTCGGCATGCTCGCGATGCCGACGACGGCGAACGTCGCCCCCGAGAGGTCGTGCGCGACACCGGAGACGACCGGCTGCTCCATCGGCTGCTCCTCGCTGTCCCCGGTCGTCAGGGGCGGCTGGTGAGGTAGCCGCCCATGGACGTGAAGTACTCGGTCGCGGGCAGCTCGCGGCCGTCCTCCGTCCGGACGCGGGTGATGGCCAGGCCGTGGTTGCGGCCCGTGCGGGCGTCGGCGCCGGCGACGATCACGACGCCCTCGCCCTCGCGGTAGAAGATCCGGCCAGGGGTGCCGCCGTAGCGTCCCTCGGAGACGACCGCGGAGAGGACTTCGAGCCGCTTGCCCCGGTGGAAGGTGAAGGCGCTCGGGTAGGGCGCGGACTGGGCGCGGACGAGCCGCTCCAGGACGTCGGCCGGCCAGTTCCAGTCGATCCGGATGTCCTCCTCGGCCCGCTTGTGGAAGAAGCTGGCCTGGGAGCGGTCCTGCTTCGTGAACTCGGCCTGCCCGGAGGCGATCTGGTCGAGCGCGCCGATCGTGACCGGGGCGATGAGGTCGACCGTCTTGTGGAAGAGGTCGGTCGTCGTGTCCGTCGGTCCGACGGGGACCGCGTGCTGCTGGACGATGTCGCCGGCGTCGAGCACCTCGTCCATCATGTGGGCGGTGACGCCGACTTCGGGCTCGCCGTTGATGAGGGCCCAGATGAGCGGCGAGAAGCCGGCGTACTTGGGCAGCAGCGAGTCGTGGATGTTCAGCGTGCCGTGGCGGGGCAGGTTGTAGATGTGCGGCGGGATCCACGTACGCCAGTTGTTGGCGACGATGATGTCCGGGTCCGCCTCCTTCAGGCGCGCGAACAGCTCCTCGTCGTCGGGCCTGTTGCGGATCACGACCGGGACGCCGTGCTCCTCCGCCAGGTCGGCGACCGAGTCGCTCCAGATCTTCTCGTAGGCGTGCTCGCTCTTGGGGTGCGTCACGACGAGCACCACGTCGTGTTCGGAGTCCAGGAGCGCTTGGAGGGTGCGATGGCCCCAGGTCTGATAACCGAACATGACGACCCGCATCGGGTTCCTCCTCGGAAGAGCGATTGACCGTCAGCAAGTAAAGCAAGGCTTACCTAACAGTGCAACTGGCTTGATTTGTGCGGTCGTTGAGGTCAACCGTCTGCGCATTGCCCGTTTTGACCCATCGACAGCTTCGCTAGATCAGGTTAGCTTTACCTAAGTTCCGCTCGGCCGCCGACACCACCGGTGTGCCCGATGCCCCGTTCCCCTCAGCCTTCTTCCCGCACGATGGGAGTGACATGTCGCAGGTTCCTCCTGGTGACGCACCTCTGGTCCACGACCTCATCGGTATCGGCTTCGGGCCGTCCAATGTGGCCATGGCGATAGCGCTCAGCGAGCACAACGCACGCGTCGGAAGGCAGGAAGCGGTCACCGCCCACTTCTTCGAGCGCCAGCCACGTTTCGGCTGGCACCGCGGCATGCTGATCGACGACGCGACCATGCAGGTGTCCTTCCTCAAGGACCTGGTGACGCTGCGCAATCCGACCAGCGAATACAGCTTCCTCTGCTACCTGCAGAGCAAGGGCCGGCTGATCGACTTCGTCAACCACAAGAACCTCTTCCCGCTGCGCGTCGAGTTCCACGACTACTTCGAGTGGGCCGCGTCCAAGGTCGACGACATGGTGTCGTACGGCCACGAGATCATCTCCGTGGAACCGGTCGAGCGCGACGGCGTCGTCGAGTACCTCGACGTGACCGCCCGCTCGGGCGCGGAGCTCGTCGTCCACCGCGCCCGAAACCTCGTCCTCGGTACGGGACTTCGCCCCCGCATGCCCGAGGGCGTCGAGCGCAGCGACCGCGTCTGGCACAACTCCGACCTGCTCGCCAAGGTGGAGAGCCTCGAAGGCACCGACCCCGAGCGCATCGTCGTCGTCGGCGCCGGACAGAGCGCCGCCGAGAACGTGGCCTATCTGCACCGCCGTTTCCCCGAGGCCGAGATCTGCGCCGTCTTCTCCCGCTACGGCTACAGCCCCGCGGACGACAGCGCCTTCGCCAACCGGATCTTCGACCCCGACGCCGTCGACGAGTACTTCACGGCTCCCGACGACATCAAGCGCAAGCTGATGGACTATCACGGGAACACCAACTACTCCGTGGTGGACATCGACCTCATCGACGACCTCTACCGCCAGGCGTACCAGGAGAAGGTCCTCGGCACCGAGCGGCTGCGCTTCATCAACATCTCCCGGCTCACCGGCGTCGAGGACGGCCCGGACAAGGTCCGCGCCTTCGTCACCTCCCTCGTCACCGGCGAGGAGACCGTGCTCGACGCCGACGTCGTCGTCTACGCCACCGGATACAGCCCCGCCGAACCCCTCGGTCTGCTCGGCCCGGTCGCCGACCGCTGCCACCGCGACGACCAGGGACGGGCCCGCGTCGAGCGGGACTACCGGCTCGCCACCGACCCCGAACTGCGCTGCGGCATCTATCTCCAGGGCGGCACGGAGCACACCCACGGCATCACGTCGTCGCTGCTCTCCAACACCGCGATCAGGGTCGGCGAGATCCTCGCCTCGGTCCTCGGCCGGAACCCGGCCGCCACCTCGCTCGACGCCTCCGTCGAGGCCCCCGTCCCCACCGCCGACGAGGCCCGGCCCATGGCCGACGGCGTCGGCACGGCGCGCTAGCGCCACCCCCCGCTCCCCCCACGCAACAAAGGCCACACCCCGCAGGCGGCACCGTTCGCACCCGACGGGCGTGGCACGCACTGTGAATCCCCGAAAGGAACGTCCGTGTCCGCTGGTGCACGTCCCGCTCTGGCCCGGTTCGCCAGATCCGCCCCCCGTGTGGCTGTCCTCGCGGTGGCGGCCCTCGCCCTCGCCGCCTGCGGCGGAGGGACCGAAAAGTCCGAGTCGCCGTCCGCCACCACGTCCTCGGCCTCGGCCGACGGGGGCGGCAAGCCCGCCGCGTTCCCCGTCACGGTGGCGCACAAATACGGCTCCACGACGATCGACAAGGAGCCGAAGACGGTCGTCACCCTCGGTCTCTCCGACCAGGACGCCGTCCTCGCGCTCGGCGTGAAGCCGGCCGGCGCGGTCGACTGGTTCAAGGAGAAGCCGTACGGCAAGTGGCCCTGGACCAAGGACAAGTGGGGCTCGACCCAGCCGGAGATCGTCGGTGAGCGCGACGAGTACAACATCGAGAAGATCGCGGCCCTCAAGCCCGACCTCGTGATCGCCCAATACTCGGGGATGAAGAAGGAGCAGTACGACACGCTCTCCAAGTTCACCAAGGTCGTCGCCCAGCCCGAGGACCACCCGGACTACGGCGCCCCCTGGCAGGTGATGACCCAGCAGATCGGCAAGGCGCTCGGCAAGGACACCGAGGCCGCCAAGCTGATCGCGGACATCGACGCCCGCTTCGAGACCGCCCGCGCCAAGCACCCCGAGTGGGCCACCAGGACGCTCGCCGTCGCCGACAGCTTCGAGGCCGGCAAGTACTCGGCGTTCACGAAGACCGACCCCAAGTCGATCTTCTTCCAGGAGCTGGGCTTCAAGCTCGAGCCGGAGATCGACACACTGTCCAAGCCGGGCTTCAACGTCGCCGAGCTCAGCGCGGAGAAGCTCGACGTCCTCGATGTCGACCGGCTCGTCTGGGTCACCTCCAGCACCGAGGCCAACGACCGGATCAAGGCCGAGCCGCTCTACAAGAAGCTCAAGGTCAACCAGGAGAAGCGCGACCTGTTCGTGCCGTACCAGGACCCGGACATCGGCGCCGCGTTCTCCTTCAACACCGTGCTGTCGATCCCGTACGCCATCGACGAGATCGAGCCGCTCCTCGCGGCCGTCAAGTGACGTCCACCGGCTGACGCGCCACCGAGCCACCAGCTCACCCGACCGACGGCGTGGCGGAACCTCTCGCCACGCCGTCGGCGGTTTCCGCCGCCACCCGTCTGCCACGCACTCCCAGGGAAAGGCCACTTCGTACGATGTTTGACGTCGAGCCGTCGGACCGGAACACCCCCTCCGGCCTCCCCGTCACCGGCGGGCAATCCGGCATCTGGCTGGCCCAGCAGATCGAACCGGACAGCTCCGCCTACAACATCGTCTTCACGCTGCACCTCCGCGGCGCCACCGACCTCGACCGACTGACCGCCGCCGTCCGCCAGGCCGTCGAAGAGGCCGAGTGCCTGCACGTACGCGTCATCCCGGGGGACGACGGACCGCGCCAGACGCCCCGTACCCGCACCCTCCCCGTCGACGTCACCGTCGTGGACCTGCGCGATGCCGCCGACCCCGACGAGGCCGCCGCCGCGTGGGTGGCCGCCGACCGCGACCGGCCCGTCAACCTCGCGCTCGACCCGCTCTTCGCCCACGCCCTGCTGCGGCTCGCCGACGACCGCGTCCTGTGGTGCCAGCGCTACCACCACATCGTCCTGGACGGGATGGGCGTCGCGCTCGTCACCCGGCGGGCCGGCGAGCTTTACACCGCGGGGGGCGAGGCGTCCGAGCCCCGCGACTGGTCGCTCTCCCGGCTCGTCGCCGCCGACCGCGCCTACCGCGCCTCCGACCGGCACGCCGCCGACCGCGCCTGGTGGCTGGAGCGGATGGCGGGCCGGACCGAGCCCGTACGGTTCGTCGACCGGGCCGCCACCCCCATGACCCGACGGCTGCGGCGGACCACCGAGCTGTCCCCCGAGACCGTCGAGCGGCTGACCGCCGCCGCCCGGACCGCGGGCGTACGACCCTCCCGGATCCTGCTCGCGGCCGTCGCCGCCCATCTGCACCGCGCCGGCGGCGAACAGGACCTCGTCCTCGGCCTGCCGGTCGCCGCCCGCGAGGACGAGGTCTCCGCGACCGTCCCCGGGATGGTGTCCAACATCGTCCCGCTGCGCCTCACCGTCCACCCCGGCACGACCGGCGCCGCCCTCGTCGCCCAGGTGCGCGAGACCGTCGCCGACGCCGTCGCCCACGGGCGCTACCGCGCCGAGGACCTGGCCAGGGAACTCGGCCTCGTCGACGGCGTCCCGGAACTCGTCGGCCCGACCGTCAACATCCTGCCCCGCTCCGAGGACCTCCGCTTCGCCGGCCACCGGGCCGAACTCCGCCCGGAATGGCTCGGCCCCGTCAGCGACCTGGCGTTCAACTTCGCCGAGGGCACCGACGGCCGCGGATACACCCTCCACCTCGACGCGGACGCCGACGTCTGCGAGCCGGACGCCCTCGCCGGCCACGAGCGCCGCTTCCTCGCCCTCCTCGACGCCTTCACCGCCGACCTGGACCGCCCCGTCGGCCGTATCGACCTCACCTCGGACGCCGAACGCACCCGTCTCCTCGCCGAGTTCGGCGTCGCGCCCCGCGAGGTCCCGGAGCTCTCCTGGCCCGCGGCGTTCGAGCGGCAGGTCCGCCGGAGCCCCGAGGCCGTCGCGCTCGTCTGCGAGGACCGGGAGCTGACGTACGCCGCGCTCGACGACGACGCCGACCGGCTCGCCCGGCTCCTCCGCTCCCGGGGCGTCGGCGCCGAGGACGTGGTGGGCGTGGCCCTGCCCCGCTCACCGGAGCTCGTGGTGGCCCTGCTCGCCGTGATGAAGGCCGGCGCCGCCTATCTGCCGCTCGACGCCGACCACCCGCAGGACCGCATCGCCTACATGCTGTCCGACGCCGGGGCCCGCACCGTCGTCACCGTACGCGACCTCGCCGGCGACCTCCCGGAGACGGTGGGCGTCTCCCGTCTGCTGCTCGACGACCCGGCGACCGAGGCCGCCCTCGCCGCCGCGACCGACCCCGACCCCGGACCGGCGGTCGCCCTCGACCAGGCCGCTTACGTCATCTACACCTCCGGCTCGACGGGCCGCCCCAAGGGCGTCGTCGTCTCGCACGACGGCGTCGGCAGTCTCATCGCCACCGCCACCGACCGGATCGGCATCACCGCCGAGAGCCGGGTCGTCCAGTTCGCCTCCGTCGGCTTCGACGTGACGGTGTGGGACCTGATCATGTCGCTGTGCGTCGGCGGCCGCATCATCGTGGTGCCCGCCGAGCGCCGCGTCGCGGGCCCCGCGCTCACCGAGTACATCGCCCGCCACCGCGCCACCCACATGATCCTGCCGCCCTCGCTGGTCTCCGCGCTGCCGCAGGAGTGCGAACTGCCCCAGGGCGCCGTCCTCGTCGTCGGCACCGAGGCGGTCCCCAGCGAGCTGATCGCCCGCTGGGACGGCCGGCTCCGGGTCGTCGTCGCGTACGGACTCACCGAGGCCACCGTCAACTCCACGCTCTGGCTCGCCGACCCCGACCGCACGGGACCCGCGCCGATCGGCCGGCCGGACCCCAACACGCGCGCGTACGTCCTCGACACGGCGCTCCGGCCCGTCCCCGTCGGCGCGGAGGGCGAGCTGTACGTCTCCGGGCGCGGCCTCGCACGCGGCTACCTGGGCCGCCACGCGCTGACCTCGGAGCGGTTCGTCGCCGATCCGTACGGGCCTCCCGGCACCCGCATGTACCGAACGGGCGACCGGGTCCGCTGGGGCGCCGACGGCAACCTGGAGTTCCTCGGCCGCGCCGACGGCCAGATCAAGATCCGCGGCCACCGCGTGGAACCCGGCGAGATCGAGAGCGCCTTCATGGCCTGCGAGGGCATCGCCCAGGCCGCCGTCCTGGCCCGCGAGGACCACCGGGGAGTGAAGCGGCTCGTCGCGTACCTGGTCGCGGAGGGAGAGCCGGACGAGGGCGGCGAGGCGGCCGTGACCGCCGCACGCGCGCGCGTGACCGACGCCCTGCCCGACCACATGGTGCCGTCCGCCGTCGTCGTCCTCGACGGCCCGCTGCCGCTGACCCCCAACGGCAAGCTCGACGCCAAGGCCCTGCCCGAGCCCCGCTGGACCTCCCTGACCGGCACCGACACCCCGAGCACCCCCGCCGAGACGACGCTCGCCGCGCTGTTCGCCGACGTCCTCGGCCTGCCGGCGGTCGGCGTCCACGACAGCTTCTTCGAACTCGGCGGCGACAGCATCGTCGCCATCCAGCTGGTGAACCGCGCCCGCGAGGCCGGACTCGCGATCACCCCGCGCGACGTCTTCCGCGGCCGGACCGTGGCGGCCCTCGCCCGCACCGCCGGGGAGACCGGCACCGCGCCGGCCCGGCCGCGGGTGGAACTCGACCCGGACGCGCTGCCGGTCTCCCCGCTCCAGGAAGGTTTCTTCTTCCACGCGGAGTTCGACGACCGGGCCGCCGACCTCTACGTCGTCCAGGAGGTCCTCGACCTCGCCGGGCCCGTCGACCCCGACCGGCTCCGCCGCGCGCTCCAGCTGCTCCTCGACCGGCACCCGCTGCTGCGGGCCTCGTTCCGGCAGCTCCCCGGCGGCGAGGTCGTCCAGCGCCTCGCCGACCGCGTGACCCTCCCGTGGCGCGAGGCCGACACCGCCGGGACCGGCCTCGACGCCATCCTCCGCGCCGACCGCGCCGAAGGGTTCGCCCTCGACCGGCCGCCGCTCCTGCGCGCCACCCTCGTCAAGGACGGTCGCCGCCGGCGGCTCCTCCTGACCCTCCACCACATCGTCGCCGACGGCTGGTCGGTCTCCGTCCTGCTGCGGGAACTGACCGACGCCTACCGGGGCGCCGCGCTGCCGGCGCCCGCGGCCCCGGAGCCGTACCTCTCCTGGCTCGCCGGCCGCGACCGCGAGGCCGCTCGCGAGGCGTGGCTCCGTGCGCTCGCGGGGGTGGAGGGACCGACCCGGCTCCCCGCGCTCACCACCCCGGACGCCGCCGGCGCGCCCGCCCGTCCGGAGCACGTGGACACCCGTCTCCCGCGCGACCTCACCGACGCGCTGACCACGTACGCCAGGACCCGGGGCCTGACCCTGAGCAGCGTCATCAACGGAGTGTGGGGACTGCTGCTCGGCGGTCTCACCGGCGGCCAGGACGTCGTCTTCGGCACCACCGTGTCCGGGCGGACCACCGAGGTCGCGGGACTCGACGCCGCCGTGGGCCTGTTCATCAACACCGTCCCGGCCCGGGTGACCCTCCGCCCCGAGGAGACGCTGACCGAGCTGCTCCACCGGGTCCAGCACGAGCACTCCGCCCTCCTCGACCACCAGCACCTGGGCCTCGCCGACATCCAGCGGATCGCCGGCGGCGGCGAACTCTTCGACACCCTCGTGGTGTTCGAGAACTACCCGACCGGTGAGCAGCCGTCCGGGGCGGGCGCGGACGCGCCGCTCATCACCGGCGCCGAGGTCGTCGACGCCGTCCACTACCCGCTCGCGCTCGTCGTCGAGCCCGCCGACGCCGGTCTGCGGCTCCGCTTCAAGCACGACGCGGCCCGGCTCGACCAGGTGGCGGTGGCCGTCCTCGCCAACCGCTTCACGGCACTGCTGCGGACCGTGGTGGCCGAGCCCGACCGGCTCGTCGCCCGGACCGACCTGCTCTCCGTCCGCGAGCGCGCGCACCTCACCGAGCTCAACGCCACCGCCCGCCCCGTCCCCGGAGCGACGCTCGCCTCGCTCTTCGCCGGATGGGTCGCCCGTACCCCCGACGCCCCCGCCGTCGTCTGCGAGGACACCACCCTCAGCTACGCCGCACTCGACCGGCGGGCCGAGGCACTGGCCGAGCGCCTCCGGGCCCGCGGGGCCGGTCCCGAGCAGTACGTGGCCGTGGCGGTCCCGCGCTCGGCCGAGCTGATGGTCGCGCTGCTCGGCGTCCTCAAGGCGGGCGCCGCCTACCTGCCCCTCGACCTCGACTACCCCGCCGACCGGGTGGCGTTCATGCTCGCCGACTCGGGCGCGCGGCTCGTCGTGACCACGGAGGAGGCCGCCGCGCGGATCCCCGCCGCTTCCGGCCTCGAACAGCTCGTCATCGGCGCGGGGGAGCCGGCGGAGACCCCCGCCGACGCCCCCGTACGGGCCGCCGGCCCCGATCACCCCGCCTACCTCATCTACACCTCCGGCTCCACCGGCCGCCCCAAGGGCGTCGCCGTCACCCACCGCGCCATCGTCAACCGGCTCGCCTGGATGCAGGGCGCGTACGGGCTCACCGCCGACGACCGGGTCCTCCAGAAGACCCCGTCCAGCTTCGACGTGTCGGTGTGGGAGTTCTTCTGGGCGCTGACCGAGGGCGCGACCGTCGTCCTCGCCCGCCCGGACGGCCACCGCGACCCGGCGTACCTGGCCCGCCTCATCGCCGAACGGGCCGTCACCACCACGCACTTCGTGCCGTCGATGCTGGCCGCGTTCGTCCAGGTCATGGACTCGGCCCCGGACGCTCCCGACTGGGCGGCGAGCCTGCGCCGGGTGTTCTGCAGCGGCGAGGCCCTCACCGGAGCCGACGCGCGCCGCTGGTGGGAGCTGACTTCGCGCGCCGGGCGCACGCCCGTACCGCTGCACAACCTGTACGGCCCCACCGAGGCGGCCGTCGACGTCACCTTCTTCCCCTACGAGGGAGGCACCGAGCCGGCCGTTCCCATCGGCCGGCCCGTCTGGAACACCCGGCTCCACGTCCTGGACCCGTTCCTGCGCCCGGTGCCCGACGGAGTCCCCGGTGAGCTCTACCTCGCCGGCGTCCAGCTGGCCCGCGCCTACCACGCCCGCCCCGGCCTCACCGCCGAACGGTTCGTCGCCGACCCGTCCGGGGCGCCGGGGGAGCGGATGTACCGCACCGGCGACCTGGTGCGCCGCCGCGCCGACGGCGCCGTCGAGTACCTCGGCCGCACCGACCGCCAGGTCAAGATCCGCGGCAACCGCGTCGAACTCGGCGAGATCGAGACCGCCCTGGCCGCGCTGACCGGCGTGGCCCGCGCGGCCGTGATCGTCCGCGACGGCGCCCTCGTCGGCTACGCCGTCCCCGCCCCCGGCACCACTCCCACCCCCGAGACCCTGCACACGGCCCTCACCGAGGCGCTGCCCGCCGCGATGGTGCCGAGCGCCGTCGTCGTCCTCGCCGAACTCCCGCTGACGCCCAGCGGCAAGCTCGACCAGAACGCCCTGCCCGCACCCGAGAGGGCGCCCCGGGCCACCGGCCGCGCGCCGCGCGACGACCGCGAGCGCGCCCTGTGCCAGATCTTCGACGAGGTCCTCGGCGTCCCCGGAACCGGCGTCGACGACGACTTCTTCATGCTCGGCGGCGACAGCCTCAGCTCCATCGCCGTCGCCACGCGGGCGCGTGAGCGGGGCCTGACCCTCAGCCCCCGCGACGTGTTCGAGCACCGCACCCCCGCCGCCCTCGCCGCGGCCGCCGCCCGCCACGCGGCCGCCGAGGCGCCCCCGACCGCCGACCCCACCGAGGTACCCGTGCACTCCGACGGCGTGACCGTCTCCGCCTCCGACGCCGGGCAGGCGGCCGCCGCCCTCCAGGCCGTCCTCGCCCTCCAGCAGCAGTCCGGCGCCGCCGTCGACCCCGCCCTGCGGGCCCTCCTCGACCAGCTGACCGCCGCCGCGCCGCCCGCGGCGCCCCCGGCCCCGGAACCCCCGGCGCCCGCGCCGCTCCGCGGGCCGGAGCTCACCCCGGAGGAGACCGCCCGCGTCCACGCCGCCGCCGGGCTGCCGGTCGCGGACGTCTGGCCGCTCTCCCCGCTCCAGGAGGGCATGTACTTCCACGCCACCTACGACGCGGGCGACGCGCTCGACGTCTACCAGTCCCAGGAGACCCTGGACCTCGACCGCCGGATCGACGCCGACCGGCTGCGCGCCGCCTGCCGCACCCTCCTCGACCGCAACACCGGCCTCCGCGCCGGATTCACCAGCGACGGCCTGCCCGGCCCCGTCCAGTTCATCGTGGACGGCGCCGAGATCCCGCTCGTCGAGGCCGACCTCTCCGGACTTCCCGCCGACGAGCAGCGGACCCGGACCGAGGAACTCCTCGCCGCCGACCGCAGGCAGCGCTTCGACCTCTCCGCCGCGCCCCTCTGCCGACTGCTCCTCATCCGCCTCGGCGACGGCCGGGACAAGCTGGTCGTCACCCACCACCTCATCCTCTGGGACGGCTGGTCCGCCTGGCTGTTCCTGGAGGAGCTGTTCACGCTGTACGAGCGGGCCGGCGACCCCACGGGCCTCCCGCTGCCCGGCTCGTACCGCGACCACCTGGCCTGGCTGGACGCCCAGGACACCTCGGTCGCCCTCGACGCCTGGCGCGGGGCCCTCGCCGGCTTCGTCGAGCCGACGCTGCTCGCCCCGTCCGGGCGCGACACCGGCCCGGTCATCCCGGTGGACTTCGACGCCCTCCTCACCCAGGAGGCCGGCGACCGGCTCCGTACCGCCGCCCGCCGGCACGGACTCACCCTGAACACCGTCCTCAACGCGGCCTGGGCCCTGGTGCTCTCGGCCATGACGGGCCGCACCGACGTCGCCTTCGGCACGGCCGTCGCCGGACGCCCGGCGGACGTCCCGAACGTCGCCGGCATCATCGGCATGTTCCTGAACACGATCCCCGCCCGCGTCGCCTTCACCCCGGACGAGCCCCTGCTCGCCCTGCTGCGCCGCATGCAGTCCGAGCGCGCCGCCGTCATGCCGTACGAGCACGTGGGCCTGGGCACCCTCCAGCAGGAGTCCGGCCACCGCCGCCTCTTCGACACCCTCTTCGTGCTCCGCTCGGCCGACGGAGAGGACCGCGCCGCCGCCCTCCGCGAACGCCACGGCATCACCGGCGTGTCGAACGTGGACGGCACCCACTTCCCGCTCACGCTGATCGTCACCCCGGGCGCCCGGCTGAAGGTCACCCTGGCCGCCCGGCCCGACCTCTTCGACGCCGACGCCGCCGGCACGATCCTCGCCCGGTTCACCACGGTCCTCGACCGCCTCGGCGAGGCCCTCGCCGGCCCCAGCGCCGCAACCGTGCCCACCGTCGGCGTGGACCTGCTGCTCCCGGCGGAGAGCGCGGCCCTGCGCACCGCCCGGGAGTCGGGCCGCGAGCCGGTGCCGGACGAGACCGTCGCCGACCTGCTCACCGCCCAGGTCGCCCGTACCCCCGACGCGGTCGCGCTGGTCTTCGGCGAGCGCGCCCTCACGTACGCCGAACTCGACGCGCAGGTCAACCGGCTCGCCCGGCTGCTGCTCGCCCGGGGCGCCGGGCCCGAGAAGGTCGTGGCGCTCGCGCTGCCCCGGTCCATCGAGATGGTCGCCGCGCTGTTCGCCGTCCTGCGGACCGGCGCCGCGTACCTGCCGCTCGACCTCGACCACCCCGCCGACCGGCTGCGGCTGATGGCCGAGGACACCGGGCCGCTGTGCCTGCTGTCCACCACCGCCGTCGCCCCGACGCTGCGGCGCGAGGACGGCCCCGTCGCCCTCGAGGTCCTCCTCGACGACGAGACCGTGCGCGCCGAGCTCGCCGCGCTGTCCGGGGACGGGATCACCGACGCCGAGCGCCCCGCGTTCGCCCACGGGGTGCCCGGCCGCCTGGAGTTCCCGGCGTACGTCATCTACACCTCCGGCTCCACCGGCCGCCCCAAGGGCGTCGTCACCCCCTACCGGGGACTGACGAACATGCAGCTCAACCACCAGAAGGAGATCTTCGACCCGGCCATCGCCTCCGCCGGCGGCCGGCGCCTGCGCATCGCGCACACCGTGTCCTTCGCCTTCGACATGTCGTGGGAGGAGCTGCTCTGGCTCGTCGAGGGCCACGAGGTCCACGTCTGCGACGAGGAACTCCGCCGCGACGCCGAAGCGCTGGTCGCCTACTGCGACGAGCACCGCGTCGACGTCGTCAACGTCACGCCCACCTACGCCCAGCTCCTCATCGAGGAGGGCCTCCTCGACCAGGACGAGGCCACGGGCAAGCACCGGCCGGCGCTCGTCCTGCTCGGTGGCGAGGCCGTCTCCGAGACCGTGTGGACGCGGCTGCGCCGCACCGAGGGCACGTACGGCTACAACCTCTACGGCCCCACCGAGTACACGATCAACACCCTCGGCGGCTCCACCACCGAGAGCGCCACCCCGACCGTCGGCCGGCCCATCCGCAACACCCGCGCCCACGTCCTCGACACGATGCTGCGGCCCGTCCCGCCGGGCTGCTCCGGCGAGCTGTACATCGCCGGCACCGGCCTCGCCCGCGGCTACCACGACCGGGCCGCGCTGAACGCCGAGCGGTTCGTGGCCGACCCCTTCGGGGAGCCGGGCGAGCGCATGTACCGCACGGGAGACCTCGTCCGGCAGCGCCCCGACGGACTGCTCGACTTCCTCGGCCGCACCGACGACCAGGTCAAGATCCGCGGCTACCGCATCGAACTCGGCGAGATCTCCACGGCCCTGTCCGCCCACCCCGAGGTCGCCCACGCGGCCGTCGTCGTCCACGAGACGGCCGGGACGAAGCGCCTCGTCGGCTACTTCGTACGGGAGGACGGCGCGGTCGTACGAGGGGACGGCGCGGTCGGCTCGGAGGACGCCGCCCCCGGCTCCGAGGGAGCCGCCCCTGGCTCCGAGGGCACCGACTTCCTCGTCCAGGAGCTCCGCGAGCACCTCAAGTCCCGCCTCCCCGACTACATGGTCCCGTCGGCCCTGGTCCCCGTCGCCACCCTGCCGCTGACCGTCAACGGCAAGCTCGACGTGAAGGCGCTGCCCGCCCCCGACCTCACGGGCACGGGGCGCAGCCGTGCCCCGCGCACCCCGCGGGAGGAGACCCTGTGCGGGCTCTTCGCGGAGGTCCTCGGCCTGGCCGAGGGCAGCGTCGGCATCGACAGCGACTTCTTCGACCTCGGCGGACACTCGCTCCTCGCCACCCGGCTCGTCAGCCGGGCCCGTACCGCCCTCGACGCCGAGCTGGCGATCCGCGACCTGTTCGAGGCGCCGACCGTCGCCGAACTCGTCGAGCGGGCCACCGCCTCGCGCGGCGGCGCCCGCCCGGCGCTCGCCGCGGCCGAGCGCCCCGACACACTGCCGCTCTCCCACGCCCAGCAGCGCCTGTGGGTCATCCAGCAGATCGAGTGCACCTCCGCCGCGTACAACTTCCCCCTGGTCATGCGGCTGCGCGGCACCTTCGACCGCGCGGCGTGGAGCGCCGCCCTCGCCGATGTCACCGACCGTCACGAGGCCCTGCGGACGCTCTTCGCCGAGCGCGAGAGCGACGGCCAGGCGTACCAGCGGATCCTGCCCGCCGGTGCGGCCGCCCCGGTCGTGGAGCATCTGCGCGCCGGCGAGGACGAGGTGCCCGGCATCGTGGACGCCGCCGTGCGGCGGCCGTTCGACCTCGCCTCCGAGCTACCGATCCGCGCCACGGTCGTGGAGGTGGCGCCCGACGAGCACGTCGTCGTCCTGCTCCTCCACCACATCACCACCGACGAGTGGTCCGACCGGCCCTTCCTGCGGGATCTGACCACCGCCTACACCGCCCGCCTCGCGGGCGCCGCGCCCGACTGGGAGCCGCTGCCCGTCCAGTACGCCGACTACGCCCTGTGGCAGCGGCAGCTCCTGGGCGACCCGGCCGACCCCGACAGCCTCGCCGCCCGGCAACTGGAGCACTGGCGCGCGGCCCTGGCCGGCGCCCCCGAGGAACTGGAACTCCCCACCGACCGGCCGCGGCCCGCCCGCCCGGCCTTCACCGGCGCCGAACTCGACATCACCTTCGACCGCACCGTCCACGAGGGCCTGCGGCGGCTCGCCCGCGACACCGGCGCCAGCATGTTCATGGTCGCGCACGCGGCCGTGGCCGCCCTGCTCCACCGGCTCGGCGCCGGCACCGACATCCCGCTCGGCGCGCCCATCGCGGGCCGCGGCGACGAGGCCCTGGACGAGCTCGTCGGCTTCTTCGTCAACACCCTGGTGCTCCGCACCGACCTCGGCGGGGACCCGTCCTTCACCGAACTCCTCGGCAGGGTCCGGGAGACCGACCTCGCCGCGTTCTCCCACGCGGACGTGCCCTTCGAGTCGGTCGTGGAGGAGCTCAACCCGACCCGCTCCCTCTCCCGGAACCCGCTGTTCCAGGTGATGGTCGGCTACCACGCCCGTACGGACGAGGCCCTGCGGCTGCCGGGACTGGAGGCCGGCTACCTGCCGCACCGGATCGCCACCGCCAAGTTCGACCTCGTGTTCAGCTTCACCGAGCACACCTCGGCCGACGGCGCCGCCGACTCCCTCGGCTGCCGCCTGGAGTTCGCCACCGAACTCTTCGACCAGGAGACCGCCGAGCGTATCGGCGACCGCCTCGGCAGGCTCGTCGCGGCCCTGGTCGCGGCCCCCGACCGGCCGCTGTCCGAGGCCGGGATCCTCACCGACGAGGAGCACCGCCTCGTCCTCGAAGGCTTCAACGGCCCGCCCCGCGAGGTCGACGAGGCGACCCTGCCGGCGCTCTTCGCCCGGTGGGTGGCCGAGCGCCCCGACGCCGTCGCCGTCGTCGAGCGCTCCCGCTCGGTGACGTACGCGCAGCTCGACGCCCGCGCCAACCGGCTCGCCCGGCTGCTCGCCGCCCGCGGTGTCGGCGCCGAGAGCGTCGTCGGCGTGGCCGTCCCGCGCTCCGTCGACATGATCGCCACGGTCGTCGCCGCCCTGAGGCTCGGGGCCGCGTTCCTGCCGCTCGACCTCGTCCACCCCGGCGACCGCCTCAGCTACATGATCGAGAACTCCGGCGCCGCCGTCGTGGTCGGCGCCGAGCCCGTCGCCGGGAAGATCCCCGACGCCGACGGCGTCCCGGTTCTGCTGCTCGACGCCCCGGACGTCGCCGCCGAGCTCGACGCCCTGCCCGCGACCCCGCCGGCCGGCGGGCCGGCGGGCCTCGACCAGGCCGCGTACGTGATCTACACCTCCGGCTCCACCGGCCGACCCAAGGGCGTCGTCGTCCCGCACGAGGGCATCGCCAGCCTGGTCGCCACGGCGGTCGACCGGATGGGGCTGGAACACGACAGCCGGGTGCTCCAGTTCGCCTCGATCGGCTTCGACGTCTTCGCGTTCGAACTGGCCATGGCCCTCTGCCACGGCGGCCGGCTCGTCCTCGTCACCGACGAGGCCCGGGTCGCCGGGCCCGCCCTCACCGACTTCCTGGAGGACCAGCGGATCACCCACATGATCCTGCCGCCGTCGCTGGTGTCGGCCCTGCCGCCCGGCTGCCGGCTGCCCGAGGGGTCGACCGTCCTGGTCGGCACCGAGACCGTCCCGCCGGACCTCTTCGAACGCTTCGGCGCCACCGCGAACCTGATCTGCGCGTACGGGCTCACCGAGGCGACCGTCAACTCCACCCTGTGGCCCGCCCGCGAGCACGGCGGCCGCGCCACCGGCCGGGTGCCCATCGGCCGCCCGGACCCCAACACCCGCTGCTACGTCCTCGACGAGCACCTCCGGCCCGTCCCGCCGGGTGTGATCGGCGAGCTGTACGTGGCCGGGCGCGGCCTCGCCCGGGGCTACCTCGGACAGGCCGGGCTCAGCTCGGAGCGGTTCGTCGCCGACCCGTACGGCGTCCCCGGCAGCCGTATGTACCGCACCGGCGACCGGGCCCGCTGGCGCGCCGACGGCAACCTGGACTTCCTCGGCCGGGTCGACACCCAGGTCAAGATCCGCGGCTTCCGCATCGAGCTGGGCGAGATCGAGGCCGCCCTCGCCGGGCACCCGTCGGTCGCGCAGGCCGCCGTCCTGCCCGACCGCGACGGCGACATCGTCCGCCTCGTCGGCTACGCCGTGCCCGAACCCGGCGCGGACCTCGCGCTCGACCCGCGGGAACTCCGCTCCCACGTCGCCGCGGTGCTGCCCGAGTACATGGTCCCCGCCCTCGTCGTCCCGCTCGACGGCCCGCTGCCGCTCACCCCGAACGGCAAGCTGGACCACAAGGCGCTGCCCGCGCCGGACTGGTCGGCGATGACCGGAGACGCCGCTCCCGCGACCGAGACACAGGCGCGGATCGCGGAGCTGTTCTGCGAGATCCTCAAGCTGGACTCCGTCGGCGTGCACGACAGCTTCTTCGCCCTCGGCGGCCACTCCATGGCCTCCATGCGTCTCCTGGGCCGCATCCGCGCCGAGTTCGGCGTCGAGCTGAGCATCCGCGACGTCTTCGACGCCCTCACCGTCGCCGGCATCGCGGGCAAGCTGGAGGGCGCGAGCGCGGCCCGCCCCGCCCTGCGCCCGACCGATCCCGGGGCCGCCGACGGCACGGAGCCGCCGGTGGCGCCCGTACAGCGGTGGCAGTGGCAGGCGTACCGGCGCGACCCCGGCTTCGACCACGCACTCGTCCTGCGCTCGCCCGGAGGCCTGGACGCCGGCGCGCTCGCCGCGGCTCTCGCCGACGTCACCGCCCGCCACGAACCGCTCCGCACCGCCTTCACCGACCGCGACGGCACCCTGGTCCGCAGGGCCGTCGAGGCGCCGGACCTGGCCGTGGAGCAGTGCGCGGACCTCGACGCGCGGCTCACCGAACTGGCCGCCGCCGCACCGGACCTGGAGCGGGAGGCCCCGCTGCGGGCCCGGCTCCTCACCGACGCTGACGGCGCCCAGGCGGTGCTGCTCACCCCGCATTACCTGGCCGTCGACGAGTGGTCGGTGGTCCCGCTGTTCCGCGACCTCACCACCGCCTACGGGGCGCGGACGGCCGGGCGGGCGCCCGACTGGCAGCCGCTCCCCGTGAGCTACGGCGACTACGCCCGCTGGGCCCGCGACGTCCTCGGTGACCCGGCCGACCCGGAGAGCCGGGGCGGCCGCCAACTGGCCTACTGGCGCCGGACGCTGGCCGGCACACCGCGCGAACTGGCCCTGCCGACGGAGGCCCGCACCGCCGTGCCCGCACAGCGGCGGAGCCGGGCCGCCGGAATCGTCGAGTTCACGCTCGACGAGCGGCTGCACGCGGACGTGGACCGGCTCGCGCGGGCCACCGGCACCAGCATGTTCATGGTGCTGCACGCGGCCCTCGCCGCCCTGCTCACCAGCCACGGGGCGGGCACCGACCTGCCCATCGGCACGATGGTCGCCGGGCGCGGCGACGAACAGCTCGCCGACCTGGTCGGCTGCTTCTTCAACACGGTCGTGCTGCGCACCGACACGGCGGGCGACCCCTCCTTCGCGGAGCTCCTGACCCGCGTACGGGAGACCACCCTCAGCGCCCTCGACCGCCAGGACGTGCCCTTCGACGAGGTCGTCCGCGCCGCCGGCCTGCGGCCGGAGGGCCCCCAGGTGATGGTGATCCACCACGAGCAGGCCGACCTGGAGCGCCTGGAGGGCGGCGTCGGCGACCTGGTCGCCGTGCCGACCGGATCCACCCGCGCGGAGCTGACCCTCAGCTTCTACGAGCCCCGCGGCGAAGGCCCCGTGCACTGCGGCCTGATCCACGCGACGGAGCGGCTCGGCCCGGAGAAGGCGCGACGGCTCGCCGAGGAACTCCAGACCCTGCTGCGCACCGTGACGGACGACTCCGAACAGCCCCTGTCCCAGCTGTTCGGTGTGACACACAAGAGGAGTGAGAACGCATGAGCACCAACCCGTTCGAGGACCCGCAGGGCCGCTTCCTGGTTCTGGTCAACGACGAGAACCAGCACTCGCTGTGGCCTTCCTTCGCCGAGGTCCCCGCCGGGTGGCGGACCGTCTTCGGCGAGGACACCCGCGAGGGATGCCTGGCCTACGTGGAGTCCCACTGGACCGATCTGCGCCCCGCGAGCCTCATCGCCCTCCAGGACTGACCCGGCGCGCCCCGGCCACACCTGCACCGACACCGACCGCCGCCCGCGGGGGAGTTCCCCTCGCGGGCGGCGGTGCGTGACGCGGCGCCGCGGACAACGGAAGGGGCGGTACGACGCAGCGTCGTACCGCCCCTTCCCCGTGGCCGCGAGGCCGTCGGCCGCGCGACCACGGGGGAGACCTCAGCGCCCCGGCGCCACCGGGATGTCCGCGTCCGTGGCCGGCCGCGGCACCTTCTCCCCGGGCTCACGACGGCTGTCGGACCACGCGGCCCACAGATCGGCGTACCGGCCGCCGGCCGCCACGAGTTCCTCGTGGGTACCCGACTCGACGACACGTCCCTGGTCGAGCACGACCACCCGGTCGGCGGCCGCGGCCTGCGGCAGCCGGTGCGCGACCAGCAGCCCCGTACGGCCTTCGAGGGCCCTCGCGGCCGCGTCCTCCAGGACCCGGGCGCCGGCGCTGCCCGCGTCGGCGGTGGCCTCGTCGAGGATCGCGATCGGCGGATCCGCCAACACCAGCCGTGCCAGGGCGAGATGCTGCGCCTGCGTGACCGTCAGCCGGTGCCCGCCCTCGCCGACGACCGTGTCCAGCCCCTCGGGCAGGCCCTGCGCCCACTCCAGCGCCCCGACCCGGTCGAGCGCCGCGCGCAGCTCCTCCTCGGCGGCCTCGGGCCGGGCCAGACGCAGGTCGTCGGAGAGGGTCCCGGCGAAGACGTGCACCTCCTGGCTGATGAGCGCCACCGCCTGCCGGACCCCGGCCGGGCCCAGCTCCCGCGCGTCGACCCCGCCGAGCGCGATCGAACCCCCGGTGGGGCTGTGGACGCCCGCGATGAGCTTGGCCAGCGTGGTCTTGCCCGCGCCGCTCGCGCCCACGAGCGCCACCCGCTCCCCGGCGCGGACCCGGAGGTCCACCTGGTGCAGGACCGGGGCTCCGGAGCCGTACGCGTGGCTGAGCGCGGACACCTCGACCGACCCGTCCGCGAGGGAGTGCCGCTCACCGGGTGCCCGCTCGGCCGGGAGGTTCGAGACCCCGACCAGCCGGGCGAAGCTCGCCCCCGCCGACTGGGCGTCGTCCAGGAGGAACAGGGTCGCGTTGATGGGGTTGAAGAGGCTGTGGAAGTACAGCGCGGCGGCCGTGGCCGTACCGATGCTGACAGCGTTCCGGTCGACCAGGACGAACCCGGTGCCGAGCATCGCGGCGAGCCCGATGAACTCGGCGAGGTTGAGCCGGGAGAAGAAGCCGGTGACGATGTGGATGCCCCGCAGGCCCAGGTCGCGCGCCGCTTCCGACCGCCGCTCCAGGAGGCCCGTGTGGGTCCCGTTCAGCCGGAAGGCGCGCACGGTCCGGACGCCGCCGACGCTGTCGAGCAGCTGGTGCTGCAACGCACCGGTGGCGACGCGGTGTTCGCCGTACACCGGGGCGGCCCGGCGCAGGTACCAGCGCACCGAGAGTGCCTGCACCGGTGAGGCGAGCAGGGCCGCGAGCAGGAACCGCCAGTCGAGGACGGCGAGTCCGGCGAAGGTCAGCAGGATCGTCAGGGCGGAGCGGCTGAACTCCGGCAGTGCCTGGCGCACCGACTTGCCGATCACCGACACGTCGCTGGTGACCCTTGAGACCAGGTCGCCCGAGCCGGCCGCCTCGACCCGGTCGAGCGGCAGCCGCAGCGCCCGCTCGATGAACTGCTCCCGCAGGGCGGCCAGTACGGTCTCGCCGAGCCGGGCCACGAGCGTGCTGCCGACGGCGGCCGCCGCGCCCCGGGCCACGGCGACGACGACGAGCAGGACCAGGGGGAGGGTGAGGGCGGGCGCGCCCCGGTGGTCCACCACGAGGTCGACGATGTGTCCGAGCAGGGGAGCCGTCAGCAGGCCGATGGCGGTGCCGGCGACCAGGACGGCGATCGCGGCGGCGGCGAGGAGCCGGTGACCGTGCAGCATGGCGCGGAGCGCGGTGAGCGACTCGGCGCCGGTGGCGGTCGGCAGGAGCACGCGGTCCGGGCTGGTTCCGCTCATGGTCTGGTCCGTCCTTCTCTCGCGTCCTTCGTCCGCCCCCGGGTCGTCGGTGAGCGTCATGCCAGCACCGCCGCCCGGTACGTCGCGTCGGCGGCGAGGAGTTCGGTGTGGTGGCCGGCGGCCCGTACGGCGCCGTCCTCCAGGACCACCACGCGGTCGGTCACCGCGAGGAGCGCGGGGCTCGTGGTGACGAGGATCGTGGTGCGGTCCCGGCGGACCTCGCGCAGCCTGGCCGCGATCCGCGACTCGGTGACGGTGTCGACCGCCGTGGTCGGGTCGTGGAGCACGAGCACCGGCCGGTCGGCGGCGAGCGCGCGGGCGAGCGCGACGCGCTGGCGCTGGCCGCCCGAGAGGGAGCGGCCGCGTTCGGCGAGGAAGGTGTCCCCGCCGTCGGGGAGGAGCCGGGCGACGTCGTCGGCCGCCGAGGCCTGGAGCGCCCGCTCGACGGAGGCCGGTCCGTCACCGGCCGCGGCCCCGACTCCCGCCCGTACGTTGTCGAGCAGGGTGCTCTCGAACAGGTCGGCGTCGTGGTGGGCGACCAGGACCACGCGGCGCAGTGCGTCGGGGTCGAGCGAGGTCAGGGGCGTGCCGTCGAGCTCGATCGCGCCCTCGGCGGGGTCCGCCTCGCGGGCCAGGCAGAGGAGCAGGTCGTTGGCGGCGGCGGGGTCCCGGGCGACGACTCCGGTCAGGCTGCCGGCCGGGAGGTCGAGGTCCACGCCCCGGAGCGCGCCGAGCGACACCCCGCGCAGGGCGACATGTCCGGCGGCCCGGTCGGCGGGCACGTCGTGCCCGGCCTCGACGGTGACGGGCGAGGCGAGGACCTCGGCGATCCGCTTGGCCGACGCCCGGCCCTGGGCGAGTTCGGCGTTCACATAGGTGAGGAGCTGGAACGGGCCGAGGAGGAACTGCGCCAGACCGACGGCGGCCACCAGGTCGCCGACGCTGATGCTGCCGTCCATGGCGAGATACGCGCCCACCACACCGATCACGGCGATGAAGACGCCGGTCAGCGCGAGGACCGCGCCCTCGTGGCCGGCCCTGCTGCGGGCGGCGCGCAAGGCGGCGGACAGCGAGTCCTGGCTGGTGGTGCGGTAGCGGGCCACGGCGGCCGACTCCGCGCCCATCCCCTTGAGGACGCGCAGTCCCGAGACGAGGTCGGCGGCGACGCCCGAGGCGTGCGCCGCACGCTCCTGCTCGGTCTCGCTGCGCCGTTCGAGCGGCCGGCTGATGCGGTGTCCGAGCCACAGGAGGGGGGGAATGCCGAGCAGGACGAGCAGACCGAGCGGGACGGAGATGTCGAGCAGCGCCACGGCGCTGATCACGAGGGCGGCGACCGCCGACACCCCGTACGAGATGACCGTGGCCACCGAGCCGACGCGGCGGGCGTCGTTGGTGGCGATGCTGGTCAGCGCGCCCGGGAGCCGGTTGGCGTCGGCGCCGCCCCGGGGGTCGAGCACCCGCGCGGCCAGATCGAGCCGGAGCGTGTGGGCGGCGAGTTCGCCGGTGCCCTCGCCGATCCGGGCGCTGGTGCGGTAACAGGTCGACAGGACCAGGAACAGCACCGCGAGGACGATCAGCAGGCGCAGCAGCGCCGAAGAGGAGCCGGTGGCGACGGCCGTGTCGATGGTGGCACCGATGACCACCGGCACCAGGGCCTCGCAGCCCTGGTGGGTCATGCCGAGCAGGGATGCCGCGATCACTCGGCGGCGTTGTCCTCTGATCGCTCGGCGGAGGACAAGTCCCCCCGTCGGTCCGCCCGTTGGCATGTGACTCCTTCACGGAGGGGAGGGGATGGTTAGGTAAGCCTACTCTCACCGGAGGGGCGGGCGGTGTGGTCGGGCGGGGTTCCGGGGCGGTCCGTCCGGGTGATGCGGGACGGGCCCTGTCCGGCGCGTTGACCGGTCGACACGGTTCGGTTAGCCTCACCTAAGTCGTGATCCCTCGGTCGGTCGCATCGCGGGTTCTCGCCGTACATCTGAACCGCCGCCAGGGGGAGTTGTCGTTGTCCGTCGAATCCCGGGTGGTGTCGGGACAGCAGGCCGAGGGACAACCCGTGCGCGAGACCGGTGATCCCCCCGGTCCGGCCGGGCCACCGCGGATCGGCCGCGCGGGGACCACGTACCGGGGCTTAGGACTGCTCCTCGCCCTCGCCGCGCTCGTCCTCGTCGGACTCCTGAGCGTCTGGGTCGGCACACGGGGCATCCCCTTCACCGCCACCTGGCACGCCCTGTGGAACCCCGACGGATCCGAGACCTCGGTGATCATCCACGACTACCGGCTCCCCCGCACCCTCCTCGGCATCCTCGTCGGCACCGCCCTCGGCCTGGCCGGCGCCCTGATGCAGGCCCTGACGCGCAATCCGCTCGCCGACCCCGGCATGCTCGGCGTCAACCTCGGCGCCTCCGCCGGCGTCGTCGTGGCCATCGCCTTCCTCGGCGTCGCGGCCCCGCTCGGCTATGTGTGGTTCGCCCTCGCGGGCGCCGCCGCCGCGTCCGTCGGCGTCCATCTGCTCGGCTCCTCCGGCCGGAAGCTCGCCTCGCCCGAGCGGCTCGTCGTCGCCGGCGCCGCCGTGACCGCCGTGCTGTACGCCTTCAACTGGGCGGTCCTGCTGCTCAACCCGCGTGCCTTCGACCAGTTCCGCTTCTGGACCGTCGGCTCCCTCGCGGGCCGCCACCACGACATCGTCGTGATGGCCCTGCCGTTCATCGGCACCGGCCTCGTCCTCGCCCTCGTCCTCGCCCCCTCGCTCAACGCCCTGGCCATGGGCGACCAGGTGGGCCGGGCCCTCGGGGTGAACGTCGGCCTGACCCGCGTCCTCGGCGCCGTCGCCGTGATGCTCCTGTGCGGGGCCGCCACCGCCGCCGCCGGACCGATCGGCTTCGTCGGTCTCGCCGTACCGCACATCGCCCGCTTCGTCGTCGGCCCCGACCAGCGCTGGGTGTTCGCCTACTCGATGCTGATCGCCCCCGTCCTCCTCGTCGGCTCGGACGTCGCCGGCCGGGTCCTCGGCGCCCCCGGCGAGCTGCAGGTCGGCATCGTCACCGCGTTCATCGGCGCCCCCCTGTTCATCGCCCTGTGCCGGCGCCGAAAGCTGGTGATGCTGTGACCGCCGTACGGGAGGCGAAGGCCTCCACGCCCGACCCGACACCGCGCGAGGGGCCCGACGGGGCGACCGTGCCGGACCTGCCCCGCGTCATCACCGGCCGGGTCGTCCGCACCCGCTCCGGGAGCGTCTCCCTGCGCGTGCGGAGCCGTACCGCCGCCGTGACGGCCGCCCTCTTCGTCGCGCTCGTCGCCGTCGCCGGCGTCACCCTCACCACCGGCGACTTCGACCTCTCCGTCGGCGAGGTCCTCCGGGCCCTCACCGGCAACGGAACCGGCATCGCCGACTTCGTCGTCAACACCCTCCGCATGCCACGCCTCGTGACCGCGCTGTGCGTCGGCGCGGCCCTCGCCGTCAGCGGCGCCATCCTCCAGAGCATCACGGGCAACCCCCTGGGCAGCCCCGACATCATCGGCTTCACCAACGGCTCCGCCGTGGGCGCGCTCGTCGTCATCGTCCTGCTGCACGGCAGCATGACCGAGATCGCGCTCGGCGCCCTCGCCGGCGGCCTCGGCACCGCCCTCGCCGTCCATCTCCTCATGCTCGGCCGGGGGATCCAGGGATTCCGCCTCGTCGTCGTCGGCATCGGCGTCAGTGCCCTGCTCCTCGCCGTCAACTCGTACCTGATCACCCGCGCCACCTTCCAGGAGGCCCTGGAGGCCCAGGCCTGGCTCATCGGCAGCCTGGGGAACCGGCTCTGGATCCACGCCCAGGCCATCGGCCTCGCCGTCGCCGTGCTCCTGCCCCTCGCCTTCTTCCTCTCCCGCCGCCTCTCGATGGTCGAGATGGGCGACACCACCGCCATGGCCCTCGGCGTCGACGTGTCCCGCACCCGCACGATCCTGCTGGTGATCAGCGTCGCCCTGGCCGCCTTCGCCACCGCCGTGACCGGGCCCATCTGGTTCATCGCCCTCGCCGCGCCCCAAGTGGCCCGCAGACTCACCGGGGCGTCCGGACCCGTGCTCCTGTCGTCCGCCCTCATGGGCGCGGTCATGCTCGCCCTCAGCGACCTCGCCGTCCAGCGCCTCTTCGCCCCCGCTCTCCTCCCGGTGGGCACGGCGACCGGCTGCGTCGGCGGTCTCTACCTCATCTGGCTGCTGGTCTCCGAGTCGCGAAAGAGCCGCGCATGACTGCCGAGAACCGTCCCACCGACCATCCCCGCCCCGCACCGGAGCCCCGGCTGCGGGCCGAGGGCCTCACCCTCTCCTACGACCAGCGGACGGTGGCGGCCGACCTCACCGTCGCCATCCCCGACCACTCCTTCACCGTGATCATCGGACCCAACGCCTGCGGCAAGTCCACGCTGCTCACCGCGCTCGCCCGGATGCTCAAGCCGAAGGCCGGACAGGTCTACCTGGACGGCGCAGCCATCGCCTCCTACCGCTCCCGCGAGGTCGCCCGCCGGCTCGGACTGCTCCCGCAGTCCTCGACCGCGCCCGGCGGCATCACCGTGGGCGACCTGGTGGCCCGTGGCCGCTACCCCCACCAGGGCATGCTCAGGCAGTGGTCGGCCGAGGACGAGGCGGCCGTCGTCGAGGCGATGCGCCGCACCGGCGTCCTCGAACTCGCCGAACGGCCCGTCGACGACCTCTCCGGCGGCCAGCGCCAGCGCGTCTGGCTCTCCATGGTCCTCGCCCAGCAGACCTCGATCCTGCTGCTCGACGAGCCGACCACGTACCTCGACATCGCCCACCAGGTCGAGGTCCTCGACCTGTGCGCCCAACTCCACGCCCGGCGGGGACACACGGTCGTCGCGGTCCTGCACGACCTCAACCAGGCCTGCCGCTACGCCACCCATCTGATCGTGATGCGACCCGGCGGCGTCATCGCGGCCGAGGGCGACCCGAGGACGGTCATGACCGCGGAGCTCGTCGAGGACGTCTTCGGCCTGCCGTGCCGGATCATCCCCGACCCCGAGACCGGCACACCGCTCATGGTGCCGGCCGCACCCACGTGGTACGCCCGCGCCGCGGCGACCACCGAGAGCGCCGACGAGGCCGTGGACGCGGGCGCCGCCGAGGACTCAGGCGAGAGCCCGACCGGCGGCGGGACGGCCGACGACGACACCGTGCTGGCCAGGACCACCTGACGAGGGGAAACGGACCACCCATGCTCTGTACGAGGCTGACGAACGCGCGCGTTCTCACCATGGATCCGGACCACCCCGTCGCCCACGACCTCGGCATCTGGCGGGGCCGGATCGTGGGCCTCGACGAGGCCGTGACCTCGCTCCCCGCCCGCGAGGTCGTCGACCTCCAGGGCGCCACCGTGCTCCCCGGCTTCATCGACAGCCACGTCCACCTGGCGTGGGCGGGACTGAAGGCCCACACCCCGAGCATCGCCCCCTGCGAGCGCGTCGAGGACGTCCTCGCCGTCATCGGGGAAGCCGCCTCGCGGAAGGCCGAGCCCGGCGCCTGGGTCGACATCGCCGGCTACGACCAGCGGGCCCTGGGGCGCCATCTCACCGCCGCCGAGATCGACCGGGTCAGCCAGGGCCGCAAGATCTTCCTCATGCACGACTCCGGGCACGCCTGCGTCGTCAACAGCGCCGTCCTCGACCTCCTTCCGGCCGACGTGCCGCACCAGGACGGCTTCCTCGCCGAGAGCGCCATGACCGCCGTACGGCGGCTCCGGCTGCCGTACTCCCAGGAAGAGCTCGCCGACGCGATCGAGCGCGCCGGCCGCACCTGCCTCGCCGAGGGAATCACCGCCTGCGCCGAGGCCGGCATCGGAGGCGGCCTCCTCGGACACAGCCCCGTCGAACTCGGTGCGTACCAACTCCTCAGGGACCAGGGCCGACTGCCGCTCCGTGTCCAGCTCATGGCCGCCGGCGACACCCTCCGCCCGCGCGCCGCGCACCGGGACGACGGCATCCCGCGCGCCCTGGACCTCGGGCTGCGCACCGGCTTCGGCGACGACTGGCTCTCCCTCGGAGCCCTCAAGATCTACACCGACGGCGGCATGATGGCCCGTACGGCGGCGCTCACCGAGCCGTACGAGGGCACGTCCTCCGCCGGACAGTTCCAGGACGAGCCCGAGCGGATCGCTGACCTCATCGTCGACGGCCACCTCGCCGGATGGCAGCTCGCCGTCCACGCCATCGGCGACCGCGCCGCCGATCTCGCCCTGGACGCCCTGGAACGCGCGCAGAAGCTCCGGCCCCGCCCGGCCGCCCGGCACCGCGTGGAACACGCGGGCCTGATCCGCCCGGACCAACTGCCGCGCTTCGCCCGGCTCGGCGTCAGCGCCGTGATCCAGCCCCACTTCCTCCGCTCCTTCGGTGACGACTACGCGGACGTCATGGGGGAGCGGCGGGCGCCCTGGATGTACCGGGGCCGGAGCTTCCTCGACCACGGCGTGACCCTCGTCGGCAGCTCCGACCGGCCGGTCACGGACGGTTCGCCCCTCCGCGCGATCCAGTTCATGGTCGAACGCGCCTCCCTCTCCGGCCGGGCGATCGGCCCGGACGAGGGCGTCACCGTCGACGAGGCCCTGCACGCCTACACGGTGGCCGGCGCGTACGCCTGCCACTGGGACGACAGCGCGGGCAGCCTCACCCCCGGCAAGCGCGCCGACCTGGTGGTCCTCGGGGACGATCCCCGGGCCGTGGAGACCTCGCGGATCGGGGACATCGAGGTCGTGGCGACGTACGTCGACGGGCGGACCGAGCCGGGAAAGGAGTGACCCCCGAGCCGGCCGGCCGGTGAGGGGGAGCTCGCCGGCCGGCCGGTACGGGGGTCAGGAAACCACCCTCTGAGGCCTGTCCAGGATCCCCGGCAACGCCTCCACCAGCTCCTCGATGTGCCGTGCCGACACCGTCAGCGCCGGAGCCAGGCGTACGGTGCCGGGGCCGGCGGCGTTGACGAGGAACCCGGCCTCCTGCGCCGCCCCCTGCACCCGGACGGCGACCGGCTCGGTCAGGACGACGCCGAGCAGCAGCCCCGCGCCCCGGACCTCGGCCACCAGGGGGTGCTTCAGCGCCTCCACCCCCGCCCGCAGCAGCGCACCCATCCGTACGGTGTGCTCCAGGAGGCCCTCCGCCGCGATGGTCTCCAGGACGGCCGAACCCGCCGCGCAGGCCACCGGATTGCCGCCGAAGGTCGACCCGTGCAGGCCGGGGCCGAGGAGATCGCCGGCCGCTCCGAAGGCCACCGTGGCACCGATCGGAAGACCGCCTCCCAACCCCTTGGCCAGCGTCACCACGTCCGGGTCCACCCCCGGCTCGGCCTGGTGCGCGAACCAGTGACCGGTCCTGCCGATCCCGGTCTGCACCTCGTCGAGGACGAGCAGGCTGCCCGCCGCGCGGGTGATCTCCCGGGCCGCCCGCAGATACCCCTCGGGCGCGGGGATCACGCCCGCCTCGCCCTGCACGGGTTCGACGAAGACCGCCGCCGTGTCCTCCGCGACCGCCGCGCGCAGGGCGTCGACGTCGCCGAACGGCACGTGCGTCACGTCCCCGGGCAGCGGCAGGAACGGCTCGCGCTTCGCCTGCTGGCCCGTGACCGCGAGGGCGCCCATGGTGCGGCCGTGGAAGCCTCCCTCCATCGCGACGATCCGCCGGCGCCCGGTCAGCCGGGCGGCCTTGAAGGCCGCCTCGACGGCCTCCGCGCCGGAGTTGGAGAAGAAGACCCGGCCGCCCGGCCTGCCGAAGAGCCCGAGGAGCCGTTCCGCGAGCGCCACCGGGGGCTCGGCGACGAACAGGTTCGAGACATGGCCGAGCCGGGCGACCTGGCCGGTGACGGCCGCGACCACGGCGGGGTGGGCGTGCCCGAGGGTGTTGACCGCGATCCCGCCGGTGAAGTCCGTGTACGCACGGCCGGCCTCGTCCCAGACGGTGCAGCCCTCGCCGCGGACCAGGGCCAGCGGGGGAGTGCCGTAGTTGTTCATCATCACGGCACGCCAGCGGTTCCTGAGGGGGACGGTGACGGTCATGCGGGGGTCTCCTCCTCGTGCGGCGCGACGGCCGGGGCGGCGGCCCGCGTGATGTCCCGCGTGCTGTCCGCCGCCTCGTCGGGCAGGACCGTGGTGCCGGGGTTCTCCTCCGTGAGGACGCCCCGGAGGACGGCGTGCGGCGTACGCCCGTCGAGGACGTGGGCCCGTCCGACCCCCGACCGCACCGCCCGCAGGCAGCCCTCCATCTTCGGCAGCATCCCGCCCGCGAGCCCGGGGAGCAGCGTCTCCAGCTCGTCGGCCGTCAGCCGGGGGATCACCTCGGTGCTCCGCGGCCAGTCCGCGTACAGACCGGGGACGTCGGTGAGCATCACGAGCCGGTCCGCGCCGAGGGCGACGGCCAGGGCCGAGGCCGCGAGATCGGCGTTCACGTTGTAGACCTGCCCGTCCGCGCCGCGCGCGACGGGGGACACGACCGGGACACGGCCGCCGGCGAGGAGGTTCCGTACGGTGTCCGGGGCGACGTCCACGATGTCGCCGACGAGACCGATGTCGACGGGCCGGCCGTCCACCCAGGCCGGGCGGCGTACGGCGGTCAGGGTGTGGGCGTCCTCGCCCGACATGCCGACGGCGAAGGGTCCGTGGGCGTTGATGGCGCCGACCAGATCCCGCTGGACCTGCCCGGTGAGCACCATGCGGACGACGTCCATGGCCTCCGGGGTGGTCACCCGCATGCCCGCCTCGAACCGGACCTCCAGGGCGAGGCGGTCGAGCATCGAGCTGATCTGGGGACCGCCGCCGTGCACCACGACCGGGTGGAGGCCCGCCTGCCACAGCTCGACGACGTCCTGGGCGAACGACCGCCGGAGCGCCGGGTCCTCCAGGGTGCTGCCGCCGCACTTGACGACGACGGTCCGGCCCTGGAGCTCGTCGGACCACGGGACGTCCACGGCCGGGAGACCGACGGCCTCCACGTCGCGCACGGCAGGCTGCTCGCCGAGCGTCCTCATTCTCGTACTCCCTCGGCTCATGAGCTGTAGGCGCTGTTCTCGTGCACGTACTCGGCCGTCAGGTCGTTGGTCCAGATCTCCGCGGACGCCTCTCCGGCGCGCAGGTCGACGGCGATCGTGATCCGGCGGCCGGACATGTCGACCTTCTCCCTGGGCTCCCCGGCCGCGCCGTCCCGGCAGACCCACACGCCGTTGATGGCCACGTCAAGCCGGTCGGGGTCGAACTCCGCGTCGGTGGTGCCGATCGCCGCGAGCACCCGGCCCCAGTTCGGGTCCTCGCCGTGCAGGGCGCACTTGAGGAGGTTGTTCCTGGCGATCGAGCGGCCCACGGTCACGGCGTCGTCCTCGGACGCGGCGCCGACGACCGCCACCTCGATCTCCTTCGACGCGCCTTCGGCGTCCGCGACGAGCTGGCGGGCGAGGTCGAGGCAGACGGCGTGCACCGCGTCGGCGAGGTCCCCGTCCTCCGGGGTCACGCCGGAGGCGCCCGAGGCGAGCAGCAGCACGGTGTCGTTGGTGGACATGCAGCCGTCGGAGTCCACCCGGTCGAAGGTGGTGCGTACGGCGGCGCGCAGCGCGGAGTCGAGCGACGCGTCGGCCGCCACGGCGTCGGTGGTGAGGACCACGAGCATGGTGGCGAGACCGGGCGCGAGCATGCCCGCGCCCTTCGCCATCCCGCCGACCGTCCAGCCGGAGCGGGTGACGACGGCGGTCTTGTGCACCGAGTCCGTCGTCTTGATCGCGACGGCCGCGTCCTCGCCGCCGTCGGAGGCGAGCCGTTCCGCCGCGAAAGCGATCCCGGCCGTGATCCGGGCCATGGGCAGCGGGACACCGATGAGCCCGGTCGAGCAGACGGCCACGTCGTCCGGGGTGACGCCGACGGCGCGGGCCGTGTGCTCGGCCATGGTCCGGGCGTCGTCGGCGCCCGCCGTGCCGGTGCAGGCGTTGGCTCCGCCGGAGTTCAGGACGACGGCGGAGACCCGGCCGTCGGCGAGGGCCCGGCGTGACCAGCGGACCGGTGCGGCCTGGATCCGGTTGGAGGTGAAGACCCCCGCGGCGGCCGGTGCGGGGCCCTGGTTCACCACCAGGGCGAGATCGGGATCGCCGGACGTCTTGACGCCGGCGGCCACCCCGCTGGCGAGGAATCCCCGGGCGGCGGTCACGGTCACGGAGCCACTCCATTCATGGGCAGGCCGAGCCCTTCGGGCAGGCCGAGGGCGACGTTCATGCTCTGCACCGCGCCACCGGCGGTGCCCTTCGTCAGGTTGTCGATCGCGCTCAGGCAGATGAGGCGGCGGGCGGCCTGATCGAGCGCCACCTGCACCTGCACCGTGTTGGATCCGAGCACCGAGGCCGTGGACGGCCACTGGCCCCGCGGTAGCAGCCGGACGAACGGTTCGGTCGCGTAGGCGGCCTCGAAGACCTCACGGACCTCGTCGAGACCCCCGTCGGCGGCCACGTGCGGGCGCAGCCGGGCGGAGCAGGTGGCGAGGATGCCGCGGGGCATCGGGGCGAGGACGGGGGTGAAGGACACGGTCACCGGCTCGCCCGCCACGAGGGACAGGTTCTGGGCGAGCTCGGGGGTGTGCCGGTGGACGCCGCCGACGCCGTACGGGGTCATGGACCCCATCACCTCGGAGCCGAGCAGATGCGGCTTGGCCGCGCGGCCGGCTCCCGAGGTCCCGCCGGCGGCCACGACGACGATCTCGGGTTCCACGAGGCGGGCGGCGTGCGCCGGGTAGAGCGCGAGGGTGACGGCGGTCGGGTAGCACCCCGGGACGGCGATCCGCGCGGCTCCCTTCAGGTCGTCCCGGGCGCCGGGCATCTCGGGGAGCCCGTACGGCCAGGTGCCCGCGTGCTCGGAGCCGTAGAAGCGTCTCCACTCGACCGGGTCGCGCAGGCGGAAGTCCGCCCCGCAGTCGACGACCAGGGTGTCACCGCCCAACTCCCCGGCGAGTGCGCCCGACTGCCCGTGCGGCAGGGCGAGGAACACGACGTCGTGTCCGCCGAGTGTCTCCGCCGTCGTCGCCGTGAGCACCCGGTCGGCGAGGGAGGTCAGCTGGGGCTGCACCTGGCCGAGGGTGAGGCCGGCGCTGCTGTGCGCGGCGAGGACGCCGACGTCGAGACCGGGATGTGAGGCGATCAGGCGGAGGATCTCCCCGCCGGCATAGCCACTGGCTCCGGCCACCGCGACCCGTAAGGTCATGTTCTTCCGTCTCTCCCGATGAATGGGGACGTGGCGCACACCGGGGGTGGACACCCCACGTCGGCGCACTGGAACTTAACTTAGCCTAACCTAAGTAGTCCCGGTGGCGGAATCGCGGATGTGCGGCGCCTGATCAGGTGAGAGGTTTCAAAGGCTCTGCGGCGGAGCCGAGTTGAGGGCGTTGCGTTGCGGTGCGGCTTCGCGGGGTTCCGTGGGGCCCCGTCAGGCCGGCGCCCCCCACGCCGTCGTCAGGCCGTCCAGCCAGGCCGGCGGGAGTTCGGCCGCGTCCCATTCCTCGTGCAGGGCCGACGGCGTCTCGGCCAGGCGTTCGAGCACGGCCACACTGGTGGGGGAGTGGACGAGGGAGTAGCGGCCGTGGATCGCGATCGGGCTGCCCGGGCCGTACTCCGCGTACAGTCGCTCCAGGTGTGCGTGGTGGGCCGACGCGAACTGCGTCAGCCGCCCCGGATACCCGGCCCGTTGCCGCGGGCTCATGGTGCGCAGCACCGCGCCGAGCACCTGCTCGGTGACCTCCGGGTCGAGGTCGGAGACATCGGCGAACGAGAGGTAGAGCGGTGTGACGGCCACCTTGGCCCGCTCCATCTCCGCCCGTCCCACGGGGGAGCGCTCGTCGGGGGAGTCGGCCGACGGGCCGGTGGTGACGGCGCGGATCAGCGCCCGCTCGGCGACGGCGCCGAGTTCGTCGGTGACGGCCAGGGCGCCGTCGGACCAGCCCGACGCGTAGGGCTCGCCCTTCTCCCGCGGAGCACTCCTCCGCGCTTCGGCGATCTCCGTGTGCGCGAGGGCGAGCGCGCCGGCCTCGACGAGCCCGATGAGTTCCTCCGCGTCGCCGGTGTAGACCCCCGCCCGCGCGAGGAGCTGGAGGAGGGTGGTCTTCGCGTTGAGCACGCTGGCCACGTCCAGCTGCTGCTGCCGTCCCTCTTCGGCGGTGTTCATGGGAGGGTCCTCCTCGTCGTACGGGCGGCACGGTGCGGGTGCGCGGAACGCTCTGTTCGAGCCTACGCAACGCCCGTTCCTCCGGGGTCCGCATCCCCCTCCTCCCGTGCGCGCGTCGCGACGACCCCATGGGTCACGAACCGTCACACCCGCCTCGCCGGCCCTGTGGAGCGGGTCAGTCCCGGTACACGCGCAACTGCGCCACCTCGTACGACATCTCCGACACCCCGGGGTCCGGCGCCGGGTGGTAGCGGCCCGCGCAGACCGACAGGTTCACGATGAGGTGCGCCTGCCAGGAACGCCCCACCCCGCGGCGGTCGTCGAAGACCCGCGCGCCGTTCACCCACCACACCACGTTGCGGGCGCCGAACTCGACCCGTAGGTCGACCCAGGCCCCCGGCCGGATCGCCGCGTTCCGGTAGTAGTGGTGGCGTCCCCTGATCCGGTTCGACAGCTCCAGGAGGTCGGGGTTGTCGGGGTGGTACTCGAAGACGTCGATCTCCTGCCCGCCGTCGAGCCAGGTCCAGACGGCCGGCCACGCGCCCGTCTCCACCGGCAGCCGCACCCGCGCCTCCAGGACGTCGTCGGCCCGTACCAGGAAGGCCTCCGCGCTGCCCTCCGTCGTGAGCAGTCCCGCGTCCCATGTGCCGTCGGGTCGACGGGTCGCCCGGAAGACCCCGGTCCTGCTGTACGAGGGGTCCTCCACGAGGTGGTCGAGCTTGTTGTCGCCGGGATTGGTCGGCCCGCCGCCGGGATAGGCCCAGGAACGGCCGGCGACCCACTGCTCGGCGGAGGAGAAGTCCGCGTCGAGCACGACCCTCCCCGGTGATCGCGCGGGTCCTCGGGGGCCCGTCCCCGGGCGGCTGGCCGAGCCGCGGCGTCTGAACAGCCGGTCGAAGAGGTCGGACAGCACGGCACACTCCTCTCGCGTGGGCGCGGTCGGCCCGCGAACGATCTGCCCCGCCCGGCTCTGTTCATGCGAGGAATAAGGCCTATTGGCGACAAGTCGTCACAAGAGCTGTCGTGCGTGTGACGCCGGAATCCTTCTGAATGTCTCACTGGGACATTAATAGGTGTACGGTGCATGTATGAGCTCGGAGCGAGGAAGCCGCATCCCGCGGCGCGGCCCCAAGGGGACGCGGACGCGTGAGGCGCTGAGCGAGGCCGCCCTGCGGCTCGTCCTGGAGCGAGGACCGGCCGGAGTCTCCGTGGAGGACGTCACCGACGCCGTCGGCGTCTCCCGGCGCACCTTCAGCCGCTACTTCGGCTCCAAGGAGGAGGCCGCCCTCGACGGCTTCCGTGCCGACTGCGCACGGATCAACGAGGCCCTCGCCGCCCGCCCGGTGAGCGAGACCCCGCTCACCGCCTACCGGGCCGCGCTCCGGACCTGGCTCGCCGACCCGGTCATCCCGGCCTGGCACCGACGCGAGGGGGTACGCGAAGTCCTCCGCCTCGCCGAGACGGAGGCCCCTCTCCGCGCCGTCCTCCGGCGTGTCCTCCTGGAGGGCGAGGCCGCGTCGGTCCGGCTGGTGGCGGCCCGCATCGGCGCCGACCCGGAACGCGACCTGCGGCCCGCCGTCGCCGTCGGATCGGGCGCCGCCACGCTCCTCGCCGCCACCCGCGCCTGGGTGATCGGCGGCCCCCGGGAGGCGCTGCCCGCCCTCGTGGAGGAGGCCTTCGGCCTGCTGGCGACGGAACCGCCGCCGGTGGAAACCCGTACAACCGTGTGAGGAGCCACCATGACGCACGACCGCACCGCCGACGCCCGTACCACCGCCCCCCGTACCGCCGACGCCCGTACCACCGCCCCCCGTACCGCCGACGCCCGGACCGACGGCTCCCAGGAGTTCGCCGGAAGGATCGCGCTCGTCACCGGCGGCGCCTCCGGCATCGGGCTCGCCGTCGCCCGCCGCCTCGCCCACGCCGGTGCCGCCGTGGCCGTCGCCGACCACGACGCCGACCGCGTGGCCGCCGGCGTCACCGAGCTGACCGAGCGCGGCGCCGAGGCCCTCGCCGTACGCATGGACGTCACCGACGACAGTTCCCTCCGGGAGGGCGTCGAGGCCGCGCTCGCCGCCTTCGGCGGCCTCCACCTGGCGGTCGACAACGCGGGCGTCGCCGGTGCGCGCGTCCCGGTCGCCGAGACCCCGGCCGAGGAGTGGCGGCGCGTCGTCTCCACCAATCTGGACGGCGTCTTCCACTCGCTCCGCCACGAACTCCCGGCGATCCTCGCCTCCGGCGGCGGCGCCGTCGTGAACATGTCCTCCATCCTCGGGACCAACGGCTCCGCCGGCAGCGCCGCCTACGTCGCGGCCAAGCACGGCGTCGTCGGTCTCACCAAGACGGCCGCACTCGAGTACGCCTCCCGGGGGGTACGTATCAACGCCGTCGGCCCCGGCTACATCGACACGCCCCTCCTCGCCGGCATCGGGCAGGAGGAGTACGACGCCCTGGTCGCCCTCCACCCGGCGGGCCGGCTCGGCCGCGCCGAGGAGGTGGCCGAGCTCGTCGCGTTCCTGCTCTTGGAGCGGGCGTCGTTCGTCCACGGCGGCCACCACCTCGTCGACGGCGCCTACGCCGCCCGCTGAGTCACCCGGCCGCAGGCGAAGGAAGCAGAGAAACCCGAAAGGAAGGAAAGCGCCATGAAGGCACTGCAGTACCGCACGGTGGGCGCCCCGCCCGAGGTCGTCACCGTCCCCGACCCGGGACCCGGCCCCGGCCAGGTGCTCCTGAAGGTCACCGCCGCCGGTGTCTGTCACTCCGACATCGCGGTCATGAGCTGGTCCGCCGACCAGCTGCCCTTCCCGCTGCCGCTGACCCTCGGCCACGAGGGCGTGGGCACGGTGGCGGCCCTCGGCGCCGGCGCCGAGGGCTTCGCGGTCGGCGACGCCGTCGCCGTCTATGGCCCCTGGGGCTGCGGCAGCTGCTCCATGTGCGCCCAGGGCAAGGAGAACTACTGTCTGCGGGCCGCCGAACTCGGCATCAGGCCGCCGGGCCTGGGTGCCCCCGGTGCCATCGCCGAGTACATGATCGTCGACAGCCCCCGTCATCTCGTCCCGCTCGGCGGCCTCGACCCCGTCCAGGCCGTACCGCTCACGGACGCCGGCCTCACCCCGTACCACGCGGTCAAGCGTTCCCTCCCCAAGCTGGTCCCCGGGAGCACCGCCGTCGTCATCGGTACCGGCGGGCTCGGCCACGTCGCCATCCAGCTGCTGCGCGCCATGACCGCGGCCAGGGTCGTCGCCCTGGACGTCACGGAGGACAAACTGGCCCTGGCCCGCGCCGTGGGCGCGCACGACACGGTGCTGTCGGACGCCGGGGCGGCCCCGGCGGTCCGCGAACTGACGGGCGGACGCGGCGCCGAGGTGGTCCTCGACTTCGTGGGCGTCCAGTCGACCGTGACGGCCGCCGGCGCGATGGTCGCGGTCGAGGGCGACGTCACCATCGTCGGTCTCGGCGGCGGCACCCTGCCGGTCGGATTCGGTGCCCTGCCGTACGAGGTCTCGGTCACGTCCCCGTACTGGGGGACCCGGGCCGAGCTGATCGAGGTGCTCGACCTGGCCCGCGCCGGCGCGGTCGACGTCCACACCGAGACGTACAGCCTGGACGACGCTCCGAAGGCCTACGAGCGGTTGCACGAAGGGCGCGTCAACGGGCGGGCGGTCATCCTCCCGAACGGCTGAGCCGAACCGAAGGGCGCGCGGGATCGCACGCGCGCCTCCGGGGATCCTGATTTCGGATACGCTGTATCCGAAACCAGGATCGAGGTGCGCGTACCCGTTCGCGCACCCGGGGGCGCCGAGGAGCATCGGACATGCCGGAATCGAACGACACAGGCGAGGCGGCGGCGGGCGCGGTCGACACCGCCCACGCCGCCCACACCGCCGTCACCGTGATCGGCGCGGGGCCCGTGGGCCTCGCGCTCGCACTCGACCTGGCCCGCCGAGGGGTCCCGGTGCGCGTGGTCGAGCGCGACGAGAAGCGCTTCCAGGGCTCACGGGCCAAGGGCATCCAGCCCCGCACCCTGGAGGTCCTCGACGACCTGGGCCTGGCCGACGCCGCCCGCACGGCGGGCGGCGCCTACCCGCCGATGGGCCTCCATCTCGGCCCGTTCACCAAGGCCTGGCAGATGCACGCCACCGCCCCCGACAGCATCGGCACCCCCTACCCCGACGTCCTTCTGCTCCCTCAGTACGCCACCACCGCCCTCCTCCACGACGCCGTCGAACGCCTCGGCGTGCGCGTCGACTTCGGCGCCCGCGCAGTGGAGATCACCCAGGACGGGGGGACGTGCACGGTACGACTGGAGGACGGCCGCGTCCTCCGGAGCCGGTACGTGGTCGGGGCCGACGGCGGCTCCAGCACCGTCCGCAAGGCGGCCGGCATCGCGTTCGAGGGCACCACGCACGAGAACGACCGGATGATCCTGGTCGACGGCACCGTCGACGGACTGTCCCGCGACCAGTGGCACATCTGGCCCCGCCCGCGCGGGCGGGGCATCGCGGCATGCCCCCTGCCGGGCGAGGACGGCCGCTTCCAGATCATGATCAGGATCCGGCCCGACGACCCCGTCGACCTGACCGGCCCGGCCCTCGCCACCCTCCTGCGCCGCCGCGCGGGCGCGTCCCTCACCCTGCGCGACATCACCTGGTCCTCGGTATTCCGACCCAACATCCGCCTCGCCGAGCGCTACCGCAACGGCCGGCTCCTGCTGTGCGGCGACGCCGCACACGTCCACACACCCGCCGGCGCGCAGGGCCTCAACACCGGTGTCCAGGACGCCCACAACCTCGGCTGGAAGCTCCAGCAGGTCCTCGCCGGTGCCGACGACGCGCTCCTGGACAGCTACGAGCGGGAGCGACGCCCCGTCGCCGCGCAGGTCCTCGGCCGCTCGACCGAGCTGTACGAGGGCCTGCGCCGCACCCGCCCCGGGGGGCTCACCCGGGGGCCCGACGAACACCAGCTCGGCATCTCGTACTTCGGCGGCCCACTGGCCCCGGCGGACGCGCCCCGCACGGCGAACCTGCGCTGCGGCGACCGGGCCCCGGACGCGGCCCTGCCGGAGGCGACGAGGACGACCGGGCCGGCGGATGCGACGAGGACGACCGGGTCGGCGGGCACGAGGGGGACGGCCGGGTCGGCGGGCACGAGGGGGTCGGCCGGGTCGGCGCGCCGCCTCTTCGACCTGTACCGAGGCCCGCACTTCACCGCGCTCGCGTTCGGCGCCGATGCCGCCACCGCGCTCGACCGCCTCCCCTGGCCGCCCGGCGGTGTTCCGCTGCGCCGCCACACCGTGCTGACGCACACCACACCGCGTACACCGGAGGAGGAGGCCCTGCTCACGGCCTACGGCATCACCGAAGACACGGTCGTGCTGGTCCGCCCGGACGGCTACATCGGCGACATCGGCCACCCCGCCGATTCGGCCGGCGGCGGCAGCGGCAACAGCGGCGGGGCGGACGGCGGAGGCGCTCCACCCGTGCCCCCGGCGATCGCCCGCCTGACCGCCGGCTGAGGTCGGTGCCGCGGCGGCGCGGGCGTCCGGCGTCCGCGCCCGGCCCGCACACGTGCGACCGGTAGCGTGTCACCGCACCACCGATGGCCGCCGGGAGCCGCGACGCGCAGGGCGGCGACGACCCGGCACAGCGAGAGAGGGCCCAGCGTATGGCCGCCACCCCGCCACCCCCCGGCAGCCCGGCCTGGTGGGCCACCCGCCCGAACCCCACGGCCCCGGCCGCCGCTTCCGCCGAGCCGAGGCGCGGCCGCCCGTCGCTCGACACCGCGCACATCGTCGCCACGGCGCTGCGGCTCGTCGACGAGCACGGCACCCAGGCGTTCTCCCTGCGCATGCTCGCCGACGCCCTGCATTCCGGCACGGCCACGCTCTACCGTCACTTCGACGGCAAGGACGAGATCATGGCGTACGTCGTCGACCGCGTCCTCGGCGAGGTGAACCTGGACGCCCTGACCCCGTCATCCGACTGGCGCGAGACCCTCACGGTGACGGCCCACGGGCTCCACGACACCCTGCGCCGCCACCCGAACACCCTGCCGCTGCTCATGGCGTACGTCCCCGTCGGCCCGCACGGACTCGCCCAGCGCGAACGCGTCCTGGCGGCACTCCTCGACCACGGTCTGCCGGCCGACCTGGCCGCCCGTGCCTTCACGGCCGTCGTGCACTATGTCATCGGCTTCACCGCCCAGCAGTACGGCGCTGGCGCCGCCCCCGACCACGGCACCGAACTCGCGGCCTTCTACGGCGGACTCGACCCGGCGTCCTACCCCGCCCTCCTGCAGGCCGCCCGGTCCCTCACGTCGGTGGCGGTGGACGAGGAGTTCGCGTTCGGCCTCACCCTCCTCGTCCGAGGCCTCGCACACCTGGCTCCGTGAGGCCACCCCGCGCACCCACGCACCCGGCGCACCCACCGCACCCCGTCACCCGCGCACCGCGAGGCTCACGAGACCATGATCGTCCAGGTGCCGGCCAGCGAGGCCACGTACAGGGCGACGCCGATCGGCAGATGGACCCACGGGGTACGGCCCCGTCGCCAGGCCAGCATTCCGAGCCCGGCCGACACCGCCGCCGCGACGCCGAGCCCGATCCAGGGCAGCGCCCACATCGAGAGCATGCCGAACGTCGTACAGACCGGGGCCGGACGGTCGGACCCGCAGCTGTCGGTCGCGAAGATGGAGACGTAGAGGGCGATCGTGTCGATCATCAGGCCGCCGCCGACCAGGACCGCGAGCGTCACCAGATAGCCGGTGGGCCATGTGCGCCGGGCCGTTCCCGGGGGGCCCTGCATAGGGAGGCTCATGTTTCCTCGCTCCGCCGCGTGTCGTCGTGTGCCGTGACAACACGGTAGGAGCGGGGGCGAGGGCATGGGATGAGCACGCGTACTCATCTCGGCACCCTCCGCGCAGGGCATCGGGTGGCGCAACGAGTTCGTGAGCTGACCGGGCGGCACGCGCGCGACACGCGGCCGGTCCGGGCCCGGGGCGTGCGCATCCCGAACCCGGACCGGTTGCCGGTGTCGGCACCGGTACCTCCGACGACTGGGTCGGCGCACCGGGCCGCTGCCCGGCCCCGCCGCCTACCCGGCGTAGGTCTCGAACTCGGCGACGCGGGGGGTGCCGGTCGAGCTGACGATCTCGAAGGTGATCTTCTTGAGGGCGGTGCGGGGGACGGTGATGGTCCCGGCCCCGCTGCCGGAGGCGAGGACCGCTCCGGTGTCACCGTTCAGGACGCGCCAGGACCCGATGGCACCGGCGGAACCGGCCGCCTCCCGGATGGTGACCGCGGACACGGTGGTGGCGGAGCCCCACTTGACGGACACCGAACCGGTCGAGCCGGCGGGCGACCAGTAGGTGCTGAGATCGCCGTCCCGGACGTTGCCGTAGCTCGTACCGTCGGCCTTGCTGGAACCGTCGGCGCCGGCCCCGATGCTGAGGTTGGTCCCGCTGGGATCCGTCGGTCCCGGCGTGGGCGTGGTCGGAGCCGGGGTGGGCGAGGAGGAGGTCGGCGTCGGAGTGGGCGTGGGGCTCGGAGTCTGCGGGGAGCAGCTGCCGTTCGACACGAGAAGACCCTTGCCCGCACCGGCCGTTCGACCGACGACGTCCGGCACGCAGGCGGCGGAGTCGAGGCTGTACGCGTAGGGGATGGCGACGGTGGTGTTGGACTGCGGGTCCGGGCCCGCCGGGTTGTTGTCGGCGCTGCGCGCGGACCAGGTCACGTTGTCGAAGATGTTGCCGCCGACCTGCCAGTACCCGGCCGCGTCGGTGTAGAAGGTGCCCAGGACGTCCTTGGAGTCCTCGAAGTAGTTGTTGTCGACCTTGGCGTGGGCGCCGGCGCGGGAGTTGATGCCGGACTCGTTGATCCGCAGGTAGTGGTTGTTGTACATGTGCGCGGTGCCGCCGCGCAGCAGGGGAGCGCGCGAGTCGATGTTCTCGTAGAGGTTGTGGTGGTACGTGATGAAGCCGTTCGACAGCTCGGTCTCGCTGGAACCGACGAGGCCGCCCCGGCCGGAGTTGCGCAGGACGCTGTAGGACAGGGTCACGTACTGGGTGTTGTCCTTCATGTCGAAGAGCCCGTCGTAGCCCTCCGACTCGCCGCCCGACGCCTCCAGGGTGGTGTGGTCGACCCAGACGTTGCGGACGTCGCTCTCCATGCCGATGGCGTCGCCGCCGTTGGAGAGGGGGGAGCCCGACTTCTTGACGTTCCGGACGGTCACGTTCTGGATGATGATGTTGCTGGACTCGCGTATGTGGATGCCGAGTTGGTCGAAGACGGCGCCGGAGCCGACCCCGACGAGGGTGACGTTGCTGATCTGCTTGAGCTCGATCACGTCGGCGGCGGTGTTGCAACTGCTGCCGGACACCTTGGTGGTGTTGGCGTGGTTGATCGTCCCCTCGACCTCGATGGTGATCGGGGTGCTGCTGCTGGCCCGTGCGCACAGGGCCGCGTGGATCGCGGTCCCCGTGGTGGCCCGCACGGTCTGCCCGCCGGCGCCGCCGGTGGTGCCGCCGTTCTGGGTCGCGTAACCGGTGGCACCACCGGTGGCCGCCGATGCCTGAGGCATCGACAACACCACGCCGGTCGCGGCCGCGAGGGCCAGGGTGGCCAGTGCCGCGTGGAGCCGAAGTGCGACTGGTCGTCTCATGCTCGCCGTCCTTCTCGTCTTCGAACGCTGGGGGTGGTTCCTGAATGCCGTGCTGTGCTGTGCCACTTGCCGAGCCGTGCTGTGCGGAACATCGTCCGGTCCGGAGGAAGCAGCCCGTGGGCAGGCCTCGACGAGGCACTCCGGAATAGAAAGAAAGCGCTTTCTCGCCGGGAGAATAGGGTGCCCCCAGGGCGGTGGCAAGGCTCCGCGCAAGACGTCCGCACCCGTCATGACGCACCGCCTCGGACCGTCGGGGGCCGGGGGAGGGGGTGCCGCCGGGACGTTCTATCCGCTTGTCAGTCCGGAGATGATCAAGTAGCGTCCTTCGACGTGAACACCGGACCGGCGATTCGACGCCATACACAGACGGGCCATCCGGTGGACGACTGATCGCTCCGTGGGTGCGTCGAAAGCACCCCCACGGTTCGGCACGCGGACCCCCTCAGTGCTCAGGCACTGCGACGAGTCCCTTTCGTGTCGAATCAACAGCGAGGTCATCCACATGGCAGTCACGTTCAACCACACCATCATCGCCGCCAAGGACCGCCACGAGTCGGCGCGGTTCTTCCGGGAGCTGTTGGAGCTCCCCGAAGCGCCGTCCTGGGGTCCCTTCATCAACGTCCAGCTCGCCGACGGCGTGCTCATCCAGTTCGCCGAGCCCCCGGTGGACATCCAGATGCAGCACTACGCCTTCCTCGTCGACGACGAGCTGTTCGAGCGGGCGTACCAGCGACTCCGTGACCAGGGAGTCGAGCACTGGGCCGACCCCCAGATGAAGCGCCCCGGCGAGACGAACGACGAACACGGCGGCCGCGGGGTCTACTTCAAGGACCCGGGCGGTCACGCGTTCGAGCTGATCACGCGGCCCTACCTGTAGGGGCGAGGCACTGCGAGGCGAGACCGGCCGGGCACCCGTGTGGTGCCCGGCCGGCCCTCGGCCGTTCCTCAGGCCAGGAACTCGCCGTCCCGGGCCACCACGACACCGCCGTGCACCACCATGTCGCGGCGAGGCATGTCCACGACCACCTGCGGCAGGCACTCGCCCCGGACCAGGACGAAGTCGGCCGGGGCGCCGGCCGTGAAGTCCGCGTGCGCCAGGCCCATCACGTCCGCGCCCTCGTGCGCCGCGACGTCGTAACAGTCCCTCAGCTCGTCGTCCAGACGCACATCCGTCACCCAGCCGAGGATGTGCGCCCGGTGCATCATGTCGGCGTTCCCGAACGGGCTCCACGAGTCACGCACACCGTCCGACCCGAGCCCGACCCGCACCCCGTGCTCCCGCAGGCGCGCGATCGGCAGGACCAGCGAGTCCGACGGCGCGACGGTGGTCAGAGCGATGTCCTGATCCCCCAAGTCAGCCGCTATGGAACCGAGTTCACGGTCCGTCAGGCCCGGGAGGCAGAACACATGGCTCACCGTCACCTTCCCCGCGAGGGACAGCGCCCGCGTGCGGTCCACGATGCCGCGCATCGCCTTCATGCCCTTCTCCCCGCGATCGTGCAGGTGGATGTCGACCCCCACACCGTGGCGGTCCGCGATGCCGAACACGACGTCCAGCTGATCGTCGAGGGCGTTGTCGAACCCGATCGGGTCGATGCCGCCGATCATGTCGATGAGCCCCTCGCGCGCCGCCTTCTCGAGGAGCGCGGCCGTCCCCGGCGTCCGGATCACCCCGTGCTGCGGGAAGGCCACGATCTGGACGTCGAGGGCGTGGCGCAGCCGCTCGCGCGCCTCCGCCACGCCCTCCACCCCCGCCAGGCCGTACGCCGGTGCCACGTCGGCGTGGGCGCGCATGCCGCGCGTGCCCCGGGACACGGCGTGCGACATCAGTCCGTACGCCCGCTCGACCACAGGGCGCCGCTGGCCGCGGAACAGTTCCACGTCCTGCGCCACGTAGTCGGCGATCGCGCTCGCCGGCCGCCGCGACACCCACGAGCCGCCCCAGGTCGTCTTGTCGGGGTGGATGTGCGCGTCCACCAGCGACGGCAGAGCGATGCGGCCGCCTCCGTCGACGACCTTCGCGCCGTGCGGCGCCGGACGGTCCGAGACGCGGCCGTCGACGACCACGAGGTCTCTGGCCTTCGCCGCGCCGAACGGGCGGACGTCGCGGAAGACGACCGTCCTGCACCCGCGTCCCGAGGCGCCGGGAGCCGCGGCGTCGGCGGCGACCGGGGCCGCCGCCGTCGCGGGCCCGGCCGTGGCGGCGGCGGTGGCCGTGGCGCCCGCCAGCGCCGCGGCTCCCCCCAGCATCGTGCGACGGGACAGCGCGCCGGCGGAGGCGGGAGCGGACTGGTGCGAGGACGAGGGGTACTGCATGGAGGCTCCTTCAGGGGAGGGGGGCGAGGCCGGCGTGGTGAGGGCGGGCAGCACGGATCGCGCCGCGTGTCCGATAAGCGGCGACGCGGGTCGAAGGGGGGATCAGGTGGAGGGCTCGGGCCGTCTCAGGACGCCAGGACCCCGGCCCGTACCACCGCCACCGGACGCTTCAGCACCGCCAGGTCCGTCAGCGGGTCGCCCGGCAGCAGGAGGGCGTCGCCCGCGGAGCCGCGGGTGAGGCGGCCCGCCGTGCCGGTGAGGCCCAGGAGACGGGCCGCGCCCGTCGTCGCCGTACGGATCGCGTCGAGGGGTGACAGGCCCGCGGAGTGCATCAGTTCGACCTCACCGCCGATCGGGTCCACCGTCCCGCCCGACGAGTCGGTGCCCGCGGCCAGCGGGACCCCGAGTTCGTGCGCGGCGAGGACCGCGCGCTTCAGGATCGGGAGGTAGGTGCGTCCGCGTTCGGCGAGGATCGGGTCCGAGGACTCCGCCAGGCCGGCGATCGCGGTGAGGGTGGGCGTGAAGTACGTTCCCCGGCGCCGCATTTCGCGCAGCGTGCGCTCGCCGACGAACGCGCCGTGCTCCAGGGAGCGGATGCCCGCCATGACGGCGTCGTGGCAGCCCTGCTCGCTGTAGCTGTGGCAGAGGACGCCCTTGCCGCGCCGCCGGGCCGCCGCCACGATCTCCGCGAGCTGTTCGCGCGAGTAGACCTGGGCCAGCGGGTCCTGCTCCGGGAGCCCGGCGCGCTCGTTGACCCGGGTCTTGATCACGTCCGCGCCGCGGGCGAGGTTCACCTCCACCACGCGCCGCAGTGCCTCCGCCGAGCGCACTCCGTCCTTGAGGCGGGCGAGCGGGGTCAGGTCGGGGTCGGCGAGCACGGTGTCGCCGAGGTTCGGAGTGACGAACACTCCGGCCGCCTTCAGCCGCGGCGCGAGCGCGGGGCTGTGCCGGGCGAGTTCGCGGACGGCGATGTCCTGGTAGAACGAGGTCGATCCGCTGCGCGCGCTCGTCGCGCCCTTGCGGACGGCGTCGCGCGCCTCGGCGGCGGTGCTGAGGTGGATGTGCGCGTCGACCAGGCCCGGCAGGATCCAGCGGCCGTGTGCGTCGAGCACCTCGACGCCCTGCGGAACGGCGACGCCACCCCGGCGGCCGGCGGCCCGGACGGTGCCGTCCTCGATGACGACGACGGCGTTCTCGGTGACCTCGCCGGTGGCCGGGTCGAGGAGGGTGCCGCCCTGGATCACGAGGTGTCCGCCACGCGCGGCGCCGCCGGGGGCGGTTCCGCTGTCGGCGACGGCGGCGGTCGCCTGGCCCGCCGCGGCCATGGTGCCGGCGAGGGCGGCCGCTCCGGCGAGGATGCCGCGACGGGTCAGCTCGCCGGAGGGTGGCGGGGTGGCTTCGACGCACATGGGTGCTCCTTGGGGGAGTGGGCCGACGGCTCCCCATTTTGTATACCAAGCTCAAGCCGACGGACAAGGGTGGGCATCCAGGGAATCGGAAACACGCATTCCGGGGTGGTTATGGCCTAGTACGCCCGCCTCGGCGTCTTCAGGGGTGCGTGATCGGACGTCTTGGTATACGAATAGTCCGCGGCGTCCGGCCACCCTCACCCTCAGGCCGCGCCGAAGAGGGACCGCAGCGCCACCGCCCTGCTGTCCCGTACGTGCAGCAGCGTGCTCGCCGCGGCTGCCTCCGCGTCCCCCGCGGCGATGTGCCGGTACATCTCGGCGTGCTGGGCCCGCATGTGCGCGGGCTCCTCGCGCAGGCCGAACACGAGCCGCAGCTGCCAGCTCAACTGCTCCATCGTGCGGGCGAGCAGCGGGTTGCCCGACATGGCCACCATGCTCTCGTGGAACGCCGTGTGTGCGGCCACCTCGCGTGTCGCCTCGTCGTCGGCGGCCGCCGACTCGGCCTGGTGCAGCGCCGCTTCGAGGGCGGCGAGTCCCTCGGTGTCGCCTGCCGCGCACGCCCGCGCCGCGAGCCGCGACGCCTGGATCGTGAGCGGCTCCCACACCTCGTACAGATGCTCCACGTCGGCGCGCTCCAGCCGCCGGACACGGACGCCGCTGTGCGGGAGCAGCTCCAGGAGGCCCTCGGCGACCAGGGCGCGCAGCGCCTCGCGGACCGGAACCCGCGACATGCCGAGCTCCTCCGCGACCTCGCGCTCGACGAGGCGGGCGCCCTGGGCGTACCGCCGGTCCACGATCCGCTGAAGGACCGCCTCACGCGCGCGCGTGCTCAGTGGGGCCGAGCCCGGGGGCGCGGCAGCGGTGGTGGCGGAGGAAGCTGATTCCGGTCCCGGTCCCGGTTCGGGGCTCGCGCTCGCGGTCCCGTCGCCCCCGGCCGTCGAGTCGGTCCGTCGTCCGTCCGTCACGCGCCCCGACCTCTTCCCTGCTCCGCCGTGCTGTCCGTCCCCCGTCCGGGGTGCCCGGGGCGAGGATACGTCGGGCCGCCCGCGGCCACCGGTCAAGCGGTCGGGGTCTGTTGGTCCGCACGGTTCGGCCCCGGCTGTGGTACTGCCTTACAGAGACATCGTCAGGTTTGTGTTGAAATACCGCTTTGCCGGTGAAAGGTGCCATCTGTGTCGCAGGAAGATCAGGGGCCGGACGGTCGCCGGACAGGCGCCGAACGGGGCGGGCGGGAAGGGCTGCCGGTGACGGCGGACCTCCCGGGCCGCCCCGACCACCACCATCGCGCCCGTACCGACCGGATCGTGTTCGGTGTCACCGCCGTCCTCACCGTGGCGTTCGTCGTCTGGGGCGCCACGGCCACGGACAGCCTGGAGAGCACGTCGAGCGACCTCCTCGACGGGCTCATCCGCAACGGCGGCTGGGCGTTCATGCTGGCCGCGTCCGGCTTCGTCGTCTTCGCGCTCTGGCTGGCCATCAGCCGCTACGGCCGGATCACCCTCGGCCAGGAGAGCGAGGGCCCGGAGTTCCGGACGGTGTCATGGATCGCCATGATGTTCAGTGCCGGTATGGGCATCGGCCTGATGTTCTACGGGGTGAGCGAGCCGCTCGCCCACTACGGCACCCCACCGCCCGGCACCCACCCCGCGGACTCGGCCGAGCGCATGCAGACCGCCATGGCCACCACGCTCTTCCACTGGACGCTTCACCCGTGGGCGATCTACGCGGTCGTCGGCCTCGCCATCGCGTACTCCACGTTCCGGCGGCGGCGCCGGCAGACCATCAGCGCCGTGTTCGTCCCGCTGATCGGTGAGAAGGCGGCGTACGGCGCACCCGGGCGGGTCATCGACATCCTGGCCATCTTCGCCACGCTGTTCGGCTCCGCGGCCTCGCTCGGTCTGGGCGCGCTCCAGATCGGCAGCGGCTTCGAGGAGCTGGGCTGGATGGAGAAGACCGGCACCGGGCTGCTCGTCGCCATCATCGCCGTACTGACCGTGGCCTTCGTCTTCTCCGCCGTGTCAGGTGTGGAGAAGGGCATCCAGTGGCTCTCCAACATCAACATGGTGCTCGCCGGGGTGCTCGCCCTGTTCGTGTTCGTCGCGGGCCCCACCATCATCGTGCTCGATCTGCTGCCCACCTCGATCGCCGCCTACATCGATGAACTGCCGCAACTCGCCGGCCGCACGGAGGCGACCAGCGGCGTGGAGATCCATGACTGGCTCGGCAGTTGGACCGTCTTCTACTGGGCCTGGTGGATCTCCTGGACGCCCTTCGTCGGCATGTTCATCGCCCGGATCAGCCGGGGCCGCACCATCCGCCAGTTCGTCGGCGGCGTCATCCTGGTGCCCAGCACCGTCAGCCTGGTGTGGTTCGCCATCTTCGGCGGTACGGCGATGAAGCTCAGGGAACAGGGCGATCTGGCGGGCGAGTCGACCCCGGAGGGGCAACTCTTCGGTGTGCTGCAGGAGTTCCCGATCACCGGCACCACGAGCCTGCTCGTGATGATCCTGGTCGGGATCTTCTTCGTGTCGGGCGCGGACGCCGCCTCGATCGTGATGGGCACGCTCTCCCAGCGCGGCGCCTTCGAACCCACCCGGCCCGTCGTGGTGTTCTGGGGCGTCGTGACCGGGGCGGTCGCCGCCATCATGCTCCTCATCGGCGACGGCCAGGGCGACGCGCTCGCGGGCCTGCAGAACCTCACGATCCTGGTGGCGGCACCGTTCGTCCTGGTGATGATCGGCATGTGCGTGGCCCTGATGCGTGACCTCCGCAAGGACCCGCTGATCGTCCGCGGCGAGATGGGTGTGGAGGTCGTCGAACTCGCCGTGATCGCCGGCCACGAGCGGTACGACGGCGACTTCGAGCTGAGGATCGGCCCCGGCACCCAGGACTCCGACGGACCCTGAATCACCCGCGGACCGGCCGCACGCGGACCGGCCGCACGCGGACCGGCCTCACGTGGACCGGCCTCACGCGCACCGGCCGCAATCGGCCGGTCACGCCCTGCCCGCCGCCTTCTGGGTGCGGCGGGACAGGGAGTCCACGACCACCGCGGCCAGCAGGACCGAGCCGGTGATCATGAACTGCACGGCGTTGCTCACGCCCATGATGTTCATGCCCGACTGGATGGAGCCGATCACCAGCGCACCGAGCAGCGCCGACCAGACGGTGCCGCGGCCGCCGAACAGGCTCGTACCGCCGATGACGGCCGCGGCGATCACGTTCATCAGGAGGTTGCCGCCGCCGGAGGTCTGGCTCGCGGACTGGATCTGCCCGGCGAGGAAGATGCCGCCGACCGCCGCCATGGTCCCGGCGATCGAGAAGACGGACATCCGGACGAACGGCACGCTGATGCCCGCCCTGCGCGCGCCCTCGATGTTGCCGCCGACCGCGAAGATCCGGCGGCCGTACGTGGTGCGCCGGAGCACGAAGTCCAGCAGTACCAGCACGATCAGGAAGATCAGCAGGGCCAGCGGCAGACCCTGGTACTGGTTGAGGATGTACGCCGTGGCGAAGGCGAGGGCCGCGATCACGACGGTCCGCAGGACGATCTCGGCGATCGGACGGAACGGCACCCGGGCCTTCCTGCGGCGCCCGGCGTCCAGGAGCGAGGCCGTCAGGAACAGCCCGACACCGATCGCCGCCGTCACATAGGCGGCCGCCGGGCTGTGGTAGATCGTCGAGTACAGCTTGGACACGATGCTCTCGCTCGGGATGTTGACCGTGCCGCTGCTGCCGAGCACCTGGAGCATGAGTCCGTTCCAGGCGAGGTTGCCCGCCAGGGTCACCACGAACGCCGGCACGCCGACCTTCGCGAAGAAGAACCCCTGGATGAGCCCGACGGCGGCCCCGCCGGCGATGGCGACGAGCAGCGCGAGCCACTGGTTCATGCCGTTCAGGACGTTGAGTACGGCGAAGATCGCGGCGCACAGACCGCTGACCGAGCCGACGGAGAGGTCGATCTCGCCCAGCAGCAGGACGAACACGATCCCGACCGCGATCATGCCTGTGCCGACGATCTGCTGGCTGAGGTCGGACAGGTTCTGGGCCGAGAGGAACGTGCTGTTCAGGCTGCCGAAGACCGTCCAGATGATGATCACGGCGAGCACGACGGGCAGCGAACCCAGTTCGCCGCTGCGCATCTTGCGCCGGAACTCGTCGAGGTACCCCTTGACGCCCTCCTCGCGGACGAGGAGACGGGTGTCGACGGCGGGCACGGCGCCGGGTGCCGGTTCCTGGCCGGCGTCGGCGCCGGAGGGGTCGCGGCCTCGGTCGCGTCTCATCACTCCTCCTCCTGCTCCCGCTTACGCGCCTGGCGGCGGGTGACGGCGCTGTCGGTGGCCCCCGTGATCGCGGAGATGATCTCCTCGGTGGTCGTCGAGCGTTTGTCGAAGAAGCCGTTGTTCCGGCCCAGGCGCATCACCGCGATCCGGTCGGCGACCGCCATCACGTCCACCATGTTGTGGCTGATCAGGATGGTGCCGAGGCCCTGCTCGCGGAGCCGCTCGACCAGGTCGAGGACCTCGGCCGTCTGCTCCACGCCCAGGGCGGCGGTGGGCTCGTCCAGGATGACGACCTTCGGCGCGCCGATCAGCGAGCGGGCGATCGCCACCGTCTGGCGCTGACCGCCGGAGAGGGAGGCGACGGGGATGCGGACGCTCGGGATACGGATCGACAGGGTGTCGAGCAGCTCGCGCGCACGCTGGTCCATGCGGACCTCGTCGAGGACGCCGAAGTGCCGCAGCTCCCGGCCGAGGAACAGATTGGCGACCACGTCGAGGTTGTCGCACAGCGCCAGGTCCTGGTAGACGGTGGCGATTCCGAGGTTCTGGGCGTCGTGCGGCCGGCTGATGGTGACCGGCTTCCCCTCCCAGGTGATGACGCCCTCGTCGGGTGGGTTCACCCCGGCGATCGACTTGACGGCGGTCGACTTGCCGGCGCCGTTGTCGCCGACCAGCGCGACCACCTCACCGGGGTGGACGTCCAGGTCGAAGTCCTTCAGCGCCTGGACCGCGCCGAACCGCTTGGAGATCCCCCGCAGTGAGAGCACCGGTGGCTCCGGCAAAGGAACCGCCTCCTCCGCTCGCCCGCTCGCGCGGGTCCCGGGACCCGCCGGGGCGCGGTCGCCCGGGCGGGACGTCCCGGGCCGAAGCGCCCGGGACGCAAACGCCGTGCCGCTACTGGAGGCCGGCCTCCTTGCAGGCAGCGGCGTACGTCGGGGTGCAGATCTCCTGGACCGTGTACAGGCCGTCCTTCACGACGGTGTCCTTGATGTTGGTCTTGTCGACCACGACCGGCGTGAGCAGGTTGGCGGGGACCTTCTGGCCACTGCCGCTGGTGACGGTGGTGGGCACCAGATCGGACGGCAGCGTCTTGCCCTCGGCGAAGTCGACGGCCATCGTGGCCGCGATGTCCGCCTCCGGCTTGTACGGCTTCATGACGGTGATCGTCTGGGTGCCGAGCAGGATCCGCTGGATCGCGTCGAGCTGGGCGTCCTGGCCGGTCAGCGGCACGTTGATGCCCGCCGCCTTCAGGGCGGTGGCGATACCGGCGGCCAGTCCGTCGTTGGCCGAGTAGACGCCGACGATGTTGTCCTTGCCCAGGGCGCTGATCGCGCCGGACATCTGCTGGTTGGCGTTGTTCGGGTCCCAGTTCGGCGTGTCGTACTCCTTGCCGATCTTCACCTTGCCGTCCAGGACCGAGTGCGCGCCGGCCTTGAACTCCGCCGCGTTCGGGTCGGTCGGCGACCCGTTGTGCATCACGATCTGGCCGCTCCCGGCCTTGTCGCCGAGCGCGTCGAGGAGCGCCTGGCCCTGCAGCTCACCCACCTTGCGGTTGTCGTACGAGACGTACGAGTCGACCGGGCCCTGCGCGAGACGGTCGTACGCGACCACCTTCACGCCCGCGTCATGGGCCTTCTGCACGGAGGACTGGATCGACTTGGCGTCCACGGCGTCCAGGATCAGGACCTTGTCGCCCTTGGCGAGCGCGGTGTTCACCTGTTGCTGCTGGGTGGTGGCGCTCTCGGCGGCGTTGTAGTAGTCGATCTGGGCGTCGGGCGCCAGTTCCTTGATCTTGGCCTCGATGTACGGCCGGTCGAACTTCTCGTAGCGCGTGGTCTTGCTCTCCGGCAGCAGCAGGCCGATCTTCACGTCCTGCCGTGCCGAGTCCGCGCCCGGCTGGACGGCCCCGCTGGTCGCCACGGCGCCCAGGCAGAGGGCGGTGGCTCCGGCCAGGGCTATCGCGCCCCGCAATGTACGGGTCATGGGAGGCTCCTTCCGTACTCCGCCTTCCCGCCGCTGATGACTGCGGGACGCAGGAGGCACATGTGGCCTATATATCGACATTAGCGTCAAGCTGGGGACCGGCAAGCGGGTGAAACGGCTCCGGCCGGGTCCCCGTACCATCCCCGGCTCGGGACCGCAGCTCGGGCCGGTGCGCGCCGTCCCCGAGCGCGACAGCGCAGGTCGGAGCCGGTCCGTGCACCCCTGCGACACAGCCGGTCCGTGCGCCGACGCCCCCGGTGCGGCACCCTGGCGGCATGCCGAATCCGCGTACGCTCAGCTCCCAGGATCCGGTGTCCGTCGCCGTCACCGCCGCCATCGTCACCGGCGACCTCGACGCCCTGCGCGGGCTGCTCGCCGAGCATCCCGGTCCGGCCGGCGCCCGGGTCGTCGAGGACCGGGAGGGCCGCGGCCCCGGCGGCCGCAGCCTGCTGCACCTCGCCACCGACTGGCCCGGCCACCGGCCGCGCGGCCCGGAGACCGTCGCCGTCCTGGTCGAGGCCGGCGCCGACCCGGACGCCCGCTTCACCGGAGCCCACCGGGAGACACCCCTGCACTGGGCGGCGAGCAACGACGACGTCCCGATGATCGACGCCCTCGTCGCCGCCGGAGCCGACATCGAGGCCGACGGAGCGGTCATCGCCGGCGGTACGCCGCTGGCCGACGCCCGCGCCTTCGGGCAGTGGCGCGCGGCCCGCCGGCTGCTCGAACTCGGCGCCCGTCCCACCTTCCAGGACGCCGCGACCCTCGGCCTCCTCGACCAGGTCGAGGCCCGCCTCACCGCCGACCCCGTTCCCTCGCCGGAGGAGATCGACGAGGCGTTCTGGGGCGCCTGCCAGGGCGGCCGGCTGGCCGTCGCCGTACGGCTTCTGGAGTCCGGCGCGGACATCGACCGGATCGGCTGGAACGACCTCGCCCCGCTCGACATCGCCCGCGCGGAGAAGGCGGACGAGGTCGTCGGCCGGCTGCTGGAGCGAGGGGCGCGGACGGCCGAGGGGCGCCGGGCGGCCGACGGCGGGTGAGCGCGTCCGCCTCCCGAGCCACGGGCCTCGGTACGCGTCTCAGCACGTGTCTCGGTACACGTCTCACTACGTGTCTCGGTACGTGCCTCAGTACACGTCTCGCACGTACCGCTTGTCGGCGGCCAACTGCTTCACGTACACCCCCGCCGACTCCTCGTCGAGCCCGCCGTGCGTGACGGCGACGTCGCGCAGCGCGCGGTCGACGTCCTTCGCCATCCGGGCCGCGTCACCGCAGACGTAGAAGTGCGCGCCGGACTGGAGCCACGACCACAGCTGCGGCCCGTTCTCGCGCATCCGGTCCTGGACGTAGACCTTGGCGCGCTGGTCGCGCGAGAAGGCCGTGTCGAGGCGGTCGAGGGTGCCGTCGGCGAGAAGGGCGGTGAGCTCCTCCTCGTAGAAGAAGTCCGTGGCGCGGTGCTGCTCGCCGAAGAAGAGCCAGTTCGGGGCCCGGTGGCCGAGCGCCCGGCGCTCGTCGAGGAAGCCGAGGAACGGCGCCACACCCGTGCCCGGCCCCACCATCACCATCGGGGTCGAGGAGTCGGCGGGAGGCCGGAAGTGCGGGGCGCGCTGGACGTGCACGGGGACGGGGACGCCGGGTTCGGCGTCGGCGAGGAACGGCGAGCAGACGCCCTTCCGGGGGCGCCCGCGGCGGTTCTCGTAGCGGACCACGGAGACGGTCAGGGACACCTGGTGGGGGTCGGTGAGCGGGCTGGAGGAGATCGAGTACAGGCGCGGCCTGAGGCGGCCCAGGACCTCGGCCCACTCCTGCGCGGAGGCGCGCACGGGGTGCTCGGCGAGGACGTCCACGGCCTGCCGGCCCCATGTCCACTGGGCGAGTCCGTCCTTGTTGTCGGGCCGGAGGAGCCGCTTGAGGTCGCGGTCGCCGGTCCGCTCGGAGACGAAGCCGAGGAACCCGGGCGTGGCTCGGGTGATGTCGAGGTGGCGGTGGAGGGCCTCGCCGAAGGGCACCGGGCCCTGGCCGGGCAGGTCCACGGGGGAGTCTCCGTCGAGACCGGTGACGGCCAGCCATTCGGCCACCAGCTCCGGGCAGTTGACGGGATGCACGCCGAGCGCGTCGCCGCTCTCGTAGCCGAGCGGGGTCCCGTTCTCGCGGGTGTCGAAGGTGAACCGCCGGACCTCCTTGCCCGCGCCCGGCAGGCTGAGCAGCCGGTTGCCGACGAGCCGGGCGGGGGCGGTGGCCGGACCGGAGCGACGGGCCGGGGAGGGTGCGGGAGTCGACGCGGGGACGGCCGCGGCGTCGGGGGCGGGGGCGTGGGCGGAGGCCGCGGACCGTGCCTCCGTCTCGTCGGACAGCCGGGCCAGGACCTGGTCGAGCCAGGCGTCGGCGGAGGTCTCGAAGTCCGGTTCGCAGTCGGTACGGGGTGCCAGACGGACGCCCCCGAGCTCGTCCAGGCGATCGTCCAGGCGCCGCCCGTGCCCGCAGAAGTCGCCGTACGAGGAGTCCCCGAGGGCGAGTACGGCATAGCGGCGGCCGTCGAGCCGCGGGGCGTCGGGCGCGGTCAGCGCGTCCCAGAAGCCGGACCCGTTGTCCGGCGCGTCCCCGTCCCCGAACGTGCTGGTGATCAGCAGCAGGTCGGCGGCGGGCGGCAGCGCCGTGAGGTCGGTCCGGTCCATGCCCGCGAGCGCGGCCCGGTGGCCCGCGGACAGGAGCCGCTCGGCGGTGGCGCCCGCGAAGTCCTCGGCGTTGCCGGTCTGCGAGGCCCACAGCACGACGACCTCGCGGCCCGCCGTCCCCGCGCCGCCGACCGGGGCGGTCTCCGGCGCGCGGGAGTACAGGCCGGCCAGCACCCCGTTCACCCACCGCGCGTGATCCTCCCGGAAGGGCGCGCCGGGCGGCAGGACGGGCACGCCGGGCGCACCCGACTCCAGACCGGCCAGGAAGCCGACGAGATACTGCCGCTCCTCGGCGGACAGGACGGGCGGCGGGGTCGGTTCGAGGCCGAGGGCGGCCGCGTGACCGGGTGGCGGGCCGCCGCCCGGGACGACAACCTTCGGGACCACAGGGATCAGAGGCACCGCAGGAATCAGAGGCGCCACGGGGGCCACCGGGACCACCGGCGCCTGCGCGGCCGGTGCCGCGGCCGCCGTGATCGTCCGCGCCGGGACCGCCGCCTTCGTCAGAGCGACCGCGCACACTTTCAGCTCGGGCTGGAAGGACAGCGGATCGACGGCGTCGTTGGTGACGGCGTTGACACACAGGTCCTCGCCGAAGAGGTCGCTCCAGTGGAACGGCGCGAAGCAACTCCCCGGCGCCACCCGGTCGGTGACCACGGCGGGCAGCACGGCCCTGCCGCGCCGCGAGGCGATCTCCACCGGGTCGCCCTCCGCGACGCCGAGCCGTGCGGCGTCCCCGGGGTGCAGTTCGACGAAGGGCGCCGGGTTGAGCTTGTTGAGCTTGGCGACCTTCCCGGTCTTGGTGAGGGTGTGCCACTGGTGCTGCAGACGCCCGGTGTTGAGGACGAACGGATAGGCGTCGTCGGGCATTTCGGCGGGGTCGATGTGCGGCCGGGCGTGGAAGACGGCCCGGCCGCTCGCCGTAGGGAAGACAGGCCCCTTTCCTCGCCCGTCGCCGTCCCCCGCCACGTACCGGATCGGGTTCCGCGCCGGACCTCCGCTCGCGGCCGGCCACTGGACGGGGGTGCCGCGCAGTCGCTCGTACGACACCCCGCTCAGGTCGTAGCCCGTCCGGGGGTTCCCGGCGCGCCTGATCTCCTCGAAGACCTCCTCCGCGCTGTCGTACGAGAACGCCTTCTCGTACCCCATCGCGCACGCGATACGGGCGATGATCCGCCAGTCGGCGAGCGCCTGCCCGGGCGGGTCGACGGCCGGCCGGGCGAGGGTGAGGCCGCGCTCGCTGTTGATCAGCACGCCCTCGGTCTCGGTCCACAGGGCGGCGGGCAGGACGACGTCCGCGTACGCGTTGGTCTCGGTGTCGGCGAACGCGTCCTGGGTGACGACGAGTTCGGCGGCCCGCAGGCCCTCGACGACGGTGGTGCGGTTGCCGACGGAGGCGACCGGGTTGGTGCAGATGATCCAGCAGGCCTTGATCTCGCCGTCCGCCATGCGCCGGAACAGGTCGACGGTGCCCTGCCCGGAGCCGTCCTCGCGGATCGTGCCGGGCGGGAGGTCCCAGAGTTCCTCGGTGAAGGCCCGGTCCTCGGCGACCAGGGCCGAGCGCTGGCCGGGGAGGCCGGGGCCCATGTAGCCCATCTCGCGGCCGCCCATCGCGTTGGGCTGGCCGGTCAGGGAGAAGGGGCCCGAGCCGGGGCGGCAGATCGCCCCGGTCGCCAGGTGCAGGTTGACCAGGGCGTTGGTGTTCCAGGTGCCGTGGGTGGACTGGTTGAGGCCCATGGTCCAGCAGCTGGTCCACTCGCCCGCCGTGCCGATCCACTCGGCGGCGGTACGGATGTCGGCCTCGGGTATCCCGGTGACACGGGCGACGACGGCGGGCGGGTAGTCGGCGAGGAACGGGGGCATCGCCTCCCAGCCCTTGGTGTGCGCGGCGACGAAATCGGGGTCGGTGTGGCCGTTCTCGTGCAGCAGGTGCAGGAGCCCGTTGAGCAGCGCGAGGTCGGTGCCCGGTCTGATCCGCAGGAAGAGGTCGGCCTTGTCGGCGGTGGCGGTGCGGCGGGGGTCGACGACGATCAGCCTCGCACCGGCCTTGACCCGCTCCATCACGCGGAGGAACAGGATGGGGTGGCAGTCGGCCATGTTGGAGCCGATGACGAGGAAGACATCGGCCCGGTCGAGGTCGTCGTACGAGCCGGGCGGGCCGTCGGCGCCGAGGGACAGCTTGTAGCCGGTGCCCGCGCTCGCCATGCAGAGCCGCGAGTTGGACTCGATCTGGTGGGTGCGGATGAAGCCCTTGGCGAGCTTGTTGGCGAGGTACTGGGCCTCCAGGCTCATCTGGCCGGAGACGTAGAGCGCGAAGGCGTCGGGCCCGTGCTCGTCGACGATCGCGCGCAGCCGGCGGCCGGTCTCGGCGAGGATCCTGTCGGTGTCGGCCGGGACGGGATCGGCCCCGCGCTCCTCCCGTACGAGCGCGGTGGTCAGACGTCCGGGGGCCGCGAGCAGGTCGGCGGTGGTGGCGCCCTTGGTGCACAGGCGCCCCCGGTTGGCGGGGTGGTCCTTGTCGCCGCTCGCCTTCAGGACGGTGCGGCGTCCGTCGGGCCCGGTGCCGATGTCGAGGAGCATGCCGCACCCCACGCCGCAGTACGAGCAGACGGTTCGCACCTGGTCGGGCGTACCGGGCGTACCGGCGCGGGGGGTCGGCGTGTCCTGTCGGGTCACCGGGGCGCCTCTCTGTGGAACCGTTCGAGCCCCGACCGTACGAAATGCCCGTTACACCTGTGTCAACCCGGCGGATCTTGGTCCGTAACACCGGTCACACAGCGGCGCCGGGAGCGGTGTGAGAACCGGGGGTACGCGCGCGGGGTGCCGGTGCCGAGCGGGACCCACGGAAGAGGGACGTCATGGGGCGGCGGGGCCGCCGGCGGCATCGGTGGCCCGCAGCAGGCGGAGGAAGGCCTTCAGGCCGGTGATGATCTCCTCGTTGTCGGTGAGGCGGTTCACCGTCGACTCGAACTCCCGTGCCAGCGCGGCGATCCTCCGGTCGGTCTCGTCGGCCTGCTGATGCGAGGAGAGCGCGACGGCGTCCACCGTACGGCGCAGCTCGGCGAGGGCCCGGTACTGCTCCTCCGCCTTGCCGTCGAGCACCGAGGCCCCGCTCTCCAGGGCGGCGACCCGCCCGGTCAGCGCCACCACGTCGTCACGCGGGAACGTCACGTCCCGGAGCAGGACGCCGAGCCTGCCCCGCAGCTGGCCGAAGTACGCCCCGGCCGGTCTGAAGAACGTACTGAGGAGGAAGAACCCGGCGAACCAGTAGCCCGCCTCGCGGCCGGTCGCCGCGGCCACGGCGAGCGCCACGCCGGCCGTCACCACATGCCCGCCGACGGCGGCCCGCAGCATCACGCGCGCGATGCGCCGCGCCTCGGCGTCCCGCTCCTCGGAGACGGCGATGCCCTTCTCCCGGCTGAGCGCGATCTCGGCGAGGACCGCGTGCGCGCGGAAGTACAGGTTCCACGGAGCGGTGAGGAGCAGCAGCAGCCACAGCAGTCCGAGGGCGCCCGCGCCCACGGCGAGCACCGTGCCGGGCGGCACTCCCACCGCGTACGCGAGGACCAGCGCGCCGACCGCCAGCCCCGCGGCCACGAACACACCCACGACCTTGCTCATGCCGCCCCCTCCGAGCCCGTTCACACCCTGGCGCCATGGTCCCGCCGGGCCCCGCTCCGGGCCATGAGTACCGCTACTCAGATCGGTGCGCCGTGCTCGAAGGCCCGCGGGAGGCTCCGCCGGCGGGCGGCGGAGCCCCGATCCGGGTCGCGCGGCCCGGGGGTCAGCTGATCGCGAGCGGGTCCCCCGGGGCGAGCGCGGCCGCGATCCGCTCGGCGACCACCTCGGCCTGGTTGCCGTCGGGCGTGGTCGCCGTCCTGGTCGCCGAGACCGCGATGGCGAGACGCTTGGACGGAAGGTACGCCTGGATGGCGGCGTATCCCGAGAACGACGGGTTCTGCAGGATCCAGCGGTTGACCACGATGACTCCGAGGCCGAAGTGCGCCGCCTCGGTCTGCTTCAGACAGATCGTCGCGGGACAGGTCGCGGTCGCGCCGCCGAGACCGACCGTGCCCGGGTCGAGCAGGGTGCGGTACGAGCGGGGCGAGAGGAGCTCGCCGCTGCCGATGGCCTGCGCCGAGCGCGCCAGGTCGCAGATGTCGGTGGTGATGACGGCGCCGGGCGCGGTGGTCCACGAGGGGTTCCAGAACGTGGACTCCTCGTAGACGCCGCGGTCCGAGGTGAAGGCGTGCAGGACGGGGCGCGGGATGTCGGGCGTGAAGTTGTTCCGCGTGTTCCGCAGGTCCAGCGGCCCGGTGACCTTCTCCCTCACCAGGCGGTCGATCCGTACGCCGGTGATCTTCTCCAGCGCCTCGATCAGGTAGACGTAGTTGGCGTGGGAGTAGCTCCAGTTCGTGCCCGGCTCGTACCAGAAGGAGTGGCGGAGCGGATACGCGACCAGCTGCTCGGGGGTCCACGCCCGGAAGGGGTGGGCCTCCAGTTCCTTCAGGAACTCCGGGTCGGTGACGTAGTCGTGGAGGCCGGTGGTGTTGGACGCCAGCATGCGCAGGGTGATCCGGTTCGCCTTGGGCAGGTCGGGCAGCCAGCGCTCCACGGTGTCGTCGAGCCGGACCCGTCGCTCCTCGACCAGCTTGAGGAGGGCCGTCGAGATATGGGCGAAGGCCACGGAGCCGGCGCGGAAGTGCATGCCGGGCTCGGCCGGGACGCCGGTCATGGACTCGCCGAGCGCGTCCGTGAGGACCTCGCGCCCGTCGACCGTGACCCGCACCTGCACGGCGTTCAGGCGGAGGTCCTTCTTGGCCTCGCGGGTGATGTCCAGGACCGTGCGGGCCTTCCCGTCGAGGCGGCCCTCGGTCCGTACGCAGTCGGACCGGCCGTGGCCGCCGGGGCCCTCGGCGAGCGCGGGTGCCACGGCCGTCGTCTGGACGGTGAGAGCCAGGAGGGCGGCGCAGAGCAGAGCCCTGCGGGACCGCGTGCGCGCACGCGTACGCGGGGAGAGGGGGGTGTGCGTCATGCCCCGCACTATGTCCGGGCGGGTGGGCGGCCCGGGGCGAACACTCCGGGGACCGCGAGAGACCCGCCCGTGCGGGGCAGACGACAGCGCCGTCCGGCCCCGTCACGGGACGGCCGGCGCCGGCAGCACACGGACGGTCGCGTCAGAAGCCGGGCGCGCCGCGGGGCGGCGGCGAGTCCTCCGTCCGTACGGCCCGGGACGGACACCGGCCGCCGCATCGGGACGGACACCGGCCGCCGGGTCGCGCCGCTGTGCTCCCCGGCGGACCCCGTACGCCCCGGAGGGCCCGTACGCCCGTTGAGGGGATCACCGAGTCGCGAGGGTGGACATATCGGGACACGATGACACTTCATGGCCCCTTCTCCCAGGAGGCGGGAATGGCTGAGCTCATCGTCATCGGATACGACGACCCCCAGGTGGCCGAGCGGGCGTACGACACGGTGCACGAGCTGCAGCGCGACTACGTCGTGCACCTCAACGGGCTCGCCGTCGTCTCCGTCGACGCGGACGGCAGCACCCACGTCGACACCGACAGCCGCGTCGTCGGGGTCTCCGCCGCCTCCGGCGCCGTGTGGGGAGCCATCTTCGGCCTTCTCTTCCTCCTCCCCGGCGTGGGACTCCTGACCGGAGCCGCCCTCGGCGGCCTCGTCGGGAAGATCAGCAAGTCCGGCGTCGACGACCGGTTCCGCCAGCAGGTGGAGGACCTCCTCAAGCCCGGTTCCGCCGCCGTCGTGATCATGGCCTCGAAGGTCACCGACGACAAGTTCACCGTGGCCATGCGGCCGCACGGCGGCACCGTCCTCAAGACCTCGCTCAGCGACGAGGACGAGAAGGAACTGGCCGAGCAGCTCGCCGGCCCGCGGTAGCCGGCCGCCCCCACCGCACCACCGCCGGAATTCGTCAGGAAGGCTTCCTCATGGACCCCGCGCTCAGCAGCGACGTACTCGCGAAGCTGCGACAGCCCCGCCCGTACCCCGCCGTGTCCCTCGTGATGCCCACCCACCGCCGCGAGCCGGACAACACCCAGGACCCCGTACGCCTCCGCAACCTCGTGGCCGCGGCGGAGAAGGCGATCCAGGACGACCCGGCGGTGACCCGCGAACGGCGCGCCGACGTCATGGACCAGCTGAGCCGTGCGGTGGCCGAGACCGACCTCGCGCACGCCGAGGACGGCCTGGTCATCTTCGTGGCCCCGGGGGAGCACTACGTGTGGACGGTGGCCCGGTCGGTCCCCGAGCGCGTCGTCATCGCGGACACCTTCCTCACCCGGAACCTCGTCGCCGCCCAGGCCGCCGAGCAGCCCTCCTGGGCGCTCGCGGTCTCGGCCGACCGCGTCTCGCTGTGGAGCGGCAGCCCCGAGCGGGTCACCGAGCACACCGGGGACGGCTTCCCGTTCACCCGCAGCCTCGAAGACCCGGACGCGGAGCGCAAGGAGCGCGTCGGCGACCTGCCCAGCACCTTCCAGGACGAGGCCACCCGCCAGTTCCTGCGCGAGGCGCACACGGCCCTGCGCGCCGTCCTCGCCTCGGCGCCGCGCCCGCTGTACGTGATCGGTGAACCCGCCGCCCTCGCGCTCCTGGAGGACACCGGACCGCTCCAGCCGGGCGCGACACCGGTCCACCGCGGAGGGCTCGCGAAGGGACCGGCCACCGCGGTCCACGAGGCCGTCGAACCCGCCCGCCTCGCGCGCGAGTCCGCCGCGGCGACCACCGTCCTGGCCGAACTCGACGCCGCCCGGGGACGCCGCGAGTTCGCCGGCGGCATCGACGAGGTGTGGCAGGCCGTGAAGGAGGGCCGGATCCGGCTGCTCGCCGTCGAGGACCACTACCGGACCGTCGTACGCGACGAGGGCGGCCATCTGGAACCCGCCGAGCCGTCCGAGCCCGAGTCACGGGACGACATGGTCGACGAGATCGTCGAACGGGCCCTCGACACCGGCGCCGAGGTCCAGTTCGTCCGCGACGACGCCCTGATCGACATGGATCGCATCGCCGCCGTCCTGCGCTACTGACGACGACCGCACCGCGATCGCACCGCGACCGCACCACGACGCACCACGACCGTACGACCCACGCTCACGAGAAGAGGACGCATCCTGTGAACCCCACATCGGCGCGCGCGAGACGGGCGGTCCGCGCACGGGCGGTGAGCGCGGCCGCGGCCGTCGTCGTCACGGCCCTCGGCGCGGCCGGCCTCGTCTCCTGCGACACCGGCAACGACGACACCGGCGGCCCCACCTTCAGCGAACGCCCCACGGCCCCCGACACGGCCGGTTTCTCGGGCGAACTGCCCTCCTCCGTCGCCTCCTCCGGGGCGGCGGCGGTCGAATCCGCCCGCGCGTCCGCCTCCTCGGCGGCGGCCTCGGCCTCCGCGCGGGAGGCCGAGCGCAAGGCGTCCATCGGCGCGGAGATCGAGCGCACGCGGCAGGAGGCCGAGGACGAGCTGAAGGACGTGAAGGCCCCGGGCAACGCGCTGAACGAGGTCGCGATGACCGGCAAGCCCCGCGCGGACAGCGGCGGCAAGCTGGCCGTCGTCCTGAACATCACCAACACGACGGACGAGGACGCCTCCTACGCCGTGCAGGTCGACTTCCTCGACCCCTCGGGCGAGGTCGTCGAGACGCAGTTCGTCGGCGTCGAGGACCTTGAACCGGGCGAACGCCAACAGCCGGTGGTCATCAGCCGGCAGCCCCCCGAGCCGGTGCTCACGCCGAGGCTCACCAAGGCGCAGCGGTACTGACGCCAGGACTGACACAGGAGGAGAGCCGTATGTCCGAACTCATCGTCCTCGGCTACGACGATCGCGCCGTCGCGAACCGGGTCTTCACCGAGGTGCAGAAGCTCGGGGACAGCCATGCGCTCGAACTGACCGGACTCGCCGTCGTCTCGGTGGACGCCGACGGCAAGACCCATGTGGACACCCCCGCGAGGAGGAAGGGCGAGGCCGCCCTCTCGGCGACCGCCGGCGCCCTCTGGGGCATGGTCTTCGGCATGATCATCCTCACGCCGGGGATCGGCGTGGTGGGGGCCGCCGTCGGCGGACTCATCGGCAAGCTGAACCAGATGGGCGTCGACAACAAGTTCCGCGACAAGGTCCAGTCGCTGCTGACGCCCGGTTCGTCCGCCGTCGTGGTCATGGCCTCGAAGGTCGCCGAGGACAAGTTCGCCGCGGCCGTGGAGCAGTTCGGCGGAACCGTCCTCAAGACCTCGCTGTCGGAGGAGAGCGAGCGGGAACTCGCCGAGCAGCTCGCGGGCCCCGACCCGACCGGCTGACCCGCCCGTCACACGCCGGACCGGCCACCCCCTCCACGGGGGCGGCCGGTCCGTTCGCGCCCGGTCAGAACTCGACCGCGTCCCGGATCAGCGGGCACGTCATGCAGTGGCCGCCGCCGCGCCCCCGGCCGAGCTCGGCGCCCACGATGGTGATGACCTCGACGCCCGCCTTGCGCAGCAGCGTGTTGGTCTGGGTGTTGCGGTCGTACGTGAAGACGACGCCGGGTTCGAGGGCGACGGCGTTGTTCCCGCTGTCCCACTGCTGCCGCTCGGAGGCGTACACGTCGCCGCCGGTCTCGATGACCCGGAGCTTCGGCAGACCGAGGCCCTTGGCGACCACGTCCACGAACGGGGTGCCGCCCTCGTCGGTGATGTCCACGCCGGGGGCCTTGTCGCCGGGCCGCAGGGTGAAGGTGTGGACCGAGTCCATGATCTTCGGGTAGAGCGTGACGATGTCCCGGTCGGCGAAGGTGAAGACGGTGTCCAGGTGCATCGCGGAGCGCAGCTTCGGCATGCCCGCGACGATGACCCGGTCGGCCGCGCCGTTCTCGAACAGCGAGGCGGCGACCTGGGTGATGGCCTGCCGGGAGGTGCGCTCGCTCATGCCCATGAGGACCACACCGTTGCCGACGGGCATGATGTCGCCGCCCTCGAAGGTGGCCTGGCCCCAGTCCTGTTCGGGATCGCCCCACCAGACGGTGGCGTCCTCGTAGTCGGGGTGGAAGGAGTAGATCGCCTTCATGAGCAGGGTCTCGCCGTGCCGCGCGGGCCAGTACAGCGGGTTGAGGGTCACGCCGCCGTACAGCCAGCAGGTGGTGTCGCGGGTGTAGAGCGTGTTCGGCAGCGGCGGCATCAGGTACTCGCGTACCCCGGTGGCCTCGCGGGCCAGGGACACGTATCCGGAACGGAACGCGTCGGGCAGGTCGGCCGTCGACAGGCCGCCGATCAGGTACTCGGCCAGATCGCGGGCCGCGACGGAGTCCAGGAAGGCACGGGTGTCGTCGATCAGGCCCAGGCCGACCTCGTTGGCGGTGATCTTCCGGTCGAGGAGCCAGGCGCGCGCCTCGGGGATCGCCATCGTCTCGGTGAGCAGATTGTGCAGCTCCACGACCTCGACGCCCCGCTGGGTCAGTTTGTTGACGAAGTCGGCGTGATCGCGCTGGGCGTTCTCCACCCACATCACGTCGTCGAACAGCAGGTCGTCCGAGTTGGTCGGGGTCAGCCGGCGGTGGGCGAGCCCCGGGGAGCAGACAAGGACCTTGCGGAGCCGTCCGACCTCGGAGTACACGCCGAGCGCGGGCTTGGCGGAAGCGTCGTTGCTGGTCATGCGGGGCCTTTCGGATACGGGTGACGAAGGGACGGGCCGGCGGACGACGGGGGCGGACTCAGAGGCTGATCCAGCCGGCGGCGAGGGCAACGACGCCCATGACGGCGCCGGCGATCGACACGACGAGGATCACCAGCTCGCGCGGGGAGAAGAGCTGTCTGCCCTGCTCGCGCCGGGCCTTGACGAACAGGAAGGTCGCGGGCGCGTAGATGATGAAGGAGACCAGGACGAACTTGAGCCCGGCCGCGAACAGCAGGAACGCCGTGTACACCGTGGCGAGGGCGGCCACGACCAGCTCGCCCCGGGTGCTCCGGCCCGCCACCTTCTCCCGCTCGGGGCGCACCGCGATCTTCACCGCGAACGCGGCGGCGAGCAGGAACGGGATCAGACTGAGCGCGCTGGTCAGGTCGAGGGCGAAGTTGAAGGCGTCGTCGGAGAACGCCGTGACGACGAGGACGACCTGACTGAGGGACGTGGTCATCAGCAGCGCCGGAACGGGCACGTCGTCGCCGCTGGAGCGCCCCAGGAAGCGCGGCATGTCCTCGTCCTTGGCCGCCACGAAGAGCACCTCGGCGGCCATCAGGGTCCAGGCGAGATAGGCGCCGAGGACGGAGATGATGAGGCCGACGCTGACGAAGACCTTGCCCCAGGTGCCGACGGCCGCCTCCAGGACCCCCGCCATGGAGGGCTGCCGCAGCTCGGCGATCTCGGCCATCGGCAGGATGCCGTACGACACGATGGTCACCGAGGCGAAGACGGAGAAGACGCTGAGGAAGCCCAGGATCGTCGCCCGTCCCACGTCCTCGCGGCGCTTGGCGTGCCGGGAGTACACGCTGGCGCCCTCGACCCCGAGGAAGACGAAGACGGTGGCGAGCATCGTGCCGCGGACCTGGTTGAACAGCGAGCCGGCGTAGTCGGCGCCCCCCCAGTTGTCGGCGAAGACGGACGCGTCGAAGGAGAACAGGGCCAGGATGACGAAGACGATGATGGGCACGACCTTGGCCACCGTCACGATCCGGTTGATCGCGGCGGCCTCCTTCACCCCGCGCCGGATGAGCAGGAAGAACGCCCACAGCCCGGCCGAGGACAGGATGATGGCGAGGGCGGTGTCGCCGTCGCCGAGCGCCGGCCAGATCGCGCCGACCGTCGACATGATGAGCACCCAGTACGTCACGTTGCCGACGCAGGCGCTCGCCCAGTAGCCGAACGCCGAGAAGAAGCCCAGGTACTCGCCGAAACCGGCCTTCGCGTACGCGTAGACACCGGCGTCCAGGTCGGGGCGGCGCACCGCGAGCGCCTGGAAGACGAAGGCGAGCATCAGCATGCCGAAGCCGGCGATCGCCCAGGCGATCAGCGCGCCCGCGACACCCGTCTCCTGCGCGAACCGCCGGGGCAGCGAGAAGACGCCGGCGCCGACCATGGAGCCGACGACCATCGCGGTCAGCGTGACGAGCGTCAGTTTGGCCGCGGGCGGGGACCCGGCGGTGGTGGCGTCAGTTCCGGAATCAGCGTGCGACATGACCTACCTCGAGGGCGACTCGGTGCCCACCCCTGGAAGCGACGAGGGATGACTGGAAGCCGAATCTAGCCGGATAAGGACATTTTGTCCCTGTACGCAACTATTTGTGCTCCTTGAGTCAGTCCGACCCAGGGGCTCTCGGCCATATGGCCCGAATGCCGCAGATCATCGGGTTAAACCTCGAACAGAGCAAGATCGCCGCTTCGAGGTAATGACCTCGGACCGATGGGGTGTACGGGGGTCACCGGCCGTTACTGTTCCCCGGGATCTGGACGGATTCCCAGAGCTTCATCCTCCTTTCTCCCTCTTTCACTTCATTTCCCTGCCTTTCTCGCCGTCGCCGTCTGCACCGTCTGCACCGTCTTCTCGAAGACCTCCTCTCTCACTGGCCGGGACACCCGTGTGCCGGTCACCACCCCCTGCGAAGGAGAGCCCGCCCCATGACCGTCGACACGAGCCCGGAAGCACAGCAGGACACCCCGAAGCAGTCCAGCCTCAGCACCGCCGCTGCCCGGAACCTCGCCACCACGACCAAGTCCGCCCCGCAGATGCAGGAGATCAGCTCCCGCTGGCTGCTGCGGATGCTCCCCTGGGTCGAGACCAAGGGCGGTGCCTACCGGGTCAACCGTCGGCTGAGCTACACCGTCGGGGACGGGCGCATCGAGTTCGTCCAGGACGGGGCGCACGTCCGGGTGATCCCCCGTGAGCTCGGCGAACTCGCCCTGCTGCGCGGCTTCGAGGACGAGGAGGTGCTGAACGCGCTGGCCGGCCGGTGCGTCCAGCGCGACTTCAGCGCCGGCGAGGTACTGGTCACGCGCGGCACCCCCGCCGAGGAGATCCACCTCGTCGCCCACGGACGCGTCAACCAGACCTCCCTCGGCAAGTACGACGACGAGGTGGCCGTCGCGGTGCTCGCCGACGGCGACCGCTTCGGCGAGAACGCCCTCCTGGACGCCGACGCCCGGTGGGACTACACCGCCACCGCCGAGACCTCCGGCACGCTGCTCACCCTCTCCCGCGCCGAGTTCGCCGCGGTGCTCGCCTCGTCACCGGCCCTCCAGGCCCACATCGAGGAGTTCAGCTCCCTCCCGCTGCAGCGCCAGAACAAGCACGGGGAGGCCGAGATCGCGATGTCGGCCGGTCACACCGGCGAGGTCGCGCTGCCGGGCGCGTTCGTCGACTACGAGCTCAAGCCGCGCGAGTACGAACTCTCCGTCGCCCAGACCGTCCTGCGGGTCCACACCAGGGTCGCCGACCTCTACAACGGGCCGATGAACCAGACCGAGGAGCAGCTCAGGCTCACCATCGAGGCGCTGCGCGAGCGCCAGGAGCACGAGCTGATCAACAACCGGGAGTTCGGCCTGCTCCACAACGCCGACTTCAAGCAGCGGATCCAGACCCACTCCGGCCCGCCCACCCCGGACGACCTCGACGAGCTCCTCTGCCGCCGCCGCGGCACCAAGCTCTTCCTCGCCCACCCCCGGACGATCGCCGCGATCGGCCGCGAGTGGAACGCCCGCGGCCTCAACCCGGGCACCGTCGACCTCGACGGCCAGCAGGTCCTGAGCTGGCGCGGAGTCCCGCTGCTGCCCTGCAACAAGATCCCGATCACCAAGGAGAACACCAGCTCGATCCTCGCCATGCGCCTCGGCGAGGACAACCAGGGCGTCATCGGCCTCCGCCAGACCGGACTTCCGGAGGAGTACGAGCCCGGCCTCTCGGTGCGCTTCATGGGCATCAGCGAGCAGGCGATCATGTCGTACCTCGTCACCACGTACTACTCCGCCGCCATCCTCGTGCCGAACGCGCTGGGCGTGCTGGAGAACGTGGAGATCGCCCGCAGGCACTAGCGGAGCTGCCCCGCGGCCGCCACGACGGCCGCGACGGTCCGGAGCGTCCCGGGCCGCACCCCCCGTGCCCGGGACCCCCGACAGCCCACCACCCTCACCAAGGAGTCACGGATGCCCGAACCCGGGCCTTCCCCTCTGCAGTCGAGCCTGCCCACCGCCGCCGCCCACTTCGGGATCCATGTCCTCGGACGGGCGGCCGATCCGACCGTAACGGCCGGGGCGGCCGCTCTCACGGCCGTGGCCGCCGTCGCGACCGGCGCCGCTTCCGCGCCCGGGGCCGGCGCCGCGCCCGTGGCCGGCACCGTGCCCACGGCCGCCGGCGCGTCCGTCGTCGCTCCCGCCGCCGTGGCCGCTCCCGCGTCGCCGGCCGGTGCCGCCGTGGCCGCGCCGCCGGTTCCCGGCCCGGGATTCGTCCTGCCCGGGCCCACCGGCCTCGGCACGGCAGGACTGTCCCTGGCCCGGCGCGAGGCGGCCCCCGAGCCGCCGGAGGCACCGGCGCCCGCGGCACCGGCGGAGGGCCGGCCGATCCCGGGCCTCTACTTCCACCCCGTACCCGAACCCGACCCCGTACGGGTCGACGAGGTCAGCCGCAGGATCAAGGCCTGGGCGCTCGACGAGGTGCAGCTCTACCCCGAGGACTGGGAGGGCGAGTTCGACGGATTCTCCGTCGGGCGCTACATGGTCGCCTGCCACCCCGACGCCCCGACCGTCGAGCACCTGATGCTCGCCACGCGCCTCATGGTCGCCGAGAACGCCGTCGACGACTGCTACTGCGAGGACCACGGCGGCTCGCCCATCGGCCTCGGCGGACGGCTCCTCCTCGCGCACACCGCCCTGGACCCGCTCCACACGACGACGGAGTACCAGCCGCTCTGGGCGGAGTCGCTCCACGCGGACGCCCCGCGGCGCGCCTACCGCTCCGCCATGGAGTACTTCGTCAACCAGTCGACCCCCTCGCAGGCCGACCGGTTCCGGCACGACATGGCCCGGCTGCACATGGGCTACCTCGCCGAGGCCGCCTGGGCCGAGACGGACCACATGCCGGAGGTGTGGGAGTACCTGGCGATGCGGCAGTTCAACAACTTCCGCCCCTGTCCCACCATCACGGACACCGTCGGGGGCTACGAACTCCCGGCGGACCTGCACGCCCAGCCGGCCATGCAGCGCGTCCTCGCGCTCGCCGGGAACGCGACCACCATCGTGAACGACCTGTACTCGTACATGAAGGAACTCGACAGCCCCGGCAACCACCTGAACCTGCCCGTGGTGATCGCCGACCGCGAAGGCGTCTCCGACCGCGAGGGCTATCTGAAGGCCGTCGAGGTCCACAACGACCTCATGCGCGACTTCGAGGCCGAGGCCGCCGCCCTCGCCGCCGCCTGTCCCGTCCCGACCGTGCAGCGCTTCCTGCGGGGCGTGGCCGTGTGGGTCGACGGCAACCACTACTGGCACCAGACCAACACCTATCGCTACAGCCTGCCCGACTTCTGGTAAGAAATGGATTTATCTGTGACCAGCACCGAGTACACCACCGTCACCGGCACCTCCGCGTTCGTTCCGTCCCCGGCGACGCCGTACCAGGGTGACATCGCCCGTTACTGGAACGACGAGGCCAGGCCCGTGAACCTGCGCCTGGGGGACGTCGACGGGCTCTACCACCACCACTACGGCATCGGCGCCGTCGACCACGCCGCCCTCGGGGACAGTGAGGACAGCGAGTACGAGAAGAAGCTGATCACCGAGCTGCACCGGCTGGAGTCCGCGCAGACCGAGGTCCTCCTGGACAACCTCGGAGCCATCGGGCGTGAGGACACGCTCGTGGACGCCGGCTGCGGCCGCGGCGGTTCGAGCGTCATGGCCCACCAGCGGTTCGGCTGCAAGGTCGAGGGCGTCACCCTTTCCTCCACGCAGGCCGAGTTCGGCAACAAGCGGGCGAAGGAGCTCGGCATCGACGACCACGTCCATGCCCAGGTCTGCAACATGCTGGACACCCCGTTCGAGAAGGGCAGCATCGCCGCCTCGTGGAACAACGAGTCGAGCATGTACGTCGACCTCGACGACCTCTTCGCCGAGCACTCCCGCTTCCTCAAGGTCGGCGGCCGCTACGTGACCATCACCGGCTGCTGGAACCCGCGGTACGGCCAGCCCTCGAAGTGGGTCTCCCAGATCAACGCGCACTTCGAGTGCAACATCCACTCCCGCCGCGAGTACCTGCGCGCGATGGCCGACAACCGTCTGGTCCCGCAGGCCGTCATCGACCTGACGCCGGACACCCTGCCCTACTGGGAGCTGCGCGCCACGTCGTCGCTGGTCACCGGCATCGAGGAGGCGTTCATCAACTCCTACAAGGACGGCTCGTTCCAGTACGTCCTGATCGCGGCCGACCGGGTCTGAGCCGGCTGATCCCGTGGGTGCCGAAGGGCCCGGTCCGTCGCGCGACGGACCGGGCCCTTCCGGCCGTTCCCGCTCAGCGCCGCGCCGCGGCGGCCGCGTCGAGCAGCCGCGCGCGGTCGATGGCGTCGCTCCCGGTGGCCGGCACCGTGCACGCGTAGGCGCCCGCCACCGCGCCGTAGAGCGCGCACCGGTCGAGGTCCTCGCCGGTCAGGCGGCCGTAGAGGAAGCCGGCGGCGAAGGCGTCGCCCGCGCCGTTGGAATCGACCACCGGCCCGCAGGGCGTGACGGCGGGAACAGGGACCAGCCCGGCGGCGGTCAGCATGGAGGCGCCCTCAGCCCCGGCGGTGGCGATCACGACCTCCGCCCGGCCCCGCTCCAGAATGCGGCGCATGGTCCGCTCCTTGTCCGTGAGGGCCGTGGCCGAGACGAACACGATGTCCGCGCCGTAGGCGAAGGGCTCGTGGTACGGGTTCTCGCCGTCCCAGTCGTGCAGATCCGTGGAGAGGGTGAGGCCCGCCTCGCGCAGCAGCGGAAGGGCGAAGGCGCAGGGGTGGGTGATCGAGACATGGGCGTGCCGGCTCGCCGATGCCAGAGGGCGGAGCAGCTCCTCGGGCAGCCGATCGGACTCCCGGGAGCGGCTGTCGTCGTAGAGCGAGAGCCGGCGGCCGTCGGGGCCGACGAGGTTGACGGCCCGCTTCGTCCCGCCGGGCAGGGGCACTTCCGTGAACCCGATGCCCCGGTCGCGGTGGAACGCCCGGACGAGGTCGCCCGGGGGGTCGTCGCCGATCATGTCGATGTGGTGCGTCCGCAGGCCGAGTGAGCTCAGCCCGAGGGCCACGAAGTCGCCTGTCTGCCCGGCGCGGGTCTCGATGCCGGGCCGGATCATGTAGCTGTCGGCGTACGGGAGGGGGAGCTCGGGCACGTACACGATCGTGTCGACGCCCGACCCGCCCAGGACGAGGACGTCGTACTGACTGCTCATCAAAGTTCCTCTCGTGCGCGCGGGGAGCCCAACTGCCCGTGATCGCTGGTGAGTCAAGCAGTCCGTGACACCCGGCGGCAAGATCTTTCAGACTGTTGCGAAAAGGGCTTGAGGGGATTCGGCCTCCGTCACCCGCCACCTCCGAATGTCCGGTCGTGGTCTGGACCTGACAAGTGGACTCTCGCTACGGTGGCTTCCGCGCTCGCTTGAGAGCGCTCTCAGTGCCTGCTCCCCCCACTAGGAGGCTCCTGTGAAACGTACGTCCGCCCTGCGCGCCGCCGCCGCGGCCCTGCTGCTCACCGTCGGACTCGGCGCCGCCCAGGCGATGCCCGCGAGCGCCGTCCCCACCGCTGACACGCCCACCGCGTCGGCGGGACTCCTCGACGCCATGCGCCAGGACCTCGGGCTCACCGCGCGGCAGGCCGAGGAACGGCTCGCGGCCGAACGCACGGCGGCCCGCGTCGAGTCCGAGGCCGAGAAGGCCGCCGGTGGCTCGTACGGCGGCTCCTGGTTCGACGCGGGCACCGGACGGCTCGTCGTCGCCCTCACCGACCGCGACGAGGAGGCCGAGATCAAGGCGCTCGGCGCCGACACCCGGCTCGTCCGGCACAGCGTCGGCGCGCTCGACCGGGCCAAGGCGCGGCTCGACGCCCGCCCCGCCCCGAGCGGTGTCGCCGGCTGGCACGTCGACCCCCGCTCCAACAGCGTCGTCGTCACCGTCGTCCGCGCCGACCGGAACGCCCCCGCCGTACGGGACTTCGTCGAGCGGGCCCGCGAGACCGGACCCGTGACCGTCGCCGAGACGGCGACCGCGCCCCGTACGTACGCCGCCGGAACCGTCGGCGGCGACCCGTACTACACCGGCAACGTCCGCTGTTCCATCGGCTTCTCCGTGCACGGCGGCTTCGTCACCGCCGGGCACTGCGGCGGGGCCGGAGCGGCGGTGCGGGGCTGGGACGGGTCCGCGATGGGCACCTTCCAGGGCTCCTCGTTCCCCGGGAACGACTACGCGTACGTGAGCGTCCACAGCGGCTGGTGGACGGTGCCCGTGGTGCTCGGCTGGGGCGTGATACCGGACCGGCTCGTCAAGGGCTCGGCCGAGGCGCCGGTCGGCGCGTCGATCTGCCGCTCCGGCTCCACGACCAAGTGGCACTGTGGCAGCGTCCTGGCCAAGAACGAGACCGTGAACTACAGCCAGGGCGCGGTGCAGCAGATGACGAAGACCAGCGTCTGCGCGGAGGGTGGTGACTCCGGTGGCGCGTTCATCAGCGGCGACCAGGCCCAGGGCGTCACGTCCGGCGGCTGGGGCAACTGCTCGACCGGCGGAGAGACCTGGTTCCAGCCCGTGAACGAGATCCTCAGCCGCTACGGCCTCACGCTCCACACGGCCTGACCCGCCGGATCGCGCGGTCCCGCGCGCCGGGTCACACGGCCTGGCGCGCCGGATCGCGCGGCCCGGACCGCTGTCACAGGAAGTGCACGTCGTACTGCTCCTGCCGGGACAGGAGGTGGTCGAAGGTGTCCAGGCCGTGTGCGACGCGGCCCAGGGACCGGAAGTAGCCGAAGCGGTCGACGCCCGGTGTCAGGACCACGAGAAGGTCCGCGGTCGAGCCGGGGGAGGCGCCGAAGGCGTGCGGCATCCCCGGCGGGACGGAGACCAGCCCGCCGACGGTCACGGTCGTCGTACGGCCGTCCAGGGTGAACCGCACCGAGCCGTCGAGTACGCAGAACAGCTCGGTCGACAGGGCGTGGTAGTGCGATTGGGCGCCGTTCGCGCCCTCGCCGAGAGCGAGACGGTTGGCTCCCAGCGCACCGCCCGTGTCGCGTGCGTCGGCCAGGAGGTGGAACCCGCCGCCGTGGGGGAGTCGTATCCGCTCGGCCTCTTCGGAGCGCACCACCAGCGCCTTCCGGATCTCGGACATCGTTCGTCACTCCTTCTTCGTGGTCCCGGGTGTCGGGTTCCATTCGAGCCCGGGAACAGGCGCGGTACCACAGGCAGTTGTCGACGGCAGCGATGACCGTTCGTGATGAATGAGAGGGACCGGGAGCCTCATGGAGCTGCGGCAGCTGCGGTACTTCGTGGCCGTCGCGGAGGAGGGCGGTTTCGGGAGGGCGGCCGAGCGCCTCGGCATCGTCCAGTCGGCGGTCAGTCAGCAGATCCGGCGCCTCGAACGCGAGTGGGGCGTGGTGCTCTTCGAGCGCACCACCCGGCGGGTCGGCCTCTCCGGCGCGGGCGAGCGGCTGCTGACGGAGGCTCGCGCCGTGCTCGCCGCCGCCGACCGGGCCGTACGAGTGGCCTCGGACATCACGGCGGGCGACGACGGGATCCTCCGACTGGCCGGCATCCACGGACCCGGCGACCGCATCGAGCGGGTCCTGGGCGAACTCGCCGTCGGTGCGCCGCGCCTGCAGGTGCGCCTGCACAGCCTGCCGGTCGCCCGACGGCTCGCCGCGGTGCGCGCCGGAGAGCTGGACGCGGCGTGGGTGCGGGCGGTGCCGAGCGCACCCGGGCTGGAGGTGCTGCCCCTCTGGGACGATCTGCTGTACGTCGCCCTGCCGGAGGGGCATCCGCTCGCCGTCGAGCGTGTGCTCCGGCTGGAACAGCTGGCCGGCCTGCCGGTGCGGCTCGCGCCGCCGGACGGCAATCCGCCCTTTCACGAGCTGGTCACCGGCGCGTTGCGTGCTGCCGGGGCCCGGCTCGTCCTCGGGCCGCCGTTCACCGATCTGCTGGCCACGCTCACCGCGATCGGCACGGGCCGGGCGCCCTCGTGGACCCTCTTCTACGAGGTGCGCGGGCTGCCGTCGGTCCCTCGGGTGGCCGTGCGCCCCCTCGCCGGCCTCGCCGTCACCACCTCACTGGCCGTGCGGCCGGACCCGCCGGGTCCGGCCCTGCGGCATCTGTTGCGGGCGCTACGGGCCGTCGAGAGGACTTCGTCCCAACGCCCGTGTGTGTGAAGGTGGTTGACGAATGGTCTGGACCAACTTACGGTCTGCTGGAGCGCGCGCCATGCCCAGGACCATCCCCCCACGTCCCCAGGAGCACGCATGCCGGCCCCTCGCCTCGCCCGTTTCCTCGGAGCGGGACTCGCCACCCTGCTCGCAGCCGCCGCCCTCGCGGCCCCCGTCGCCGCGGCCGCCTCCGTCGCCGCCCCGTCCGCGGACACCTGTGCCCTCAAGCAGAAGCCCGCGGGCAAGGTGCTCCAGGGCTACTGGGAGAACTGGGACGGCGCGGCCAACGGCGTCCACCCGCCCTTCGGCTGGGCGCCCATCGACGACCCGCGCTTCGCCGCCCACGGCTACAACGTCATCAACGCCGCCTTCCCCGTGATCCGTTCGGACGGAACGGTGCTGTGGCAGGACGGCATGGACAACACCGTCCGGGTCTCCACCCCCGCGCAGATGTGCAACGCCAAGGCGGCGGGAGCGACGCTCCTCATGTCCATCGGCGGAGCCGCCGCGGGAATCGACCTCAACTCCCGTGCCGTCGCTGACCGGTTCATCGCGACCATCGTGCCCATCCTGAAGACGTACAACTTCGACGGGATCGACATCGACATCGAGACCGGTCTCGTCGGCAGCGGCAGCATCGGCACCCTGTCCGCCTCGCAGGCCAACCTCGTGTACATCATCGACGGCGTCCTCGCCCGCATGCCCGCCGGCTTCGGACTGACCATGGCACCGGAGACCGCGTACGTCACCGGTGGCAGCGTCGCCTACGGCTCCATCTGGGGCGCGTACCTGCCGATCGTCAAGAAGTACGCCGACAACGGGCGCCTGTGGTGGCTCAACATGCAGTACTACAACGGCAGCATGTACGGATGCTCCGGCGACTCCTACGCGGCCGGCACCGTCGCCGGGTTCGTCGCGCAGACCGACTGTCTGAACCGCGGCCTCGTGATCCAGGGCACCACCATCCGGGTGCCGTACGACAAGCAGGTCCCCGGCCTCCCCGCCCAGCCGGGCGCGGGCGGTGGCCACATGGCGCCGTCGCTCGTCGCGCAGGCGTGGAACCACTACGGCGGGGCGCTCAAGGGCCTGATGACCTGGTCGGCGAACTGGGACGGGTCGAAGGGCTGGACGTTCGGCGACAACGTGAAGGCCCTCCAGGGCCGCTAGCGAGTCCGGCGGCTCCCCTCGGCTCCGGCCCGACCGGAGCGTCGCCGTGCTCCGGGCCGGTGATCCAGAACCCGGGATCACTGGCCCGGGGCACGGCAGTTGTGCTTTGCTGGCCGCATGACCCTGCTCGTGACGCGCCGACACGTGGACTACGTGCGCGTCACGACCACGTCCTGTTCCGGCTGACCCCGAGGCCCTCGTCCCGGCAGCCGGCCGTCGCCCGCGCGACCACCGTGCCCCCGTCACACCCCTGAGCGTCACCCTCCGGCAGCCCCTTCGGGCCCCGTCGGCACGGGCCGGCGCGAGCGGCCTCCCGGTGCGAGCCCCGCACGTGACGCGCAGACGACCCCAGGAGGACCCATGACCACCCGCAACGCCCCCGCTCCCGCGACCGAGGCCGACCTCGACGCCGACTCCGGACCGAAGGCCTTCAGCGCCGCGTGGGAGGAGTGGCACCGCGACAAGGACGCGCGGCTCGCCGCCGAGCACGGCTTCCTCGCCATCACCGGCCTGCACTGGCTCACCGACGAGCCGCAGCGCGTCACCGACGCCCCCGGACTCTGGTCGACCGGACCCGACAGCGTCACCGTCGAACTCGACGAGGGGACCGAACTCGTCGTCGACGGCACGACCGTCCGCGGACGGTACGACTTCGCCGTCATCCCCGAGCGCGGCGGCATCGACGCCGTCTGGGGCGACACCGTGATCGAGGTCGCCAAGCGCGGCGGCCACCACATCGTCCGGCCGAGGCGCCCCGACCACCCGCTGCGGGTCGCGTTCGCCGGGACACCCGCGTACGCGCCCGACCCGCGCTGGGTCGTCACCGGCAGGTACGTCCCCTTCGTCGAACCGCGGCCGACCACCGTCGGCGCCTCCGTCGAGGGGCTGCAGCACGTCTACGACGCACCGGGCAGCATCACCTTCCGGCTCGACGGCCGCGAACTGAGCCTGACCGCCTTCAACGGATACACCCCCGGCGGCTTCTCGGTGCTCTTCACCGACGCGACCTCGGGCGTCACCACGTACGCGGCCAACCGCAGCCTGCGGATCGACGCGCCCGGCCCCGACGGCGAGGTCGTGCTCGACTTCAACCGCGCCACCAATCTCCCCTGCGCGTACACCGACTTCGCGACCTGCCCGCTGCCCCCGGCCGAGAACCGGCTGCCCGTCGCGGTCGAGGCCGGGGAGAAGATCCCGCACGAGCGCATCCCGGTCACCCCGTAGCCGCTCGGCCCGGGACCTCCGGCCCCGCCAGTGTGCCGAGAGCCGCCGCCACGAGCGCGATGATCGTGGGCGGCAGGGCCGTCCGCACGTCGGGCGCGAAGAGAGGGGAGTGATCGGGCGGGAGCCTGCCCGCCGAGCCGGCCCACTGGGGCGGGCTCGCGGTGCCGGTCGTCCAGTGGACGAGGGGGACGTCCTCCGCGCCGTGGAGCGCGGCGCCCGCGCCGCCGTTCAGCGGGAAGTCCTCCGAGGCCGGCGACGGCGGCCAGTCGGCGACCCGGGCGGAACCGTAGAGCCCGGTGCGGGCGGCGAGGACCGCCCGGGTCGCGGCCGGATCGCCCCACAGGGCCGGAGTGATCCCGGGCTCGTGCGGGCAGCTCAGGGGTTCGACGGACGTCCAGGTACAGGGCGTGTGATCAGCGTCACCCATGTCCTCCGTGATGTTTCCGGACCGGCTTCCGCTTGATCATCCGGCGAATCACGCCGCTTCGAAGGGAAGGGTGATCACGTATGGACCGCGAAAACCTGACGCTGTCCGCGGCCGACATGGGGCGTCACGCAGCCGGGTTCGTGGGGCGTGCCACCGCCAGGGCGCGGCTTCCGCTGGACTACACGGCGGCGAGCCTGCGCGTGGTCGACCGGCTCATCGACGGTCTCCGGCAGGGCGGTGCCGGACGGGAGGACATGGCCGGGCCCCTCCTCGGCATCGGCGCCTACGTCGGCGAGGTACTGGTGCGCGAGGCGGGCGCGGTCTGGATCGACATCCCCCCGGAGCACCTGCTCCGGTCCGTCTTCGCCCACCCCGTCGGGTCGCGGATGCCGGACGGCCGGGTGTGGAATCCGCTCGGCCGGACCGTGAACCGCTTCGAGATCGGACCGCAGGAATCCCTCCAGACCTACTTCCTCACCCTGCACGGGCGGCGGCCGCCACGTACCCGCAGACGGCCGGTCCGGGCGCCGGACGGCCTGGCGGCGGGCCTGTGCTGACGGTCTGACAGGATGACTGCCTTCCGGTACACCGCGGCAACCGGAGGTTCGTGAAGGTACCGGTGGTGAAGAGGAGCGTGTGGACGAGGGGACGGGGCACGCGCCCACCACGGCACGCGATTCCGAACTCGGCTCGGCCGTCGCGCGGGCGCAGGAGGGCGACGAGGAGGCCTTCGCGTACGCGTACCGGACCGTCTACCCGGGGCTCCTCGGCTACCTGAGGGGCATCGTCGGCGAGGACGCCGAGGACGTGGCCTCCGAGGCCTGGCTGGAGATCGCCCGCGACCTCGGCCGGTTCCGCGGCGACGGCGTCGGCTTCCGAGGCTGGACCGCGACCATAGCCCGGCACCGGGCGCTCGACCATCTGCGGAGAGTACGGTCCCGTCCCCGGCCGGCCCTGCTCGAACAGGACGTGCTCGAACTGCCCGCCGCCGCCGACACGGCGGGGGACGCCCTGGAGGCCCTCTCCACGGAGCAGGCCCTCGCGCTGGTCATGGGCCTGCCGCGGGAGCAGGCCGAAGCCGTGCTGCTCCGGGTCGTCGTCGGCCTCGACGGTCCGACGGCCGCCCGGGTTCTGGGCAAACGCCCCGGTGCGGTACGGTCCGCCGCACACCGGGGACTGAGGCGGCTGGCGCGGGAACTCAGGGGAACAGGGAGGTGATGGAATGCCCGACGAGCATCGGCACGAAGGTCTGGAGCGGTCTCTGCGGTCCGCGCTGCGCGGCGACCGGGAGGCGACGGACACGGCCACCACGGGCGGGGTCATGACGGGCGGCGCCGGCGCGGGCGGGACGGCCGGGGGACCGGTGGGTGAGGCGGAGGCGAGCGCCCGGGCCGCCTTCCGGGCCGCGCGTGACGCCGGCCTGCACGTTGCCGGCCGAACGCGCCGGACACGCCGCCGCGACGACTGGACTCCCGGCGCCGCACGGCGGCTTCGCCGGCGCTCCCTGAGAACGGCCCTCGCCGCGGCCCTCGCCAGCGTGACGCTGGGCGGCGTGGCCATCGCCGCCGTGGACCTGCCCATTCCCTTCGCTGACGAGCCGGCGCCCGTCCCGACGACCCCCGTCTCCACGCTCGGCGGCACCACCGCCCCGGCGGCCGGCACGACGACCCCGCCCGATGCGACGTCCGCACCCCTGCCTCTGAGCCCGGCGACACGGCCGGCGACGGATCCGGGCCGGGGAAGGGGCGGGGAGCACGGGGAGGGAAACCGGTGGGACAACAACGGCGTCAAGAACGGCCTCAAGAACGGACCGGGGCAAGGGCAGGTGAACGGGCAGGGGAACGGACACGCGGACGGCCCTGCGTACGGGCACGGGAGCGGCCACGCGTACGGCCACGGGACGGGACCTGAGAAGGGCCCGAAGCCCGCATCGAGCCACGCACCCTCGGGCGCACCGACCGACGCACCGAGGAAGGGGCCGCGGAACGACCCGGGCCGCGACAAGCCCTGACGTTCCGACGACCCCTTGTCCGGACGACCCCTTGTCCGGACGGCCCCTTGCCCGGACGGGACCCCTTGCCCGGATGCCCGGATGCCGCTCACGTCTCGCGGACGCGGGTCCTGCGCCGGTGGTAGGCGATCGCGAGGGCGATGATGGCGGGTCCCCACACGGCGGTGGGAGCGATGCACACCGTCGCGAGCGTCCGCCACGCCTCGTGGATGTAGCCGACCGTGTCGACGACGCCGAGCGCGGTGAGACTGCGGCCGTCACCGATCGGAACGGCCGTGAACAGCGCGGTGAGGATCAGGCCGCCGAGGAGGGCGGGTACGAAGGCCGCCATCGGGCGGAGACGTCTGCCGCCGATGACCGGGATCCAGGCGGGCGCCACCTCCCCCACCCCCGGACGAGCCCGATGGCCAGGAGGGCGGTCACCTCCGTGAAGACGCTGAGGCCGAGGCAGCGTGGGTGACATGGCTCCACCCTCGTGGGGCGGGCGTTCCGCGGAATCCGCCCCACGGGCCGACCCGCGCCGCCGCGCGGGGGGAGACACCGGTCCTCCCGCACGCGCCCTCGCGCGCGGGCCTCGTCGACCGGGTGACGTCCAGGCGATTGCCGCAGTTCGCGCCCCTGGTCCGGCGGTCGGCGGGGATACCGTCCGCTGCATGGAAGGTGACCGGAGCGTGGAACGCGAACGTGGCTCGGCACGCGATCGTGGCATGGCGGATGACACCGGCGGGCAGAGCGACCGTCAGGGCTGGCTGCGGTGTCTGCTCGCCGGAGCGGTGTTCGTCGTGTGCATGGCCGGCACCACGCTGCCGACCCCGCTCTATCCCCTCTACCAGGAGAAGTTCGGGTTCTCCGAGCTGACGGTGACCGTCGTCTATGCCGTGTACGCCTTCGGGGTCATCGGCGTCCTCCTCCTGGCGGGAAACGCCTCGGACACCGTCGGCAGACGCCCCACCCTGCTCTGCGGCCTGGGCTTCGCGGCGGCGAGCGCCGTGTGTTTCCTGCTCGCCGACGCCCTGGGCTGGCTGTACGCGGGCCGTCTCCTCTCCGGTCTGTCGGCCGGTCTCTTCACCGGCGCCGCCACCGCGTACGTGATGGAGCTCGCCCCGCGCGGCGGCGGGTCACGGGCGACGCTCGTGGCCACGGCCGCCAACATGGGCGGCCTCGGCTGCGGGCCGCTGCTCGCCGGACTCCTCGCGGAGTACGCCCCCGACCCCCTGGTCCTGCCGTTCGCCGTGCACCTCGGCCTGGTGGCGGTCTCCGTCGGCGTCCTGCTGTGGCTCCCCGAGACCGTACGGGACCGGCGCGGACCGGCCGCCGTACGGCCGCAGCGGCCGGCGCTGCCGCCGCGGGTGCGAGCCGTGTTCGTGCCGGCGGCGATCGCCTCGTTCGTGGGCTTCGCCCTCTTCGGGGTGTTCACCTCGGTGAGCCCCGCGTTCCTCGCCCGGTACCTGCACGTCGACAATCACGCCGTGAGCGGCCTGATCGTGGCACTCGCCTTCTTCGCCTCCACCGCGGGCCAACTGGCCGTCGACCGCGTCGGGGTGGCCCGCTCGCTGCCTTTGGGCTGCGTGGTGCTCTTCGGCGGTCTCGTCCTTCTCGGGGCGGCGCTGTACACGGACCTGCTGGTGCTGGTCGTCCTGTCCGCCGTGGTCGGCGGCGTGGGCCAGGGCCTCGCGTTCCGCGCCGCCCTGGCCTCCGTCGCCGCCGCCGCGCCGCCGGACCGGCGCGCGGCGGTGATCTCGACGCTGTTCGTGGTCGCGTACACGGGCATCTCGATCCCGGTGATCGGCGTGGGACTGCTGGCCGATCCGCTGGGCCTGGAGGGGGCGGGGCTGGTCTTCATCGCCTGCATGCTGGTGCTCGTCGTCTCCGCCGCCGTGTATCTGATCCGGCGCCCGGTCCCGGCGAAGGGACCGTGACCGGCCGAGACAGACGGCGACGAGAGCGTCCCCGACCTGCCGTGTCAGACCGTCAGACCGCGACGAAGACGTCCCCCGCCGTGTCGTGGAGGACGAATCCGTTGTCGAGCCGAACGCGGACCCGCACCGGGATCTCCGCCTCCTGGTACGCGATCCACACCGGTTCCAGGGCGGCGATCTGCTCCTCCAGCTGCGCCCTGCTCCCCGGCGGCATCTGGTGGCCGAAGTCGTCGAGGAGCGACTTGAGGCGTGCGTACTCGCGGACCTCCTCGCTCTCCCGGCGGTCGTCGTCCACCGCTTCGACGGTGCCCTCGGTACCCGCCGCCAGGGCGAGGAAGCCCACGGCGGCGGCCGGCTCCGCCGGGGATTCCCCGGCCAGGGCGACCTGACCCGTCAGAGCGAGTTCCACGGCCAGCTGTACGCGCCGGCCCACTGTCAACGTCATCGGTCCTTCGTCTCTCCGCTCGGCCGGGCCACGACCACGTACGTCCGCGGAACGGCCCGGGGGTGCCATTGTCCCGGGCCGTTCCGGTGCGGACGGACAGGGGCTCGCCGCCCCCGGACTCCGTGGGGTCAGCAGGCGGGAGGTGTCGTGCCGCCCACCGCGATGCGCAGGTCGGCGCCCTGGGTGCCGACCGAGCACACCGTGACGGCCGCGTCGGCGTCCGTGTCCACGAGCGTCCGGCCCGCGGCCAGCGGCGCGTCGTCGGTGGTCGACGTGCCAGGGGTGGCGTCCACGAGCCGGTTCCTCACGGTGCCGCCCGTGGTCACGATACGGACGATCACGCCGTTGACCAGGGGATCGGTGGCGACGTAGTCGTCGTAGGGCGGGGTGGCCCGCCGGTACTCCAGGGACAGGAAGCCGCCGTCGGGACGGGGCACCCGGAACTCCTGCGTGCCGCTCTCTCCCAGCACGCCCAACTGGTAGCTCCCGGTGGCGGTGACGCGCGGCACCTGGGAGTCCGGCACCCAGCCGGCGAACTGCCGGTAGTCGACCGGGTAGAGGTGCATGCCGCCGCCACCCATGGTGTCGGTCGGATCGTCGCCTCCGGAGACCGTGCACGCGCCGCTCACGGTCGTGACGCTGCCCGAGGCCGGGCAGGACTTGAGCGTGTCGGAGTGCTGGAAGCCCGAGGAGTGCCCGAACTCATGGGTCCACATCCACGTCTTGTGCCCCACGCCGTTGGAGAGGATCCAGTTGCCGGGCATCGCGGCGAGTCCCTCCCAGGCGCACGCCGAGTGGCGTGAGATGTCGACGAAGAGGTAGTCGTACGTGTCCGGCTCGACGCCCCGGGCCCGTGCGGCGGCCCGTGCGGCGCTCAGGATCGCCGCCGACTCGCAGCCGGCTGGTCGCGCCCCGAGGTCCACACCGGTCAGCATGTCTCCCGTGAGGGAGAGCTGCCCGCCGGACACCTCCTGGAGGTACGTCCGCAGGGACGGCGCACCGGCCCCGAGGGTCGCCTGCTCGACGGGCGCGGGATCGACCGGCGTGGCGTCGTTCCAGTGGGTGGCCATCACCAGTGCCCGCTTCTGACCGGTCACCGGACGGGTCGGCCAGCCCGTCGCGAAGGCGGCGGCGTTCCAGAGCCGCATGGAGGTGTATTCGCCGGCGGCGGGGGTGCAGGCGCCGGCTTGCACGGTGTCGTTGCCGCTGAAGGTGCGCAGGCAGTCGCCGAGTCCCGCGTCGGTGCGGTACTTGTTCTTGAGGAGGACGTATCCGTTGCCCTGGTCGACGGCCTTCCACAGGCGCATGGAGGTGTATTCGCCGGCGGCGGGGGTGCAGGCGCCGGCTTGCACGGTGTCGTCGCCGCTGAAGGTGCGGAGACAGTCGCCGAGTCCCGCGTCGGTGCGGTACTTGTTCTTGAGGAGGACGTATCCGTTGCCCTGGTCGACGGCCTCCCACTGACGCATGGAGGTGTATTCGCCGGCGGCGGGGGTGCAGGTCCCGACCTGGACGGTGTCGTCGCCGCTGAAGGTGCGCAGGCAGTCGCCGAGTCCCGCGTCCGCGCGGTACTTGCTCTTCAGCGGTTGCGCCGGCTGCGCCTGTACCGACGGTCGTGCCGCTTGCGTGGCTTGCGCATGCCGAGTCGGCGCCGCGGTCGCCGGTGTGTACGAGAACACGGAGACCAGCGCCAGAAGGGCGGCCGGTGCGGCCCAGGCTCTCACCGAGGACAGGGGGGCGAACCGTCGTGTCATCTCTCCTCCAGAGGCGTGCTGTCGATGTCGTGCCACAGACGTGCTGTCGGATGTGCGGCGCCGTCAGGCCGTCAGGACCTCGCCGTCGGGGAACGTGATCCGGATCCGGTCGTCGTCCCCCCGCTCGCAGTGGATCGCCGCGCGCAGGGCATCGGGGTGCACCGCGTCCCGGGTGAGGACCACCAGCGTCACCTGCACGCGCGCGCGTGCGGGGTGCCCGGGGGCGACCGGACCCGAGGCCAGGAGGTACGGCGTCGCCGAGTGCGGACCGAACGCGTTGGCCTCGACCTCCCGGGCGATCTCGCCCTCCTCGTCCCAGCCGTGGAGGCCCACGACCGCGCTCGTGAGCCCCATCTCCGTCCGCGCGAGCGCCCAGCCCGGGCCCCTGCGGACCTGCGGCGGGGCGACGTCCGCGACCGCGTACCCGCCTTCGCGCACCCGGACCCCCTCGGGGGGACGCACCCGGTGCACGCGGATCTCACAGGGGCCGTGCAGGAGGCTCGTCGACTCGACGGGGAACTCCTCCTCGTACCCGGGGAGTCGTGCCGTGTGGCGGGACGAGGCCCGGCGGCCCTCGCAGGACACCGGGTCGATGCGGCTCCGCCGTGACGGCGTGCCGTCCGTCGCGAGCAGTGCCAGATGGCCGTCGACCGTGCGCGCCCAGGCGTGGGCGGCCGACTCCGGTGCCGTGGCCGTCGAGTAGGCGAACTTCGCGTAATGCGGATCGTCCTCGCCGGGTCCGTCGGGCGGATTGTGGTCGCTGCCGTGGTTGACGAGCCGGACGACGCCGTCGTGCGGAGTTCCGTGGAGCAGCCAGCCGGGGGCGGGCAGCGCCGTGTACCGCGTGCCCGTCTCCACCGGCAGGGGCTCCTCGCGCTCCGTCCACACGGGATGGTCCGCGGGCAGCAGCAGACCGAGGAAGCCCTTGCTCGCCCAGTACGGGGACGCCGGTCCCGAGTACGGCTGGGTCGTCGGCAGATGGGTGCCGTACCACCCCAGCGGCAGCAGTCCCCGCTCGTCCGGCACACCGCGCTCCACGAAGTGCCGCGCCGTCCCCGACGCGAGGCGCCGGGTGAGCCCGGGGGCCAGCGGAGTGCAGTCGGCGAGGGCGCCGAGCCACACCGGCGCCGTCGTGGCGAACCGGTACGCCAGGGAGCGCCCCTGGTGGACGGGCGCCCCGTCGGCGCCGAAGAACTCCGGGTACGTGGACAGGAACAGGGCCAGCCGTTCGCGGTAGACCGCGCCCCTGCCCCCGTCCCCGTCCGGCCCCGCCATCCGGGCCCACAGCAGCGGGTACAGGTGCATGGCCCAGCCGATGTAGTAGTCGAAGTTGCGGCCGTCGCCGTCGGTGTACCAGCCGTCGCCGACGTACCAGTCCTCGATCCGCTCCAGGCCGCCCTCGATGTCCTCCCGGCGGTGCGGCGCGCCGACGGAGGCGAGGAACTGCTCCGACACCACCTGGAAGAGGCGCCAGTTGTTGTCCCAGGTGCGGGCCCCCACGAAGCCCGAGAGCCACTCGACCACCCGCTCCTGGACCGCGGTGTCGAGCGTGTCCCAGATCCACGGGCGCGTCTCGTGCAGACCGATGGCGATCGAGGCCGCCTCCACCATCTGCTGCGAGCAGTCGGTGAGCACCGGCCAGGCCTCGGGTCCGTCACGCAGGGTGCCCGCTGTCAGACCCCGCGTATACCTTTCGATGAGGTGCGGGTCGACCTTTCCGTCCGCGCCGGCGATCCGGAAGGAGGCGAGCAGGAATGAGCGTGCGTACCCTTCGAGGCCGTCCGAGACGACGCCCGACCAGCTGGTGCGGCCAGGGAGGCGGTACTGCGCGAACCCGGGGGTGGCGTACGGGACGAGGGCCTCCAACTGCCGGTCGGCGAGCGCCTCCCAGTGGGCCCGCGTCCAGCCGGTCCGGGGGGACAGGACACGGTCGGTCGGCGGCAGGCGCAGATGCGGAGCGGGCGGGGACGCCGACGAGGGCGGGGGCGGGGGCACGAGGGCTCCTTTCGGGTGCCGGATGGTCACTGGACCAGTTCGGCCGTGTGGCTGTGGCCCCGTGATCCGCCGACCCCGACCGTGACCACGGTGCGGCCGCCCGGCGTGACGGTCACCGTTTCGTCGGCGCGGACCACGCGGCGGACGCGGAAGGGGAGTTCGACGGTCAGCTCCGTCCCCGTCCGCCCGGGGTCGGCGACCGCCACCGACACATGACGCCCGGTGCGGCGTACCAGCACGGTGCCGGGGCCCGAGGAGGAGAGGCCGCCCGCGGTTCCGGCCTGCCAGAAGTGCGCGGCGAGCAGACCGTGCCGGTGGGCTTCGACGGCCTGCGCGGTGGCGTTGTTGGCGACCACGACGACAGGACGGGAGAGCGACCAGACGCCGGTCGCGACGGCGCTCGCACCGGGGAGCAGGACGTAGGAGTAGGACGCGGACGAGGGGGAGGGGCCGTGGTCGAACCAGAGGGTGAGGTAGCGACGGGTGACGGGGGTGCCGCTGCCGCCGGTGTCCGCACCGGTGTTGAGCGCGCGCCAGGTGCCGGTGCGTTCCTCGCGGAGCGCGTTCAGCGAACCCGTCGCGGCGACGTCACCACGGGGCGGGCGGGGGAACACGAAGCCGCCGAAGCCCTCCAGATGGGCCCAGCGGGCGCCCGAGAGCTCGGCCCGCCGGCCCTGCTCGTCGGGCTGCCGGCGTCCGTCGACGGTGAAGCGCTGCCGTCCGTCGGCGTGGAGGTTCCGGTTCTCGACGACGGTCTCGACGGTCCGGCCGTCGCTCGCCGTGATGTCCGCGCCCAGCGCCACGACGGCGTTGTCGAGGAAGAACCACGCCTTCCGGGCCCGCAGCGTGCTGTCCTGGGCGGCCAGTTCCATGGCCGCCGCGCCGAACCGGCCGTCGAGCGCGGCGCCGCCCGCCACGGCGTTCGTGGGGCGGTACGTGCTGGTGCCGGGGCTCGTCCCGAGATCCGCGCGGACGCGGGTGTCCACGGTCGTGCCGGGGAGGCGGTACGGGTCGACGGTCGGCCAGAAACCGTCGCCGAAGGCCGAAGGGTCGTCGCCGTCGTACAGATAGGTCATGCCGTCACCGGTGTACCAGCCGTGCAGGTTCTCACCGTTGCCCGCCTCGTACGCGGCGATGCGCCGCGACGACAGGGACAGCGCGCAGGCCCAGCCCGGCCGCCGGTGCACGACCCGGTCCATGTCGGCGAGGACCACGTGTCCCGTCGGCCGCTCGGCCGGCCGCACCGCGGGGTCGTCGAGGACGGCCTTGGCACGCGCGAGCGCCGGAATGCCCACGAGTCCCTTGTAGGGAGTCGCCTCGTTGCGGAGGATCCAGCCCTTCGCGAGGGACCGCCAGCGCTCGGCGTGGCCGGCCGGCGCGCCCGCGGCGAGCTGGAGGACCCGGCTGACGGTGACCGCCCCGTCGTGGTGGTCCCGAGACCGCTCGCGCGACACCGCCCTGCCGCGGACGGCGTCCATCATCACCCCGTCGAAGACCACCGGGGCGAACGACCGCTCCACCGCCTCGTACAGCACGGTCACGGCGGGATCGGACACCGCCCATTCCGAACCGGCGAGCAGCGCGATGAGCTGCCCCGCACCACCGAGGAGGACGCTGCCGTACGTCCCCGTGTAGGCCACGCTGCCGTGCTGGACGAACGACCCGTCCTCGTAGAACCCGTCCCCGGACGTGACGTACCGGAACAGGCTGTTGCGTCCGCCGTCCCGCACGTCGGACAGGCCGTCGCGGGCGAGGGCGAGCGCTGCGGGGTCCCGGGCGAGGAGACCCCGCAGCGCCACGATGACGGCCTTGTCGGCCCGGTTGGCGCCGGTCTCGGCCAGGGACGGGATGTTCGTGCGGCGATCGGGGTTCGGGCAGAACCGGGCCACGGCGGCGACGTACGCGGCGAGCTCGGCCGGCAGCAGGTGGGCGCGGAGCAGCACACAGGTGTCCATCAGCGCGCGGGGCGCACCGATCTCCCAGAACCACCAGTTGCCGGTCTCGGCACGCCCCGGGTGGTAGCCGACCGCGCCCAGGAACCGCAGCCCCTCCAGGAGGGTGTCGAGCACGTCCCCGCGGCCGGTCAGCGTGGTGCCGGGGGTCGCCCAGGCGGTCGCGATGGTGCGCAGCCGCGGATAGCTCTGGCCGAACATGCCGGGGTCGGAGGCGGGGGAGAGGTCGGCCCAGAGCGCCTTCCGGCCCGGCGTGGCGTCGAGCCGCTCCCACCAGGTGGTGGCCTCGGTCTCCAGGGCGGCGAGCGCGGCGGCGAAGTCCGGGTCCGCGGGGTCGAAGGCGCCCCCGGTGAGCTCCCGTTCGGCCCGGGCGAGGAGGGTGTCGTACGGATCGGTGGTCTGCCCGGCCGAGGCGGGCCCGGGGCCGGCCCCCTCCGTGGGCGGTGTCGCCGCCGCGGCGGTTCCGGGAAGGATGGAGAGAACCGGCGTAGCGCCGGCGAGGGCGAGCATCTGTCGTCTGGGGAGAGCCATGACCGGTGCGCCTCCTGCTGATCGGCCGAAGAGTGCGAGGGAGGTGTGAGGGGAGGGAGGGGAGCGGAGCCGGAGGGGCGCGTCAGTCGGTGAGGGCCGACGGGTCGACGGCCGGCTGCGGCAGACCGAGCGCCGCCAGTTCCGTCAGGCCCTGCGCGTCGATGGGGAAGGCCCACCGGTTCACGAAGAAGTCGGTGAGGTCGCGGCCTGCCGTCCGGCTGGCGTAGAGGGCGAGGTAGCGGTACCGCTTCGCGGTCTCCGTGTAGTCCGACGCGGGGTTCTCCTCGCGGACCAGCCGGTGCATCCGGGGCCAGAAGTCGGAGCCGAAGGCGAGCTCCAGCTGGCGCAGCGGGACGAGCTTCTCGTACGCCCCGAAGGACTTCTCGTAGACGAGGCCGGGTGCGCCGAGCTTGGGCAGGGCGGACTGGAAGGGGGTGAGCCCGGTCTTGGAGTCCGGGAGGAGGAGGTTGGACGTCTGCCCGAGCGCGCGCTGCACCGCGAGGGAGTAGATGTTCACGGTGACCTCGGTGAGGCCGGTCGGCTTGTACGCCATCTGCTGGTGGGTGTGGCCGAGTTCGTGGTACAGCCCCCACCCGCGGGTGCGCAGGCCCTGGACGGTGGTGGCCCGGTCCAGGTAGGCGCGAGGGAAGCCGTTGTAGCCGTGGGTGGCGAAGGCGCCGACCCCGGTGGGGACCACCGACACCTCGGTGAAGTGGAAGGGGCCGGACGTGGGGCGGTGCGGCGCTGAGGAACCGTCGAGGCCGCTGATGTCCTGCTCGGCCTGGATGACCTCTTCGAGCAGCGACAGCAGCGCCGCGTGGTCCTCTCCCCGGTGGAGGAGGGCGCCGTCGCGGGTCAGCGTGACGAGGGTGCGCGGACCGTGGAGTTCCACCACCGGCACGTCGGTGAGGGCGTCGAGGCGGCGCTGGAACTCCGCCTCCGTGGTGCGGCCGAGGGCGAAGACGGGCATCGGGCGGCAGCCCTCCCTGAACCGTACACCGGCCCGCTCGCCGTTTCCCTCAAGCGTGAAGTACACCGGTCCGCCGTACGGATCGGTCACGGTGTTGCCGCCGGGCTTGAGGGCGTACGAGCGGGGCTCCTTGACCGTGCCGTAGTAGTCCCAGTGGCCGATCCAGAGGGTGGGCAGCAGACCGTCGAAGGGGAGGACGGTGAACCGCAGCGGGGTGTTCGCGGTGGCGTACCGGCCGGTGGGCTGGAACTCGCTCGCCCGCAGGGCGGACGCGAGACGCAGCCGCTCGGCCTCGGCGGAGGGGCGTGCCGTGAGGGCGACCGTCGGGCCGCCGTGCGCGGCGGCCCGGGCCGTGCCCGCGCCGACGGCGAGTGCGGCACCGGCCGCGGTCATGGTGGTGAGGACCGAACGACGGGACGGGGCGGGCACGCGCGAGGAGGAGGGAAGCGAGGGGAGCGGGGGGATCTGCATCGGTGTCGTCTCCTGGGGGGCGAGGAGGTGCAGAAGGCGGGGTGTGCGTCCCGGAGGCAGCCCGGAGCCCGGCTCGGAACGAGGCGCGAGCTGCACGGCACGAGGCTCGGGGAGCTGCGCGCCAGCATGTAAGCGTTTGCTGTCCGTCCGCAAGAGGGCGGGGCGTGTTTCTGTTCGTTACTGCGTCAACAGGCCCTCGTACACGCGGAACCGCTCAGGATCGGCGACGTTTCGCGGCGCGCGGCGGCGCCACGGAGTCGCGCACGACGATATGTGTCCCGAGCCGAAGGGTGCCGGTCGTCGGCGCGCGCCAGTCGTCCTCGTCTCCGCCGTCGACGGCCACGCGCACGGCCTGCCGCCCCAGTTCCTCCAGCGGAACGTGGACGGTGGTGAGCCGCGGTCGCAGCTCCTGGGCCACGGGCACGTCGTCGTAGCCGACGAGTGAGACGTCCTGCGGCACGCCGATCCCGGCCTCTTCGAGTGCCTGGGCGGCGCCGGCCGCGACGATGTCGTTCGCGGCGAAGACGGCTGTGAACCGGAGCCCCTCCCGCAGGAGTTCGTTCATCCGGCGGTAGCCGAAGGCCCGGCTGAACGCGCCCGGCTGCACCAGATCCGGGTCGTGGGCGACCCCGCGCAGCTCCAGGGCGCGCCGGTGTCCGGCGATGCGGTCCCGGGTCGTGGAGAGGCCGGGGGGTCCGCCGAGGTAGAGGATCCGCTCGTGCCCCTGGGTGAGCAGGTGGTCGGTGACGGCGAAGGCGCCGCCCTCGTTGTCGTACTCCACGCCGACCGTGGGGACGTCCTCGCCGAGGGAGGGCCGACCGCACAGGACCAGCTTGGAGCCTCCGGCGTCAAGATCGTGGGCGCGGCGGGCGAGTTCCGCCCGGTAGGTGCGATCGGCGACGCTGCCGCCGACGAGGATCACGGCGTCGGCGCGCCGCTCGTGCATGAGCTCGATGAAGGCGAGTTCGCGCTGGGGGTCGCCCTGGGTCGTACAGACCAGGCAGAGCCGGTCGCCCGCCGCCGCCTCACGCTCCACACCGCGCGCGATGTAGGCGTAGAAGGGGTCGACGACATCGCTGATGATGATGCCCACCGTGCGGCCCGAGACGCCGGCGAGGGCGCGCGCGTGCGCGTTGACCACATAGCCGAGGCCGCGCATGGCGGCCTCCACGCGCTCGCGTGTGGCGGCCGCGACGGGGTAGTTGCGGTTCATCACACGGGACACGGTCGCCGTGGACACTCCCGCGAGGCGGGCCACGTCCACGACCGTCGCGCGGCGCTGTCCGGCCGCCGTCGATTCCTGCCGGGACATCCGGTCCTCCCCCTGGAGCGTCTGGTCGTCACTGCGCGGGCCGCTCTCCGGCCTTCGCCGGGAGGCGCGGGCCCGCGCCTCCCGGGTCCCGCTCCGCCCGGTGTCTCCGGGCGGTCGGCTCCGCCCCGCGTCCGGCCCCCAGCCTAGGCCCTGTCCTGCGGAGGTCCCCGCGGGCTGTCCGGTCATGCGATCCGCTCCAGGTCCGACAGGAGCACGGCGTGCCGGAGGGGCACCCCGCGCGCGTAACGGCCGAGTTCGTCGACGGCGAGTGCCCCGAGCCGTCCCGCCTCGTTGCCCTGGGCGCCGGCCAGGTGCGGGGTGATGAACACGTTGGGCAGCTCCCACAGCGGGTGGTGGCGGGGGAGCGGTTCCGGGTCGGTCACGTCGAGTACGGCGTCGATCCGGCCGCTGACCAGGTGCGGAACGAGCGCATCGGTGTCCACCAGCGGTCCGCGCGCGGTGTTCACGAGCAGGGTGCCGGGCCGCAGCAGGGCCAGGCGCCGCGCGTCGAGGAGGTGGTGGGTGTCGGGAGTGGCCGGTGCGTGCAGGGTCACCACGTCGCTGGTGGCGACGAGGGTGTCCAGGTCGGTGCTGGTCGCGCCCAGCTCCCGTGCCTCGGCTGCGCTCACGTACGGGTCGTGCAGGAGCACCTCGGCGTCGAGGGTGCGCAGCAGCTGGACGACGCGGCGTCCGATCCGGGAGGCGCCGACCACGCCGACGGTGATGCCGTGGGTGCCGAGCCAGTGCAGCCGCTCCAGATCGGCCGTCGTCCGGTGCGACCTGCGGGTGCGGAAGAGCTCGGCGAGGGGGAAGGCGCGCTTGGCGCCGAGGATGATCGCCGCGAGGGTGAACTCGGCGACGGGGACGGCGTTGGCGGCCGCCGCCGAGGAGACGGTGATGCCGCGTGCGTAGGCGGCGCTGCTCAGGAAGGTCTTCACGGTGCCCGCCGAATGGATCACCGCGCCGAGCCGCGGGGCGCGGTCCAGGACGCCGGTGTCGACCGGCGGGCAGCCCCAACCGGTCAGGAGCACCTCGCAGTCGGCGAGCGCGGCCGCCGACTCGGGGCTGTCGAAATCCTCCACGGGGAAGGGGAGTCGCAGGTCGGCGGCCTCTTCGAGGCGCGCTCGCACGGCGGGTGGGAAGACGTCGTCGAGCAGCGCGGGGTCCATGGCGAGGAGCGTCCGCGGGCGGCGGGGGAGTGTGGGCGCCCGGCCGTTCACGCCGGTCCGTGCCGACGGTTCGTCAGAGGTTCGCACCATGCCTCCGGATAGTAAACGTGTACTACAGATGACTGCGCACGCTAAGGACAGAGGGCGCCGACCGTCAAGCAATCCCTCGCTGGCGCACGGGATTTGGCTGACGAGCAGCCGGAATGGCCAGGAAACAGGGCTGGTTGACCCGAACAGGCCGGTGATCGAATCGCGAACGGTTCCCCGCTCGCTCTTGACGCCTGGGTTAACCGCTTACTACGTTGCCGCCGCAGAACGTCATATCGACTTCCCTGCGTCACCAGCCGAACAGGACTCCTCCATGGCTGACACAGCACCCCTGCTGCCCCGGAAGGGCCGGCGGCAGGACGCCGGGGCGACGGCAGCGCCCGTCGCCCTCCGCGAAAAAGCGACCCTCTGGCAGCGGATCAAGCGCGACAAAGTGATGCTGCTGCTCTGCCTGCCGGGCCTGCTCTACTTCCTCGTCTTCCACTACGTACCGCTGCTCGGCTACGTCACCGCCTTCCAGGACTACCAGCCGTACCTCGGGTACGCGGACAGCGCCTGGGTGGGCATGAACAACTTCGCGACGGCCTTCGCCGAACCGGCCTTCTGGTCCGCCGTCCGCAACACCCTGACCATCGCCCTCGTCGAGCTGGCCTTCTTCTTCCCGCTGCCGATCGCCCTCGCCCTGCTGCTCAACAGCGTCGTCAGCGACAAGCTCCGCCGCTTCGTCCAGAGCGTGGTCTATCTGCCGCACTTCATCGGCTGGGTCATCATCGTCTCGATCTTCCAGCAGGTCCTCGGCGGCGCCGGCGTCCTGCCCGAACTGCTCGACTCGGCCGGCCTGCCCCGCTACGACATGATGAGCGACCCGGACGCCTTCCCGTGGCTGCTCACCCTCCAGCTGGTCTGGAAGGACGCGGGCTGGGGGACGATCATCATCCTCGCCGCGCTGCTCACCATCGATCGCCAGCAGTACGAGGCCGCCGCCATCGACGGCGCCGGCCGGCTCCGGCGCCTGTGGCACGTCACCCTGCCGGGCATCGCCCCCGTCGTCATCCTGCTGCTCATCCTCAACCTCGGCCAGATCCTCTCGGTCGGCTTCGAGCAGATCCTGCTCCAGCGGGACGCCGTCGGCCCGGAAGCGGGCGAAGTCCTCGACACCTACGTCTACTTCCACGGCATCAAGGACGGCGACTGGGGCGTCTCGGCGGCCGTCGGCCTCGTCAAGGCGGTGGTCGGCACCGTGCTCGTCCTCGGCGCCAACAAGCTCGCCCACCACTTCGGCCATGAAGGGATCTACCGTGGCGCCGATCGCTGAGACCCCTCGCGTCACCGAGGCCCACCGCGTCAACGAGCCCCCTCACCCCACCGAGCCACACCCCACCGGGACCCCCCGCGCGACCGGGGCCGCACCGCGCGCCGCCACGAGCAGGACCCGTACCGCCGCCTCCGGCCGGCCCCCGTGGATGGAGCGCCCGACCCGGATCGGCCTGGCCGCCAAGTGCCTCGCGCTCACCCTCGTGGTCGCCGCCGTCGCATACCCCCTCCTGGGCGTGATCGGCACCAGCTTCGCCTCCCAGAGCGACATCATCAGGTCCGCGGGCCTCGTCCTCTGGCCCGACCACCCCACCCTGGACGCGTACCGCACGATCTTCACCGGCGGCGTCGTCACCCGCGCCCTGCTCGTCAGCGTCGGCGTCACGCTCGTCGGCACCGGCTGCGCCCTGCTGCTCACCATCGGCATGGCGTACGGGCTGTCCCGGCGCGACGTCGTCGGCTCACGGGTCATCCTGATGACCGCGCTCTTCACGATGCTCTTCAACCCGGGCGTCATCCCGAACTTCCTGCTCGTCAACGAACTCGGCCTCTACGACACCTTCGCCGCCCTCGTCATGCCGACCATGGTCAGCGCCTTCAACCTGGTCGTCCTGCGCTCCTTCTTCATGAACCTCCCCGAGGAGCTGTACGACGCGGCGAAGGTGGACGGCGCCGGCGATCTGCGGATCCTCCTCCAGGTCGTGCTGCCGCTGTCGAAGGCCGTCATCGCCGTCGTCAGCCTCTTCTACGCGGTGACGTACTGGAACGCCTTCTTCAACGCCATGCTCTACCTCGGCGACAGCGAGAAGTGGCCCCTGCCGATGGTGCTCCGCACCTTCGTCCTCCAGGGCCAGAGCCTCGACAGCGCCGTCGCCGGCGAGGCCGTCGCCCCCCAGCAGTCGGTCCAGATGGCCGTGCTCGTCGTGGCCGTCCTCCCCATCCTCTGCGTCTACCCCTTCCTCCAGCGCTACTTCACCAAGGGCGTCCTCACCGGTGCCATCAAGGGCTGAGCCCACCGCATCGCCCCCGCGCGGCCATCCCGCCGCGCGCCCGCCCCTCGCCCCCGCCCCTCCTCCCAGGAGTCCCCATGTCCCGGTCCTCCAGGTCCACCCCCTCCCGGCCGCTCGACCGCAGAACACTCCTCCGCCTCGGGGCCGGAGTCGGCCTGGGCGCCGCCGCCGCGCCCCTGATCACCGCGTGCGGCGGCAGCGGCGCCGCGACCGAGAAGGCATCGGTCAAGAGCGGCTCCCTCCTGCCGAACACCGTCCTGCGCGACCTCGGCATCACCCCCGACCACCCCGGCACCGCCCAGGGCGTCCCCCAGGGATTCACCCGCTACCCGGCCAAGCCCGTCCGCTCCGTCCCGGGCGCTCCGCTCAAGGGAGCCAGGACCATCACCGCCTCCCTGGAGACCTTCAAGCCGCCGGCGCCCGGACGCGAGCGGAACGCCGCCTGGCAGGAGATCGAGAAGCGGCTCGGCACCCAGGTCGACATCCAGGCCGTCGCCGCCGACGACTGGCCCACCAGGTTCTCCACCATGGTCGCGAGCGACACCCTCACCGACCTCTTCATGTACCCGGAGACGGGCGGCGTCGACCACAAGGCCGCGTTCCTCGCCGCCAAGTGCGCCGACCTCACCCCGTACCTCTCGGGCGACCGGATCAAGGACTACCCGAACCTGGCGGCCATCCCGAAGAGCGCCTGGCAGGGCTCCGTCTACGGCGGGAAGCTGTACGGCATCCCGATCGCGCGCGCCGGCACCGGCGGCGCCGGCTACTACCGCCACGACCTGTTCGCCGCCGCCGGGGTCACCAGCCTCGACCAGATCACCGACATGGACCGCTTCTTCGAGCTGTGCAAGGAGCTGACCCGCCCCAAGGAGAAGCAGTACGCCATCTCCGCCGGCGTCACCACGCTGGTCGCCATGTCGTACGGAGCCCCCTACTACTGGCGCATGGACGCCACGACCGGGAAGTTCACCCTCGACCTGGAGACGGAGGAGTACCGGGCCGCGATCGAGATGGCGGCCAAGCTGTACAGGGCCGGCTGCTACTACCCGGGCACCGTGCAGATGTCGGGCGCCCAGAAGGCCCAGTACACCGACCTGTTCAAGAACGGCCGCGCCGCCTACGTCTTCGACGGCTGGCCCGCCTACCTCACGCCCAGCACCGGGTACCTCGACGCGATGGCCGCCATCGACCCCTCGTACGACGTCCGCCCCATGACGCCGATCGGCAGGAACGCCGTCGCCTGGAACAACAACGCGCGGCTCAGCGAGTCCTTCGTCAGGAAGGCGGACGCGAACCGCGTCAAGGAGATCCTCCAGCTCGCCAACTGGGTGGCGGCACCGTTCGGCACCGAGGAGTACACCCTCCTCGCGTACGGGGTCGAGGGCACCGACCACCGGCGCGACGGCAAGGGCGCCCCCATTCTCACCGCGCAGGGCAGCCAGGACGTCGCCGTCCCCTGGCAGCTGATGGCCTCCGCCACGCCCGCGCTCTACTCCGCCACCAACCCGCGGGGCGTCGAGCACCTGCACGACGCGTACGCGCGGCTCATCCCCCGGATGACCCCCGACCCCACGGCCAGCTACTCCTCGCCGACCTGGGACTCGAAGGCGTCCGGCACCCTCAACACCCTCAAGGGCGACTGGATCAAGGACATCGTCACCGGCCGCAAGCCCATGAGCAGCTACGACGGCCTCGTCAAGGAGTACCTCGCCAAGGGCGGCCGGCAGGCCCGCGGCGAGTTCGAGGAAGCAGCCCAGAAGGGGGCGAAGCAGTGACCCGCACCAGCATCCTGCGCGCGGCGGTCGCCACCGTCGCGACCGTGTCCGCGACGGCCGCACTCGCGACCGCCGTCCCCGCACAAGCCGTTCCCGCACAAGCCGTCCCCGCACAAGCCGTTCCCGCACAAGCCCTGTCCGTGCACGCCCCCTCCCCGTACGGCCGCCCCTTCGACCCGAAGCCCGGTGCACCCGGGGCCGGGGACCCGCTGTTCCCGACTCTCGGCAACGGCGGCTACGACGTACGGCACTACGACCTCTCCTTCGACTTCACCCCGGTCACGTACGACTTCACCGGCACCATGAGGATCAGCGCCAGGGCCACCCAGGACCTCTCCTCGTTCAACCTCGACATCGACTCGCTCGCCATCGATACCGTCACGGTCGACGGCAAGGACGCGGCCTGGTCGGTCGGACCCGGCGGCAGCGGCCAGGAACTCACCGTCACACCCGAGGGCGGCCTGCGCGACCACCGCCCCTTCGACGTCACCGTGCGCTACCACGGGAACGGGAAGACCAAGCCGTTCGGCGCCCCCGGCTGGCGCCACATCAGCGACGGCGGCTTCGCCTCCGCCGCCCAGGCCTCCCGCGCCGACACGTTCGCCCCCGTCAACGACACCACCATGGACAAGGCGAAGTGGACCTTCCACCTCACCGCCCCCGACGGCTACACGGCCGCCGCCAACGGCACCGCCACCGGCAGCCGCCCGGCCGGCCCCGGAAGGACCACCTGGGACTTCCGGCTCGACGCCCCGATGGCCCCCGAACTCCTCGGCATCTCCGTCGCCCGGCAGACCGTCCTCACCGGCCGGGGCCCGCACGGCATCACGCTGCGCCACTACGTCCCCGAGGACCAGGTCGACACGTACCGGCCGATCGTCGAGCGCACCGCGGGGCAGATCGCCTGGCTGGAGGACACCCTCGGCGTCCGCTACCCCTTCGACACCTACGGAATGCAGATCGTCCGCGACGGCTACGGCGACGCCCTCGAGAACCAGACCCTGTCCCTCTTCGGCCCGAACTGGTTCAAGAACGCCGCCACTTCCACGACGTACACCAACGTGATGATCCACGAACTGACCCACCAGTGGTTCGGGGACTCCGTCACCCCCACCACCTGGCAGAGCGCCTGGCTGAACGAGGGGCCCGCCGTCTACTACGCGGCCCTCTGGGCCGACCGGCAGGGCACCGCCTCCCTGCAGGACAAGATGAAGGCGGCGTACTCCAAGCTCGACGCGGTCCGGAAGACCGACGGCCCACCCGGACTCCCCACCGCGCTCGGCGGGTTCAACATCTACGACGGCGCCGCCGTCGTGCTCTACGCCCTCCACCAGCGGGTCGGGCAGGAGGAGTTCGACGCGATCGTCACGTCCTGGCTGAGGAAGCACCGCGACGGCAACGCCGACTCGCAGGACTTCATCGACAACGCCGTCCGCGTCACCCACGACGACTCCCTGCGGCCCTTCCTGGAGGACTGGCTCTTCAGCACCGAGAACCCGCCCATGCCCGGACACCCGGACTGGGTGTGAGCCCGATGCGACGGATCCGCGCCCTGACCGCGCTCATCGCCCTCGCCGCCGGACTCCTCACGGCCACGCCGGCCGTGGCGCAGCCCGCGCCCAAGGTCCTGCACGCCGCCCCGGACGGCTCGGGAACGACATGCGACCCCCGCCACCCTTGCTCCCTCACCGGCGCCCGTGACGCGGCGCGCGGAGTCACCGGCCGCGACGTGCGCGTCGAACTCGCCCACGGCACCTATGTGTTGGACGGACCGCTGACCCTGGGGGCGGCGGACTCCGGCCGCGACGGCCGCACCGTCACCTGGACCGCCGCCGCGGGCGCCACCCCCGTCCTCTCCGGCGGACGCACCCTGACCGGCTGGGCCGCGAACACCGACGGCACCTGGACCGCACGCGTCCCCGACGGCGTCACCCCGCGGCAGCTCTTCGTCGACGGTGTGCGTGCCGTCCGGGCACGGGGCGGCTCCTGCCCGGCCGCCGTCTGCGACGCGACGAAGACGGGCATGACGGGCGCCGCCGCCACCGGCATCGCGGGCTGGGCCCGCCCCACGGACGCGGAGGCGGTCATCAGCGTCCGCTGGCGCAACTACCACTGCCGCATCACCGGCGTCGACGGCGACCTGCTGACCTTCGCCCAGCCGTGCTGGGCGAACTCCGCCTCCGGCACGGACCGCACGGGCCCCGCCTGGGACTCGACGACCGTCGACTCCACGCGCTTCACGAAGGTGGCGTACTTCGAGAATGCGGCCGAACTCCTCGACACCCCGGGCGAGTTCGTCTGGAACGCGGAGCTGCGCACCGTCACCTACCTCCCCCGACGCGGCGAGGACATGCGGCGCGCGCGGGCCGTCACCCCCGCCACCGAGCGGCTCCTCGTCCTCGACGGCGCCCACGACGTACGCGTCGAGCGCCTCGCCCTGCGGTACGCGGCCTGGGACCAGCCGAACACCGGCGAGGGGTACGCCGGGACCCAGGCCGGGCTCACCCTCACCGGAGCCACCGGGCCCGTCGACCACGCGGGCCGCCACTACACCAAGCCGGCCGCGGCCCTGACCGTACGCGGCGGCCGTGACGTCGTCGTCGACCGCGTCGACTTCAGCCGCCTCGGCGGCGCCGGGCTCGTCCTCGAGGACGGCACCAAGGACACCACGGTCACCCGCTCCCGCTTCACCGACCTCTCCTCCGGCGCCGCCTACGTCGGCGACACGGAACCCCTGCCGGACCCCGAGCGGGCGGGCGAGCGGAACACCCTCTCGTACAACACGATCCGGCGCACGGGCGTGGAGTACACCGACTCCGTCGGCATCTGGGCGGGGTACGAGGCCCGGCTCACCGTCGACCACAACACCCTGGCGGACCTTCCGTACTCCGGCATCTCCGTCGGCTGGGGCTGGAACCAGCCGGAGGCCCGCACGTCCGTGCTGCGCGACAACCGGATCACCGCCAACCGCATCACCGACGTCATGCGCGTGGCGGACGACCAGCACGACGGCGGCGCCGTCTACACCCAGGGAGCCCAGCCAGGCACGATCGTCTCCGGCAACTACATCAACCGCAGTGCCTACGGCAACACCGAGCGCGACGGCAACGGCGTCTACCTCGACGAACAGTCGAGCCACATCCGGGTGGAGGGCAATGTGATCACCCGCGTCGGCTACAAGTGGGTCTCCAACTGGGCCGACTACGGCATCGACAACCACGCCACCGGCAACTGGACCGACACCGCCGCGCCCGCCCTGACCGGCACCGGTTCTACGACGACCGGCAACCGCACCTCGCTCGACCGGCTTCCCGCCGAGGCGCTCGCGGTGGCCCGCGCGGCCGGCGCGGACGGCCGGGGCCACGTCGAACAGCTCAGGCCCGACCTCGCGCGCACGGCCGCGGTGACCCAGTCCTCGACCGACGGCACGGCCACCGCCGGGTACGCCGTCGACGGCGACACCACCACCGACACCCGCACCCTCGCCGAACCGGACGCCTGGTGGCAGGCCGACCTCGGGGCCGTACGCCACATCGGCCAGGTCGAACTGTGGAACAACACCTCCATGACGACCGCCGACGTCGACGTCCAGCTCGCCGCCACGCCCGACTTCCGCGACGCGACGACGATCCCCCTCACCGGGAAGGCGCTGCGGCCCACCCTGGTGGACACCGACACGGAAGCCCGCTACGTGAGGATCGTGCACCGAGGCACGGGTCGGGTGGCCCTGGCCCACGTCCTCATCCATCCGTGACCCCCGGGAAGGAACGACCGACCATGACCGACCTCCGCCTCGGTGTCCTCGGCTACGGACTGCGCGGCTCACTCGCCCGTACGGCCCACCGCCCCGGCGCCGGATCACGGGTCACCGTTCTCGCGGACCACGACGCCCGGGCCCGGGCGGAGGCGGCGACGGCCTTCCCCGGCGCCCGGCTCCACACCGGGCACCGCGAGATCGTCGAGGACCCCGACGTCGACGCCGTCCTCGTCCTCACCCCCGACCACACCCACGCCGACCTCGCCCGCGAGGTGCTGAAGGCGGGCAAGCCCGTCTTCGTCGAGAAGCCCCTCGCCACCGACATCGAGAGCTGCGACGCGATCCTGCGCACCGCGTACGAGACCGGCACCCGTCTCTACATCGGGCACAACATGCGCCACATGCCGGTGGTCCGGCTGATGCGGGACATCGTCGAACGCGGTGAGATCGGCACCGTGAAGACGATCTGGGTCCGCCACTTCGTCGGCTACGGCGGCGACTGGTACTTCAAGGACTGGCACGCCGAACAGCGCTGCACGAACGGGCTGCTGCTCCAGAAGGCGGCCCACGACATCGACGTGCTGCACTGGCTCGCCGGCGGGTACGCCGAGCAGGTGCAGGCGCTCGGCGACCTGATGGTCTACGGCGCCAACCCGCACCGCCGCGCCCCCGGCGAACCCAAGCACGACGACTGGTACACCAAGGACGGCCACTGGCCGCCGCACACCCAGCGCGGCCTCAACCCGGTGATCGACGTCGAGGACGTGTCCCTGGTCAACCTGCGCCTGGACAACGGGGTCCTCGCCGCCTACCAGCAATGCCACTTCACCCCCGACTACTGGCGCAACTACACCGTCATCGGCGACGCCGGCCGCCTGGAGAACTTCGGCGACGGCCCCGGCGGAGCGGTCCGGGTGTGGAACTCCCGCCGCTCCGGCTACCGCGCGGAGCCGGACGCGGAGTACCCCGTACCCGCGGCGCAGGACGACGCGGGACACGGCGGCGCGGATCCCCTCCTCGTCGACGAGTTCCTCCGCTTCGCCCGCGAGGGCGGCCCCACGGACACGTCACCGGTGGCGGCCCGCATGTCCGTGGCGGCGGGCGTACGGGCGACGGAATCCCTGCGCACCGGGGGTACACCCCGAGCGGTGCCGCCTCTCGACCCGGAGCTCGTCGCGTACTTCGCCCGAGGCCAGACCCGATGAGGCGGGTCAGCCGTCCTGCCCCGGGGCGCTCGGCACGGGACGGCCGAAGGCCAGGTCCAAGAGCCGCCGCCAGTCCACGCGCGGGGCGGGGGCGATCACGCCGGGGCGGTCGCGCGGCACCAGGACCCGCAGGGCACCCGGCCGCAGCGTGCAGACGACGGGCGTGGGCATGCGCAGGGCCTCACCGTCGACCGCGACGGGGATCTCGTCCGTACGGGAGTCGCCCGTGCCCGGGACGTCCGTACCTGAGACCCCTGTGCCGGCGGCGCTGTCCGAGCCGTCCGTCCCCGCGTCGTCCGTCCCGGCCTCGCCCATCACGGACGAGGTCACCTCGACCCGGCGGGCGGTCGTGACGGTCAGCCCGGTGGACTGCGAACCGCGGACGGCGAGGTCCGCCGCCTCCGCCGCGCCCTCCACCCGGATTCCCAGCACGCCCAGCTCGCCGTCGTCGAGGCTGGGCCGGCGGCCGCCGCCGCTCAGCACGTCGGGCGAGCTGTACGCGTTGTTGCTGACCAGGAGCGCCTGCTGGGACGCCAGCGTCGTGCCGTCGATCCGCGCGTCGAGCCGTCGCACCCCCGTGCCGACCAGCAGGTCGGGCATGAGGGTCAGGGCCGTGCCCGCCTTGTCGTCACGGTATTCGGGGCGCTGCACGACATCGGCGTAGACCCCGAAGGACACGGTGTTGACGAAGGGCCGGCCGCCGACGTCGCCGAGGTCGATCCTGAGCTCCTCGCCGTCCGTGAGCGCGTCGAGGCAGCGGGACGGGTCGGAACGGTCGAGCCCCAGGTCCATCGCGAAGTGGTTGCGGGTGCCGGCGGAGATGACGAGGAACGGCAGATCGTGCTCGGCGGCGACCGCCGCGACCAGGGCCTGGGTGCCGTCGCCGCCCGCGACGCCGAGCAGGTCCGCGCCCTCGGCCACCGCCTCACGGGCCAGCGCGGCCACGTCGGCCGGGGCGGCGGGATCGAGCACGGTCACCCGGGCGCCCAGCGCCTCCGCCCGGTCGACGAGACCGAAGCGGCCGACCTTCCCGCCCCCCGACTTCGGATTCATGATGAGGAACGCCCGCCGGGGCCGGGGTGCCGCGACGGAGCGGGTCCTCCGCCGGGGCCGGGCCTTGCGCAGCGCGGCCCGCGCGCAGGCCAGTGCGAGGGCCCAGCACAGGACCAGCACCAGCGCCGTGCGCCACAGCCCGTCGTGGGAGAAGAGCACCACGACGCCGACCGGCGCCGCGACCGCGACGAGCGCCCCGATCAGGCGGACCGCGCCGCGGTGCGCCACGAACCACCACACGCCGGCGGCGCAGACGACGATCCCCAGCAGGCCGGCCAGGAGGACCACGAGGCCGCCGTCGCCGATCGCGAGCACGAGGACGACCAGAGAACCCACCGCCGCGAGCACGGCGATCCGGGCCAGGAGTCGCGCCGCGGCACCCGCACCGGATCCCGTCGTCCGCGTCCCGCCCCTGCCGTCCTGGCTCATCCCGTGTCCCACCTCTCGGCCCGCTCCGTGTCCCCAGCGTTCACGCTCCGGGACGGACGGGCATCCCTGCCGGGCCGTGCGGGTGAGCCCGCGGCCGGCTCAGGACGCCGCGGGGCGCGGGCGCCGCCGTTCGGCGAGGAGGTACGCGATGCCCGGCAGCGGCAGCAGGGCGGTGCCCCACAAGGGCAGGAGGAACAGCGTCTCCTCGCCGGCCAGCTTCTGTGTCACGAAGAGGACCGGCAGTCCGACGACCAGCGCCACGATCCAGCCCTTGCGGAAGCCGAGGGACCCCCGGCGCAATTCGAGGACCACGGTGGCGGTGCCGATGCTCAGCCAGAAGGCCAGCCGCCCGGCGTCGATGTCCACGACCGTCGTCCAGTGGACGAGGTGCGACATCAGCAGCAGCCCGCCCACCACGAACGGGACCATCGCCGCGATCCTCAGCGCGCGCCGGTGCAGCGGCGTCCGCGCCCGGGCCCAGGACGCGGCGAACGCCTTGACGTCCCGGCCGACGACGTCCCGCGGAGTGCGGCCGGCCGCCGCGGCGTCCTCCAGGTGGGCCGTGAGCTCGGCGATCATCTCGCGTACGGACGCGTCGTCGATGCCCCGGTACTCCCAGTTGCTGCGGCAGACCGCGAGGACGTGCTCGTTGGTCATGGTGTCGTTCCCCCGTGGGTCGTTCGTGTGAGGATCCGGCCGGCCTGGGCGGTGAACCCCTGCCATACGGTCCGGCCGTGCTCCAGCTCGGCCCGGCCGGCCTCGGACAGCCGGTAGTACTTGCGTGGTGCCCCGCCACTGGACGACGGGGCGCGGAACGGCTCGACGAGCCCGGCGCGCTCCATCCTGGCGAGCAGCGGGTAGATGCTGCCCTCGCCGACGAGTTCGAGCCCGCTCTCCGTGAGCGCCTCGATGAACTCGTAGCCGTACCGAGGCCGTTCGGCGATCAGCGAGAGCAGGCAGAGGTCGAGCACACCGCGCAGAAGCTGACTGCGCCGCTGGTCACCGGCTGTCGGCAGCTCCTTTGTCATGCGGTGCAGGGTAGTCGGCCACTCTCTTGCACCACAAGAGAGTGAAAGTCGTGTCGCCCTGATCGGCCAGGAGGGGGAGGCAGGTGCATGATGTGCACCAACAGCGGACGAGTTTCTGTCTGGAGGCCGAAAGAGTGAACGAAGGCAACGGGAGACGGCGCGTTGTCCGCCGTGCCTCGGCCGGAAAGGGCGCCTCGGTCCTCCGCTCGGCCGGCGCCCGCAGGCGACTCGGCCGAGGCGACGGCGACGTCCCCCTCGACCGCGTCACCACGCGTGACCGGCTCGCCTGGCTGAATTCCGCGGGTTCCAGGATCGGTACCACCCTCGACCTGGAGCGCACCGCTCAGGAACTGGCCGAGTTCACCGTGCCCACCCTGGCCGACGGGGCCGCCGTCGACATCCTGGAGAGCGTCCTGCGGGGCGAGGAGGGCTCACGCTGGACGGGGACGGGCATCCCGCTCCTGCGGGCCACCGCGCTGTCCGCCGTCGAGTCGCTCTCCTCCCTTGAGCCCACCCCGGTGGGTGAGACCTTCGTCCGCACCGAGGAGGCCCACGAGACGCTCCTCCACCGGTACTGCCTGCGGCAGGGCAGACCGGTCCTCGTGCGCCGTATGCGCGACGACGACTTCGTCCGGGTCGCGCCGACGGAGAGCGCCGCGGCGAAGATGCGCGCCGCGGGGGTGCACAGCTATCTGGCGGTGCCGCTGATCGCCCGCGGTCTGCTGCTCGGCAGCGCCGACTTCGTACGCGGTCCCGGAACGCCCCCGTTCTCCGCCACGGACCTCGCGCTGGCCGAGCAGCTGGCCTCCCAGGCCGCCGTCTACATCGACAACGCCCGGCTGTACGGACGCGAGCGCGAGCACGTGGTCTCCCTGCAGCGCAGCCTGCTGCCCCGCGCGACCCCGGTGACGCCGGGGCTGCGCGTCCACGCCGAGTACACGCCCTCGACGGCCCACCACGGCGTGGGCGGCGACTGGTACGACGTGATGGCCCTGCCCGGCGGACGGACGGCCCTGATGGTGGGCGACGTCATGGGCCACGGGCTGCCCGCCGCCGCCACCATGGGCCGCCTGAGGGCGGTCGCCCGCACCCTGATGACCCTCGACATGGCGCCGGAGCGGGTCCTCGCCCGGCTCGACCTCGCCACCCGTGACCTGGAGGACGAGCAGGTCGCCACCTTCCTCTGCGCGGTCCACGACCCGGCCGACTCCACCTACACCCTGGCCAGCGCCGGTCATCTGCCGCCGCTGCTGGTCGACGGCGACGGCTCCGCCGCGTTCGTGGACGTACCGATCGGCGCGCCGCTCGGCGCGGGAGTGATCCCGTACGACCCCATCCGTCTGGAGGTCCCGGCGGGCGGCCATCTGGTCATGTACACGGACGGCCTCGTGAAGTCACGGCACGCGGACCTCGATCACCAGCTGGAGCGGCTGCGGACGGCGGCCCGCGGTCTCACCCCCGAGGCGCTCGAACACGGCGGCCTGACGGACCGCGCCCCCACCGACGCCAGTCGCTTCGACGAGGCCGTGCTGCTGGTCGCGACGACCGCGCCGGGCACCCCGGACGAGCTGTGCGAGTGGCAGCTCCCGAAGGAGGGGCGGGCCGCGTCCGTCGCCCGGGGGCTGGTCACGGACCAGCTCGCCGCGTGGGATCTGGAGGAGCTCGCCGATGTCTTCGAGCTCGTCGTCTCGGAGCTCGTGGGCAACGCCCTGCGTTACGGCAACGGACCCGGCCGGCTCCGGCTGCTCCGCGGCGAACGCCTCGTCGTGGAGGTCTCGGACACGGGCCCCGACCTGCCCCAGATCCAGCACGCCGACCTCAGCGACGAGGGCGGCCGGGGCCTCCAGCTCATCAACATGCTGTGCCGCCGGTGGGGCTCGTGCCGCACGGTCTCCGGCAAGGTGGTGTGGGCGGAGCAGAACCTGCCCACCTGACCTGCCCACCTGACCTGCTCACCTGGTCTGCCCACGTGCGACGGGCGAAAGGGCCCCTCTCCCGTCCCGGGAGAGGGGCCCTTCCCGTGGTCCGCGGCTCGTCTACAGCTCCTTCACCCGGATGTTGCGGTAGGAGATGACGTCCGTCGTGCCGTGGACCTGGAGCCCGATGTAGCCGGAGGCGTAGCGCCGGCCGTCCGTGCCCGGGTCGTCGCCACGCGGCGGCTGGAAGACCTGCCCACCGGTGTTGTCGAACTCGTTGATCAGCTTGCCGTTGCGGAAGACCGAGTAGTGCTGGCCCTCCACCCGGATCTCGTAGTCGTTCCAGGTGCCCTTGGGCGTCACCCCGGCACCGGCGAGGCCGACGCGGTCGAAGCCGTAGAGCGAGCCGGTCTTGTACATGTCGCCGTCGGGCCGGTCCAGGACCTGGATCTCATGGCCGTACTTGATGGCGACCCACTCGGGACGGCTCTCCTCGGGGTTGTCGTGGACGTACGGGAAGCGTACGAAGACCCCGCCGTTGGCGTTGCCGGCGCCGGGGGCGTCGTCGCGCCACTGGAGCTTGAGCGAGAAGTCGCCGTACTGCCGCTGCGGGAACCACAGCATGCCCATGCCCGGCACCGTGGTGCTGCTGGTCATGGCCCCGTCCGCGCTCAGCCCGAACTTTCCGCCGCCGACGTGCTGCCACTTGGAGAAGCTCGCCGCGGTGCCGTCGAACAGGTCGCGGTACCCCTCGGTCCGGCCCGGCCTGCCGATGCCCGACTGCTTGGCCGCGCGGTAGATCTTCGCGTGCTCGCGCGCGTCGATGACGCCGTCGGCGAGCAGCCGGTCGATCACCGTGTCGACGTGCTTGAGGAACAGCGCGTGCGAGGACCAGTCCTTCTCGTCCTCGATGAGTTCGTTGACCGTGCAACGGCTGTTCGTCATCCGGTTCGGGACTCCGGTGTCGACGGTCCCGACGATGACCGTCAGCCGCTCGTCGAACTCCGGACAGCTGGGCGCGGGCACCCCGCCGCCCTCGGCGACGGTGAAGGCCGTGCTCCGGGCCGTGGAGGTGTTGCCGGCCTTGTCCGTCGCCCGGTACAGCACCGTGTGGTGGCCGACGCGGTCGACGATCACCGGGGTGGTGTACGCGAGGTAGGGGCCGCCGTCGAGCGAGTACTCGATCCGCTCGACGCCCGAGTCCGCGTCGAACGCGGACAGCGTGACCGTGGCGCTGGTGATGTACGCGCCGTCGGAGTTGCGCGTGCCCGCGACCGAGGCGGCGGCCTCGGGGGCGGTGGTGTCGGGATCGGGCTGGGTGACGACCGTGAAGGCGACCGACCTCACCGCGGCGGTGTTCCCCGCCTTGTCGGTCGCCCGGTAGCGGACGGTGTGCTCGCCCGCCTGGTGCACCATCACCGGAGCGGTGTACGGCTGCCAGGCGCCGTCGCCGATCGCGTACTCGATGGTGTTGACGCCCGACCCGGTGTCGGACGCGGTGACCGTCACCGTGGCCATGTCGAGGTAGCGGCCCTGTGCGTCCCGCTCGCCCGATACGGTCGCCGAGGTCTCCGGCGCCGTCGTGTCGTCGGTGGGCCGCGCGACGACCGAGAACGCGGCGGTCTTCTCGGCGGCGGTGTTGCCCGCCTTGTCGCTCGCCCGGTAGCGGATCGTGTGCGCGCCGACCTGGTCGACGACGACCGGGACGGTGTACGGCTGCCACGGGCCGTCCGCGCCGACCGCGTACTCGATCCTGTCGACGCCCGAACCGGCGTCGGTCGCGCCGAGCGTGACCGTCGCCTGGCCGACGTAGGCGCCGTCGGCGTTGCGGTCGCCCTCGACCTTCGCGGTCGTCTCCGGCGCGGTGGTGTCCTCGCCGCCGCCCTCGGTGACCGTGAGGACGCCCTGCATCTGGCCGTGCCCGGGGATCGTGCACTTGAAGAGGTACCGGCCCGGGGTCAGCGTCACCTCGGCCGTGTGCCGGCCGCCGTTCGCGTCGCTCGGGTTGGCCAGGATGTTGAGCGGGACGTCGTGGTTGTACTCCGGGTCGGAGACGTCGAACGTCAGCGTGTGCGGCATGCCGGTCGTGTTGCCGGTGGCCGCGCTGTTCTCGAAGACGATCGTCGTCGGGCCGGCCACCGCCGTGGTCGGAAACTCCAGGTAGCGGTCGATCGGGTCGCCCGCCTTCCAGGTCAGCACCTGCGCCGCGGCGGTCCTGCCTGCGTCGTCGCCGCGTCGCGCGTCGTCCGCCCTGCCGTAGGCGGCCGCCGAGGTCAGGCCGACGACCATCGCCACGGCGGCCAGCAGGGCCGCCCACAGGCTCGCGCCTCTGTGTCTCGTGATCACTGCGCCGCCCTCCTGGCCAGCTGGTCCGCGGCCGGGGTGGGCCCGCCGCCCTTGTAGGTCACGCGCCACAGCGCGGAGTCGGGGTGCGAGGTGAAGAAGCCGCGCCCGTAGTCGAGGACGTACAGCGAACCGTCCGGGGCGAACTTCCAGTCCATCAGGTTGCGGATGCCGCCCTGCCCGACCGGGATGATCTTCTTCAGGGACTCGGCGTGCACGGGGAGGCCGCCCTTGCCGACGGTCCTCGGGTCGGTGAGCACGGCGTGCCGCGGCTGGTCCCCGTCGTAGAAGTCGCCGACGAACCACTTGCCGTCCCAGTACGACGGCCACTTGACCGCCGAGTCGCTCGCCGCGTCGTAGCGGTAGAGCGGACCGTTCATGGTCGCCTGCCCGCCGCCCTTGAGCCACGGCAGCAGCAGCCTCTGCTCCTCCTGCTTGTAGCTCGGGATGCCGTTCGCGTCCCTGGGGTAGTCCACGCCGCCGCCCTGGGGCGAGTACCAGATCGTGTTCCCCGTCACCGGCGGCAGGTTCACCAGGCCGTCGTTGTTCGGGGACTCGTTCTTCGGCGCGTCGCAGTCGTACCAGCCGAGCGGCTGGCTCGGGTCGAGCGGACCGCGGTCCCGGTAGGGCTGCTTGTTGCCCATGCAGTACGGCCAGCCGTGGTTGCCCGCCTTGGTGATCGCGGCGAACGTGTCGTACTTGGCGGGGCCCCAGGTCGTGGACGGCGCGCCCGCGTCGGGGCCGACCCAGCCCGCGTAGAGGATGTCGGTCGCCTTGTCGACGGAGATGCGCGCGGGATTGCGCACGCCCATCACGTAGATCTCGCCGCGGGTCTTGCCGCCGCCCTCGTCGCTCTCCTGGCCGGTGAAGAGATTGCCCGCGGGGAGGGTGTACGTGCCGTCGGGCTCGGGATGGATCCGCAGGATCTTCCCGTTGAGGTTGTTGGTGTTGCCGGCGGTGCGGCGCGCGTCCGCGAAGGAGACGCCCCGGAAGTTCGGGGCGGGGTTGTTGCCCGAGTAACCGCCGCTGGACCCGGACGAGTTGGTGTCTCCGGTGGCGATGTACAGATTGCCCTTGGAGTCCCAGGCCATCCCGCCGCCCGCGTGGCAGCAGCTGTGGATCTGCACCGGCCAGCTCAGCAGCACCTTCTCGCTCGCCAGGTCGAGCCTGTTCGTCGCGAGATCGAGCGTGAAGCGGGAGACCCGCCGCTCGCCCATGTGCTCCACGCGGTCGATGCGGGAGTGCGGCGTGTAGTGAAGGTAGACCCAGCCGTTGGTCATGAAGCCGGGGTCGAGCTCGATGCCGAGCAGCCCCTCCTCGTTCTTGATCAGCTCGTCGCCGCCGCCTTTGTTGCCGAAGACGGTGAGCACGCCGGCCTTGGTGACCTGCCTGGTCCTCGGGTCGTAGACGTGGATCTCGCCGTTGCCCTTGCCGATGTCGGGGTTGTTCCAGTCGGTGACGACCGGCACGCTCGCGTCGGCGCCGCCGCGGCCGATGTACAGGATGCGGCCGTCGGGAGCCGCGACGAGGCCGTGCGGCTCGCCGATCTGGTCGTTCTGACCGGGCTGGTTGGGCTTGGTGACGCGCTCGGCGGTGTAGTTGGCGTCGATGGTCGCCTTGCAGTCCGCCCGGGAGGTCCGCGCGGTCCAGGCGATCGCGCCGCGCAGATGGTCGCGGAAGTCCGTCTCGGCGTAGCTGTCGACGGTGCCGCCCATGGCGGTGTAGAAGGACCGGCCGCCGTCGTAGTCACGACACCAGGACACCGGGTGGTCCCAGCCGTTGGGCCTCGCCGCGGGCTGGTACGAGGACTCCCGGACGCGGGCCACGGTGTGCACGGTGCCGGACGGGTTGCGGTCCCAGTTGAACCACTTGTCGGGCCGCTTCCACTCCAGCGGAAGGGACTTCGTCGCCGGGTGCTGCCGGTCGCCGACCTCCACCACCGCGCGCTGCGTGCCGCTCGGGGCGCCGGTGGGCCGGGCGCCGATCAGGCCGGTGAACCAGCCGGAGTAGGGCTCGGTGCGGGCGGCCTCGTGGACGCCGACGAAACCGCCGCCGGCCTCCATGTAGGCCTCCAGGCCCGCCTCCTGCTCGGGGTCGAGCACATCGCCGCCGCCGGTGAGGAAGACCACCGCGTTGAACGTGCCGAGCCGCTTGGCGTCGGTGAAGACGGCCGGGTCGTCGGTGGCCACCGTACGGTAGCGGCCGGCGGCCGGGCCGGTGAGGCCGATGCTCTCGACGGCCGCGATGCCCGCGTCGACGGTCGGCGACTCCGCCGTGGCGGACCCGTGGAAGACGAGCACCCGTACGTTCGCGCCGCCCGGTGGCGATGGCAGGGATAACGTTGTCGCCGCCCTGGCCGACGGCGGGCCCGGATCCGGCCGGGCGGCGGCGGGGTGGCCGCCGAGCAGGGAGGCGGTCAGGGCGGCCGCCCCAAGTGCCGCCATGGCGAAGCCTGTTCTCGATCTCGACCGGTGATGTGGTGTGCGCTTCATGGGTCACCCATCCCTCTGAGGTCACAACGACAGCCGTTGAAGCTAGACCTCTTTGCGTGGTTCGCCAAGGGCTATGGCCGCAACCGGACGAACTTTGTCCTGGGTGTGGATAAACCATTGCCGCCCCGCTACGGTGTGGGCCGTCCCCAGGAGCCCCCGTCGGCCCCGCACCCCGTCAATCTCCTCTGAAGACCGGAGAGTTCGACATGGACAGACGCAGCTTCAACCGCCGCCTGCTCGCGGGCGGAGCCGCCGCCGCGACCGGCGTGACATCGTTGTCCCTCGCCTCCGCCTCCAGTGCCACACCCGACGCGGCCGCCCCGCTGAGGACTGCCCCGGCCGGCGGCCAGATACGCCGTCTCAAGCTGTACGCCGAGAAGTTGGCCGACGGGCGCATGGGATACGGCCTGGAGAAGGGCAAGGCCACCGTGCCCGGCCCGCTCATCGAACTCAACGAGGGAGACACCCTCCACATCGAGTTCGAGAACCTCATGGACGTGCCGGTGAGCCTCCACCCGCACGGCGTGGACTACGACATCGACAACGACGGCACGAGGATGAGCGGGAGCCATGTCGAGGCGGGCGCCACCCGCACGTACACCTGGCGCACCCACGCCCCCGGCCGCCGCCCCGACGGCACCTGGCGGCCAGGCAGCGCCGGGTACTGGCACTACCACGACCACGTCGTGGGAACGGACCACGGAACCGGCGGCATCCGCAAGGGCCTCTACGGCGGCCTGGTGGTGCGCCGCAAGGGCGACATCCTGCCGGACAAGCAGTTCACCATCGTCTTCAACGACATGACGATCAACAACCGGCCGGCCGCCGATCCGCCGAACTTCCCCGCCACCGTGGGCGACCGGGTGGAGATCGTCATGATCACGCACGGCGAGTACTACCACACGTTCCACATGCACGGTCATCGCTGGGCCGACAACCGCACCGGCCTCCTCGCGGGTCCCGAGGACGTGAGCCGGATCATCGACAACAAGATCACCGGACCCGCGGACTCGTTCGGATTCCAGGTCATCGCGGGCGAGCACGTCGGAGCCGGCGCCTGGATGTACCACTGCCACGTCCAGAGCCACTCCGACATGGGCATGGCCGGCCTCTTCCTGGTGGCCAAGCCGGACGGCACCGTACCGGGCCACGGAGACCACGGAACGCACGGTGCGGCGACGGAGAAGGAGCAACCGGCCGCTCAGGCCTCCGGCGGGGCCCACCACCACTGATCCCCGCGGCGCGGGCCCGGCCGGGGTCGTCGCGGCCGGGCGCAGCGTCGCCCGCGTCGGCGGCGTGACCCACATCACTTTCTCCGTTCGCGGCCTTTTCGTTATCCGCGCCCCGCTCCAGGCTCTCCCCTGCGCAAACATCTCCAACGAACGGGACGGTCGGCGTGCGGCAGAGCACAGGAATCGAGCGGGACGCGGAGCTGGTCCTCGCGGCGCGGAACGGTGACCCGTGGGCGCGGGACCAGCTGATCACCGCCCACCTGCCCCTGATCCACACCACCGTGGCACTCGCCATGAACGGCCGCCACGGTGCCGAACACGTCGAGCACGTCGTACGGGAGACGATGCTGCGCGCCCTGGACGGGCTCCCCACCCTGACCGACCCCGGGGTCTTCCGGCCCTGGCTGGTCGCCATCGCCGTGGACGGGATCCGGCGGCACCGGCACCAGCAGCCGGCCGGGTACGGCGACGACGTCGCGCAGCCGTCCGCGCACGGGCAGGCGTACGAGATCACCGAGGCGGCCCGCTGGCTGGACCCGGACGACGGCGAACAACTGGCCCTGTGGTGGCTGGAGTGCGCGGGAGAGCTGACCCGGTACGAGACGGCGGCCGCGCTGCGGTGGCCGGCCGAGGAGGCACCGGCCCGGATCGAGGCCGTACGCGCCCGGCTCGACGCCGCACGCGTCGTCGTCGGCGCGCTGGCCGGGAACCCGGCCTGCCCCTTCCTGGGCCGAGAGGCGGCCGAATGGGACGGCCGGCCCTCCGCCCCGTGGCGCGACCACCTGGCCCACCACACCCTCGGCTGCGGGCACTGCGCCCCGCGCTGGCACGCGCTCGTCCCGGCGGAGCTCCTGCTCGCGGCCACCTCGCCCGTCCTGGCGGCCCGGACGGACGAGGCCGCGTGGGAAACGACGACGCCGACCGCCGCGTTCGCGGCCGCGGCCGGCGGGCCCGGCCCCGCCCGGGGCGCGTACGCGGCCTCCGACGGCGACCCGTACGGCACGGCCGGAAGCACCGACCCGTTCGACACGGCCCACCTCGGCGGGCACGGACACGACCGCGCGGCGGATCTGACGGAGCCGTACCTCCTGGCCGGCGCGGCGGGACACACCCGCCCCCACATACCCCGGTCCGCACCCACCTCCGCCACCTCCCCGGCGCCCGGCCGGAACGGTACGCGCGCGGCCCTCCGGCGCCGTCGCCAGACGCAGGAGCGGAGCCGGCGCCGCGCCGTCATCGCGGCCGGTGTCGTGGTCATGGCGGTCACGGGCGGGGCGTTCTCGCTGTCCGGGGGCCGCGGCGGGGACGACGAGATCCTTGAGGCGAACCGCGTGACGGCCCCGGAGCTCGACCTGCCCCTCGACCAGGACCCGTCCACCCACTCCGGGCCCCCGTCGGCGGCGACCCCCACCAACTCGCCGTCCGCCTCGAAGTCCGCCGCCGGACGCCCCTCCGCCTCGGCAACCCCCAGCGCGAAGGCCACCACCGCGTCGCCCGAGCCGGCCCGCACCGCCAAGCCCGCCCCGGTGAGGACGACCCCGCCGCGCACCGCGGCACCGACCCCGGACACGCCGCCGACCAGGCCCGGCTCGGGCAACGGCGGGGGATCGGGCTCGGGTGACGAGGCCGGGAACGGGACGGGCGCGGGCCCGCAGAACGACCACGGGCAGAGCTCGCAGGTTGACCAGGTCATCGCCCTGGTCAACGCGGAGCGCGCCAAGGCGGGCTGCGGCCCGCTGAGCGCGAACGCGACCCTGACCAGGGCGGCGCAGGGCCACTCCGACGACATGGCGGCCCGCGACTTCTTCGACCACACCAACCCCGACGGCGCCGGCCCGGGGGAGCGGGTGACGGCCGCCGGATACCCGTGGTCGACCTACGGCGAGAACATCGCCATGGGCCAGAGCAGCCCGGAACAGGTCATGGAGTCGTGGATGAACAGCCCGGGCCACCGCGCGAACATCCTCAACTGCGACTTCAAGGAGATAGGCGTCGGCATCCACTCCCAGGGCGGCCCGTACTGGACCCAGGTCTTCGGCGCCCGCTGACCCTGCCGGAGCCGGCGGCCTCCGGGCCCCGCCACAGGAGGAGGGGGTGCGGCCCGCGTCGACGCGGGCCGCACCCCCTCCCCTTGCTGCCCGTCAGGGTGTGACGGGGACGTTCGTCAGGCCGCTGCCGGCGTTCGTCGCCGTGCCGGAGGCGTGCACGACGTCCGGGAACGACGGCGTCGTCGATGTTCGGCCGAAGGCCGCGGTACGGGGCCGTTCTCGTGGTGTCCGGCAGGCCGCTACGGTCCGATCGGAAAGCGCCCGTACCGTAGGCCCCGTGGGCGGCCGTGCGCCGCCCCGAGGAACCGACGACCAGGAGCCCCGCACCGTGATCGCCCGCGAACCCCGCCCCCTCCGCAGCGTGCGCCGGCGCCGCCGCCTGTCGGCCCTGACCCTGGCCGGCCTCCTCGCCGTCGCGACGGCCGCATGCACCTCGTCCGGTGACGGGGGGGACGGCGACTCCGCCCCCTCCTCCTCGCCGCCCTCCAGCGCCCGCACGGTCGTCCCGCCCGAGCCCCACGTCGGATTCGACTACCAGATCGGCGGACCCTACGCACCGCCCCCCGGCGTGGGCGCCGTCTCCCGCGACCGTACGGCGAAGCCCGCGAAGGGGCTGTACAACATCTGTTACGTCAACGCCTTCCAGGCCCAGCCGGACGCCACCGAATGGTGGGAGGAGAACCACCCCGACCTGCTCCTGCGGAGCGCCGGGGGAGCACCGATCGTCGACCAGGACTGGGACGAGGCCCTCTTCGACGTCTCCACCCCGGCCAAGCGCGAGCGGCTCGCCGCGATCGTCGGCACGTGGATCGACGGCTGCGCCGACGCCGGCTACCAGGCCGTGGAGGCGGACAACCTCGACTCGTACGAACGGTCCCAGGGCCGCCTCACACCCGAACACGACCTCGCCTTCGCCCGGCTCCTCGTCGCCCGCTCCCACGCGGCCGGACTCGCGATCGGGCAGAAGAACGCCCCCGACCTCGCTCAGCGGGGCCGGAAGCTCGGCTTCGACTTCGCGGTCGCCGAGGAGTGCGGCCAGTACGACGAATGCGGCCCCTACGCGACCGCCTTCGACAACCGGGTGCTGGTCATCGAGTACGAGCGGAAGGGCCTCGCCCGGGCCTGCGCACGCTGGGGCGGGACGCTCTCCGTCGTCCTGCGTGACACCGACGTCCGCCCCGCGGGCGAGGCGGGGTACGTCCGCGAGACCTGCTGACAGGGGAGGCCGGCGCCGTGGCCGGGGCTCCGCCACGGGCCCCCCGAGCGGTCAGGGGCGAGGTGCGGCCGGCACGTAGTACGGGCGGTTGTGGGCGGCCACCGGCGGCGACTGGTACGTCCAGGCGCCGGTCGCCGGTGCCTCGTCGCCGACGAGGGCGAGGACATCGCGGCCGAGGTCGCTCTCCGGGGCGTGCACCGCAAGCCGTGCGCGTCCCGCGTGCGCGGCCAGGTCGTACCAACGGTACGGCTGGTAGACGTTCATCGGGCCGGCGAGCAGACGTCCCTCCAGGTCGGTGCCGTAACCGGTGACCGGGGCGGAGTTGGCGACGGCGGGGGAGAGGCCGTCGAGCTCCGCCGTGAGGCCGACCAGGGGACCCAGGTCCTGTTCCAGGGCCCCGTCCGCGCCGATGGTGGCCGCCTTGCACCGTACGTTCCAGGTCTCGCCCGCGGGCCCGTTGAGCGACGGCAGATCCACCTCGAACCGGCCCGGGTACTTGGGTTCGGCATAGAGCTCGCGGCCCGCCCTGATCGCGAACGGGTTGTCGCAGACGACGTGGACGCGGGCGATGCCGAGCAGCTTCGTCTGGTCCCAGCCCTGCGCGTACTGGGCGTAGGCCAGCCGCGGCAGGCGCCCCTCCGCGCCGGTCGGGAACGCGACGACGCTGAACTCGATCTCCTGCGTCACACCGCCGCCGAACGCGTACTGCGCGAAGTACAGCTGGTAGTTGAGGGAGACCAGGGCGCGTCCGTCCTCGAACTCGGCCGCGGTCAGATCCGGGTGGTGCTTCGCGAGAAGCTCCCGGACCGGCTCGGGGGCGACCAGCCAGTCGAGGCCGATCTGGTGCAACGCCCCGTAGTGGAAGGGGAGTCGGAAGGGCTCGGACACGGGCGGCAGAGGCAGCGGGGGCAGTGGTGCGGTCATTCCGGGGCTCCTCGGGTCGGTGAGGTCTCGCTGACGGTGGGGGAGGTCGGGGGCGCGGCGAGGTCCGCCGGACGGTCGCGGGACGCCAGGTCCGCCTCGACGCGCTCCGCGCTGCGCAGGGCGAGCGCGGCCAGGGTCAGCGTCGGATTGGAGGTGGCCACCGAGGGCATGCTGCCGCAGCCGACCGCGTACAGGCCGGGGTGGTCCCAGCAGCGCTGCCAGGCGTCGACCACCGACGTGGCCGGGGAGTCACCCATGATGTGGGTGCCGGCGGCGTGGCCCGCCCCGCGATAGCCGTACGTCCGGCCGCCGTGCTCGAAGCGGCCGGGCCAGGCCGCCGCCGGCGTGTAGTCGGTGTGGTCCTCGGCGCCGAGGAGCGCGAAGATCTGGTCCGACACCGCCCGGGCCGCGGCCATCCCCTCCTTCACGTGTGCGTCGAGGTCGTAGGTGACGAGCGGGCGGGGCAGTCCCAGCGGATCGCGCTCGGTGGGGTGGAGCGTGACCCGGTTCGCCGGGTCGGCGCTCTGCTCCATCTCGAACTGGAGGGTGAACTGGCGGCGGATCCGGTCACCGACCGCCTTCCGCAAGTCGGCCCCGAGGAGGCCGCGTTCGGCGAGGAAGTGCCGCACGTCGGTGTCGACGGGGCCCCTCGCCCAGACCCAGCCCCAGGTGCCGAACTCGACGCGGAACGGCGCCCGGAGCCGGCGCGCCGGGCCCGCGCGGAAGCCCTCGAAGCCGGAGACCGAGCCGGGCCCCCGGTACGGCCCCGCGTCCTCGGGCAGCAGGCCCCAGGTCAGCAGGACGGGGTGGTCCATCAGGTTGCGGCCGACCTGGCCGCTGCGGCCGGCGAGCCCGGACAGGAGCAGCAGCCGGGCGTTCTCCACGGCGTGCGCGGCGAGCACCACGACATCGGCGTGCGCGACGGAGACCGTCCCGTCGTGCGCGTGGTACTCCACGCCGGTGGCCCGCCCGTTCGCGTCGACGAGGACGCGGCTCACCACGGACCGGTCCCGGAGGGTGACGCCGGAGCTCCAGCGGCCCTGGGTCTTGAGCGGGGTGTACTTCGCGTACGAGGGGCAGTGCGGGATGCAGCCGGCGTTGCCCACGCAGCGGCTCTCCGGGTCCGGCCGCCCGTGGCGGCCGCGCGGGACGTACCCGCGACCGGCGTCGTACCGCGGGTCCGGGACGCCGTTGCGCGCGTGCGGGGTGCCGACCACCCGCAGTTCGACCTCGCTCCGGGCCACCGGATCCTTCACGCGCCGCCCGTCGAGGCGGGCCGCGAGGACGCCGTCCAGGCGCGCGGCCGGCAGCGGACGCATGGGGAACACATAGCCGTCGGGGAGCGGCAGCCCGACGTGCTCGCGCTGCTCGTCGGCGTCGCCGGCCACCCCCAGCTCCTCCTCGGCCGCCCGGTAGTCGGGCTCCAGCTCCTCGTAACCGATCGGCCACCGCCGCCCGTACCCGAAGACCTCGGTGTCGAAGTCCTCCGGGAGCATGCGTGGCGCGAGCCCGGTCCAGACGTTGCCGGTGCCGCCGTTGGCGCGGACGTATCCACTCGCGTACGGCAGCGGCCCGTCCTGCCGGAGGTGCCCGGCCGTCCGGTACCCGGGGGTGCCGTCCGTGCCGACGATGTCCGTCACCTCGGGCGAGGGCGCCGCCGGACGGGGTGCGAGGGGCGAACCGGGAACCATGCCCGAGGCCGCGAGATACCTGGTCAGCGGATCGTCGGCGGCTCCGCCCCCGGGATCCGCGGCGCCCGCCTCCAGGACCAGGACCCGGCGCCCGTACCGGCCGAGCCGGTGGGCGACGAGCGAGCCCGCGACACCGGCACCGACCACGATCACGTCGTACCGCGTCACGGCCCGCTCCCCTCGACCGCGTCACCCCGGCCGCGGCCTTCGGGACGGCCGGGCGCCTCGGCCCAACTCCCGTACCCGCCAGGACCGGTGGCGGGAGCCTTGAGGCCGGCCGCCTTCCACACCAGGCCCTCGGCGTAGGCGCGCGGGGACACCAGGAAGGGCGGCGGTCCCGGCCAACTGCCCGTGTACCAGAGGTGGGTGACCGCCTCCGCCGCCTTCCGCAGCTCGCCGTCCCCGGCGTCGTCCGGGCCCTCCGGCAGCTCGCGCAGCAGTCGCCCGTACCGCTGCGCGCCGAGCTGCTCCGCGGCGACCGCGCGATACACCTCGGCCATCCCGGTGGCTTCCAGGTCCGCGCCGTCGAAACCGGTCAGTCGCGCGGACAAGGAGGTGAAGCGCTGTGACTCGTCTGTAGGGTGCACGCGGGCATGGGTGCCCCACTCCTCCCCGGGCCATGCGCCGCACCCCGGGAAGGGCTTGATCACGCCCCTGGACGTACGGGGCTACTCCTCGTCGCCGCTGCCGGCGCCGGGCTCGTAGTCGTCCAGTTCGGCGCGCAGCGAGGCCGGGCCGGCCGTGGGGCCCTCCCGGAGGAGGGCGAGGAAGCTGCTCAGGGGATGGTGCAGCGGACGGGCGTCGTAGTCGATGCCCTCGGGGTCCCGGAACTCGTCCAGCCGGGCGAACGGCACGATGACGTAGGGGCGTCGGGACCAGGGGTGGCTGTCGGCGGGGTCGGGGTCCAGGCGCCACTGGGTGCCGCGGGTGCGGTTGTGGACCTCGCCGACGTACCAGCAGGCGACCTGGACCAAGGACGTGTGCTCGTGGGCGAACAGGTCGTCGACGGAGGTGACGTGCTCACGGACGAGGGCCTCCACGCGGTCGAGGGAGCGCTCGCCGAAGTCCCAGCCGCCGCCGTGGCGGCGGCCCCAGTCGGCGAAGCCCTCCCGCTGCTCGTCCAGCCACGCGCTCAGACGGGGGTTGTCGGCGTGCGCCCGGTCGATGCGCTCGGCGACTTCGTGCTCGTCGTCGGCTCCGCCGTCCCCGTCGGCCCCGGCATCCTCGTACTCCCAGATTTCATCGCTCACAGCAGCTAAGCCTAGTCCTCCATGTGACGGCAAGAATCTGGAATCTGCACGGAGTTAACACATGCCACGCCGCCGAAACCGCATTGCGGCGGCAAAGCAAACCCCTAGTATCGGACCGCTTGTGCGGCGCCGACATGAGCATCGGGGGCCCTGGCGCCACACAGACCTGAATCGACCCGTGGGGCTCCCGGGGGAAGCACTGTGAAGCCAGCACGAATAACGCGCCGCTGGCGTGCGCTCAGGAACAGCCTGCTAGCACTCGCCTGTGCCACCGTCATCACGATCACCGGCCAGCCCGTCGGCGGCGTCGCCGAGGCCGCGCCGGCGCCGCCGAAGCTGAAGCCGGGCAAGCGCTGCGACGAGCTGTACGGGGTGAGGAACGTGCCCACGGGCGGTCTGCCCCAGGGCGACGCCTCTCGCGCGGTGGACCGTTGGGACACGTACGACTACACCAACCCCGGTCTCCAGTTCGACGGCCTCAACCCCACGCAGGCCGAGCTCGACGCGGCGGGCACCGACTACAAGAAGTACGACCACAGCGACCCGAGGCGCATCTACGCCCGCTTCAACGCGCAGCGGCGGTGGACGTCCTTCGGCGACTACCTCTCGAAGGTCTACATCCCGAACCAGGGCTACGACGCCCGCGGCAAGGCCTTCATGGCCAAGGTCGTGCGCGAGATGGGCCTGACGGGCCCGGACTGGATCTGCGAGAAGGAGTTCAACTTCGTCGACCCCGACACCGGCGAGCGCCATGTGCGCCGGCTCGACGCCTACAACAAGCGCAGCCGGGAGATCGTCGAGGTCAAGTCCAACGGTAGCCCCGACGGCCGCGAGAAGCCCGCGGACCGGGCCTGGGCCAAGCACCAGGGCTGGCGCTCGTACAAGTACACCTACGTCTTCGCCGAGAACCAGACCCGCGACGCCAAGAACTTCATGAAGGAGCTCAAGGACACCGCGGGCAAGGACGCGCTCGGCCGCGACCGGGTCCGTACCTACGACTACCAGTCCCACCACAAGGGCGTGCCGCCCAAGGGCACCGAGAACGGCCCGTACCGCGCGAACAGCACGACCATGTCGCCCGGCAACGGCGCCTCCACCGGCTCCCGCGGCTCCGGCAACCAGGTGATCAACCAGTCCCCGCCCAACCCGCAGACCCTCAAGGACCAGCTCGACCGGCTCGGCAGGACCGGCGAACGCGCCCTGATGAACCGCGGCCTCGGGGGCATCGACTTCACCACCCTCGACCTGCGCTACATCGGCAAGGGCAAGGGCGGCAAGGGCCTGGACTACGCGTTCTCCGCCAAGTCGGTCGAGGACGAGTACGCGGCCGGCTGGGGCGGCCAGGAGAAGGGCAACCTGATCTCCGACGCCTTCTTCACCTGGCTCGCCCTCGATCCGTCCACGTTCTGGGTGAACCTCAACCCGGACGAGCCGAACCGCATCATCGACGCGGGCTTCGGCAAGACCGACGCGGGCCGGGTCCTCCTGGAGGCCGACCTGGAGCTGAAGCACGACATCTTCAAGGCCATGGACCCGGAGACGCAGGCGGGCCGCGACTTCATGAACGCCCTGCCCCAGCGCAACGGCTTCCCCTGCTGGGCCGGCTTCCGCTACTGGATCGAGCCGGAGACCGCGGTCGTGCGCGAGCAGGACGGCGGCATCCACATCCTCGACACCCCGCTCAAGCTGTCCACGGTCCCGCAGGAGACCACCACGCAGCCGCCCGGCGGGAAGGGCTGCGACCTCACCGAGGCGGAGACGCAGCAGTCCGACCGGGTGCTCGACCGCTACATCACCCCCCTCGTCGCTGAGAAGGTCAACAACGGCGACTACTACGCCGACCTGCGCCGCGTCTACACGGCCCGGGTGGCCGCCGAGTGGGTGCGCCAGAACGCCGCCGACATGCCCGCCGAGTACCGCCGCATCATCAACAGCAACGACGTGAGCCGCTGGCCGCTGCGCGCCCCGCACCAGAACTGGACCGGCAAGCAGGTCTGGGACCGCTACTACAAGGCCTTCACCGAGGGCACGTTCAAGTACAAGTGGTCCAACGGCGAGGAGGTCTACGTCTACACCGTGGGCGGCGTCGACTTCTCCAAGCAGCCCAAGAGCAACATGAACCCGGTGCGCTTCCGCGCCGAGCAGCGCTACAAGCCCCGAACGGTGGGCTACGCGGTCGACACGATCGCCGACGACCCCAACAAGCAGGGCTATCTGATGTTCGGCGGCAACAGCGCCGGACAGTCCGATACCGGTACGCCCAGCCCCACCCCCACTCCGACCGGTACGGCGAGTCCGACCGCGACGCCGTCCCCGACGGGTACGGGCAAGCCGACGCCGACCCCGACGGATCCGGGACCCACGGCGAGCGGGTCGCCCGGGGCCACCACCCCGCCCGGTCCGAAGGACCCTGACGGCGGCCTCGCCGACACCGGCAGCAGCACTCCCGTCGGCCTGATCGTCGGCCTCGCGGCCGTCGCGATCGGCGCGGGCGGCGCGCTCGTCCTGTGGCGCCGCCGCCGGGCGCACACCGGGAGCTGACCGGTACCGCACCCGTACGGAGACGGGCCCTTCCCGCATGCGGGAAGGGCCCGTTCGCGAGTGCGGGAGGGCTCGTCCGCGCGTGACGGAAGGACCCGTCGGTGTCCCGCGTCCGTAAAACCTGAGAATTGTTCACTTTCCATTGACAGGGTGGACCCGGGGACCCGAAAGTGCCGTGAGCAAACCCGCACGCCGCCGATCGAAGCGAGTCCTCATGACAGCGCCCGTACCCGAGTTCCCGGCCGGTTTCCTCTGGGGAGTCTCCGCCTCCGCCTTCCAGATCGAGGGCTCGCTCACGGCCGACGGCCGCGGCCCCTCCAGCTGGGACGCCTTCACCGGAGAAGAGGGACGCGTCAAGGACGGATCGCGCGCGGACGTGGCCACCGACCACTACCGGCGCTACCGCGAGGACGTCGCGCTGATGGCCGAACTCGGCGTCGGTGCCTACCGGTTCTCGGTCTCCTGGTCCCGCGTCCTGCCCGAAGGGCACGGCCGCGTGAACGACAAGGGGCTGGACTTCTACGACCGGCTCGTCGACGAGCTGTGCGCCTCGGGGATCGCCCCGGTGCCGACGCTCTTCCACTGGGACACCCCGCTCGCCCTGGAGAAGGAGGGCGGCTGGCTCAGCCGTGACACCGCCGAGCGGTTCGCCGCGTACGCCTCCGTGGTCGCGGAACGGCTCGCCGACCGCGTACCCCGGTGGATCACCATCAACGAACCCGCCGAGGTCACCCTCCTCGGTTACGGCCTCGGCGAGCACGCCCCCGGCAGGCGTCTGGTCTTCGACGCCCTGCCCGCCGCCCACCACCAGCTCCTGGCTCACGGCCTCGGCGTACAGGCCCTGCGCGCCGCGGGCGCCCGCGAGATCGGCATCGCCGCCTCCCACAGCCCCGTCTGGACCGCCGGCGACAGCGACGAAGACCGGGCGGCCGCCGAGCTGTACGACACCCTCACGAACCGCCTCTTCGCCGACCCCATCCTGACCGGCGCCTACCCGGCGGGCCTCGGCTCGCTCCTGCCCGGCCCGGTCGCGGAGGACCTCAGGACGATCTCGGAACCCCTCGACTGGTACGGGATCAACTACTACAACCCGATGCTCGTCGGCGCCCCGCGGCCGGCCGCTGCCTCCGCCGCCGAGACGGCCTCCGCCGGGTCCTCCTTCGGCGGCATCGAGATTCCGCCGGACCTCCCCTTCGCCGTCCGGCAGATCGACGGACGCGAACTCACCGACTTCGGCTGGCCCGTGGTCCCGGACGGACTGCGCGAACTGCTCGCCCTCATGCGCGAGCGCTACGGCGACCGGCTGCCGCCCCTCTGCATCACCGAGAACGGCTGCTCGTACGATGACGGCCCGGACCCCGGGACGGGCCGCGTCGACGACGCCCGCCGGATCGCGTACCACGACGGCCACGTCCGCGCCCTGCACGAGGCGATGGCCGAGGGGGCAGACGTCCGCGGCTACTTCATCTGGTCGATCCTCGACAACTTCGAGTGGGCGGAGGGGTACCGGCAGCGCTTCGGGCTCGTCCACGTCGACTACGAGACGCTGGCACGGACGCCCAAGGCGTCGTTCGCCTGGTACCGCGACCTGATCAAGAGCGGCAGATGACCGCCGACGGGACGGCGGCGGAGGGAACCGCCGCCGACCCGGCCTCCGAGACCCGCGCCCCGGCCGGGGGGCGGTGGGTGGGCGCGCTCTCCCTCGCCAACCTCGGGGTCTGGGTCGGCTGGTTCGGCCCGCTCCAACTGCTCCTGGCCCGCCAGGCCGAGCACCTCACCCCCGACCACAAGGCGTCCACCCTCGCCCTCGTGACGGGAGTCGGAGCCGCGGTGTCGATGCTCGCCAACCCCGTCTTCGGCGCGCTCTCCGACCGGACGACGGCGTCCGTGGGACGGCGCATCCCCTGGGTGGTCGGCGGAGTGGCGGGCGGCGCGGCCGGACTGCTCGTCCTCGCCGCGGCGCAGAGCGTCGCGACCGTGATCGCCGGCTGGTGCCTCGTCCAGCTCGCCCTCAACGCGGCCTTCGCCGCGCTCACCGCGGCCGTCCCCGACCAGGTGCCGCCGCGGCAGCGCGGTCTGGTCGGCGGCTGGCTCGGCGTCTCCCAGGTCGTCGGCATCCTGGTGGGCACTGCCCTCGCCACGGTCGCGGGCGGGGTGGCCGGCGGCTATCTGGCCTGCGCGGTCTTCACGGTGCTCGCGGCCGTTCCGTACGTCGTGATGCGACGCGACACCCCGCTCTCCCCGGCCGCCCGCCCGGCCTTCCGGTGGCGCACGTTCCTCGGCGGCTTCTGGATCGACCCGCGCCGCCATCCCGACTTCGGGTGGGCCTGGCTCACCCGGTTCCTGATGAACCTCTCGTACTCCATCAGCACGATGTACCTGCTCTACTACCTGACCGACGCCGTGCGCTACGGCGGCGACGCGGACAACGGCGTCCTGATCCTCACGGCGCTCAACGCGCTCACCCTGCTCTCCACGGTGGTGATCAGCGGCATCCGCTCGGACCGCAGCGGCCGGCGGAAGTCGTACGTGATCCGGTCCGGTCTCGTCATCGCCGCGGCCACCCTGCTGCTCGCCGTCTGGCAGACCTGGACGGGCGCCGTCGTCGCCTCGCTCGTGCTCGGCCTCGGCTTCGGCGTGTACACCGCCGTGGACTTCGCCCTGCTCACGGACGTGCTGCCGACGGCGGAGGACCGGGGCAAGGACCTGGGCGTCATCAACATCGCCAACGCGCTGCCGCAGGTCCTCGCGCCCGTGATCGCCGCCCCGGTCGTCACCCACTTCGGCGGCTACACGGCCCTGTACGCCCTCGCGGGCGCGCTGGCCCTCGCGGGATCGGTCCTGGTACGCCGCATTCGCTCGGTCCCGTAGCCGACGGCGCGCCGCCAGGGCGGGGGCGCCGTCCTGGCCTCCTCCCAGGGGTCACGGTGTCACGATCGGGAACTCCGGATCATCGCGTACGACGCGGGCCGGCCGGATACAGGCGGGCGGTGAGGAAGGCGAGGATCTCGTCGCGCGCCCGCACCGTGGGGTGGCCCGCCTCGTCGACGAGATGGGCGGTCACGACGCTGTGCGGGGTGCCGACCAGGTCGGCGAAGAAGGGCGGCGGGGCCGGGTTCGCGGCGGTGTCCGGGAGGACGCGACCGTCGAACGTGTCGCCGAGGAGCGCGCGATAGGCGGCGAAGCGCTGCCCCGTGCACCAGCGGTCGCCCTCGAAGCGGTAGGCGAGGACGCTGAGTCCGTCGCGGGCGAGCCGGTCACGCACCGCGTGGGCGTCGGCCGCGTCGAGTTCGAGTCCGCCGGGGTCGTCGAGCGGCAGCGACGGGTGGTTGACCACGGGGGCGACGACCGCCGGTTCCAGGGCCATGGTGAGGGCGAAGTTGCCGGTGAAGCAGAGGCCGATCGCACCCACCCCGGGCCCGCCGCACGCGTCGTGGGCCTGGCGCGCGAGGCCGCGCAGCCACAGCGTCACCGGGCTGGTGCCGCCGCCGGCGAACGCGCGGAACTCCGCGCTGACGCAGGCACGGCGGACGACCTCCCGGCCGCCCTCGACCGTGGGGAAGGCGCCGTCCGTCCCGAAGAGGGAGGGCACATGGACGGTGAAGCCGGCGTCCCGCACCCAGCGGGCGAGCCGCAGGACGTCGGGGCTGATGCCCGGCATCTCGGGCAGCACGACGACGGCGGGCCCGGCGCCGGCCACGTACACCGTCTTCGCCACCCCCTCCACGGCCACGCTCCGGCGGGTGAAGTCGGCGATCGGATCGTCGGTCCCGGTGTCTGCGTCGGTCATGGACACAGCGTGTCCCGTCGTCCGCCGGTCGGTTGAGGGGCGGGATCGCCAAGGGCGGGGGTAATCTCGCCACGCGGGCCGCTGGGCGTGACGCGGGGAGTGGCGCCGGGTGCGACACGGACGGAGCGGACGCTGACCGAGCGGGCGGGGGTACGGGAACGATGGCGGAGACGACGCGGCGGGCGGCGGAGGAGAGTGGCGGTCCCGGCCCTGGCAGCGGCGCGAGCCCTGGCCCCGGCCCTGAGACCGGCACCAGTCCTGCCTCCGCCCCCGGCTCCGGTGCGCTGCGCGTCGGTGTCCTCGCCTACCCGGGCTGCTTCGCGTCCGAAGTCTTCGGAGTCCCCGACCTGTTGACGATGGCCGCGCACGTCGCCGGACCGGAGGCGCCCGGTTACCAGGTGTCGATCGTCTCGCCCCGACGCCGGGTCACCGCCTCGGGCGGCGTGAGCCTGGACGTGCGTCCGCTGCGGGAGGTCGACGTCCTCGTCGTCCCCGGTTTCGAGCTGGCCGCGGCCACGGACCTCGACGCACACCTCGCCGCGCTGGCCCCCGAGGTCGCGGCGATCCGGGCGCGGGCCGCCGCCGGCACCGCCGTCGTCTCGCTCTGCGTCGGCGCGTTCCTGCTCGCCGCCGCCGGGCTGCTCGACGGGCGCCGGGCCACCACGTCCTGGCTGTACGCCGGTGAACTGGCCGGGCGCTGCCCGGAGGCCGACATCCGGCCCGAGCACCTGGTCGTCACCGACAGGGGCGTCACGACCACGGCCGCGTTCAGCGCCATGTACGACTTCGCGCTGGACCTGATCCGCCGGCACAGCGGCGCCCGGGTGGCCCGGACCACGGCGCGGGTCGCGCTCGTCGACGACGCTCGGAGCTCCCAGACCCCGTACGTCGACCCGCGGCTCCTCCCGCAGACGGGCGGCGAGTTCTCCCAGCGGGTCATGAGGCGGCTGGACCAGAACCTTGCCGAGCGGTACGACCTGGCCGCGCTCGCGGACGCCTTCCGGGTCAGCACCCGCACCCTGCTGCGCCGCTTCGCCGAGGAGACCGGACACAGCCCGCTGGCGCATCTGCAGGTCTCCCGGGTGCGGCGCGCCCGCCACCTCCTGGAGGCCACCGACCGCACGGTCGCCGCCGTCGCCGCGGCCGTCGGCTACCAGGACCCGGGCACCTTCGCCGCGCTCTTCGCCCGCCACACCGGCCACCGCCCGAGCGCCTACCGGGCCGCGTTCCGCCGTACCGCACCGTCCGACGCGGCCCTCGGACCTCAGACCTCGGACCTCAGACCTCGGGAAGGGACGGATCGGGCGTCCAGGGGGTCGGTGCGGTGATGGCCCAGCGTTCGTGGTCGCGCCAGCCCCCGTCGATGTAGAGGTAGGCGGGGGAGAGGCCCTCGTAGCGGAAGCCCAGCCGCTGGACGACGGCCAGGGAGGACTTGTTCCCCGGCTGGATGTTGGCCTCCAGACGGTGCAGCCGCAGCTCCGTGAAGGCGTACTCCAGGGTGGCGGTGAGCCCCTCGGTCATGTAACCGCGCCCCGCGGACGGGGCGAAGGCCGCATAGCCGAGGGACGCGCCCTGGTAGCGGCCCCGGATGATCGAATTGATGTTGACCATGCCGGCGGCCGCGCCGGTCTCCTTGACGCGGATCAGCAGGCCCCGGCTGGTGCCGTCGTCGAAACGGCGCATCCAGGTGCGGAAATCCTCCGCGGTGGAGGGAAGTTGCATCCAGGGCCCGTGCAACTCGGCGCTGGCGCGCACGAGCGAGCAGAACTCGTCCTGGTCGGAGAGGGTGAGCGGGTGCAGTGCGACCCGTGACGGAGTGGTGAACATGGGGCCAACGGTATCCCCGGCCCCCGGGCGGTCAGTGGATCCTGTGCTCCGTCCAGAACGGGCCGAGGTCCTTCGGGGTCGCCGCCTGGGCCGCGCGCGTGAAGTCCGCGGTGGTGGCGACGCCCAGCCAGTGGTCCCGTACGTAGCCGCGCAGCATGGCCGCCATCGCCGGGCCGCCCAGGACGCGCTCCAGGTCGTGCAGGGCGCAGGAGCCGCGCCGGTAGACCACACGGACGTACTCCGAACGGCGCCCGTCCGCGTAGTAGGCCATGGACCGAGTGAGGGCGGCCGTGTCGCTGGGCCACATGCCCTGCTCGTCCCAGCAGGTGGTGGTGTCGAGGCGGTAGTAGAGCTCGTTCGCGTACTGGGCGAAGGACTCGTCCAGCCACGGCGCGGCGAACTGGTCGTTGCCGACGATGCCGTAGAACCACTGGTGGGCGATCTCGTGGACGACGGCGGACCCCTCCGGTTCGGTCCACAGCAGGACGAGGCCCGGAAACTCCATGCTGCCGAAGTCGTCGAGGTTGTCGCTCATGACGAGGTCCAGCTCGCCGTACGGATAGCGGCCGAAGCGCTCGCCGAACTCGTCGACCGAGCCGACGGCGTCCCGCAGATCGGTGGCGACGCCCTCGGGGGACGTGGTGGCGGTCCAGTACGCGTTCAGCCGGACCCCGCCGGGCGTGGTCACCGTCCTCGACGCGAAGGGACCCGCCGCCCACGCGAAGTCCCGTACCCCGCGCGCGACGCTGGTCGTGACCGTGCGGCCGGGCGCGCCCGCGCGCCGGGTGGTGGTGCCCGTCGCGGGGACGACGAGCGCGCTCGGGTGGTCGAGGGAGACGCGGAAGTCACCGGTCAGGGTGTGGAAGCTCTCGCCGAAGCCGACGTCAGGGTCGAGGTGCCGGCCCTGTGCGTCGCGCACGGACAGCAGCGGCAGCGCGTTGCCGAGATAGCGGTACGCGCCGTCCTTGCCGAAGCGGTGGACGCGGTCCGGGACGGTGATCGCGACGTCGAAGGACACGCTCGCGCGCGCCCCGTACGGCAGGGGCGCCGGCAGATCGATCCGCAACGCGGTGCAGCCCACGGTGAGCGGCCGCGGTGTGCCGCCGACGACCCCGCTCACCCGGACCGGGGACGGACCGCCCGGGGTCCCGCAGCCGTCGGTGCCGTTGCCCCACAGCCGTACGTCGACCGAACGCAGCGGAGTGCGGGCGGCGTTACGGAAGGAGACCGTCTGGCGGCCGGTCCAGCGCGAGCCGTCGTCGTCGGCGCGCAGCGCCACGTCGTACGAGGGGCGGTCCGGCGTCGCCACCCGCACCGGGGCCGTGGAGTCCGCCGGGGCCTGCGCCACGGCCGACTGCGGGACGAGCAGCAGGACGGCTGCGAGGGCGAGCGTCGGCGCCCGCCAGAACCGGAGCGAGGTCATGACAAGCACGCTAGAAGGTGAGTACGCCCGGACGGAGGTGTTCCGGGGCGAAGCCGCGACGGCGCCGCGCTACGCGGCGGACGTCCCGCGGAGGAGCTCGTCGGCCGCGCGGACCCGATGGAGGTGGATGAGCACGTCGTAGGCTCGGCCGAGGGCGAGGGTGGGCAGGGGATCGGCGGTGAAGGTCGAGCCTGCGTCGTAGACCGGCCGGGCACGGTCGAACCAGGCACGCGCCTCGGCGGGCGCGGTCCGCAGATCCAGATAGAAGTCCCGGTGTGCGACGCGGTCCAGGAGGTGCTCGTTCATCCCGGGGCGCGCCGCCGGCACGGTGACCGGCTTCCAGTCCCCGCCCAGGGCCGCGTCCTTGGTGAGGAAGGAGCCGCCGGCGAAGGCGAAGCCGATCGAGACGTAGCCGCCGCCCAGACGGTCGCGCAGGACGGAGCCCTGCGTCCGCGGGTACATGTCGGGGTGGGTCGAGAGGTATCCGACGTGGCCGTTGTGGGCGGACAGGAGCATCCTGTGGCCGGTCTGGCGCTGCCACCACAGGACGTTGTCCGCCATGGCCTGGTCGCGCAGGCGCTCCGCGGTGGTGACCGAGGCCGGATCGGCGAGGTCGACGGCGGCGAAGGCGAAGGTCTGCGCGATGTTGCGGGCGTGCTGCACCGTCCACGCACGGTCGTCGCCGGCCGCCGGGTGCTCGGCGACCAGATCGAGTGCCTCCTGGGCCCGCACGGCGTTCGCCTCGCGTTCCGCGACCGGTATGCGCAGGTAGCCGAAGATGTCGTCGAAGGGGCGCAGTCCGGCGTACAACTCGGTCAGCCGGGGCAGGACCTCCGGCCGGGTCCCGCCGACGGACGACAGTACGCGTTCGAAGATGTGGTCGCCGAGCTGTGGAGCCCCCAGGTCGTCCCCCATGAAGTGGACGCGGTGGCCGGGGCGGCGGCGGTTGTGCTCACGCATCCAGCCGATGAGGCTGACGAACTCCTCGCGCTCCCAAGGGGATCCGGCCAGCGTCTCCGCCGCGATCCGCCGTGGGTCGCCCGGGCCGCCCTGGAGGTACTCGTCGATCCTGAGCCCTGCCGACCAGCTCATCTCCAGGGCGAAGGTGGTGAAGCCGTGCTCGTCGACGAGGTGCCGGAAGACGCGTTCCTTCATCGCGAAGAACTCGTGCGAACCGTGCGTGGCCTCGCCGAGGCCCACCACCCTCGCGCCGCCGACCATGGCGCTCAGCGCCCGCAGGTCCCCGGTCCGGCCACCGGGCTCCGTGGAACGCAGCGGGTGAGCGACCCGTTCCAGGGACCGTATGAGGCCGGTCTCCTGGTGCGCCGAGCCCGAGCCGGCGGGCACGGCCGAGGCGGCGGACCCGGCGTGTGGGATCGACGACGCCCGCACGGCCGGTGCCGCGGCGGACGCGGGAGTGGTCACTGCCGCGGCGGCGAGTGCTCCCGTGAGCGCGAGGAACCCTCGTCGGCCGGTCGTCTTCGTGTACCTGTGCATTCCGATCACTCCTTGCGTGCGACGGCTCCCCGAGCCGATGAAGTGATCTTCGTGTGCCGGTGCGCGGAACGCGCTGGGGTGCCCCACCGGCTTTCCCCGGGGGGCAGCCCCACCGTGTTCGCGCCCGCTGACCGGATGGTCCGGCGCATCCCGGACCGAGCAGGGTGGGTCGGGCACACCAGGATGTACGAGGAAGGGAACCCCCTGTGTTCAGCTTGAAGTCGGCCGGCCGCCGCGCGGCGCGCACCACGGCCGTCGGCGCGCTCGCCGTCGCGACCTGCGCCACCCTGATGGCCGGCAGCGCCGGAGCGATCGTCAACGGGAACGATGCCACGGAGCGCTATCCGTTCATGGCGACGATCCCCGAGTCGGCCCCGAAGCACGGGTTGTACGACGGAAACTGCGGCGCCTCGCTGATCGACCCCCAGTGGGTGCTGACGGCCGCCCACTGCGTGACCGGTGACGGCCTGGTCCTCGACGGCATCGTCCGGATCGGCAGCGAGGCGCGGAAGTCGGGGGGAACCGTCAGGCCCATCGAGCGGACTGTCATCCACCCCGGCTTCGTGAGTGGGGACGGTAGGGCCGCCAACACGAACGACATCGCGCTGGTCCGGCTCGACCGCCCGGTCTCCGAGCAGCCCGTCAGGATCGCGGAGCGGGCCGGACGGCCCGGGACCCCGACCCGGATCCTGGGATTCGGCACCACCGTCGACACCGAACTGAAGTTCGCGGAGCGGCTGCAGGAGCTGAGGACGCGCACGGGTGCCGTCGGCGAGTGCGCCCCCGGCTACGCGGACCGGACCCGGTTGTGCACGATCAGCCAGGTGCCGGGGGCCATGGCGTGCTTCGGGGACTCCGGCGGGCCGCAGCTCCAGAAGGGCAGGCACGGGCGGTGGGAGCTCGTCGGGGCCACCTCGGGTCCCGGCGCCCCGGGGGTCGCCTGCTCGGCCGGGCCGGGTCTCTACACCCATGTGCCCGCGTACGCGGACTGGATCCGGAAGACGATCAGGAAGACCCCCGGGCACGCCTCCTGATCCCGCTCGCGGATTCCCCGGGACGCGGCGCAACCCCGGGGCCGGCCGGACGTCTGTCGAGATGACGCCACGCGTGGGGCGCCGGGAGCCGCTCCCGGCGCCCCACGCGCACGGCACACCGTTCACCGCCCACGGCTCATGGAGACCGACTCTTGAAGCACGCCGACACACCGACACCCGCACCCACGGCCGCCCGCCGCCTGCCGCGCGCCTGCGCCCTCACCGCCGCCACGGCGGCCCTCCTCGTACCGCAGGCCCTGACGGGAAGCCCCGCCACCGCCGTCACCCCCGCCGCCGCCCAGGGCCCGCGCGACGTCACCGCCGTCACCTACGACCTGGGCGACCAGGCGTACCGGCTGCCGGGAACCGGGGAGCCGGTCGAGATCGCCGGGACCGTCCACTACCCGACGGATCTCGGGTCCGCGCCGCGGCCCCTCGTCGTCCAGCTGCACGGCTGGCACGAGACCTGCGCGGACCGGGCGGCCGAGGAGGCCCGCTCCGCCGCCGAACGCGCCCAGGACTGGGAGGCGTTCGCCGCCGCGAGCGTGAAGCTGTTCAGCTGGCCCTGCGCCCCCGGCATCCGCCCGATCGCCAACGACCGGGGCTACGACCACCTCGGCGAGCGACTGGCCCGCCGCGGCTTCGTCGTGGTGTCCATCCGCGCCAACGGCATCAACGCCGCGTCGGTGTGGGGAGACGAGAACGCCTCCGCCCGGGCCGACCTGATCAACAGACACCTGGCCCTGTGGCAGCAGCTCAGCGCCTCGGGCCGTGGCGGTCTCGCGGGCGCGTTCCGCGACGCGGCGACGGGCGCACCGCACCACGTCGACTTCCGGCACCACGTCGACCTGAACAAGGTCGGCACCATGGGCCACTCCCGTGGCGGCGCGGGCGTGACCTGGCAGGCGGCCGAACGCCACAAGGACCAGTGGCCCACCGGAGTCAAGGTCAGGGCCGTCCTCGCACTGGCCCCCGCCTACAACGTCATGACCGAGGACATGACCGCGTACGAGATCACGAAGACCCCCATGGCCGTGCTCCGCGGGACCTGTGACGGTCAGGTCGGCCGGGAGGCCTTCTCCTTCGCCGCCGACGCCACCGCCCGGAGCACCGCCGGCTTCCGCCGGATCGCGATACCCGGTGCGAACCACAACTACTTCAACACCGAGTGGTCGCCGGAGAGCGGAGAGGTCGCCGCCCGCGACGACGCGGGACACGACCCCGACCGGCCCGGCCAGTGCACCGAACCCGGTGGCACCGCCTACACGCCCCAGCTGACCGAAGCCGCCCAGCGCCGGGTCGGCGCGGCCTACGCCGAGGCCTTCTTCCGGCGGTACCTCGGCGACGACAGGCGGTTCTGAGCCCGGGTGAGGAGAGGAATCGGCCCAAAACCGGCCCCACCGGCGGTATAGGGTCGCTGGAGGCCGGCCCGGCGACGACGGTCGGACACGACGGGGGGCTCGCCTTGGAACGCCTGGCCGAAGGGGACCGGACCACGCCCGCGGTGCTGCCCGCGCCGATGCGCGGACGGCTCGGGCTGACGGCGGCCGTCGCCGCCCTGCTGGTCGTGGTGCTCGGGGTCCTGTACGCCGACGCCGGCCGACCCGGCAGCGTGGACGCGCGGATCCTGACCGCGGTCGAGGGGGTGGGGCCGCGGGCCCGGCACATCGCCCTGGCCACGGACTTCCTGGGCGAGCCGGTGGGCGCGGCGGCGCTGGTCGCGGCCGTCGTCACGGGCTGCCTGCTGCTGCGGCGTCCTCGCGCGGCGGTGCTCGTCGTCGCCGGCGTCGGCCTCGCCGTGGTGACGACGAGGCTGCTCAAGCACCTGGTGGGACGCACCATCCACGGCGACGAGAACCTCTCGTACCCGAGCGGGCACACCGCCTTCCTCACCGCGCTCGCACTCGTCGTGACGCTGCTCGCGACCGGCCGTTCCGGCCTCGGCAGGACGGCCGGAACGTCACTCGTGCTGCTCGTGGCGCTCGTCGCCGGCGCCGCCATGGGCTGGGCACAGGTCGTCCTGGGCGCCCACTACCCGACCGACGCCCTCGGCGGCTGGTTCACCGCGCTCGCGGTGATCCCGGCGACCGCGTGGCTGGTCGACCGGGTGGCCGACTCCGTGCGCCGGAAGGCCCGCTGACGTGACGTCACCCCACGCGGGGTGACGTCACGTCGAGCCGCTCACACCAGGCGCCGGAAGACGGGCTTCACCGGCCGCCCGGCCAGCCACGGGGTGGGGTCGGCGGCGTCCAGGGCCTTCCGGTACACCGCGCACGCCTGGGCCACCACCTCGACCGTGCGGTCGATGTCGTCGTCGTCGAGCGCGCTGCTCACCACGAACGACGGGGCGAGCACCCCACCCGCGAGGAGCCGGCGAAGGAACAGCGTGCGGTACTCCTGCGACGGCCGCCCGTGCTCGTCGAGGGTGGCGAAGACCAGGTTGCTGGCCCGGCCCCGGACGACGAGGTGGTCGCCGACGCCCATGGCGGCGGCGGCCTCGCGGACCCCGGCGGCCAACCGCTCACCGAGGGCGTGCAACCGCGCGGTGATGCCCTCCTCGGCGTAGGTGGTCTGCACGGCCGACGCGGCGGCGAGCGCGTGCGTCTCCGCGCCGTGCGTGGTGGACAGCAGGAACACCCGGTCGCCGGAGTGGCGCAGCCCGCCCCACTCCATCAGTTCGCGGCGCCCGGCGAGCGCGGAGACGGCGAACCCGTTCCCCAGCGCCTTGCCGAACGTGGAGAGGTCGGGGACCACGCCGTACAGACCCTGCGCCCCCGCCTCGGACCAGCGCAGACCGGTGATCATCTCGTCGAAGACCAGGACGCAGCCGTGCCGGTCGGCCAGCTCGCGCAGGCCGGCGAGGTACCCGGGCGGGGGTTCGGCGTGCCCGGCGGGTTCGAGGATCAGACAGGCGACCTCGTCCCGGTACCGGGTGAGCAGCTCCTCCGTGGCGGCCAGGTCCCCGTAAGGGAACGCCACGGTGAGATCGGTGGTCGCCGCCGGGATGCCGGCGGACATCGGCGTGGTGCCGATGAACCAGTCGTCGACGGAGAAGAACGGGTGGTCGCCGCAGACGGCCACCCGCGGGCGCCCGGTGACGGCGCGGGCGAGGCGTACCGCGGCGGTGGTGACGTCGGAGCCGTTCTTCGCGAACTTGACCATCTCGGCGGTCGGCACCGTGGCCAGGAAGCGTTCGGCGGCCTCGACCTCCACGATGGAGGGCCGGACGAAGTTGCCGCCGCGGTCGATCTCCCGCCGTACGGCTTCGAGCACGCGCGGGTGGGCGTGGCCGAGACTGACCGACCGCAGGCCGGAGCCGTACTCGATGTAGCGGTTGCCGTCGACGTCCCACACATGGGCGCCGCGGCCGTGGCTGATGACCGGGGCCAGGTTCTCGGGGTACTGGTCGTCGCCCTTGGCGTAGGTGTGCGCGCCCCCGGGGATCAGGGCGTGCAGTCGCTCGTTCGCCTGCCGCGAGCGAGGCAGGGAGAACTCTTCGGTGTCTTCGGTCGCTTCGGTCACTTCGGTGTCCACGCGGACTTCACTCTCCAGGGCGTCAGGACGTGTGCTTCAGGGCCTCGGCGAGGCTCGGCGCCTCCCGGTCCCGCGGGGACATCGACACGGGCGGCAGCGGCCAGGGGATGGCGAGTTCCGGGTCGTCGAAGGCGATCGTCACGTCCTCGGCCGGGTCGTGCGGGCGGTCGATCCGGTACGAGGTGTCGGCGGTATCGGTCAGCGCCTGGAAGCCGTGCGCGCACCCCGCGGGGATGTAGAGGGTCGTCTGCGTCTCGCCGGACAGCTCGAAGAAGGCCCGGTTGCGGTAGGTCGGCGAGTCCGTCCGCAGGTCGACGACGACGTCGAAGATCCTGCCGTACGAGCACCGCACCAGCTTGGCCTCGCCGGCGCCGGAGCGCAGGTGCATGCCGCGCAGCACGCCCCGGACCGAACGGGACACGCTGTCCTGGACGAAGGCGTCCGGGTCGAGGCCCACCGAGCGGACCACGTCGGCGTCGAACGTGCGGCAGAAGAAGCCGCGTTCGTCGGCGTACGGCGTCGGCTCGAACAGGTACGCGCCGTCGATCTCCGGGACTTCGATCGCTTTCATGGGGTCTCCCGCAGGGCGTGGGCGTGGGCACGGCCGGTTCTCGGGAACACGGCCGTGGTCAGGGCGGTGAACTGCTCCTCCAGTTGCCGGGCGACGGTCAGGTTCCGCTCGGCGAGGGTTCGTCGCAGCTCCGCGGCGTGCTTCTCCAGCTCCCGGAACGCGTCGAGCAGCCGCTCGGCGTCGACCTCGCGAGCCGGGTGGCGGTACGCGCCGAGGCCCATCCGGTCCATGAGCGCGTCGCTCTTCGCCGCGTAGCTGAGCGCGAGCGTCGGCACGCCGACCTTCAGCGCGCAGACCAGGTTGTGGTACCGGGTCGCCACCACGGCGTCGGCGGCCGCCATCTCCTTCATCAGGTCGTCGAGCGAGGCCGTCTCGGCGGCGGTGACCAGCGGGGAGTCCACCGCGTCGAGGATCGCGGCGACCACCTCCCCGTCGACCTCGTCGCCGGTGAGCAGCCGGACCGGCCTGCCGTCCTCGACCAGGGCGCGGACGAAGCGGGTCGTCCCGTCCAGGTAGCGCCGGTGGATCTCCTCGGCCAGGGCGCGGTCGTCGTCGCCGCCGTGGAAGGCCATGACGCCGACGCACACCGGTCCCGGCGTCCCCGAGGGGGCGGGCGACGGCGGTGTCGGCAGGGCGAAGGCGAGGTCCGGGTGGACCTCGTCGCGCGCGGTGTCCACCCCCATCGCCCGCAGGGCGTCGCGGGACTGGTCGTCCCGGTACGACCGGTACGCGGCGAGCCGCGCCGACCGGCGCACCAGGGCCCGGGTCGCCCGGTTGCCGATCGGGGCGGCGCCGACGCCGACCAGCGCGACCCGGGTGCCGAACAGCCGGCCGGACGCGCAGAGCAGGAACAGCGCGTACGGGAAGCCCCACGGCCGCAGCGGCAGCGTGGCCTCCAGGACGCCCATGCCCGGCACGATCACCACGTCGTGCCGGCGCACCCAGGCGGCGGTGCGGACGGCGTCGACGAGTTTGCCGAGCCCCTTCCCCACGACCGCGCCCGCCCGCGACGCGGTCCGGTACTCCCCGCGGTACCAGTGCAGCCGTGTCGCGGGCAGCCGGTGCCGGAGCCGTACGACCTCGGGACCGCCGCACATCGCGTCCACGGTCGCCTCCGGGTGGTCCCGGCGGAGGTACGCGAGCACGGCCTCCATCGACCCGTCGTTGCCGAGGTTGCCGGAGCCGAGCAGCCCGAACAGCCCGACGCGGACCGGAGGCCCCGCCGGGGGCCTCATGTCCGCCTGCCTTCCCGGCCGGCCACGATGGCGTCGAGGGAGACGGTGAGCCGGGCCGGATCGACCGGGGCGCGGTCCTCGACCCGCTCGCCGGCGCCCGGCCGGGCCCGGCTCGCCGCCCAGGAGACGAGATGGCCGTAGCACGCGCGCCGGTCCGCCGGCGACAGCGGCGCCCGCCGGATCGCCGCGACGAACCCCCACACGTACTCGGCGAGCAGCCGGGGCGTCGGGTGCAGCGGGCCGGCCCGGCGCGGGTCCAGGTTGACGCAGCGGGAGCGCTTGGAGGGGTTGGCCCGTTCGGCGCGGGTGGGATGGTCCCGGCGGAAGTACAGCAGCTCCGGCACCTGGTGGAAGGGCCCGTGCAGGCCGATCTCGGAGACGAACGTGCGGTCCGCGTGGTGGTAGCTGTCGTGCGGCTTCACCCGGCGCAGCACGTCGGCCCGCATCACCCCGTAGAAGTCGTCCCCGCCGGGTTCGAAGAGCATGCTGCGGAAGCGCTCCGGCGCGCGCGGCGAGTCGGTGGCGAGCGTGTAGTCGTACGGGACCTTCACCCGGCCCTCGCCGTCGATGACGGCCTGGTCGGCGTGGGCCAGGATCACGTCCGGCCGCTCGTCCAGCGCGTCCACGCAGCGCCGCAGCAGGTCACGGGCGTACAGGTCGTCGTGCGAGGCCCACTTGAACAGCTCGCCGCGGCACTGGGTGAACACATAGTTGTGGTTCGGTGCGGCGCCGATGTTCCGGGTCAGCCGGATGTACCGGATGCGCGAGTCCCGTGCCGCGTACGCGCGGCAGATGTCCTGGGTGCCGTCGGTCGAGGCGTTGTCGGAGATGACCAGCTCGAAGTCCTCGTAGGTCTGACCGAGCAGGGCGTCGAGTGCCTCGGCGAGGTACTCCTCGCCGTTGTACACGGGCAGGCCGATGCCGAGCCGGGGTGGGGCGGTCATGGTGTCCTCACTTCGGGAAGGGGGTTCTGGTGGTGCTCGCGCAGGGCGGACCGCAGCTCCAGCCACCACACGGCCGAGCTGCCGAGCGTCGCGGCGGCGACGCCCCAGGCCGAGCCGACGGTGCCGGCGACGACCGCCCCGCCGAGCCCGCCGCCGACATAGAGGGTGGAGGCGATCAGCTGGCAGCGCAGGCTGCGCCGGGCCGCGGCGAGCGCGCGGAGCCCGGCCGCCGCGCCGGTGCCGAGGCTCGCGGCCGCGACGCCGAGCGTGGCCGGCACGATGAGCTCCGAGGCGGCGTGCCAGACGCCGCCGAGCACGAGCTCACCGAGCCGGTCCGGCACGAGCAGCAGCGCCGCGCCCCAGAGCAGCGCGGCGGCGGCCTGCCCGCCGCCGAGCAGGAGGCAGAACGCGCGCAGCCGGTGCGGGGCCTGCCGCAGCACCCGTGCCGCCTCCGCGACGGTCACGAGCGACAGGCCCATCAGGACGGCGAGGAAGGGGCCGAGCAGGAGCTCGGCGCCCCGGACCACGCCGACCGCGCTGACGCCGACGATCGCGCCGAGCCCGTACGCCCGCAGCTGGCCCGCGCCGCTGACGCCGACGTTCTCGACGAGGTACCGGTAGCCGAGGTCGCGCTGTTCGCGCGTCCAGGCGCGCGCCTCGGCCGGCCGGGGCGCGATGCCGGACTGGAGGTAGCCGTATCCCGCGGCCACCGCGGCGGACGCCCCCCAGGCGAGCACGAAGGCGGCCACGCTGCCCACGCGGGCCGCCACGACCATGGCGGGGACGAGCGCGACGCCCATCACGAGGTCGTTCACGAACGCCTTGCGCCCGGCGCCCGCGGCGAAGAACGAGAACCGCCAGGCGTCCTGGAGCAACAGCCCCGGCAGGACGACGCCGAGGCAGGCGAACGCGGATCCCACCGAGCCGCCGAGCCCGAGTCCGAGGACCAGGCACAGCGCGCCGATGGCGGCGCCGACGCCGAGGGCGGTACCCGAGGACCGGGCCACCGCCCCGCGCCAGGACGCCTCCGGCACGCCGCTGAAGCGCACCGTGAGCGGGTCGGTGGCCAGCCCGCGGGAGACGCCGAGCACGACGCCGAAGGTCACCCAGGCCAGGGTGAACACGCCGAACGCGGCCAGCCCGAGCGAGCGTGCCACATAGATGCCCACCACGAAGTTGGTCGCGCTGGACGCCGCCTGGTCGGCGAGCCCCCAGGACAGCCGGCCGGCCATGGCCCGCCGCGCGGTCGGCCGGGCGGGTCCGGCCGGGTCCGCGGGCGTCGTCGTCTTCTCCCTCTCGGCGCTCGTCACGTCATGCCTTGATCAGTCCGGCGGCGGCCAGGGCCTCGGCCGCGCCGGCGACCGAGTCGAACGGCAGCCCGGACCGCTCGGCGACGTCCAGCAGACCGCGCTCGCCGTCGGCCATGCTGAGCACCCACAGCATCGCCATCTGGGCCTGCTTCGCGTCGCTGCGGCCGCCGAGCGAGTCGTACAGCCCACGCCGGCCCAACTGCGGCTCGCCGTACGGGCTGAGATTGACGTACCGCCGGTTGCGGTCGAGTACGGAGAACGCCTCGCGGCAGACGGCCAGCGTGTCCTCCATCGCCTCCGGGGAGACGAGGTCCGGGTTGTCCGCCGAGGTGTGGTACTCGGGGTACCCGGCGTACGGAGTCCGGCTGAGCGAGCCCACCCCGAGGTCGAACCCGGGGGAGCAGTACTGCCGCTCGTCGTAGCCGTACGGCGTGAACTCGTTGACCTGGTGCGGGCGTTCGGATGCGGCGAGGACGTGCGCCATCACCCGGTCGATCTCCGCGTCGCCGCGCCTGCTCCGCTTGTACGTCAGCCGGCCCGAGTCGCCGGCGCAGGCCAGCACGAGGCCGTGCTTGACCTGCTCGATCCGCTCCGCGTTGCGGGCCAGCCAGGTGATCGCCCCGATGGTGCCCGGCGCGTAGATGAACCGGTAGGTGTGGTACGGCGTCTCCTCGGCCAGCGCCCGGGCCAGGAACGTCGCCACCGCGACGCCGGCCAGGTTGTCGTTGGCCAGCGACGGGTGGCAGACGTGGCAGGAGACGATCACCTCGTCGGTGACCTGCCCGGGGACCACGTGCTCGGCGTAGGTGAGGTGGCCGTCCGCGAGCGTGGAGTCCACGCGTACCTCGTACTCGCCGTCCGGCAGTGCGTCCAAGGTCTCCTGGGCCAGGCAGAACCCCCACTCCGGCGTGTAGTAACTGGTGCGGTACGGCACCCACGAAGGGTGTTCCGGCAGGGTGTGCAGGTGCGCGCGCAGCTCCGCCAGCGGCATGGTCCGCGCCACCGGCACGCTGTAGCCGAGCACGTGCAGGCTGGACGCGACGAAGTCGACGACGCGACGGCCCGCGGAGTCGGCGATGTACGCGTCCCGGATGTTCCACTCCTGCGGCACCGTCCAGTCGAGCACCTGCGTCCCGGTCGGCACCTCGTGCACCTCCAGCGGGACGTACTCGCCGACGATGTCCAGGGTGGCGCGCACCCCGTCGCCGGTGATGCTCCGGCAGAGCGGGTACAGCCGCTCCACCAGTTCGTGCATCCGCTCGCCGGCCGAGGCCGTCGGCTCCTCGCCGGCCGCGGTCATCGGCGCCACCGCAGGGTGTCGTCGACCGCGCCGGTCCCGGACGCCGCGCGCAGCACCGCGAGCCGGGTGAAGCGGCGCTCGAAGTCCTCCCGGGTCAGTCCGAACTCCCGGTAGGCGTCAGCGAGTTCGAGCGCCCCCCGCTTCACCGTCCACTCGCAGTCGAAGCCGGGCAGCGCGGCCCGGAACCGGGAGAAGTCCACCCGGTACGAGCGCGGATCGGCACCGGTCTCCCCGGTGATCACCACCTTCGAACCCGACACCGCCTCGGCGACCTGCGCCGCGATCTCGGCGACCGTGACGTTGTTGGTCTCGCTGCCGATGTTGAACGCCCGGTCGTGGACCGCCTCGCGCGGCGCGGTCAGCGCGGCGGAGAAGGCCCGGGCGATGTCGGCGGCGTGCACCAGCGGCCGCCAGGGCGTGCCGTCCGACATCACGAGGACCTCGCCGGACAGGAGCGCGTGACCCACCAGGTTGTTCAGCACGATGTCGGCGCGCAGCCGCGGCGAGAAGCCGAACGCGGTGGCGTTGCGCATGTACACCGGGCTGAAGTCGCCGTCGGCGAGCGCGTGCAGATCGTCCTCCACCCGCACCTTGGACTCCGCGTACGGCGTCACCGGGCGCAGCGGGGCGTCCTCCGCGACCAGTTCGTCACCGCCCGCGGCGCCGTAGACCGAGCAGGTGGACGCGTACAGGAACCGCCGCACCCCGGCGTCCTTGGCCAGCCGGGCCAGCCGCACGGAGGCGTGGTGGTTGATGTCGTAGGTGAGGTCCGGCGCCAGCGACCCCAGAGGGTCGTTGGAGAGCGCGGCCAGATGGATCACGGCGTCCACCCCGGCCACGTGCTCTGCCGTGACGTCGCGCAGGTCCACCCGGTGCCCGGACGGGTCGGCGGGCGACGGGCCGAGCACGCAGTCCGCGAACAGGCCGGAGTCGAGACCGACGACCTCGTGGCCGTCGGCCGCGAGGACCGGGGCCATCACGGTGCCCAAGTAGCCCTGGTGTCCGGTCAGCAGTACGCGCAAGGTTCATTCCCCCAGATCGAGAGTGAGTTTGGTGACCGCGAACGCCTCGGCGTACCGCGCGTGGCATTCGATACCGCGGATCCGGGCGAGGCCGAGGAAGGCCTCCCGGTCGTACCAGGGACGGTGCCGCTGCGAGGGATAGTGCTCCTGCAGCAGCCGCACCTTGTCCTCGGCGGTCTCCGGCGACAGCGGCTGGTACGCCGTCGGACGGCCCAGGTCGCCGTCCCATTTGACGATCTCGTAGCGGAGCACGAGGTGGTCGCGGAACGCCGTGGTCACGAGCTTCGCCAGGCCGCGGTGGTCCTGGTGCGCGTCGTCGGTGCGCGGGGCCAGGATCAGCTGCGGCTCGGTCCGCGCGCGGAGCTCCTCCACCGCGGCCTTGGCCTCGTCCCAGTGCACCGGCAGCCGGCCGTCCGGCAGCTTGAGCACGGTCAGCCGCAGGTCGGCGTCCGGGCAGAAGGCGGCGAGCGCGGCCCGCTCCTCCTCCTCGCGCTCGGTCCCGCCGCCGGAGAGCACCAGCGCGTCGACACGTACCCCCGGCCGCGCCCGGCACAGCGTCAGGAGCGTGCCGCCCGCGCCGATCGCGATGTCGTCGCAGTGCGCGCCGACCGCGACGACCCGGCCCGGGCGCCCCGCGCCGAGGCGGATCACGCGCGCGCTCCGGCGGTCGCCGCGGCGCCGTCCCGCTCCCACACGGCCCACGGGCGGTCGCCCGCCGCGTAGGCGGCGTCGAGCGCGGCGCGCTCCTTCACGGTGTCCGTCGGCTTCCAGAAGCCGCGGTGCCGGTGCGCCACGAGCCGGCCCTGCTTGGCCAGCCCCGCACAGCCGTCGGCGACCAGGTCCCCGTTCTCGGGTATGTGGTCGAAGACCTCCTGGCGGAGCACGAAGTAGCCGCCGTTCTCCCAGAGCGGCATGTCGCTCACCGCGGTGATCCCGCCGACCAGGCCGTCCTCGCCCAGGTCCACGCAGTGGAACGACTGCTGGGGCGGCACCACCATCATCGACGCCCCCGCGTCGCGCCGGGCGAACCGGTCGACCATCTCGTCCAGCGGCGCGTCGGTGAGCACGTCGGCGTAGTTGGCGAGGAACATCTCGTCACCGTCCAGGTGGTGCCGCACCCGACGCAGCCGCTCCCCGATCGGCGACTCGATGCCGGTCTGCGCGAAGGTGATCGTCCAGTCCGATATGTCGGTGGAGAGCAGCTCGGTCCGCCCGCCGCGCAGCACGAAGTCGTTGGACGTCGTCTCCTCGTAGGTGAGGAAGAAGTTCTTGATGTGGTGCGCCCCGTACCCCAGGCACAGGATGAACTCCGTGTGCCCGAAGTGCGCGTAGTAGCGCATGACGTGCCAGATCAGCGGGCGCGGACCGACCATCGCCATCGGCTTGGGCACGTCGTCGGATGCCCCGCTGCGCATCCGCATCCCGTAGCCGCCGCAGAACAGTACGACCTTCATGCCTTCACCTCGACGATGCTCAGTTCCGGGATGGGGAAGACGAGCCGGCCGCCCCACTCGTGCACGAAGGACAGCTGCTCGACCAGCTCGTCCCGCAGGTTCCACGGGAGGACGAGGACGTAGTCCGGCCGGTCGGCGGCGATCCGCTCGGGCGGCAGGATCGGGATGCGGGTGCCCGGCGTGAACCGGCCGTGCTTGTAGGGGTTGCGGTCGACCGTGTAGGCGAGCAGGTCGGGGCGGATGCCGCAGTGGTTGAGCAGGGTGTTGCCCTTGCCCGGGGCGCCGTAGCCGACGACCGTCTCGCCGCGCTCGGCGACGTCGATGAGGAACCGCAGCAGGTCCCGGCGCACCTTGGCCACCCGGGCGGAGAACTCCGCGTACCCGGACAGCTCCTGGAGCCCGGCGGCCTTCTCCCGGTCGAGGACCTCGGCCACCCGGCGGCTCGGCTCCCCGGCGGCCTCGGACGGCCGCGCCCACAGCCGGATGGAGCCGCCGTGCGTGGGCAGCAGCTCGACGTCCACGAGCGTGAGCCCGCCGCTCGCGAGCGCCCGGGCGGCGGACGCGACCGTGTAGTACTGGAAGTGCTCGTGGTAGATCGTGTCGTACTGGTTCTCCTCGATCAGGGTCAGCAGGTGCTGCACCTCGATCGAGACCCAGCCGTCGTCCGCGACCAGGGCGCGCAGCCCTTCGGTGAAGCCGACCACGTCGGGGATGTGCGCGTACACGTTGTTGGCCACGACCAGGTCCGCCGGTCCGTGCTCGGCGCGGACGGCCGAGCCGGTCTCCGGGGACAGGAACTCCGTCAGCGTGGGCACACCCGCGTCCCGCGCCGCGGCACCGACGTTCACCGACGGCTCGATGCCCAGGCAGCGGATCCCCCGGTCCACCACGTGCTTCAGCAGGTATCCGTCATTGCTGGCGACCTCGACCACGAAGGCGTCGGGGCCGAGCCCGACCCGCCGCACGGCGTCGGCGACGAACGTGCGCGCGTGCTCCACCCAGGAGGTCGAGTACGAGGAGAAGTACGCGTACTCCTGGAACGTCTCCTCCGGCGTGATCAGCGGCGGGATCTGCGCGAGCCAGCAGTCCGTGCAGACCCGCAGGTGCAGCGGGTACGCGGGCTCGGGCTGGTCCAGTCGGTCCGCGGCGAGAAAGCTCTCGCACGGCGGAGTCGCCCCCAGGTCGACGACGCTGGCCAGCGCCGCCGAACCGCAGAGTCGGCATCGTGTCATTTCTCCTGCCCCCCATCTCCGCTCGCGCGGGTGTCCCGCGACGAGCCGGTTTCCTCGTTCCCTGCCGGCGGCGCGCTGTTCCCGCCGCCCGACCGCACCGCGATCGCGGTGCGGTACTCCTCCAGGAGGCGCTCCAGCCCGACGGACGGGCTGAACCCCTTCTCGTACCGGCGCCGGGCCGCCTCGCCCATCTCCCGGTTGCGGTCCGGCTCCGCCGTGATCCGGCGGAGGCGGTCCGCGAGCGAGGAGGGATCGCCCGGCGTGTGCAGCAGACCGGTCACCCCGTTCTCGACGAGTTCGACGAAGGCGCCGTGCGCGGCGGCGACGGCCGGGACCCCCGCCGCCATCGCCTCCGCGACCACCAGGCCGAAGGTCTCCATGGCCAGCGACGGGGCCACCACGGCCACCGACCGCGCGAGGGCCCGCCGGCACTCCGCCGGGTCCCACAGGCCCGCGTACCGGACGTCGTCCCGGCCCGCCGCCCAGGCGGTCACCTCGCGCTCCAGCGGCCCCGCCCCGGCGATCACGAGCGGCACGTCCGCCCCGCCGCCCGCGGCGACCTCGTCCCACGCCGCCATGAGCAGCCGTATGCCCTTGGCCTCGGCGAGCCGGCCGAGGAAGAGCAGCTGTTCGCCGGCGCCCGCCCGTACGGTGCCCGGGTCGGGTACGAAGTTGTGCTTCACCGCGAGCCGCTCGGGCGGCATGCCGGACCGTACGAGGACGTCGCGCTGCGCCGCGGAGATGCAGAAGAACCGCTCCACGCCTGACCACCACCGCCGCCGGTTGACCGACAGACTGACCGCGAGCGGCACCGTCGCCAGCCGGGAGTTCCGGTAGCAGCCGTGCCGGACGGCGGGCAGCGGCAGCGCCGGCCCGACGCACTCGGTGCACTGCCGGCCGTCCCGGTGCAGCGTGCCGGGCGGACAGACCTGCGTGTAGTTGTGCAGCGTGGCGACGACCGGCACACCGGCCTCCGCACAGGCGGCGAGCACCGAGGGCGACAGCAGCGGGAACACGTTGTGGACGTGCACCACGTCCGGCCGGTCGGCGCGGAGCCGGGCGGTGAGCTCCGCGCGGGCCGCCGGGTTCCACGGCACGAGCAACGGCACCGCGACCTTGCCCAGCAGGGAGCGGGCGGCGATGTCGTCACTGCGCCGCTCGAACACGTCGACCCGGTGGCCGGCCGCGCGCAGCAGCCCCGCCTCTTCGTCGACGACCCTGTTCTCCCCGCTCGGCTGCGCCGAGGAGTAGCGGTTGTGGACCACGAGGACATGCATGCTCAGGTCACCTCCTGGCCCAGAGCGGGATACGTCGGCGGGGGATGTCGTGCGTCGGGAGGGGCGCGGCAGGGGCGGGGAGCGCGAGGAGCGAGGCGGCCAGGGCCAGATGGAGCAGATACGCCGAGGCGTCGCCCAGGCCCACCTCGGTGTACGACGAGATCCCGCAGTAGCTGATCAGGAAGATCGCGCAGGCCCTCGGCAGCGACGGTGGCCGCAGCAGCGCGACACCGCCGAGCACGATGACGATCGCCGCCACGAGGGTGACGCCGACCAGCCCCTGCTCGTCGTAGACGGCCAGCCAGCTGTTGTCGATCGGCAGCCCGTCGAACGACTTGTCGCCCAGGCCCGTGCCGAACACCTTCTCCCCGGTCGTCCGGGGCGCCGAGAGCAGCGCGTCCCAGACCTTGGCCCGCCCGGTCAGGTTGGCGAAGTTCTCCTGGCTCTGTCCGCGCAGGAACCACGCCCGCAGCGCGGAGCTGAACACCACCGCGGCCACCGTGGCGCACAGCACCGCCCAGGCGAAGAACCGGCGGGCGGAGGCGCTCGTCAGGACGAGCGAACCGATCGCGAGCACGAGGCCGATGAGCAGTCCGAGCGTGGCCGTCCGGGTGTGGGTCATCGCGAGCAGGACGAGGGACGGCACGATGACCACCGCGGCACCGGCCCCGGTGGTCCGGCGGCCGAGCAGGAGCAGCACGGCGAGCCCGATGACCACCGCGGCGTACTGTCCGATCTGCGGCGGGGTCAGCGGCCACAACGCGCCGACCAGACGCCCGCCGTAGTACTCGGGCATGGCCGTGGCCGGTGAGACGGCCAGACCCGCGGCCACCAGGACCAGGACCGCGAAGTACATCCGGATGTGGTAGCGGACGAAGGTCAGGCTGCCGTCCCACCAGCGGCTCAGCAGCCACAGCGTCCCGACGAAGAGGGCCAGCCGGGCGCAGCGGAACAGCGCGCCGACCCCGACCTCCAGCTGCACGCTGGCGATCAGGCTCGGCACGAGGAGCAGCGTGAGCAGGAACACGAAGGCGCTGGGCCGGATGCGCAGCCGGGGATTGAGCGCCAGAGCCAGCGCGAACGCCGCGACCAGCGCGCCCATGGTGGCCATCTGGATGAGGGAGCGGGGGATCGCGACGACGGTCTTCGCCCCCGCGGAGCCGAGCGTGTTGAGCCCGAGCAGCGCCCAGACGATCCCGACGGCCTTCGGGGTGCCGCCGGGGCGCGGTGCGGCGGCGGGGAGTGCGCCCGCCCCGTCCGCTGCGCCCGGCAGCCGGTCCCGCCCCAGGTCCTCGTCCATCTCAACCACCGGCCCGGGGGCCGAAGTCGCTGCCCGCGTCCTGGCGGTACGGCGTGCCCTGCCACTGCCGGGAGTCCAGCGTCCGGCTCCGGTCGCCGGCGACGAAGCTCCACGGGCCGCGGTAGACGTTGCCGTGCCAGCGGTTCTGCTGCCGGTGGGTGATCGCCTCGGCCACCCGCCCGCCCTTGTACGGCGACCAGTCCGGGGAGGTGCCCTCGTCGGCGAAGACCGCCATGCGCCCGCACTCCGTCGTGCACCCGACGACGGACGGGTCGAGGACGAAGCGGTTGCCGTGGATGTCCACCCGCTGCGTCTTCCACCGGCAGTCGCCGTAGAGCGGCGCGGTGGCGATCGCCGGCCGCGCGCAGCGGCCGGTGTCCTTCACCAGCAGGGTGCAGTACCCGGTCGACGTGTTGGCGGGGCTGTTGCAGAACCGGTCGGCGTTCTCCCACAGGGTGATCCCGTTCCAGTTGTCCTCCAGGACGTTCCCGTAGATCTCGATCCGGTCCGTGCGGGCAGGGATCCGCGGTTCGCCGCCGGCCTCGGACACGTAGACGGTCGCGTACGGGAAGTCGTCGCCGTCCTTGGCGTAGGCGCGGCCCTCGACCCAGTTGTTCCGCCGGATCGTGTTGTTCCGGATGACCGCGTTGTAACTGGTCTCGTACATCAGCGCGGCACCGTCGTTGGACTCCAGGAGGTTGTCCTCGATACGGAAGTCGTTGTTGTTGTTGTCGGCCCACAGCCCGGTCCCGCGGTTGTGGTGCACCCAGTTGCCGCGCACGTCGGCGCCGTCGACGGCCCAGAACTTGATGCCGCCGGTGCAGCCGCAGCCCGGCCGCCGCCGCTCCCAGTCGTCGGTGTTGTTGCCCGTGATCTCGTTGCCCTCGACCACCAGGCCGCGGATCGAGTCACCGGTCTTGTACGCGTTCATGCCGTACTGGCCGTTGTTCCGCAGACAGCTCGCGCGGACCCGCTGGCGAGCACCGGCCATCAGCCCGGCCCCGGAGTTGCCCTGGACGGTCGCGTGCTCGATCACCCACCCGTCGGCCATGTCGTGGTTGACCACGCCCTCGTCGTGCGGCGCGCGGAAGCCCTCCACGGTCAGGTACTGGATGGTGACGTCGGGGGCGGTGCCGCTGAACGCGTACTGGTTGGTCCTCCGGCCGTCGAGCACCGCGCCCGGCGCGCCGAGGTAGCGGTTGCCCTCCTTGGCCATGACCTGGGCATAGGGGTCCGGCTCCAGGGTGTGCTTGCCGGGCCGAAGCCAGAACGTGGTGTGCGGGGGGCTGTTCTCGGTCTTCGTGGCCAGGTCGCCGACGACCGCGGGGTCGACCGTCACCGCGCCCGCCGGCGCCTTCACCGGCCCGGCCGCGGGCCGGTCGCACACCCGGGCGGGGGAGGCGGAGGGCGCTCCGGGGACGCGGGGGGAGCCGGACGCGCCGGAACCGGTGGTTCCACCGGTCGCCCTCGCCGGGGCGTCGGGCGTGCTCGTGCAGCCGGTCGCCACCAGCAGCACCGCCGTCAGCGGTGCCACCGCCCACGCCCCGTACCTCGCCCTGATCCCCACGCGCCCCCCTAGCCGCGGAACCCGAGCACGGTGGTGAACCCGGACACGCCGTCGGCGAAGCCGGTGCCGACCAGCGTGGTGGCGGGCTCCTTGCGCCCGAAGCCGGCGGAGTACCAGCCCAGCGGCGGGTGGGTCTCCCCGCGATGCGCCCGCCAGGACAGCTCCCCGGGCAGGTCGAGCACCGCCGAGCGGTCCTCACCGTCCCGGCTCCAGGTGAGCACCGCCCGGTTCCCCGACAGGTCCGCGGAGATCGCCGGACCCAGGTGGAACGCCAGACGTACGGCCCCGGGGGCGCCGCGGAGCTCGTCCACCACGCGCACCTCCCGGCTCGCGGCGGTCAGCTCCACCCGGCGGCGGTGCACGGAGCGCTGGTAGCCGTCGTGCTCGGCACACCAGCGGGCCGTCCCCCCGGTCGTGGCGAAGGACGGGTCCGCGACCAGGACGCGGGTCCGGGCATGCCGGGTCCACAGGAACGGGCCGCCCGAGACGGACTGGTCACCGCCGTCCCACTGCAGGGTGTTGTGGCCGAGGGTCGACCGGAAGTACTGCCGCCACTCGGGCTGCCCGTGGTAGCAGAACGTCCCCGGGTCGGCGAGCACGTCGACCCCGTCGTGCCGGACCTCCACGGAGAGCGCGTCCGCGTGGGCGTGCGCGGCGATGGACAGGAACCCGTGCGGGCCGCCGTCGCAGCGGCACCAGATCTCCTCGGGGCCGCGCAGGATCGTCATGCCCGCGTCGGCGAAGTGGGCCGGCCGGTTCGCCGGCCGCGACACCGCCGGTCCCGTCTTCGCGTACGGCCGGAGGAGCGAGGCGAGCAGCGGGGTGCGCACATCGGTGCCGGTCACCTCCGGCCACCAGTCGAGCCGGCCGAACACGGCGTCCCCGGTGGCGAGGAGCGAGCCCCAGCGGTCGGTGCCCGCGCCGTCCACGATCAGACCGTGCCCGTCGTCCGCGTCCCCCTGGCGCGGCGGCCGTAACCGGCCGTCCACGATGGCGGCGAGCGCGTCCGTCATCCGCAGCAGCACAAGGCGGACCGTCGGGGGGACCGCCACGCCGGCGGCGTCCGCCTCGGCCACCGCGGCCAGGCCGAGTTCGAGCACGAGCCCGTGGTACTCGGTGGCCAGCTCGCGGTTGAGGCCGGAGCCGAAGGTGTTGCTCCGCAGATGCCGGTCGAGGGACCGCATCGCGTCGGCCCGCCAACGCGCCGACGAGGGGAACCACCCGAACGCGCAGGCCGCGGCGAGCTGCCCGGCGGCCTCGGCGATGACGTGGTTGTTCGCCGAGGACCCCCGGCTGGGGAAGGCCGCGAGCCAGCGCTGGTGGTGCCAGATCTGCTTCCGCGCCACCGGGTTGTCCTCGAACAGCGCGGCCGCGCCAGGCCAGCCGTCGAGGAGCCGCCGGATCCACACCCAGGACAGCAGCCGGATCCCCAGCTCGATGCCGCTGATCCAGTGCACCCCGCGCAGCGGAGCGTTGGCCGCCCACCACAACCGCAGATGCCTCGCCACCCGCTCGGCGTACCGCTCGTCCCCAGTGACGGCGTAGGCCGCGGCGAGCACGGTGAGGTACTGGTGCCGGGACAGCTCCCAGATCTGCTTGATGTCCCCGACCGTCTCCTCCTTCCGGTACGGCACGTCGAAGGCGTACCCCCACGGAGCCCGGCGCCCGGTCTTCGGGTCGTACCACCAGTCCGGGTCGGTCAGGTCGTCACGGTGCACCCCGAAGTACTCGGCGTGCCCGGCCATCAGCCGGTCCGCCTCGGCGACGAGCCGCTTCGCCGCGTCCGGCGGCACCGCGGCGATCGCCCCGGCGGGCAGGACGGCGGTGAACCGGGCGCCGGTCACGCTCGGCGCGTCCGGCAGCCCCGACCGCCAGCGCCGCCTGCGTACCGTGTCGCCCACCCGGCCGCCGACCTCCTGCGGTCCCATCCGGGACAGGCGCCGGAGGTACCAGCCCGCACTCATGCTCATCGAGCCCCCGCCAGGGTCACCGGCGCGCCGCCGGCCAGACCGGCCCGCACGGCGAGGGTGGCCGCCGTGGTGGCGACCAGCGACTCCAGCGGCACCGGCATCGGCCCACCGGTCCGCACCGCCTTGACGAACGCGGCCAGTTCGGCGTTCTGGCCCTTGTCCCGGGCCTGCGGCAGCCGCGAGCTGACCCAGCGCTTCGTTCCGTAGACCGAGGCGCGGACGAAGTCGTCGAGCCGCAGCACCTTGCCGTCCGCGACGAGGTCCAGCGTCTCCTTGGGGAAGCTCGAAGGCCCGGTGGTGACGTAGCTGAGGGTGGCGGTGGACCCGTCGGGGTAGCGCAGCACGACCTGCAGGTCGTCCTGGCCGGACGTGGCGACCGCGTACACCGAGACCGGGTCGGCCCCGAGCAGCCAGCTCGCCGTGTCGATGAAGTGCCCGCCCTCGCCGGCGAACCGGGAGCCCTCGGTGCCCTGCTGGAGGTACCAGCTGCCGTGCTGCAGCCGGCCCGCGTTGACCAGGTAGCGGAGGTTCGCCGGACCGGTCCGGTCGCCGAACCGCTTCCTGGCCTCCTGGAGCAGCGGCGCGAACCGGCGGTTGAAGCCCACCTGCAGCCGGTCGTTGCCGGACTCCTCCACCGCCGCGAGGACCCCGGCCAGCTCGTCCTCGGAGAGGGCGAGGGGCTTCTCCACGAACACCGTCTTGCCGGCGAGGAGCGCCTTGCGGGTCAGTTCGGCGTGCGAGCTGTGCCGGGTGACGACGAACACCGCGTCGACGGACGGGTCACCGAGCACGGCGTCGAGATCGGTGGTCGCCTCGGCGAAGCCGAACTTCCGCTGCGCGTTGGCCGCGGACAGCGCCGTCGTGGTGACGACGGTGGACAGCTCGACGCCGTCGCGCCCGACCAGGTGCGGCAGCAGCATCGACGTCGCGTAGTTCCCCGCGCCGACGAACGCCAGGCGCACCGGCCGCTTCGCCGGCCGGGCCTGGGCGGGAACTCCGCCGCCGCGCCGCACCGCGGGCACGGCCACCACCGGGGCCGTCTGTGCCTCCCCCTTGTGCTCGGGGTAGCGGAACAGCACCGCCACGGCCTTCAGGTCGCCGTCCTTCAGCCGCCGGTACGTCTCCACGGCGTCGTCGAAGTCGGCGACGTGGGACACCAGGGGCTCCACGTCGACCCGGCCGCGGGCCACGAGATCGAGGAAGCACGCCAGGTTGCGGCGCTCGGTCCACCGGACGTACCCGATCGGATAGTCCCGCCCCTCCAGCTCGTACTCAGGGTCGTAGCGCCCGGGGCCGTACGAACGGGAGAACCTGACGTCCAGCTCCTTCTCGTAGTACGCGTTCCACGGAAGGTCCAGACGGCACTTGCCGATGTCGACGACCCGGCCGCGGTCGCGGCACAGCCGGGCGGCCAGCTCGACGGGCTGGTTGCTGCCGCCGCCGGCCGCCAGGTACACCTGGTCCACGCCGTGCCCGTCGGTGAGTTCGGCGACGGCGGCCTCCACCGCCGTGGACGCGGGATCGCCGCACGCCACGGCGCCCAGGCGCTCGGCGAGCTCGCAGCGCGCCGGGTCGGGGTCGGCCCCGACGACGCGGACGCCCGCGGCGGTGAGGAGCTGCACGACCAGCTGCCCGATCAGCCCGAGGCCGATGACCAGCGCCACCTCGCCCAGCTGCGGCTCGCCCTGGCGGACCCCCTGCATCGCGATCGATCCGACGGTGCCGAAGGCCGCGTGCCGCGGCGCGAGGCCCTCCGGCACCTTGACGTAGAGGTTCTTCGGCACCCAGTTCAGCTCGGCGTGCAGGGCGTGCTCGTTGCCCGCGCAGGCCACGACGTCGCCGACCTTCACGTCGTCGACGCCGGTGCCGACCTGCTCGACCACCCCGCACAGCGAATAGCCCAGCGGGGTGTAGGAGTCCAGCTTGCCCATCACCTTCTGGTAGGTGGCGGGAATCCCGTTGGTGGCCACGCTCTGCATGACCTTGGCCACCTGGTCCGGCCGGGAGCGGGCCTTGCCCAGCATCGACATGCCGGCCTCGGAGACCTTCATGAGCTCGGTCCCGGTCGATATCAGGGAGTAGGAGGTGCGGACCAGCACACCGCCCGGCTTGCACCCCGGTACCGGCACGTCGAGCACCGCGAGTTCGCCGGTCTTGTAGTTCTGTACAACCTGTTTCACCGAAGTCCCCTTGTTTCTAAGCCTTCTCGTGCGTATCCCGGCCGGACCCTGAGGTCGCGCCGCGATACCAGTACTCGAGGGTCAGCACATGCCAGAGATGCTTGGAGAAGTCCCGCTGCCCGGCCGCGTCCTCGGCGACCATCCGCGCCAGCGCGTCGCGGCGCAGGAAGCCGTTCCGCACGAGCACGCCGTCGTTCACCACCTCGCGCACCAGCGGTGCCAGGTCCCGGCTCATCCAGGCGCGCAGCGGGGCGCTGAACAGGCCCTTGGGCCGGTACACGATCTCCCGGGGCAGGACCGAGGTGGCCGCCTCCTTGAGCACGGCCTTCCCCTGCCGTCCGACGATCTTGCGGTCGCCGGGCACGGCGAACGCCGCCCTGACCACCTCGACGTCCACGTACGGCACCCGTACCTCGGTCGACGCGGCCATGCTCGACCGGTCCGTGTACGCGAGGTTCAGGCCCGGCAGGAACATCCGGGCGTCGCCCAGGCACATGCGGTTGACGAAGTCGTCGAGCTCGTTGTCCTCGTAGACGTCCGCGTGCTCGGTCAGCACGTCCCCGACCGTCCCGGCCAGGTCCGGATTGACCAGGGCGAGCAGATCGTCCTGGTCGTACATGGTGTAGCTGCGCCGGAACGCGGTCTCCTCCGGCAGGTCCGCGAAGGAGAGGAACCGCTTCGCGAAGCGCACCGAACGGTAGCCCCGGCGCGCCGAGGCGACCGGCAGCCGGTCCACCGCCGCGGACAGGCCGCGCCGCAGCGGGCCCGGGACGCGCTGGTAGCGCAGCGCGATCAGGTTGGCCAGGTGCTTGCGGTAGCCGGCGAACAGCTCGTCCGCGCCCATCCCCGAGAGCATCACCTTGACCCCGGCCTCCCGGGCGGCCGAGCAGATCAGGAACGTGTTGATCGCGGCGGGATCGCCGATCGGCTCGTCCAGGTGGTACGTCATCCGCGGCAGCAGATCCAGCACGTCCGGAGCGATCTCGATCTCGTGCAGGTCGACGCCGAACCGCTCGGCCACCTGACGCGCGTAGCGGAGGTCGTCCGGCATCGCCTCGAACCTGGCGTCCTCGGCGCGGAACCCGATCGTGTAGGCGGAGATCCCGGGCCGGTCCCGGGCCGCGAGCGCGGTCAGATAACTGGAGTCGAGACCGCCGGACAGGAACGTCGCCACGGGGACGTCGGAGAGCAGATGGCGCCGGGTCGACTCCTCGACGGCGGCGGCGACATCCGGCAGCTCGCCGCTCAGGGCACGCTCGCGGCCCTCGGCGGCGACGTCCCGGAGGTGCCAGAACCGGCCGCGCTCCACCCGGCCGTCGGGCCGGCACCGGAGCCAGCTCCCCGGCGGCAGCTTCTCCGCCTCGCGGAACGCGCACCGCGAGTCCGGCACCCAGTAGTACAGCAGCGAGGCCACCAGCGCCGCGTCGTCCACCTCGAGCGATCCGCCGGTGGCGGCGGACAGCGCCTTCAGCTCGGAGGCGAACACCAGGCCCTCTCCGCGCCGGAGCAGGAAGAGCGGCTTGATGCCGAGCTGGTCGCGGGCGAGCACGAGTTCCCCGGTGCGCTCGTCGAAGATCCCGAACGCGAACATGCCGCGCAGCCGGGGCAGACAGTCCGTCCCCCAGCGCCGCCAGGCCTCGAGGAGCACCTCGGTGTCGGACGTACCGCGGAAGCGCACCCCGCCGGCCGCCAGCTCGGCCCGCAGCTCGGGCGCGTTGTACAGCTCGCCGTTGTACGTCAGGACGAGGCCGTCGGAGACCATCGGCTGGGCGCCGGTCTCCGACAGGTCGATGATCGCCAGCCGTCGGTGCCCGAGGTGCACCTCGCCGTCACCGGCGCGATGGCTGTACCGGCCCGCCCCGTCCGGGCCCCGGTGGGCGAGGGTGTCGGTGAGCCGGTCGGTCACGATCTTCCCGTCCGGCCATCGGTACGTGCCCGCGATGCCACACATGTCCTACCGCCCCTCTTGGTCGTCGCTGTCGGGGACCCGTGCCGCCCACATCGGCAGCCGCTCCGCCCCTCGCCGTCCTGTCCCGTTCCGCCGGGCCGGCCGCTCGCCCTCGCCGCGCGGCGCGGCGTGCGGCCCGTCCCACAGCGTGCCGTCGGTCCGGTCGCCCGGATCGGGGTCGATCAGCACCACACCGATCACCTCGATGCGCTGGTCCGCGAGGTGCCGCGCCACGGTGTGCAGCCATGCGGCGCTGCCGTGCCCGGCGCGTACGACGAGGACCGTCCGGGTGCCGAGGTGCTGGAGGTCGGTCCACGCCGTACCGGGTGCCACCGAGCCGACACCGAGGCGGCGTTGCTGGTGCGGGACGGACGCGGCCCGCTCGGGGCTGACCACGGTGAGGGCTCCCGGCTTCGGGCGGAGGTGGGTGAGCGGGAGGCCGGGCAGGCCGTCGATGACGGCCACGGGTCCGTCCGCCGCGAGTGCTTCGGCGAGGTCCAGGGTGATCCCGGTGGTGGCGCGCGCGGAGCCCAGTTCGAGCAGGGACACCGGTCCCGCGGAACCGCGCACCGTGCGTGCCAGGGACGCCGTGAGCCGGGTCCGGGCCGCCCGGACCCGTCGGCGCTGCCACAACCGGGGGGAACGGCGGGGCAGTTCGGCGATGACGGAGGCGCCCAGGTTCGCCGCGATCTCCCGGCGCAGCACGGGGCGGTCCGCCACCACCGCGCCGACCGCGGCCACCGCGAGGCCGAGGGCGAGCCCCAGGGCGAGCCCGATCGCGGCGTTGGTGGCGGCGGTCCTGGGCAGGGAGTGCCGCACCGCGCGCGGGGCGTCCACGATCTGGGTGCCGGAGACGAGCCGGGGCGTGCCGATCCGCGCTTCCGCGGCGCGCCGGCCGAAGTCGGATATCTGGGAGGTGAGTTCGGCCCGGCGGGCGAAGAGCGACTCCCTGTCGGCCGACACCTTCGGTCCGCTCTCCGACGAGCCCTCTCCGATGGCCTTGTCGACCTGGGCGAGGTCGGCCCGCAGCCGGTCACGCTGGTCGAGCAGGGCCTTGGCCTCGGCCTCCGCCGTTTCCCTGATCCGCCGGACGTGGTCGGCGACGAACGCGTCGGCGAGCGCCTGGGCGCGGGCCACGGCCTCCGCGTCGCTGTCACCCGTCACATCGATCCGCAGCAGGTTGTTGGTCAGGCCGACACCCTCGTAGTCCTTCATGAACTCCTCGGGCTTCTCCCGGGAGCCGAGGGACCGCAGTGCCCGGTCGGCGATCCGGGTGGTCTGCAGCAGCGCGGCGTCGGTCCGGATCAGGGTGCCGGGGTCGTTCGGCTGGTCCTCCTGATGGGCCACCAGGAGTTTGGTCGTCGCGGTGGGCGGCGGCAGCAGCAGCACGGCCATCGCCACGCCGAGGAGCAGCCCGAGGAGGGTCATGGAGCCCCAGAGGCGGCGTCGCCTGCGGACCGCCACCACCAGGACCTGGAGGTCGAGCAGGGGAGCGGTGGCCGACGACTCCGGCGTCGTACGCGTCGTCACTTCCCACCCCCGGTCGCGTCGCCGCTCGCCGCGAGCACCGGGGTGGTGGCACGGCGAGAACGGCCGGAGGAGCGGGTCGGACGGGCCCAGACCGTGCCGGCGAGGACGGTGCCGACGACCTCGTGCCCGGCGTCGGCGCACGCCTCGGCGATCCCGGCGAGTTCCCCCGCGGTCCAGCTGCCCGCGCTGACCACGACGAGGGCACCGGACTCGCCCGCGCGGTCCGGCACCATCGGCCGGGACACCGAGACCCCCACGACGTGCAGCACGAGCAGTCCGCCGCCCGAAGAGTCCGGGGAGGAGTCGTTCCCGGCCTCGGCGACGAGCTGTCCGGCGGCCCGGCGGGCGATCTCGTCGCCGTCCGGGACGACGACGAGCAGCCGCCGGGGGGCCGGCAGCCGGTCCCGGAGGCGGGCGCACACCCGCCGGTAGCGGATCCGCCTGCTCTCGTCGTCGCCGGAGGCTCCCGGGGACGGCATGTCCCATCGGACGTCGATGCCGAGCAGCCGGCGGAACAGGGCCCGGGGGCCACCGCCCTTCGGCCGGTCCGCGGCCCGTTCACCCGGTACGTCGACGGCGCCGAGCAGCGTCGAGCCCAGGGCCGCGGTGATGTCCGCCCCGGTGCGCGGCCGGCGGCCCACCCGCGCGGCGGCGAGATGACCGATGACCGCGAACAGGACGAACAGCAGCGCCCCGCCGACGATGAGCTGCGTCCTCGTCGGCGGCGCCTCGCCGGCCGGCCGGGTCGCCGGTCCCATGACGACCATGTCGGGCCGGTCGGTCGTCGTTTCGGCCTTGTCCAGCTTGTCCACGGCCTCCTGCAGCGCGGTGCGCAGCTTCGCGAGCTCGGTGCGGGTCTGCACGCTCTCCACGCTCTGCCCCGGACCGGCCTCGGCGGCCAGCTCGTCGATGCGGCGGGTGGTCTTCACCACCAGCTGCCGCAGTGCCTCGGGCTGCGCCGCCGCCTCGGGGTCGGTGGTGGCGCCCGTGATCTGCGCGGCGAAGGCGACGAACTGCCGGGCGACCGTGTCGGACAGGCGCTGCGCGCGCTCCGGGGTCTCGGCCGTGCCCGAGATCTTGATGATGTTCCCGTCGGCTGCCTTGGCGCTCACCCGGTCCCGCAGCTCGATGCCGTCGACCCCGGACCAGCCGAGCGCGGCGGCCGCGCGGTCGACCACCACCGAACTGGTCGCGATCTCCGCCTGGGTCAGCAGCTCGCGCTCCTCCCACGCCCCGGGCAGCAGCACCGACGCCGACGTCGTGTAGCGCGGCGGAATCAACAGGGAGGCGCCGTAGCCGACGAGCGCGCCCACCACGGCCAGGATGGTGAGAAGCCGCCCACGCCGACGGAGGATCCGTCCGATCGTGACCAGACGTATGGTGTCATCGCTCAACGGCGCGGCCTTCTCCCCGTCCGGACCGGGCCGTTCACCGACACGGGGGTGTGATCACGGCAAGCGGCGTCGTAGGCGGCCAGCAGCGACTGCTGCGAGTGCCGCCAGGCGAGCTGCCCGCCGATGCGTTCCTGGCCGATCTTGCCCATCCGGGCGCGCTCCTCCGGGTCGTCGAGGAGCCGCGCGACGAGCCCGGCGAACGCGGCCTCGTCGTTGGCGGGCGCGTACACGGCGGCGTCACCGGCGGAGACCCGGGCCTCCCGGAGGTCGAACGAGACGATGGGCCGGCCCATCACCATGTACTCGAGGACCTTGTTCATCGTCGACACGTCGTTGAGCGGATTGCGCGGGTCGGGGGAGAGGCACACGTCCGCGGTGGACAGGTAGCGCGCCAAGTCGGTGTCCGGGATACGGCCGGTGAACTCCACCTGCTCCGAGAGCCCGAGCCGCCGCGACAGCTCGACCATCGCGTCGAAGGCGTCGCCGGCGCCGACGAACACCGCGTGCCAGTCGGTACGCCCGAGCTCGTCGCGCAGCTTCGCGAGGGCCCGCAAGGCGTAGTCGACGCCGTCCTGCGGCCCCATGACACCGAGGTAGCACAGCAGGTGGGGCTTGCCGCGCTTCAGTTCCGGCTCGGGCGGCACCGGGTGGAACCGGTCGACGTCGGGCGCGCTGCGCACCACGAAGACGTCCTCGGGCCGCCGCCCGCCACGGCGCAGCGCGACGTCCCGGTAGCTCTCGTTCGTGGCGAGCACGACGTCCGCGGCCCGGTACGTCATCCGTTCCAGCGCGCACACGGCGCGGTAGAGCAGGTCCTCCCCGCGGTCGAACCGGGACAGGTACAGCTCGGGCACCAGATCGTGCTGGTCGAAGACGAACCGGGCCCCGCGCCGCTTCAGCCACCGGGCCGGCAGGAACAGCAGGTCCGGCGGATTGCAGGCGTGGACCACGTCGACCGGTCCGACCGCGCGGGCCAGCCGGAGCGTGTGCCACAACGCCGTCCCGTACTCCCGCAGATAGCCGGCCGGACCGCCGGTGGCGGCGCGCAGGGGGTAGCGGTGGATCCGCACCCCGTCGATCACCGCCTCCGGTTCCGTGTCCCGCTTCTCGCCGCGGGGGCAGATGACGTGCACCTCCCAGCCCGCGTCGCGCAGCGTCGTGCACTCCTGCCACACCCGCCGGTCGAACGGCACCGACAGGTTCTCCACCAGGACGAGCGCGCGCCGGGCCGGCCCGGCGCCCCCGGTCATGTCACCAAGCAAGGCCCACGTACCCCGGTTCGGCCCGGCGCGCGTCGGCGTCGGGAAGGTGGATGAGATCGACGATCACCGGGCCGTCGCCATGGGGCAGCGCCGACAGGACGGCCGGATCCCCGGTCCCGACCAGGCACACCTCGGCATGGTCGAGCACCTCGTCGACGGAGTCCGCGAGCAGCTGCGCGAGGTGCGGCAGCCGGGTCTCGATGTACTCGCGGTTCGCGCCGAGCAGCCGGGAGAGGTTCACGTTGGGGTCGTAGATCCGCAGGTCGTACCCCTTGCCGAAGAGCCGCTCAGCCAGCTCGACGAGCGGGCTCTCGCGGAGGTCGTCGGTGCCGGGTTTGAAGGAGAGGCCGAACATGCCCACCCGGCGCTTGCCGGTGCGTTCGACCAGCTCCACCGCGCGCTGCAGATGGTCGGCGTTGGAGGGCAGCACATGGGCGAGGATCGGCACCGAGACGTCGTGCCGCCGCGCCGCGTGGACCAGGCTGCGCAGGTCCTTGGGGAGGCAGGAGCCGCCGAAGGCGAAGCCGGGCCGCAGATAGGCGGGGCTGATGTTCAGCTTGCGGTCGGCCAGGAAGACGTCCATCACCTGGTGCGAGTCCACCCCGAGCGCCTGGCACACCGCGCCCAGTTCGTTGGCGAATCCGATCTTGAGGCCGTGGAAGGCGTTGTCCGCGTACTTGATGGCCTCGGCCGTCGGGACCGGCACCCGGAACACCTCGCCGGGCAGCCCGTCGTACAGCGCCGCCACGACGTCGCCGCTCGCCGGGTCGAGCTCGCCGATGACGGTCTTCGGCGGGTCGAAGAAGTCCCGCACGCTCGTGCCCTCGCGCAGGAACTCCGGGTTGACCGCGACCCCGAAGTCCACCCCGGCCGTGCCGCCGGCGAACTTCTCCAGGATCGGTACGAGCAGGTTCAGGCAGGTGCCCGGAAGCATGGTGCTGCGGAACACGACGGTCTGCCGCCCGCCCCGCTCGGCCACCGCGGCACCGATCTCCTCGGTGACCCGCTTCAGGTACGTGGTGCACAGACTGCCGTTGGGCTCCGACGGCGTGCCCACGCAGATCAGCGACACATCGCTGTTCATGATCGCCTCGTGGACGTCCTGGGTGGCGCGCAACGTCCCGGCCCGCACGACGTCGGCGATGAGCTCGCCGATCCGCTCCTCGACCACGGGGGCCTTGCCGTCGTTGACCAGGTCGACCTTCACCTGGTTCACGTCCACTCCGATGACCTCGTGACCGAGGCTGGCCAGGCACGCGGCCGACACGCAGCCCACGTAGCCGAGCCCGAAAACGCTGACTCTCATGCCCTGTTCCTCCCCCTGGGCAGGCCCTTGTGGCCTGCCGTCCCCGAGCCGACCGGACGACGCCCCCCGCGCATCAGTAGGCCCCCTTGCCGTGGATCACCGCACGCAGCGTCTTCCACAAGATCACCGTGTCCAGGGCGAGCGACCAGTCCTCCACGTACCGCAGATCCAGCCGGACCGCCTCCTCCCACGACAGGTCGCTGCGTCCGCTGATCTGCCACAGGCCGGTGAGGCCGGGCTTCACGAGGAGACGCCGCCGGATGTCCGGGCCGTACGCGGCGGACTCCTCCGGCAGCGGAGGCCGCGGGCCGACCAGCGACATGGAGCCGGTGAGCACGTTGAACAGCTGCGGCAGTTCGTCGAGCGAGTACCGGCGCAGCACCGTTCCCACCCGGGTCACCCGCGGATCGCGGCGGAGCTTGAACAGCAGTCCCGCGCCCTCGTTGCGGTGGGCCAGCTCGGCGCGTGCCGCGTCGGCCCCGACGACCATGGTGCGGAACTTGAGGATGGTGAACTCGCGGCCGTCCTTGCCGACCCTGCGCTGGCGGTAGACCGCCCCACCCCGGCTGTCCACCAGGACGAGCAGCGCGACCAGCAGCATCAGCGGCGCGAACAGCATCAGCAGGACCGCCGCGCCCATCCGGTCGACGACCTCCTTGACCGCCCGCCGGCCGCCCGTGAACGTCGGCATGCTGACCCGCAGCAGCGGGATGCCGAGCACCGCGTCGACGTGCAGCCGCGGGCCGGCCACCTCCATGAGCACGGGCGCCACGACCATCTCGGCGTCGCTGCCCTCGAGGTTCCAGGCCAGCCGCTGCAGCCGGTCCGGTGACCAGTGCGGATCGGGGGTGACCGCGACGACCCGGTAGCCGTTGCGGCGTACATGGCCCGCGACGTCGGCGAGCTCACCGACGACCGGCACCCCGTCCACCTGGTCGACGTCGAGCCCGGAACTGTCCGCCGTGCACACCGCCTCCACGCGCCAGCCGAGGTGCGGGAACTTACGGGTCCGGGTGATCAGATCGCGCACGGTGGCCGGGCTCCCGGCGGCGAGCACCGGGCGCAGACACCGTCCTTCCTTCCTCTGTTTGTGCAGCCAGAGGCGGAGCAGATAGCGCTCGGTCATGGTGACGAGCGCGATCACCGGTATCGCGACGAAGATCCAGAGCTTGATGTTGCGCGAGGTCAGGGCGATCCCGACCAGTGCGAGGACGACGGCCGCCGTGCACAGCGAGCGTCCGAGCCGGCGGAACTCCTCGGCGCCCTGGCCGAGTACGGCCGGGGACCAGGACCGGCTGACCGCGAGCGCCGCGAGCACGAGGAGCTCGGTGGCGAAGGCCAGGATCCTCCACTTCTCGTGCCAGTTGGCCGCGTCCCGGCCCCCGAAGAAGCCACCGATCGCCGCCACCACGAAGGCGGTGGCCACGGTGTCAGTGGTGATCACGGCCCGGCGGTACCGCTGCTCCCAGTCGATCGTGGTCCTGCTGATCGACCCGTTCTCCAGGCGCCCGGGCGCCGACGGAAATGGACTGACTAACTCACCCTGCTGCACAGACCCCCCCAGGGCGTCAGTGGGCTCGACGTGTTGGCTCCACACGGTTCCTCCCCCCGGGAGGCACCCCCGCCCCCCGCGCCGCTCCTCCCCTCGGGAGGCCCCCGCCTCCCGCGCCGCGCTGTTCCTCACATCAGGGTGGGTCCCCGCCCACCCCGCGCATGACGTAACGGTGTTGCAGCGTTACGCGAACACGCTCATCTCAGGCGACCGGGGACGGCGTGGAAGTCCGTCCCCGACGCTGGATCGAAAGATCATGATTTGTCGCCTGGTGTCCGAGCTGTGAAGCATGGTCAATCTAGAGCATCGGGGCCCGCCTGGAGAGGGGATGTATGCAATTTGTGCTGAACCTTTGAAGGTCAAGTCACCGAAGGGTGACGGCCCGCGACCGCGTTGACGACGGTCACATGCCGCGTGACCTGTGACGACGGGATCACTGCGCGCTGTCGACGGCGCCGATTCCGCGCCGATCCTGAGCTTCCGGCCGGGTCATGCTTGGCTTGTTCTTTAGCTTGTTCGCGCCTGAGTGCCCCTGTGCTCCCCCCTGTTGGGCCGGGCGCCCTTCGTTCGTGGGTTTCAGTCGACGTCGGCCCGTGACGTGCCCATCTTCAGGCCGTCGACCCAGTGGACCGACTCGACATCGGTGATGGTGGAGCCGTACGAGCCCCAGCGGGGGGCGTTGCCCTTGAGATCCCAGGTTCGCGCGTTCCGGTGGTCCGCGACCGACTGGCCGTTCACGTACAGGAGTACGGAACCGCTCGTGGCGGGACGGGCGTCGATGCCCAGCTCGATCTTGTTCCAAGTCCCGGGCGTCCAGGCGACGTTGCCGATGGGTATCCACTGCTCGCCCGGGGCGACGTACCAGATCTTCAGACGGCTGTCCTCGACCTTCATGATCACCGGGTAGTTCTGGTCGTGCTCGGCGCCGGTGCCCCACGACTTCCACTGGAAGACGGTCTGGGCGTTGCCGGTCTTGGTCATCGACTCCCAGCCGAACCAGTACGTCCGGCCGGACGTGAGGGTGTGGCCGGCGATGCCGTGTCCCTCGCACCGTTCGGAGCCCACCGCCTTGGTGAAGCCGAAGATCTTCCCGCGGCCGTCGCCCCAGTCGGGCTGGTAGACGTACGACGGGGAGTCGCAGAGGACCGCGTCGAACACGGCGGTGCCGCCGTTGTCCGCGTCGCCGTCCCACTCCACCGCGGCGTGCGCGGGGGTCGCCAGGGCGAGCGGGACCACCGCGGCGAGTGCCGTCGCGGCCGGCGGCCACCGGCGCCGACGGCGCGGTGCCCGTCGATCGGCGGGGGAGCGGTGGGTGACCGAGGGGGAGACGTGGGGGACGACTCGGGTGTCGCCGTGGTGCATGAATTCCTCCGGGGGAGAGGGGCGGGATGTCGCGAAAGGCGTGCGCCTGGGCTGTGCCGGGGGTGATACGGCCCAGGCGCACGCCTCCGGCCCCGGCTTGGTCAGCCGAGGCGGACCGTGACCTTCTGGGGTGCGCCGGCCTGCCCGGTGAGGTCGCCGAAGGCGAGCCTCAGCGAGGAGCCGGTCGTGGCGGCGGTGACCGTGGCGGGCGTGGAGAGCACCTTGGTCACCCTGCGGTTCCAGACGATGTCCAGCGAAGTGGCCCGCCGCGCGGGGTCCGAGACGACGAGGGTCGCCGTGCCGTTGCGGTGCTCCCGTACGAGCACGGAGGCGGGGGCGCTCGCCCGGAGCCTCTCGACGGTGCCCGGGCTCCAGAAGTTCACCGCGGTGAGGCCCAGCCTCGGCACGCGAACGCCCTGCCGCGTACCGGAGTTGGCGAGGATCCGCAGCCATCCCCGGTCGTGGGCGCGGCGGGCGGTGGCCTCGGCGCTCGCTCCCGGCAGCAGGACGTAGGCGTAGTCGCCGCCGGCCGGGTCGACGCCGTGGTCGGTGAAGAGGGTCAGGTAGCGGCGGGTGACCGGGTCGGGGGAGCCGCCGGTGTTGATGTCCCGCCAGGAGCCGGTGCGCTCCTCGCGCACCGCGCCGAGCGTGGCGCCGCCGGGGAAGACATAGCCCGCCTGCCCGGCGATGTGGGCCCACCGGGCGTCGCCGAAGGTGGCCGTCCAGCCCTGGGCCACGGGCTGCGGCCGGCCGTCGACCGTGAGCGCCGGGGCCCCCGTGGCTCCGAGGGCGCGGTTGTCGACGGTCGTCTCGACGGCGTGGCCGTCCGTGGCGGTGATGCCGGCGCCGAGGCAGACGATGGCGTCGTCGAGGCAGAACCAGGACTTCCTCGCGTCCAGGGTGCTGGACAGCCCCTTGAGGTGCTGGCCGATGGCGGCGTACTCGCCGTCGGTCGTGCCGCCGACCCAGGCCGCGTCCGGCATGGGCTGCCCCCAGTTGCCGCCCTCGCCGTCGGCGAGCGGCTTGCGCGAGGCCGTGATGCCGGGCAGGCGGTACGGGTCGACGGTCGGCCAGTACGCGTCCGAGTACTGCTCGAGACCGAAGTCGTCGCCCCACCAGGAGAGCCATCCGGCGCCGGTGTGGTAGCCGCGGGCGTGCTCGCCGTTGCCGAACTCGTAGTGGGCGATGCGGTTCGAGGCCATGGAGAAGGAGGCGGCCCAGTCGCGGCGCCGGTGCGTGGCCCGGGCCATGCTGGGGAACAGCCGGTGCTCGACGGGCTCGGGGGCGGCCGTCACGGAGGTGTCGTCCCGCAGCTCCTGCAGCAGCGACGCCCTGATCAGGCTGAGGCCGGGGTTCTTGAGCGCCGGGTAGTAGTAGTCGCGCTGCAGCCAGCCCTTGACCATCGCCCGCCAGCGGGCGTTCTCCTCGGGGCTCGCCCCCTGGCCGACCAGCAGGATGGTGGCCATCAGGCCGTGGGCGCGCTGGTGCTCGTTGGTGCCGATGCGGCTGATGCCCCGGCTGCTGACGTTGTCCATGATCAGGCCGTTGTAGATGAACGGCGCGACGGCCTTCTCGATCGTGTCGAGGAAGAGCTGGGTGTCCGGGCCGGTCACCTCCCAGCTCGATCCGCGCAGCAGGGCGAGCAGCCGACCCACGCCGTCGTGCAGCACCGCGCCGTAGCCGCCGATGTAGGGGACGTTGCGGTGCTGGACGAACGATCCGTCGGCGTAGAAGCCGTCGCCCGAGGTGACGTAGGGGAAGACCGGGGCCAGTGCCTGGGACGCCAGCGTGATCTTGGCCGGGTCCTTGCCGACGATGCCGCGCAGGACGACGCCGCGGCACAGGTCGACCCGGTTGGCGCCGGTGCTGGTCCCGGTGTACGAGGCGAAGACCGAATCCGGCACGAACGCGTCCACGGCCCGGCAGTAGGCGGCGATCCGCGCCGCCGACAGGTGGTCGTACATCAGCACACAGGTGTCCATGAGCGCCTGAGGGGCGCCGATCTGCCAGTTGTACCAATTGCCGTACCGCGTCGTGCGCTCGTTGTAGACCTCGGCGTAGAGGTGGTCGAGGCCGGTGAGGACGGCGTCCCGGAGCGCGCTGTCCCCGGTCAGTCCGGTCCCCGGCTGGGAGTAGGCCTCGGCCATGGTCCGCAGCCGGTTGTAACCGTCGTTCATGGTCGCCGAGAAGGCGTAGGACTCGGCGTCGAGGTCGGGCTCCGGGTCGGCCCAGGATCGGCCGGGCCAGAGCGAACCGCTCGCCGGGGCCATGGTCGCCAGGTAGCCGGCGGCGGTCGTGCCGAGGGTGCTGAGGATGCTCCGGAACGGTTCCGCGGTCGGGCTGAAGCCCGTACCGAGGATGAGGTCGCGCCACCTGCCGCGCAGCGCGTCGAATTCCGCGTCGGACGCCGGGTCGGACGTGGTGGCGAACGTCCCCGCGCTCGCGGGGACTTCGGCGGCGCCGGACGGCTGCGCGAGGGCTCCGCCGAGACCGAGGGCGAGCGCGCCCCCGCCGGCGGCGTGGAGGAAGGTGCGGCGAGGCCAGGGAGATGGCATGGGAGACGACCTTTACGGGAGGAGCGCGTCGTTGCCTCGGCGCTGTCGCTGGCTCGTAAGCGTGGGGTTTCTAACACGCAGAAGGCCAAGAGAGCAACGCTTTGAACAGGAACCGCCATCGATTGTCCATTCGACAAGAAACGGACAGGATCGATCGCAAGGTGGCTACACTGCTTCTGAACTGGGCCGTCGTTCGAGGGGAGCGGGGAAGTGCACGCGGAACACAGGCATCAGGCGATCCTGCGCAGGCTGCGCGAGGAGGGCTCCCTCCGGGTCAGCGACTTCGCCGCCGAGCTGGGAGTCTCCCCGGTCACGATCCGCCGCGACGTGGAGATCCTCGCCGACCGCGGCCTGGTCGCCCGGGTGCACGGCGGGGCCATGCTGCCCGAGACCTGGGCGGAGACCGCACGCGCCGACGCGGACCCCGCCGCACCGGCCCGCGGCCGGGAGCGCGTCATCGGCCTGATCGTGCCGTCCGCCGACTACTACTACCCCGAGGTGATCAAGGGCGCCCGCGAGGCCGCCGCCGCCCGGAACGCCCGGCTGGTCCTCGACATCTCGGGGTACGACGCGGACGAGGAACGCGCCCAGGCCGAACGGATGATCGGCGACGGCGTCGACGGGCTCCTCGTCGTGCCGACCGGGCCGCGCGGCTGGTACGAGCACCTGCCCGTCCCCGTCGTGATCGTGGAGCGCCGGCCCGAGTCGGACGAGATGGCCGGCCTCGACCACGTCGTGTCCGACCACGTCCACGGGGCGCGCCTGGCCGTGCGGCACCTCGCGGAGGCCGGCCGCACGCGGCTCGCGCTGCTCGTGCGCGGCACGAGCCCGACCGCACAGTGGATCATCGAGGGCTTCGAGGCGGGCGTCCGCGCGACCGGGCTCGAAGCCCCGCTTCCGGCGTCCGTCCTGGACACCGGCGACGCGGGCCCCGGGAGCCCGGAGTACGACGACCCGGTCGAGGAACTGCTGGACGCCGTGGCGGACGGGCGTGTCGACGCGGTCATCGCCCATCCCGACAACCACGCGCTCGCGCTGCTGAGGAGGCTGCGCGCGCGATCCGTCCAGGTCCCCGGCGACGTCGCGATCGTGGCGTACGACGACGAGGTGGCGGGACTCGCCGACATCCCGCTGAGCGCCATCGCCCCGGCGAAGCATGAAGTCGGCGCGTCCGCCGTGGAGTTGCTGGTGCGCAGGATCGAGCAGCCGGACGCTCCCCGGCACCGGCTCTTCGTCCTTCCGCGACTGCGGGTGCGTTCGTCCAGCGGCGGCTGAGCGGAGAGCCGTTCGCGCCGCAGCCGGCCGCGCCGGCGGGTGTCCTGTCGATCAGTCCGAGCCACCCCCGAGGCCCTCACGCCGGATCCGGGCGAGCACGATCACGGCGTCGTCGGTGGGCGCCTCGGGCAGCAGCCGCGCCAGGACGCCGTCCGCCGCCTCCTCCAACGTGCCGGTCGCGCCTTCGAGTTGAGACCGCAGCGCGGCCACTCCCACACCGATGTCGACGCCGCGCGCCTCGACGAGACCGTCCGTGTACAACGCGAGGGTGTCGCCGTCGTGGAGCTCGATCTCGGTCGTACGGAAAGGCACGCCGCCGACGCCCAGCGGCACCCCCAGCACCTCGTCGACCGACTCGACCGTGCCGTTCGCCCGGCGGAGCAGCGGCGGCAGGTGACCCGCGTTCGCGATGCGGGCCAGGCCCGTCGTCGGGTCGTAGCGGATGTAGAGGCAGGTGGCGTACGCGATGCCGGCGTCCTGGGCGCAGGCGTCGAGCTCCTCCAGGAGGCTGTCGGGTTCCAGGTTCTGGCGGGCCAGCGCCTTGGCGGTGATGCGCAGCCGCCCCATCGCCGCCGCCGCGGGCACGCCGTGCCCCATCACGTCGCCGACCACCAGGGCCACCCGGCCGCCGGGCAGATCGATCACGTCGTACCAGTCGCCGCCGACCTCGGTGGCCTGGCTGCCCGGCAGATAACGGTGGGCGACGCGCACGGAAGGACTGCTCGCGAGGGCGGTGGGCAGCAGTGCGCGCTGGAGGGTGAGCGCGATGTCCTGGACCCGGCTGTAGAGCCGGGCGTTGTCCAGGCAGAGCGCGGCCCGCGAGGCGAGCTCGCCCGCCAGGCTGAGGTCCTCCTCGGTGAAGTCCGGGCGGCCCCCGGAGCGGCCGAACATCGTGATGCCCTGCACCGTGCCCCGCGCGATCAGCGGAGCGATGAGCAGCGACGTCAGACCGCTGTCGATCAGGAGCTGCGCGCGCGCCTGGTGGATGACCGTGCGGGTCATGAAATCGGCGTTCACGGGGACGCAGACGGGACGGCCCGTGGTGAGGGCCTGGTGGATGCTCGAACCGGGCGGATAGGTCACGCGCTCCAGGCCGCCGACCAGTTCGGGGGCGGGCGGCGGCAGACAGGTGCCGGCCGCGATCCGGCGGGTGACCAGCACCGACTCCGGATCGAACACCTCGCGTTCGTCCTTCCACTCCACGACCTCCACCACGGAGGCTTCGCAGAAGTCGGGAACGACCGACTCGACCAGCTCGCGCGCCGTGACGTTCACATCCAGCGTGGTGCCGATGCGGGCCGCGGCCCGGTCGAGGAGGGCGAGACGCTGCCGGCCGGCTGCCGCCTCCACGAGGGCCTGCTCACGGTCGGTGACGTCCACGACGAGACCGCCCACGCCCGCCCGTGAACCGACGGCCTGACTGAGCGGGAAGAAGCTCACGGAGCGTACCTGCTCCCGGTCGGGACGGCCCGGCGTACGCAGCACGACCAGCGTGCTCACGACGGTCCGGCCCTCGTCGGCGACGGCCCGGAGCATGCGCTGGTACTCACCCCCGTCGGACGTGATCATGAACTCGGCCATGGTCCGTCCGATGTGGTCCTCGATCGGCGTCCCGTCCATGTCGGCCAGCGCCTGGTTGAGATGGACGTACCGCAGGTCCTCGTCGAGCATCACGAGGCCGATCGGGCACGTCGCGAACAGCGCGTCGAGAAAGGCGAGGTTGGTCTTCACCCGGTCGAGCCCGGCACTCTCGCTCGCCAGACCCAGGATGACGGAGCGGCCGCCCGCGCCGGTCACCGGGAAGACCCGGAACCCGCAGTCGAAGACCCTGCCGTCGCGGTGCAGCGTCGGCACCCGTGCCCGCCAGTACCCCAAGGCACGGCCGCGCTCCGCGAGGCGCTCCGCCGCACCGGCCCCGTCGAGGCGAGCGGCGGGGAAGAGGACGGCGGCCGGCCGGGACAGCACGTCCGCGGCGCGGTGGCCGAAGAGCCGCTGCGCACCGGGCCCCCAGTAGCAGATCAGGCCGTCCTCGTCGATGCCGAGCACGGCCACGGCCACCTGCTCGAGCAGCGTCCCGGGCTCCGACCAGAGAGGCCCGGGAGCCTGCTCGTCTCCCGGCCGACCCCCCGGTCGAGGCGAGGACACGCGGCCCCCTTTCCGGGCACGGACGACGGCGGGCGCGCTGCTCACCGACGGAGCGGGACTCTCACGTCAATTCTGCCCGCGCTCGCCGGATCGGACATCACGGAGGCTCTCGGGCCAGGACGCCGCCGCCGGGCTCCGCAATGCCGCACCCACCTCGACGTCACCGCACCTGGGCCGCTTCCGCCAGGGCGTCGCGGGCCGCTTCCTCGGCCGCGGCGCGGTCCTCCGGGACCAGGCCGATGCGGGTGCGGCGGTCGAGGAGGTCGGAGGTGTCGAGGGCGCCTTCGTGGCGGACGGCCCACACCAGCTCGGCGCCCGTGACCGGGTGGCCGGGGACGACGGGACGGGCGAGGGCGGGGTCTTCGAGGGCGAGCGCCTGCACGGCGGGTGCCTCGGAGCCGTAGCGGTGCACGAGCCGGGCCGGGACGTCGAGCCCGGCGAGGGTCCGCGGCCCGGCGGCGCCGACGAGGGGGACGGAGGCGGTACGGCACGGCCCGGCGGTCAGGCCGCCGGCGGTCACGGCGGCGTCGACGGCGTCCTGGGCCATGCGGCGGTACGTGGTCAGCTTGCCGCCGACGACGGTGACGACGCCGGAGGGGGAGGTGAGCACGGCGTGCTTGCGCGAGATGTCGGCGGTGCGGCCCGCCGCGTCCCGGGTGTCGAGCAGGGGGCGAAGGCCCGCGAAGGCCCCGACCACGTCGGCACGGTGGACGGTGACGTCGAGGGCGGAGCCGAGGACGTCGAGGAGGAAGCCGATGTCGGTCTCGGGGACCTCCGGCACGTCGGGGATGTCGCCGTCGACGGGTTCGTCGGTGAGGCCGACGTACACGCGCCCGTCGCCCTGGGGCAGGACCAGGACGAAGCGGTTCGTCTCGCCGGGGATCGGGATGTGCAGGCCCGCGGAGAGACGGCCGAGGTCCTCGGAGCGCAGGACGAGATGGGTGCCGCGCGAAGGCCGCAGGCGTACGTCGTCGACGAGGCCGCCCGCCCAGACGCCGGCCGCGTTGACGACCGTACGCGCGCGGATCCGCAGCTCCTGGCCGGTGGTCTCGTCGCGGACCAGCGCACCGTCGCGGTGGAGCTCCAGGGCCCGGGTGCGGGTGAGGACGCGGGCGCCGTACGCCGCCGCCGTGCGGGCGATCGCGGTGACCAGGCGGGCGTCGTCGGAGAGCCGGCCGTCCCAGGAGAGCAGTCCGCCGCGCAGCCCGGTGGGGCGCAGGGCCGGGGCGAGGTGCCGGGTCTCGACGGCGGAGAGCGTACGCGGCTGGGGCAGCGTGCTCCGCGAGGTGCGGGCGCCGACGCGCAGCAGGTCGCCCGCGAGGAAGCCGGCGCGGGCGAGGGCGGCCTGGCCGCGGCTGACGAGCGGGGTGAGGGGGAGCACGAAGGGCTGCGCGCGGACGAGGTGGGGGGCGGTGCGCTCCATGAGGATGCCGCGCTCGACCGCGCTCTCGTGGGCGACGTCGAGCTGTCCGGACGCGAGGTAGCGCAGTCCGCCGTGGATCAGCTTGGAGCTCCAGCGGGAGGTGCCGAAGGCCAGGTCGTGGGCGTCGATCGCGGCGACGGTGAGCCCGCGGGTGGCCGCGTCGAGCGCGGCTCCGGCGCCGGTGGCACCGAGCCCGACGACCAGGACGTCGACCACGCTGTCGGCAGAGCCGTCGGCGAGTCGCTCCAGTTCGCGCAGGCGCCGCCGGGCGTCGAGGGAGGAGCCGGGCAGGGCGGGGCTGCTCGTGGGGTTCATGGGGCGATGGTCCTCTCCAGCAGGGTGCGCAGCTCGTCGAGGAAGGCGGCTTCGCTCAGTTCGGGATCGGTGTCGTCGGTCATGGTGCGCAGCGAGAGCGTGAAGGACTGGACGACGAGCAGCAGGGACCGGGCCTGCAGGTCCGCCCGGACGCGGCGTACGGAGCCGTCCTCGTGGCCGTCCTCGAGGGCCGTGTGGAGGAGCCCGAGCAGGGCGTCCTGGCTGGCGCCCCGGCGGTCGAGGATGTACGGCAGCAGCAGCTCGGGGTCGACGTCGATGATCTTGTGGAAGAGCGGGTGGGCCCGGAAGGCCGCCGCTCCCGCGACGAGCCCCTCGACGATCCGCTCCCGCTCGGGCCGGTCCTCGTCGGAGGCCGGCATGGCCCCGGCGGCGACGGCGATCCACTCACGGGTCATCAGGTCGCCCACCAGGCTGCGCACATCGGGCCAGCGCCGGTAGATCGTCATCCGGGACACGCCCGCGCGCCGGGCGATGTCGGTGAGGGTGGTCCGCCGTACGCCGACGGCGAGCACGCAGTCGCGTGCGGCGTCGAGCACGGGATCTGCGTCTTCATGGTTGTGACGAATGGGCGTCATCTGTCACAGTGTAATGCCAGCGTCGGCCGCGTGGCAGCGCCATCCGTGAAACAGACCGTTAGGAACCCTTTCGAAGTGGACATGTTGTGGAGCGGTTGGGGCGACCCGGCCAAGGCGGCACCCCTGCCCGAGTCGGTCACCGGCCTCCTGCGTGACCTGCTCGGCGTCACCCCGCGCGAGAGCGGTCCGGCCGCACTCGCCGACATCGAACCGCCCGCCCCGGCGCTGCCCGACGAGGCCCGCGCCGCCCTGCGGCAGGCCGTCGGCGCGCCCGACCTCCTGCGGGAGGACGCCGAGAGCCGCATCCGGCACACCCGCGGCAAGTCGACCCCCGACCTGCTGCGCATCCGCGCCGGCGAGGTCGACGACATCCCCGCCGCGGTCGTGCTGCCGGGCGACCACGACGAGGTCCTCGCCGTGCTGCGCGCCTGCGCCGAACACGGCGTCGCCGCCGTGCCCTTCGGTGGCGGCACCTCCGTCGTCGGCGGCCTCGCGCCCACCACGAAGCGGCCGTTCGTCGCGCTCGACCTGCGGCGGCTCGACCAGCTGCTCGCCGTCGACGAGGTGTCCCGCACCGCGACACTGCAGCCGGGCCTGCGCGGCCCGCAGTGCGAGGCGCTGCTCAACGAGCGGGGCTGGACCCTCGGACACTTCCCGCAGTCCTTCGAATGGGCGACCGTCGGCGGCTTCGCCGCGGCCCGCTCCAGCGGCCAGGCGTCGGCCGGATACGGCCGCTTCGACGAGATGGTCCTCGGCCTGACGGTCGCGACCCCCGAAGGCACCCTGGAGACCGGCCGGGCCCCGCGCTCGGCGGCCGGCCCCGACCTTCGCCAGCTGCTCCTCGGCTCCGAGGGCGCCCTCGGAGTGATCACGGCGGTGACCGTGCGCATCCGTCCGCTCCCTCCGAAGCGGATCTACGAGGGCTGGCGCTTCGCCTCCTTCGAGGCCGGCGCGGCGGCCCTGCGCCGACTGGCCCAGGACGGACCGCGGCCCACGGTGCTGCGACTGTCGGACGAGTCGGAGACCTTCATCGGTCTCGCGCAGCCGGACGCCATCGGCAGCACCGAACTCCCGCAGAACCCGGGCTGCATGGCCATCGTCGGCTACGAGGGAACCGAGGAGGAGACGATGGCCCGCCGCGCCGTCGCCCGCGAGGTCCTCCTCGCCTGCGACGGTGAGCTCATCGGCGAGGAGCCCGGCGACAAGTGGGAGCACGGCCGGTACAACGCGCCCTACCTGCGGGACGCGCTGCTCGACGCCGGGGCGTTCGCCGAGACGCTGGAGACCGCGGCCTTCTGGTCCGCGATCCCCGGCCTCTACACGGCCGTGCGCGACGCGCTGACGAGCACCCTCACCGAGGCCGGCACGCCGCCGCTCGTCATGTGCCACATCTCGCACACGTACGAGAACGGCGCCTCCCTGTACTTCACCGTCGTCTCCGCACAGGGGGAGGATGCCGTCGCGCACTGGGAGCCGGTGAAGCGGGCGGCCAACGACGCGATCCTGGCCGCAGGCGGCACCATCAGCCACCACCACGGCGTCGGCACCGACCACCGCGACTGGTACGCCCAGGAGATCGGCCCCCTCGGCATCCGCATGCTGCAGGCCGTCAAGGCCGAGGTCGACCCCTCCGGTGTGCTCAGCCCCGGAGTCCTCATCCCCGTCCGCTGAACCCTACTTCTGCCGCCCGGAGGCCAGATCCATGCGACAGTTCACCGCCGTCGTCAACCCCACCGCAGGGGGTTCCAGCGGCACGGCGGGTCTGCTCCCGCTGGCCCGTCTGCTGCGGGAGGCGGGTGCCAGGCTCGACACCGTCTACAGCCGCAGCCTGGAGCACGCCCGAGAGCTCGCCCAGGACGCCGGAGCGCGGGGGCACGTCGTGCTCGCCGTCGGCGGTGACGGCATGGCCGGCTGCGTCGGAGGTGCGCTCAGCGGTACGGACACGGTCTTCGGCCTCGTACCGGCGGGGCGCGGCAACGACTTCGCCCGCGCCCTGGGCCTGCCCACGGACGCTCCGCGGCTCGCCGAGACACTGCTCCACGGCGAGCCGCGGGCGGTCGACACGATCGAGGTGGAGTCCGCCGTGCACGCGCGGACCTGCGTCCTCGGCAGTGTGTACGCGGGCGTCGACGCGGTGGCCAACCGCCACGCCAACGCCTCCCGCGTGCTGCGCGGCGCTGCCTCGTACTACGCGGGCGGCCTGCGCGCGGTCCTCGCCTGGAAGCCCGCCGCGTACCGCGTCACCATCGACGGGGTGCGGCACGAGCGCACCGGCTACACCGTGGTCGTGGCGAACTCGGGCTTCTACGGGTTCGGGAGGAACGTCGCACCGGGCGCGCGGATCGACGACGGGCTGCTCGACGTCGTGGTCATCAAGCAGGCACCCAAGCGCCTCTTCTTCGCCATGATGAACGAGCTGAAGACGGGCGTGCACGTGAACCGGCCCGAGGTCGAGATCCTGCGCGGCAAGGAGGTCCGCCTCGAAGCGGACCGCCCCCTCCCGTACGGCGCGGACGGCGAGGTCGACGCGGTCCTGCCGGTGACCCTCAGGGTGCGGCCCGCCGCGCTGAACGTCCTGGCCTGACAGGACGTCCGCCGGCCGACGGGCCCGGTACTCACGCCTGACGAGCGCGGGTCCGGCGAGGAGGTCCCGCCACCTCGCCGGGCCCGCGGTCCGCGCCCGCTACGCGGTGGTGTCGGCCGGCTCCTCGTCGGAGGCGACGATCGACACCTCCAGCTTGCGCAGCAGTCGTGCGAGCTGGCGGTGTTCGGAGGGCGACAGGCCCCCGAGCATCCGCCGCTCGTTGTCGAGGTGCTCGGCGAACACCACGTCCACCGTCGCGAGACCCTTGTCGGTGAGCCGGGAGTAGACCACCCGGCGGTCGTCGTCGTCCCGTTCCCGGACGATGAGACCGTCCTTCTCCAGACGGTCGATCCGCAGCGTCACCCCCGCCGACGACACGAGGCCCGAGTCGGCGAGCTGCCCCGCGGTCAGCCGGTGGGGGTGCCCCGCCCGCCGCAGCGCGGTGAGGACGTCGAAGCCGGCCACGGACAGGCCGTGGCGTTCGATCGAAGCGGTCAGCCGGGTGTTGTAGCGCAGGTAGGAGCGGTGGAGGCGGGCGAGGACCTCCAGCGGGCTGGTGTCCAGCTCGGGTCGCTCCCGCGCCCAGTCCTCGATCACGCGCGCGACGGCGTCACGGTCCGACGGCCTCGATGCAGCCATGCTCTTCCCCTCGTTCTGCTCGTCCCCCGACTTCTCACAGCACTGAGAATCTTAGTCCTGAGGTGAAAGTGCGCGGGCGCCCGGCACGGAGAGCGGGCGCCCGCTCCGCGCAGGCGCCCGCTCCTCGTGCCGGCGCCCGCTCCGTCCCGGACGCCCGCTCCTCACCGGCCGACTCAGGCGTTGAGCTCCTCCAGCGTCCTGCCCTTGGTCTCGACGGCGAAGCAGGCGATCGCGGCACCCACGGCCGCCACCACGGCGAGCTGTGCGAAGACGAGGGACAGGCTGCCGCCCGCGCCGATGATCGCGCCGACGGTCACGGGGCCGAGGATGACGCCCAGCCGGTTCCACACACCGCCGAACGCGGCGCCCTTGGCCCGGTTGGACGTGGGGTAGAGCTCGGGGGAGTACAGGTAGAGCCCCGCGTTGATCGCGTACAGGAAGAAGGTCGTACAGGAGGCGAAGAGCGCCACCTGGCCGCCCGAGGTCGCGCCCGCCAGGGCGAGCACGCCGAGCGAGAGCACGGTGCCGACGAGCGCGCCGACCAGGGCGGGCCTGCGGCCGACGCGGTCGATCAGGAGGGCGACGACGAACGTGCCGAGCAGGCCGGTCACGTTGCTGAGCAGGCTGTAGACGAGGGCGGTGGTCAGGTCCAGGCCGAAGGTCTTCGTGTAGAGCGAGGGCAGCCAGGTGGAGATGCCGTGGTTGACGTAGTAGGCGACGAACCACAGACCCGACACGACCACGGTCCGCCGGAGGTAGCGCCCCCGGAACAGATCCCGCAGGCGGCCGCCGGCCGGCTCGTCGGCCAGGTCCGCGGCGGGGGCGGGCAGCGCCTCGGAGGCGGAGCGGGCGACCTCCGCCTCGATGCGGGCGATGACCTCCTCGGCCTCGCGGACGCGTCCGCGGGACAGCAGCCAGCGCGGGGACTCGGCGACCTGGCGGGGGAGCGCGGCGGCGAGCAGTACCGGGACCGTGCCGATGACGAACATCGCGCGCCAGCCGAAGTGGGGGACCACCCACACGGCCACCAGCGTGGCCGCCGCGAGGCCGGCCGGGAAGATCATCTCGTACAGCAGGACGAACCGGCCGCGCTTGTCGGAGCGGGCGATCTCGTTGATGTACGTGGCGGCGACGGGTACGACCCCGCCGATGCCGAGGCCCTGGACGAACCGGAAGAGCGAGAAGGTCTCGATGCTGCCGGAGAAGGCGACGGCGAGGCTGGCGAGGCCGGTGATGCCGACTCCCAGGGCGACGGTGCGGACGCGGCCGATCCGGTCGCCGAGCCAGCCGGCCGCCAGGGCGCCGAGCAGCATCCCGATCGAGGCGGCGGTCACGGCGAGGGTGGCCTGTCCGGTGGTGAGGTGCCACTCCTTCATCAGGACGGGCAGCGCGGACGCGGCGAGGAGCTGGTCGAACGCCTCGAAGAAGGTGACGGCGCCGATCAGGAACCGGACCTTGACGTGCCACCGGGAGTGCGGAAGCCGTTCGAGTCGCGCGGCTACGGAGCCGAGGGCCTGCTTACCGGCCACAGTCGTCATGGAGGGGTCCTTCCGCGGGCAGGGGAGTTGCCGAGACAGTAGGGGTCCTTATCTAAGCGGTCAATGGTTAAGCGCCTAGAGATCTCCATCTCGTGGGTCCGGTAGTCATCATCGGCTCCATGAAGGGCGTGCTCAAGGCAGATTCGACAACGATCTCGACTCGGGGGCTTGTCGAGAATTAGTTAAGCGCTTAGATTTCTAGCGCTTCGACGATTCCGGTCTCGGGATCGGGCCGGACCCCGTCCCGGCCGGAGCCAACTCCCCTTCCGCCCCTGCCCGGAGGTCCACCCGTGCCGCTCCTTCCCACCGACATCCTGATCGCGGGCCAGTGGCGGCGCGGTGCGGGCGAGCCCCTCGACACCGTCGACCCGGCGACCGGACGCGTCCTCGCCACCGTCCACTCCGCCTCCGCCGCCGAGGTCGGCGAGGCGGCCGAGGCCGCGGCGCGGGCCGTGGCGGACCCCGCCTGGCGGGACCTGCTCGCCCACGAGCGCGCCTGCCTCCTGCACCGGATCGCCGAGCTGACCGAAGAGGCCGCCCCCGCGCTCGCCGCCGTACAGACCGCCGACACCGGCAAGACCCTCACCGAGACCCGGGCCCTCGCACTCAGCGCGGCCGGCACCTTCCGGTACCTGGCCGCCGCCCTGGAGACGGCCGAGGACACGGTCACGCCGTCCCGCGGCCCGTACGTCACCATGAGCGTCCACGAACCGATCGGCGTGGTCGGCGCGATCAACCCCTGGAACTCCCCGGTCGCCAGCGACGCGCAGAAGATCGCCCCCGCGCTCGCCGCCGGCAACGCCGTCCTCCTCAAGCCCGCCGCCTGGACCCCGCTGGTCTCCCTCGCCCTCGGGCGGCTCATCACCCGGGCACTCGACGAGTTCGGCCTGCCCACCGCCCTCCTCTCGGTGCTGCCAGGCAGCGGCCGGATCGTCGGCGACGCCCTCGTACGCCACCCCCTCGTCGCCCGGATCGGATTCACCGGGGGCACCGAGACCGGCCGGTCCATCGCCGCGATCGCCGGCGAGAAGCTGGTCCCCGCCTCGCTGGAGCTCGGCGGCAAGTCGCCGACGATCGTGCGCGCCGACGCCGACATCGAGCAGGCGCTGGCCGGGGTGCTGTTCGGGATCTTCTCGTCCAGCGGCCAGTCCTGCATCGCCGGCTCGCGGCTCTTCGTGGCACGCGAGATCTACGACACCTTCGTCGGCGAGCTCGTCGAACGGGTCCGCAAGCTGCGCGTCGGCCCCGGCACCGACCCCTCCACCCAGGTCGGCCCGCTGGTGCACCACCGCCACCGCGACGCCGTCGCCGCCTACGTCGACCTCGCCCGCTCCGAAGGCGCGCGCGTGCTCTGCGGCGGGTCGGCGCCCGCGGGGGAGCGGTACCAGGACGGCGCCTACTACCTCCCGACCGTCCTCGACGGCCTGGCCAACACCTCCCGCACCTGCCGGGAGGAGATCTTCGGCCCGGTCCTGGTCGCCCTGCCCTACGACGACGAGGACGACCTCGTCCGCCAGGCCAACGACTCCGTCTACGGACTCGCCTGCGGCATCTGGACCCGTGACCTGCGCGCCGCCTGGCGGATCGCCCGCCGGATCGAGGCGGGCACCGTCTGGATCAACACGTACAAGCAGTTCAGCGCCGCCACCCCGTTCAGCGGATGGAAGGACAGCGGCCTCGGCACGGAGAAGGGCCGGGACGCGATCCGCGCCTACCAGCGACAGAAGTCCCTGTACTGGGGCACCTCCGACGCCCCCCTTCCCTGGGCCGGCTGACCCGGCACGCCCCCCGAGCCCACCGTCCGGGACAGCCGCCGAGGCCGCCGCCCGCGCATCCGGCACGCCCCCCGAGCCCACCGTCCGGGCCCGCCCGCCCGACTGGAGAGACCCATGCAACCCTCACCGCCCGGCCCGATCGCCCGGCTCCGCTCCCTGCGGTACGTCGAGCTGTACACACCCGCCTTCACCGAGGCCGCCGCCTTCTACGAGGAGGTCTGGGGGCTCGAAACCGTCGAGTCCGGCACCGGAGCACGGTGGCTGCGCGGCACCGGCGACGAGCACCACGTCCTGCACCTGACCGCACACGAACGCGTCGGCCTCGGCCGGCTCGCCTTCGCCGTCGCCACCCCCGCCGAGGTCGACGAGGCCGCCCGGCGCCTCGAATCACGGGGCATCGTCCCCGTCCACGGCCCCGGCCCCCTCGACCAGGCCGGCGGCGGACACGGCCTGCGGTTCACCGACCCCGAAGGGCGACTCGTCGAGATCAGCGCCCACGTCCAGGCGGTCGTCCCACGCGGACGGGACGGCGCCGTGCCCGTCGGGGTCACCCACGCCGTACTCAACACCGTCGACATCGACGCCGCCGTCGCCTTCTACACCGAGGTGCTCGGACTGCGCGTCTCCGACTGGTCCGAGCACCAGATGGCGTTCCTGCGCTGCAACGCCGACCACCACTGCGTCGCCTTCAACCAGGCCGAGTGGACCTCGCTCAACCACGTGGCGTACGAGATGAGCTCGGTCGACCACTTCATGCGCGGCCTCGGCCGGCTCCGCCACCACGGCATCACCCCCCAGTGGGGACCCGGCCGCCACGGTCCCGGCAACAACACCTTCTCCTACTTCACCGACCCGTCCGGACTCGTCTGCGAGTACACCTCCGAGGTCGCGCAGATCGTCGAGGACACCTGGATCGCCCGCGTGTGGCGACGGGTCCCGGAGCTCTCCGACCTGTGGGGCACGGCCGGCCCGCCGTCGAAGGAGATCCGCCGCCACATGGCGGGCTCGCCGGACCCCGGCCCGCTCGCCCCCCTCGACGCAAGGAAGGACGACGCATGAGCACCGTACGCAAGGTCGGAGTGGTCGGCTGGGGCGCGATCGGCCGGATCGTCGGGACCGCGCTCGCCGACGGGCAGGTCGCCGGTGCCGAGCTGGTGTGCGTCGTCGACAACCGTCCCCTCGGCGACACGGCGCCCGCCCCCCAGGTCCCCTTCGAGGAGGCCCTCGACCGCTGCGACCTGATCGTGGAGGCCGCCGGGCAGGGAGTCGTACGGGAATGGGGCGAGCGCGTGCTCGCCTCCGGCACCGACCTGCTCATCGCCTCCAGCGGCGCGATGACCGACGAGGAGCTCGCGAAGCGCCTGCTCGCGGCCGGACCGGGCCGGGTGTACTTCACCGGCGGCGCCGTCGGCGGACTCGACCTGCTCCAGGCCGCCCGCTCGCTCGGCCCCCTCGACGAGGTCCGGCTGACCACCACCAAACTGCCCTCGACCCTCGAACAACCCTGGATGGACGAGGAGTTGCTGGCCCGCATGCGGACGGCGACCGGCCCGGTCGAGGTCATGGCCGGCACCGCCCGCGAGATCCCGGCGAAGTTCCCCAAGTCGACGAACGTGGCCGCCTCGGTCGCGCTGGCCGTCGGCGACCTGGACGCTGTGCGGGTCCGGGTCGTCGCCGACCCCGCGGCCCACCACACCCGCCATGTGATCGAGGCGTCCGGCGCGCACGGGGCGTACCGCTTCGAGGTCGCGCACCTGCCCGACCCGGGCAACCCGGCGACCAGCCAGGTGGTGCCGTACGCCGTTCTGCGGGGCCTCGCCGCGCTCGCCGGGCGGACGGGCCAGATCCTGTGAGCGCCGAAGCCCTCTCCCCGGCCGCCACGGAGGTCCACGTCGAGGAGGCAGGGGACCACGGCCCCCTCCTCCTGTGCCTGCACGGCATCGGCTCCTCGTCGGCCGCCTTCGCCCCCCAGCTCGCCGAACTCTCCGCGTACGCACGGGTCGTCGCCTGGGACGCCCCCGGCTACGCCCGGTCGCCCGACCCCGAAGTCCCCCTCACCCTCGACGACTTCGCGGACACGGCGGCCCGGCTGATCCGGGAGCGCGGCGGCGGCGCCCATGTGCTCGGCGTCTCCTGGGGCGGCGTGATCGCCCTGCGGCTCGCCGCCCGGCACCCGGACCTCGTCGCCTCGGTGATCGTCGCCGACTCCAGCCCCGGCTCGGGCACGGACGGGACGAAGGCGGCGGGCATGCGGGCCCGCGCCACCGAGCTCGCCGAACTCGGCCCGCGCGCCTTCGCCGAGGCCCGCGGACCACGCCTGGTCTCACCCGGCGCTCCGGTCGACCTCGTCCGTCGGATCGTCGACACCATGGCCGCCTCGGTACGGCTCCCGGGCTACGGGTACGCCGCCGAGTCCATGGCCTCGGCCGACCTCCGCGCCGAACTCCCCACCATCGCCGCGCCCTCGCTCGTCCTCTGCGGCGACCAGGACCGGGTCACCGGCGTCGAGGGCAGCCAGGCCATCGCCGGGGCCCTCCACAAGACCGCCTTCGTGATCGTCAAGGACGCCGGTCACCTGGCCAACCAGGAGCAGCCCGGGCGCTTCAACGCCTGGGTCCTCTCCCACCTCCGCATCACCGCACGCATCCCCGAACAGGAGCTGTCCCCATGCCGCTGACCACCACCGCGTACGACAACGGCGACGACCTCGCCGCCTACACCGACTCCCTCATCGCCACCAAGGCCTCCCGGATCGCCGACTTCGACACCCTCTCCTTCCAGGAGAAGGCCGGCCCGCAGTTCCGCCGCGGCCAGATCCGCTACGTCGGCTCCGGCGCCACCGGCAACCACGAGGGCGACAGCCGCATCATCCCGTCCGGCGGCTTCACCTTCTCCAACATGCTGCTGCCGCCCGGCGCCGAGGGCCCGGCCCACACCCACCACGACGTCGAAGAGGCCTTCTTCGTCCTGGAGGGCGAGGTCAGGGTCGGCATCCACCGCGGCCCCGACGAGGTCGAGTACCGGACCCTCGGCTACCGCGACATGATCGTCGTCCCGGCCGGCGTGACCCGCTCCCTGAAGAACGAGGGAGAGACCGACGCCCTCTTCTGCGTCGTCATCGGCACGCAGAAGCCGCAGGTCCCGACGTACCCCGCGTACTCGCCGATGCACGGCGTCACCCGTGGCTGACCTGCCCCCGGCCGACGCACGCACCGTCGTCGTCACCGGAGCGGGCCGTGGCCTGGGACTGGCCATGGCCCGCCGGGCGGGCGAGGACGGATTCCGCGTCGTCGTCGCCGAACTGGAGCGGGAGCGGGGCGAGCGGGCGGCCGCGGAACTGCGCGCGGAGGGCATCGACGCCCGTTTCGTACGCTGCGACGTCGCCGACCCGGAGTCGGTGGCCGCGCTGGCGGCCGCCGTGCGGGCGATCGGCCCGCTGTACGGCCTGGTCAACAACGCGGCGCTCGCCAACGGCGTGGGCGGCAAGGAGTTCCAGGACATCGACGTCGAGGTGTGGGACCGGCTGATGGCGGTCAACGCCCGCGGCCCCTGGCTGGTCTCCAAGGCCCTCCACCCGTTCTTCACGGCGCCGGGCCGGATCGTCAACATCGCCTCGGACGCAGCCCTCTACGGCTCCCCGCGCCTCGCCCACTACATCGCCTCCAAGGGAGCGGTCATCGCCCTCACCCGGGCCATGGCACGCGAACTCGGCGACAAGGGGATCACCGTCAACGCCGTCGCCCCCGGACTCACCGAGGGCGAGGCGACCGAGACCGTGCCCGCCGAGCGGCACGACCTCTACCGCGCGAACCGCGCCGTCTCCCGGCCGCAGCAGCCGGACGACCTCACCGGGATCGTCTCCCATCTGCTCGGCGAGGAGTCCCGCTATCTGACCGGACAGGTGATCGCCGTCAACGGCGGCTTCACCATGAACTGACATCCAGGAGAAACCCGTTATGGATCTGGGCCTCGCCGACCGCACCATCGTGGTCACCGGCGGCAGCTCGGGCGTCGGCCTGGCCACGGTCCGCGCCCTGCTCGACGAGGGCGCCCGTGTCGCCACCTGCGGCCGTGACGCCGACCGCCTCGCCCAGGCGGCCGCCGGGCTCGGCGCCGGACGCGACCGCCTGCTCACCGGCGTCTGCGACGTCCGGGACGCCGACGCCGTGGACCGCTTCGTCCGCGCCGCCGCCGACACGTTCGGTGGCGTCGACGGACTCGTCAACAACGCCGGACAGTCCCGTATGAAGGGCCTCGACGACTCCACGGCCGAGGACTGGCGCGACGAACTGGAGCTCAAGTTCGCCGGGGTGCTCAACCCCCTGCGCGCCGCGCGCCCGTTCCTCGCCCGCTCCGGAGCGGCGAGCATCGTCAACATCAACGCGGTCCTCGCCAAACAGCCCGAGCCCCGCCTGATCACCACCAGCGCCGCCCGCGCCGGCATCCTCAACCTCTCCAAGTCCCTGTCGGCCGAACTCGCCGCCGACGGCATCCGGGTCAACTCCGTGTGCCTCGGGCTCATCGACACCGGCCAGTGGACCCGCCGCCACGCCGCGGCCGGCACCGGCACGCGCTACGAGGACTGGCAGGCGGAACTGGCCGCCGACCGGGGCGTCGCCCTCGGCCGGCTCGGCCGGGCCGAAGAGGTCGCGTACGCGGTCGTCACCCTGCTCTCGCCCCGCGCCTCGTACATCACCGGCACCAGCGTCGACGTCTGCGGCGGCGTCGGCCGCTCCATTCTCTGAGGAGACACCATGCGTCACGACAACGGAGGCGATCTCCTCGTCACCGTCCTGCGCGAACTCGGCATCGACACCGTCTTCGGCATCGTCAGCGTGCACAACCTGCCGCTCGTCGAGGCCGTCGACCGCGAACTCCGCTTCGTCCCCGTCCGCCACGAGGCATCGGCCGTGAACGCCGCCGACGCCTACGGACGGGCCCGCGGCTCCCTCGGCTGCGCCCTGACCTCCACCGGAACCGGCGCCGGCAACGCCGCCGGATCGCTGATCGAGTCGCTGAGCGCCGGCAGCTCCGTCCTGCACGTCACCGGCCAGATCGAGAGCGAGTTCCTCGGCGGCGGACGGGGGTTCATCCACGAGACCAAGGACCAACTCGGCATGCTCACCGCCGTGTCGGCATACGCCGCGACGGTGCCGGACACCACGACGGCGGGCCGCATCCTGCGCGAGGCGGCGCGGGCCGCGCTCGGCGGACCCGGCGGCACCGGCGGACCGGCGAGCGTGGAATGGCCCATCGACCTCCAGTACGCGCCCCAGACCGACGTCCATGTCGTCCCCGAGCACCCCGCGGCACCGGTCCCCACGGACGGCGAACTCGTCGCCGCCGGCGCACTCCTGGCCACCGCACGCCGCCCCCTCGTCTGGGCCGGCGGCGGCGCGACCGGAGCCCGTGAGGAACTGTCCCGGCTCCTGGAGACGACCGGAGCGGGCCTGCTCACCTCCAACTCCGGCCGCGGCACGGTGCCCGAGGACCACGCGCAGGTCATCGGCAACTTCGCCACCACCCCCGCCGCCCGCGCCCTCCTCGCCGACGCGGACGTGCTCGTCACCATCGGCACCCACTTCCGCTCCAACGAGACCGCCGACTACACCCTCGAACTGCCCCCGGCGCACATCCAGATCGACCTCGACGCGGCGGCGCTCGGCCGGGTCTACCCCGTCGCCCACCCGCTGCACGGCGACGCCGCAGCCACCCTCACGGCCCTGGCCCGGCACGCCACGCCCGCCGAGGAGGGCTGGCGGGAACGCGTCCGCGCCGTCCGCGACGACGTACGGGCGGCCCTGCACGACAGCATCGGACCGCAGGCCGCGATCTGCGACGCCCTCCGCGCCGCGCTGCCCCGCGAAGCCGTCGTCGCCCGTGACGTGACCATCCCCTCCAGCAGCTGGGGCAACCGCCTCCTCGCGATGTACGACCCGCGGGACAACGTCTTCCCGCGCGGCGGCGGCATCGGCCAGGGCCTCGGCATGGGCATCGGCGCGGCCCTCGGACGGCCCGACGCGCCCACCGTCGTCCTCGCCGGCGACGGCGGACTCACCGTCCACCTCGGCGAACTGCTCACCCTCGCCCAGGAACGGCCCCGCCTCACCCTGATCGTCTTCAACGACGGCGGATACGGCGTGCTGCGCAACATGCAGGACCGCCACAGCGAGCGCCGCTCCGGCGTCGACCTCGTCACACCCGACTTCGCACTCCTCGCCCGCGCCTGCGGGCTGCCGTACCTGCGGATCGCCGCCGAGGAACACGCCGAGCCGGTCCTCGCCGAGGCCGTCGCCTCGGACGGGCCGACGCTCGTCGAGGTCGACCTCACGGCGCTGGGCCCGATGAAGAACCCGTTCACCCCACCCGTACGGATCCCGGGCCGCTAGTCCGGCCCGTCCCGCACCCGCACTGCCCGATCGCCGGTAAGGAGGCACCAGGCCATGAGCGAGAACCCGCTGCAGCTGATCGTCCACCGCATGACATGGGAGGCCGAGGGCGTACTGTCCGTCGAGCTCACCCACCCCGACGGCAAACCCCTGCCCGCCTGGACGCCCGGCGCCCACATCGACGTGCACATCGGCGGCCTGATCCGCCAGTACAGCCTGTGCGGCGACCCGCAGGACCAGAACGCGTACCGAATCGGCGTCCTCAACGAGCCTTCCTCGCGCGGAGGTTCGCGCTTCGTCCACACCCAGCTGCGCCCCGGCCAGTCCGTGACGGTCTCCGCACCGCGCAACCACTTCGCCCTGGAGGACGCCGCCTCCTACGTCTTCGTCGCCGGCGGCATCGGCATCACCCCCCTGCTCGCGATGGCCCGCGAGGCCGCCCGCCGGGGCGCCGAGTGGCGCATGGTCTACGGCGGCCGCAGCCGCACCTCGATGGCCTTCACCGCCGAACTCGCCCTGCTCGCAGGCGAGATGACGCTCGTCCCGCAGGACGAGCTGGGCTACATCGACCTGGACGCGGTGCTGGGCGGCCTGCCCGACGGCGCGCTCGTCTACTCGTGCGGCCCCGAACCCCTCCTCGCCGCCGTGGAGCAGCGCTGCCCGGAGGGCCGCCTCCGGCTCGAACGGTTCGCCGCCCCCACCGTGGAACGCACCGGAGACGACGAGGAGTTCGAGGTCGAGTGCCGCGCCTCGGGCCTCACCCTCCGGGTCGACGCGCACACCTCGGTCCTCGACGCCGTCGAGAACGCCGGGATCGACGTCGACAGCTCGTGCCGCGACGGCATCTGCGGCTCCTGCGAGACCAGGGTGCTCGACGGCACGCCCGACCACCGCGACTTCCTGCTCAGCGAGGCGGAGCGGACCGCCGGCGCCACCATGATGATCTGCGTCTCACGGTGCGCCTCCGGCCGGCTCGTCCTCGACCTCTGACCCTTCCCCATCCGCTCAGGAGAGACCGTGACCGACACCTGGCCGTACCTGGACGTCCACCAGTCCCGTACGCACGAGCCCACGCCGTACGAGTACAGGCTCGCCGCCACCCTCGAAGAGGTCTTCACCCACGAGGGCCACGAACTGACCGACGTGGTCCGCGGGCTCAACGCCCGCAAGGTGCACACCGCCGACAGCACGCCGTGGACCGAGGAGTCCTTCCGCGCCGAGATGAACCGACTGGGAGCCTGACATGACGCTGTCGTCCACCACCACCGCGGACCGCATCTACGCCACCGGTCTGCGCAACCAGTGGCACCCCGTCGTCCCCTCGCGCTTCGTCGCCCCCGGCGCCATGCGCAAGGTGACCGCCCTCGGCGAGCAGTGGCTGCTCTTCCGGCGCTCCGACGGAGCGCTCTCCATGCTCGCCGACCGCTGCCCGCACCGCGGCGCGCCCCTGTCGCTGGGCAAGCACCTCGGCGACCGGGTCGCCTGCTGGTACCACGGCGTCGAGGTCGGCGCCGACGGCACGGTCACCTCGGTGCCGGGCCTGCCCGGCTGCAACCTGGAGGGCAAGAAGCTGGTCACCTCGCTGCCCGTACGCGAGGTCGGCGGCGCGATCCTCGCCTGGTTCGGCGACGAGGAGCACCCCGAGCCGGCCGCGCTGACGCTCCCCGAACCGCTGACGGACCCCGCCGTCGACGCGTTCCTCTGCTACGCCGAGTGGGACGTGCCCTGGCGGTACGCCGTGGAGAACCTGCTCGACCCGATGCACGGCGCCTTCCTGCACCACGAGTCGCACACCATGTTCGCCGGCGACACGACCGCCAAGTTCCGCATCCGCGAGACCGACCGCGGCTACTTCTTCGAGAAGACCGACCAGCGGGGCGTCAACTTCGACTGGGTCGAACTGTGCCGCACCGGCGTCGACTGGGTCGACCTGTCCATCCCGTACCCGCCGTCCGCCGGCCCGGGCGGACCGTTCGGCATCGTGGGCATGGTCTGCCCCGTCGACGAGCGGCGCTCCGGCGTCTTCTTCTGGCGCTACCGCCGCGTCGAGGACTGGCAGCGCGCGACCTGGCGCTTCCTGTACAGGACGCTGATCGAGCAGCGCCACTGGGAGGTCCTGGAGCAGGACCGCGTGATGCTGGAGGCCATGCCCGCCGACGCCGACCAGCGCGAGAACCTGTACCAGCACGACCTGGGAGTGGTACGGCTCCGCCGCCTGTACCGCGCGGAGGCCGAGGCGCAGACGTCGGCCTGACGGCATGGAGGCGGACGTGAAAACCGCGGGTCGCGTTCTCCGCCTCGGGAACCATTCCCCGGGGCGCCCTCCTCCTGTGGTCGGACGCGGTGGTGGCCGGGGGAGTGATTCGCACAACTGCCCGTTGAGCAAGGGTGCATGAGACGCATCATCCACCTCCCGCAAGGACTGACTCTGTGCGAAGCACCCGCATAGCACCCCTCGTGGCCCTCAGCGCGGTCGCGGCCCTCGTGCCCGCTCTCACACCCGCCGTCGCCTCCGCGGCCGAACCGGTCACCCGGCGGACGGTCACCGCCGATCCCCTGAAGCAGTACACCCAGCAGACCCCGCGCTGGAAGCGCTGCGAGGCCGAGGCGCCGGCGAACTACCAGTGCGCGACGCTCAAGGTGCCGCTCGACTACACCCGGCCGGACGGCAGGAAGCTCGATGTCGTCGTGTCCCGGGTCAAGGCGACCAGCCCCCAGAAGCGGCGGGGAGTCCTGCTGCTCAACCCCGGCGGCCCCGGCGGCCCCGGCCTCGACATGCCCCTGTGGCTGGCACCGGAGCTGCCGACCGCCGTGAAGGAGCAGTACGACCTCATCGGCTTCGACCCCCGCGGCGTCGGCCAGAGCTCGCCCGTGAGCTGCGGCCTGAACGAGGAGGAGCTGAACTGGCAGCGCCCGTACAAGGCCGCGACGTTCGGCAAGGACGTCCGGTGGGCGCGGACCGTCGCCGAGAAGTGCCGTGCGAAGGGCGGTGACGTCCTGCCCCACCTCACCACCCGCAACACCGCACGGGACATGGACGTCATCCGCGCCGCGCTCGGCGAGAAGAAGATCTCGTACCTGGGCTACTCCTACGGCACCTACCTGGGCGCCGTCTACACGCAGATGTTCCCGAAGCGGACCGACCGGTTCCTGCTCGACAGCGCGGTCGACCCGCAGGGGATCTGGCGCGGCATGATCCAGGTGTGGGCGGAGGGCGCGGAGCCCGCGTTCAAGCGCTGGACCGAGTGGACCGCCGAGCGGCACACGACGTACGGGCTCGGCGACACCCCGGCCGTGGTCGGGAAGACCTACTGGGACCTGGTCGCCCGGGCGGACCGTGAGCCGATCGACGTCCAGGGCACCCTCCTGACCGGCGACGACATCCGCGCCGGCCGGGCCATGTTCTTCGACGTGAAGGGCGCCGCCGAGGCGATCGTCGAGCTCAGGAAGGCCGCCGAGGGGACCACCGCCCCGGCGCCGTCGAGGCGCGACACCGCGCCTCGTCACGTACCGCCGTCGTTCGCCCGCGCCGTCCCCCCGGACAACTCGGACGCGGCCTTCTGGGCCGTGGCGTGCGCCGACACCCGCGCGTGGCCGCACGACCCGGAGCAGTACCGCCGCGACGCGATCCGCGACAAGGCCCGGTACCCGCTGTACGGCGACTTCGCTTCGAACATCAAGCCGTGCGCGTTCTGGAAGAACGGGTCCGAGCCCGCCACGAAGGTGAACAACTCCGTCGGAGCGCTCATCCTCCAGAACGAGTGGGACTCCCAGACGCCGCTGGTCAGCGGACAGGGGCTGCGCCGCACCATGAAGGGCGCCCGGATGGTCACCGTCCTCGGCGGCCAGGGCCACGGCGTCTACGGCTCCAAGTCCTGCGCCGACACGACCGCCACCGCCTACCTGACGACGGGCCGGCTGCCCGCCGCGGACATGACGTGCCGGGCCACACCGGCCCAGGCGCAGAACCGTCTCGACCTCCCGCTGCCGACGCCGCCGGGCCTCCCGGGCATGCACCGCTCCTGACCGACCCCACGAACGGCCTGTGACCGGGGCCCTCGCGCCACGAAGGCCCCGGTCCCGGCGTCCGGCGGTCCCTCAGTGGGCGTGGAGCGACCCCCAGTCGAAGTTCTGGCCGAGACCGGTCCCCGAACCGCCCGTGACGACCTGGCCGGAGGCGTAGTACGTCGCCTTCACGTCGGCGTTGCTGTTGATGTCCGTCCTGGTCGTGCCGGAGCCCCAGATGTTCCAGATCACCCACGGGCTGCGGGTCAGCGCGTTGCGGCCCGAGGCCGTGATCGGCATGTTCCACGTCTCCGCGAGCATCCGCGGCTTCGCGTAGTCGACGAGCCCCGTGTAGTACGTGTGCGTGAGGTCCGAGGCGGCGGAACAGGGGTCGTAGTCGTCGACGCCGACCACGTCCACCACATCGCCCCCCGGGTAGTAGTTCCACGGCACGTCGTCGCCCTGCGGGTGCCAGGCGTTCGGCGACCAGACGAAGATCAGGTTGTGCAGGCCCTTCGTCTTCACGAGGTAGTCGTACGTGATCCGCCACAGCTTCTTGTAGCCGGCCGGGGTCCTGCCTCCCCACCAGAACCAGCCGCCGTTCATCTCGTGGTACGGCCGCAGCAGGACGGGGATGTCGTACGCGGCGAAGTACGACAAGGAGGCGGCGAGGTAGCCGAGGTCCGTCAGGAGCGCCCGGTACTCGGGTGTGTCCGACTCCCAGTCGACGACCCGGTCGAACCACGCCTGGTCGGTCGTGAGCGTCGCGACGGGATTGCCCGCGCTGCCGCCCGGGTGCTCACCCCGGACCTGGGTCAGCACTCGGCTCCAGTCCTTCAACGGCGAGCCGGGGTAGGGCTGGTGGAAGCTCATCCCGACGATCCCCGCCGCCGCCCCGCCGTTCGCGAGGGTCGCGCTGCCGCCGTCGGAACGGACCATGACACCCGCCGGGTTGTACGTGCCGTCCGCCGCGCGCGGCAGCCCCTTCCACACACCCGTCGCGACGTCCACGGCGTCGTCCGCGTACTGCCACTGGCGCCGGCCCGTCGGCAGCCCCAGCGGCCGGTTGTACGAGCGGTCCCCGTACGCCCCCCAGCCGTCGGACGCGCCGTAACCCGGCCCGAGGTCGATCTCCAGGAAGCCGGGGAGCTTGCCGGTGATGTCCCGGGCCTTCTTGTAGTAGTAGCCGACGTGCGTGGTGCCGCCCGCGTCTCCGTAGGAGGCGTTGTACAGCTCCTGCTGGCCCTCGATGTGCTGGCCGATCACCGTCATCGGGCGGTTCCCGGAGCGGGCGTCGTTCTCCCGGTTCACCAGATGCGCGTACACCGCACGGGCGTTGGGCGACGCGGCCGGGTCCCGGCTCGTCAGCGTGGGCGAGATGAGCGGCGCGGCGGCCGCGCTTCCCGCGGTGACGACCGGCAGCCCGCCGGCAGCGACCGCGGCGCCGAGAGCGGTGACGAACGTACGCCTGCGCATACCTGGTCCTCCGGGACAGAAGAAACGTCGGGTCGCTGATGCTATCCAGCGTCCCGACCGGGCCTGAGGGCGCGTCGGCCCGGCTCGCCCCGCCTGACCCGGCGTGCGGTCACGAGCCGGCCAGGTAGCCGGCGAGAGTGGTACGACGGCGGTGCAGGTCGTCGATACGGGCGTCGGTGGCCGCCAGTTCACGGAGCATCAGATCCCGGATGTCGGCGCACCAGTCGAAGGCCGTCCCGTCCTCGCCGGTGCACGGCAGGACGACCCGGATCACCTCGGTGGGCAGCCCGGCGGCCAGCAGGGCGCGGACCTTGCGGACGGTGGTCACCGCGTCCTCGTCGTACGCCCGATAGCCGTTCGGGCCGCGCCGCGCCTCCAGCAGCCCCTGCGCCTCGTAGTAGCGCAGCAGCCGGGTGCTCACCCCGGTGCGCCGGGACAACTCCCCGATCAGCATGCGTGCTCCGCCTTCCGCCCCGTCCGGGATCGATTGACCTTGACATCAATGTCAACGGTTAGCGTCGAGCCATGACGAATCATTCCCCGCGTCCCGCGGACCGTTCCTTCCTGTTCGTGCTGGGCAGCTCGCGTGCCGACGGCAACACCGAGATACTCGCCAGGGCCGCCGCCGACGCGCTGTCCGCCGACATCCCGCAGCGATGGATCGACCTGAACAGGCTGCCGCTGCCGGACTTCCAGGACGGACGCCACGAGGAGGGCGACTGGCCGGTCTCGGAGGCGGAGCGGACACTGCGGGAGGCCACCCTGGAGGCCACCGACATCGTGATCGCCTCACCGCTGTACTGGTACACCCTCTCCGCCCAGACCAAGCGCTACCTCGACTACTGGTCGGGCTGGCTCGGCGTCCCCGGCCTGGAATTCAAGAAGCGGATGGCGGGACGGACCCTGTGGGCGGTGGCGGCCATGGCGGATGAGGACGAGGCCGTCGCCGACGGAATGGCCACCACCCTCAACAACACGGCGGCGTATCTCCGGATGCGCTTCGGCGGAGTCCTCCTCGGCAACGGCTCCCGGCCGGGCCAGGTGCGCGGCGACGAGCAGGCGCTGACCAGAGCGAAGACCTACTTCGAGAGGGAGACCCCCCTGGCGCTGTTCCCGCAGGAGCGGCAGGAGCGGCAGGAGCAGGGCGAGGGGCGTGAGGAGCGAGCGGCGGAGACCGTCGGCGTGACGGCCTGACCGCGCGCAGGCGACGGAGCGGAGGGACTGACGCATCCGGACACGGCGGACGCGCCGTGTGACGAACGAGCCGGCCGAGAGGCGCCTGACGGGCGAAAGCCCAGGTCAGGCGCCTCTCTGCGGTCCTCAACGGCGCGGCGGCACCTTGCCCGGGCCGGTGAGCGGGGCGTCCGGGCCCGCGGGCAGGCCCTCGGAGTCCGCCCCGCTCCTGGCGACCGCCGCGTGCAGCGCCCGCAGGGCGATCAGGAGGACGCCGATGTCGTCCAGGTAGACGGGGTCCGGGATCAGGTCGACCGGCGAGACCGTGTAGACCACCGCCGCCCAGAACAGGGCCTTGGACTGCAGCGGCACACCGGCGTCCACGAGCAGCCGCCGGGTCCGGAGGACACGGACGAGCAGAACGGCGGCGCATCCCGCCACCGCGAGCAGAAGAACCAGGGCCACGACGAGCCAGAGGTTGCCGTCCACGCCGCTCTCCTTCCTCCGTGAGGTCCCGGCCGCGCCGATGTGCGCGGATTGTCAGGGTACGACGTCGGACCCGGTGTCCGGCGTCGTCGGCCGCGCCCGCCCGAGGTATCGGCCACCTTGCGATATGCCCTGTTTAGGCCTACTTGAAGCGTGACTCAGAACACTCTCCGCAGCGCTTCGCGCATGGACTCGGGAAGCCAGGGCAGGCGGCCGAACCGCCGGTGACACCGGCAGGGGGACTCAGAGGAACGAAAGGCCATACCCGACGTGACGGCAGCACAACAGACCATCCATGTGGGCGGAGAGTGGCGCGCGGCCCTGACCGGGGCCACGCGCGAGATCATCGACCCCGTCGACGAGACCGCCTTCGCGGTCGTGGCGGAGGGCGGTGTCCTGGACACCGACGACGCCGTGGCCGCGGCACGAGCCGCGTTCGACGACGGTTCCTGGCCGCGTACGCCGGTCGCGGATCGCGCCGCCCTGCTGCGGCGGGTCGCCGACCTCCTGGAGCGCGACCGCGAGCGGATCGGCGCCCTGGAGAGCCAGGACGCGGGCAAGACCCTCGAGGAGGGCCGCGTCGACGTCGACTGCGTCCGCGACGCCTTCCTCTACTTCGCCGACCTCGTCGAGAAGGAGGACGGCGGCCGGATCGTCGACGCCGGCTCGGCCGACATCCGCAGCGTCGTCGTGCACGAGCCCGTCGGGGTGTGCGCCCTGATCACGCCGTGGAACTACCCGCTGCTCCAGGCCAGCTGGAAGATCGCCCCCGCTCTCGCCGCCGGCAACACGTTCGTGATCAAGCCCAGCGAGATCACCCCGCTGAGCACCGTCGTGCTGGTCGAACTGCTCCTGGAGGCCGGGCTGCCGCTCGGCGCGGCCAACATCGTCACCGGCCCCGGCCACACCGTCGGCGCCCGGCTCGCCGAGCACCCCGACGTCGACCTGGTCTCGTTCACCGGCGGGCTCGTCAGCGGAACGAAGGTCGCCAAGGCCGCCGCCGACAGCGTGAAGAAGGTCGCCCTCGAACTGGGCGGCAAGAACCCCAACGTCGTGTTCGCCGACGCCTGCACCACACCCGAGGACTTCGACACCGCCGTCGACCAGGCACTCAACGCCGCCTTCATCCACAGCGGCCAGGTCTGCTCCGCCGGCTCCCGCCTCATCATCGAGGAGCCGCTGCGCCAGCGCTTCGTCGCCGAGCTCGCCCGCCGGGCCGAACTCATCCGGCTCGGCCGCGGCACCGACGAGGGCGTCGAGTGCGGCCCGCTGGTATCCGCCGCCCAGGTGGCGAGGACCGAGGAGTACGTGGCCTCCGCCCTCGGCGAGGGCGCGGTCCTGCGCGCGGGCGGCGAGCGCCCCGCCGGCCCCGGCTACTTCTACCGGCCCACCGTCCTCGACCGGTGCCACCGCCGCATGCGCGTCGTCCGCGAGGAGATCTTCGGCCCCGTCCTCACCGTGGAGACCTTCCGCACCGAGGACGAGGCCGTCGCCCTCGCCAACGACACCGAGTACGGCCTCGCCGGAGCGGTGTGGACCTCCGACGAGAACCGCGCCCGGCGGGTCGCGGCCCGGCTGCGCCACGGCACCGTCTGGATCAACGACTTCCACCCCTACCTGCCCCAGGCGGAATGGGGCGGCTTCGGGAAGTCCGGCATCGGCCGCGAACTGGGCCCCAGCGGCCTCGCCGAATACCGCGAGGCCAAGCACATCTACCAGAACCTCGCTCCACGCCCCGTGCGCTGGTTCGCGGGCACGAAGGCGAAGGACCAGGCATGAACGACCAGCACGTCTACGACTACGTCGTCGTCGGCGGCGGCACCGCCGGTTCGGTGATCGCCTCCCGGCTGACCGAGAACCCGGACGTCACCGTCGCCGTCATCGAGGGCGGCCCCAGCGACGTCGGCCGCGACGACGTCCTCACCCTGCGCCGCTGGATGGGCCTGCTCGGCGGCGAGCTGGACTACGACTACCCCACCACCGAACAGCCGCGCGGCAACTCGTACATCCGCCACAGCCGCGCGCGGGTCCTCGGCGGCTGCTCCTCGCACAACACCCTCATCGCCTTCAAGCCCCTGCCCTCCGACTGGGACGAGTGGGCCGAGGCCGGCGCCGAAGGCTGGGACGCGGCGGCGATGGATCCGTACTTCGCCCGGCTGCGCAACAACATCGTCCCCGTCGACGAGGCCGACCGGAACGCGATAGCCCGGGACTTCGTCGACGCGGCGCAGACCGCGCTCGGCGTGCCGCGCGTCGAGGGCTTCAACCGGCAGCCCTTCCACGAGGGCGTCGGCTTCTTCGACCTCGCCTACCACCCCGAGAACAACAAGCGGTCCTCCGCGTCGGTCGCCTATCTGCACCCGTTCCTCGACCGGCCGAACCTGCACCTCGCCCTGGAGACCTGGGCGTTCCGCCTCGAACTCGAAGGCACCCGCGCCACCGGCGTGCACATCCGCACCAAGGAGGGCGAGGAGCACGTCGTACGCGCCCGGCGCGAGGTACTGGTCTGCGCAGGGGCCGTGGACACCCCGCGCCTGCTGCTGCACTCCGGCATCGGACCGCGCGCGGACCTGGAGAAGCTCGGCATCCCCGTCGTGCACGACCTGCCCGGTGTGGGGGAGAACCTCCTCGACCACCCCGAGTCGGTCATCGTGTGGGAGACGCACGGTCCCATCCCGGAGAACTCCGCGATGGACTCCGACGCCGGGCTCTTCGTCCGCCGCGACCCGGAGTCCGAGGGGCCGGACCTGATGTTCCACTTCTACCAGATCCCCTTCACCGACAACCCCGAGCGGATCGGCTACGAACGGCCCCCGCACGGCGTGTCCATGACCCCGAACATCCCCAAGCCGCGCAGCCGCGGCCGGCTCTACCTCACGAGCGCCGACCCCGAGGTCAAGCCCGCGCTCGACTTCCGGTACTTCACCGACGAGGACGACTACGACGGCCGGACGCTCGTCGACGGGATCCGTATCGCCCGTCAGATCGCGGCGAGCGAACCACTGGCCGGATGGCTGAAGCGTGAGGTGTGCCCGGGCCCCGAGGTCACCTCCGACGAGGAGCTCAGCGCGTACGCCCGCCATGTCGCCCACACCGTCTACCACCCGGCCGGCACCTGCCGGATGGGCTCTCCGGACGACGAACTCGCCGTCGTCGCACCCGATCTGAGAATCCGGGGCCTCGACGGCATCCGGATCGCCGACGCGTCCGTCTTCCCGACCATGACCGCCGTCAACCCGATGATCGGCGTCCTCATGGTCGGCGAGAAATGCGCGGACCTGCTGGGAGGCACCCGACGATGAACGACCCGACGCGGGACACCACCGAACCCGTCTTCTCCGTACGCGAGCTGTGGAAGGTCTTCGGTCCGAAGGCCGACCGCGTGCCCGCGGACCAGGAGCTCGCCTCCCTCGACGCCACGGAGCTGCGCGAACGCACCGGCTGCACCGCCGCCGTCCGCGACGTCTCCTTCGACGTCCGCAAGGGTGAGGTCTTCGTCGTCATGGGCCTCTCCGGCTCGGGCAAGTCGACGCTCGTCCGCTGCCTCACCCGACTCATCGAACCGACCTCGGGCACCCTCTCCATCGACGGCGAGGACGTGCTGGCCATGGACACCGGCCGGCTCCGCGAGCTGCGCCGGCACCGGGCGGCCATGGTCTTCCAGCACTTCGGGCTGCTCCCGCACCGGACCGTGCTCGACAACGTCGCCTACGGGCTGGAGATCCAGGGCGTGGGACGCACCGAACGGCGCGCACGCGCCGCCGAGTTCGTCACCAAGGTCGGCCTCGACGGCATGGAGCACCGCAGGCCGAGTCAGCTGTCCGGCGGCCAGCAGCAGCGGGTCGGACTGGCCCGCGCGCTCGCCGTCGACCCCGAAGTCCTGCTGTTCGACGAGCCGTTCAGCGCACTCGACCCGCTCATCCGCCGGGACATGCAGGAGGAGGTCGTCCGCCTGCACCGGGAGGAGGGCCGCACGATGGTCTTCATCACCCACGACCTGAGCGAGGCGCTGAAGCTCGGCGACCGCATCGCGCTGATGCGCGACGGCCGGATCGTGCAGCTGGGTACGCCGGAGGAGATCGTGGGTGCCCCCGCCGACGACTACGTCAGGGACTTCGTCCGGGACGTGCCGCGCGAGCAGGTGCTGACCGTCCGCTCGGCGATGCGCCCCGCGCACGCCGGCGAGCACGAGGCCGGCCCCGCGCTCGCCCCGAGCGCCACCGTCCACGAGGCCATCGAGGCCGTCGCCCGCACGGGCGTCAACGCCCGGATCGTCGAGAACGGCCGCTGCCTCGGCGTCGTCGACCACGCGGGACTCCTCGGTGTCGTCGCCGGGGTCCCGGCCGCGACGCGAAAGGCGGTGGCCTGATGTACGCCCATACGACCTGGCCGCCGCCGGGCGGCACGACCGGTGCCGCGCCCCGGGCCCCGCGGTACGCGGCGACCGCCCCCGACGCCCTCGGGCGGTGGGGCCGATGACCGCCACCGTCACCCCCGCTCCTCCCGTACCCACGACCTCCTCCGACGCCGCGCCCGGTGCGCTGCGCGCGCTCGCGCGCCACCGCGGCCGGCTGATCGGCGCCGTCGCGGCCGTCGCGCTCGTCCTCGGAGCCGTACTCCTGGGCGGCGGCAGCTGGCCGGCGTCGCTCGCCGTCGACCTGTCCGGGCCGCTGGAGCGCACCAGCGACTGGATCATCGACAACCGTGACGGCCACCCGCTGTTCCTCTACTTCCTCGGGCACGTCAGCAACGTCGTGGTCGTGTCCGTCCGCGCCGTGTACCTGCTGCTGCTCGCCCTCGGCTGGGCCGGCGTCACCGCCGCCGCCGGGCTGCTGGCCTGGCGGGTCGCGGGCCCCCGCCTCGCGCTGACCTCCGTCGCCGCCTTCGGTGTCTGCGGACTGCTCGGCATGTGGGTGCCCACGATGCAGACGCTCGCCCTGATGGTCGTCGCCGTCGCCGCGTCCGTCCTGCTCGGCGGTCTCCTCGGCCTGGCCGCCGGCCTGTCGGACCGGATGAACAGGATCCTGCGGCCGGTCCTCGACACCATGCAGGTGCTGCCGGCCTTCGCGTACCTCCTGCCCGTGGTCCTCGTCTTCGGCATCGGCGTACCCGCGGCCGTCCTCGCGACCGTCGTCTACGCCGCCCCGCCCATGGCCCGGCTCACCGCCCTCGGGCTGCGCGGCGCGGACGCCGGCGTCATGGAGGCCGCCGCGTCCCTCGGCGCCACAGGCCGCCAGCGACTGCTGACCGCCAGGCTGCCGCTGGCCCGCAAGGAGCTCCTGCTCGGCGTCAACCAGTCGATCATGATGGCGCTCGGCATGGCCGTCATCGCCTCCGTCATCGGCGCGGGCGGTCTCGGCGACCGCGTCTACCAGGCCCTGGCCTCCGTCGACGTCGGTGCGGCGCTCGCCGCCGGCGTGCCCATCGTGCTGCTCGCGATCGTGCTGGACCGGGTCACCGCCGCCGCCGGCGAGCGGATCGGTACGCCGCCGGCCCCCAGGTCCCGGCTCGGCTGGGCCGTCGCCCTCGTGGCGACCGCCGTCGTCGCCGTCGCGGGCCGCCTGACCGACCGCCTCAGCTGGCCCGACGCGTGGACGGTCGACCTGGCCGAGCCCGTCAACACGGCCGTCGACTGGATGACCGCGCACCTCTACTCCGGAGTGCCGCTGATCGGCGGCACCGCCGACTGGGCGGGCCGGTTCACCACCTGGGTCCTCAACCCCCTGCGCGACGGCCTGCAGTGGCTGCCCTGGTGGGCGGTCCTGCTGGCGGTCGGCGCCCTCGCCCTGTTCATCGGCACCTGGCGCACCGCCGTCACCGCCGTCCTCGCGATGGCGGCGATCGGTGTGCTCGGCGTCTGGGCCCCGGCCCTCGACACCCTGTCGCAGGTCCTGGCCGCCGTCGCCGTGACGCTGGTGCTCGGGGTCGCGCTCGGGATCGCGGCGGCCCGCAGCACCCGCCTGGGACGCGCGCTGCGTCCGGTGCTCGACGTCTTCCAGACGATGCCGCAGTTCGTGTACCTGATTCCCGTGGTCGCCCTCTTCGGCGTGGGCCGCGCCCCGGCGGTCGCCGCCGCCGTGGTCTACGCGCTGCCCGCGGTCGTACGGATCACGGCCCAGGGCGTCCGCGGGGTGGACCCGGCCGCCATGGAGTCCTCGCGCTCGCTGGGCGCGACCGGACGTCAGCAGCTCTTCCAGGTCCAACTGCCGCTGGCCCGGCCCGCGCTGCTGCTCGCCGTCAACCAGGGCGTGGTGCTCGTCCTCGCCGTCGTCGTCATCGGCGGCCTCGTGGGCGGCGGCGCGCTCGGCTATGACGCGGTGTTCGGCCTCGCCCAGGGCGACCTGGCCACCGGTCTGGTCGCGGGCGCGGCGATCGTCTGCCTCGGCCTGACGCTCGACCGCGTCACCCAGCCGACGCGACGCCGTGACCTCGCGGGAAAGGGGGCCTGAGATGGCTCGTACACGTATCGCGCTCGGTGGCTCCGCACTCGTGACCGCCGCCGCCCTGGCGGCGGGCCTCACCGGCTGCGGCGCCGCCGACATGACCCGCCAGTCCTCCCCGTACGCCGACGCGAAGGGCTCCCGTACGGTCACGCTCTCCGTGCAGTCGTGGGTGGGCGCGCAGGCCAACGTCGCCGTCGCGCAGTACCTCCTGGAGCACGAGCTCGGCTACCGGGTGGACACCGTACAGATCGACGAGGTACCCGCCTGGGACGCGCTCAGCCAGGGCCGGGTGGACGCCATCCTGGAGGACTGGGGCCACCCGGAGCAGGAGAAGCGGTACATCGACGACAAGGGCACGATCAGGCGCGGCGGCGATCTCGGGGTGACCGGCCACATCGGCTGGTTCGTGCCCACGTACTTCGCCGAACGGCACCCCGACGTCACCGACTGGAAGAACCTGAACAAGTACGCCGACGAGTTCCGCACCGCGGAGAGCGGCGGCAAGGGCCAGCTCCTCGACGGCTCCCCGTCGTACGTGACGAACGACAAGGCGCTGGTGGACAACCTGGACCTCGACTACCAGGTCGTGTTCGCGGGCTCGGAGGCGGCGCAGATCACGCAGATCAAGCAGTTCGCCAAGGAGAAGAAGCCCTTCCTCAGCTACTGGTACAAGCCCCAGTGGCTGTTCGAGAAGGTCCCGATGACGGAGGTGAAGCTGCCCGCCCACCAGGAGGGCTGTGACGCCGACCCGGAGAAGGTGGCCTGCGCCTACCCGCACACGCCCCTGCAGAAGTTCCTCAACGCCCGCTTCGCGGACGGCGGAGGCGACGCGGCCGCGTTCCTGAAGAAGTTCCGCTGGACGACCGACATGCAGAACGACGTCGCCCTGATGATCGCGGACCAGAAGCTGTCGCCGCGGGAGGCGGCGGGCCGCTGGGTGAAGGAGAACGAGGCCACCTGGCGGACGTGGCTCCCGTCCTGACGGGGAGCGGCGGGCCGGACGCGAGCGCCGGCCCGCCGCCCGCCCTCATCCCCGGACCCGGGGTTCCGGCGAGGCGCGCCGCCCTCGGGCGTACCGGCGGCCGAGGGGCTCGGCGCTCAGGCCGTGCAGCACGATGCTGACCATGACGGTGATCACCATCACCCGCGAGATGAAGTCACCGCCTCCGGCGGCGGGCAGTTCGATCGCGGCGAGGAGCCCGAAGACCACCGAGGCCACTCCTCTGGGCCCCATCCAGCCCAGGAACAGCCGGTCGGTCAGGGACAGATCCGTACCGACGAGGGCGAGCATCACGGGCACCAGGCGTACCAGGGTGCAGGCGAGGACGGCGTAGAGGATGACCGACAGGTGGAAACCGTCCCAGAACTCGTCGCTGACCAACTGGCCGAAGAGGAACCACAGGGCGAGCGTCGTCAGGGTGACCAGATCGTCCGTCATCCGCACGGTGCCCTCGGGGAGATGACGCATCGCCGGGGCGACGCAGACACCGGCGACGAACGAGGCGACGAAGCCGTTCCCGCCCAGGAAGACGGACAGGGAGTACGCGGCGAGGGGCACGCTCAGCACCGCGAGCCTCGCCGCGGCGGGCAGCGTCCAGCCCTTCGCCCAGGACCGGCGCAGCAGCCATCCGGCCAGACAGCCGACGAGCGATCCTGCCCCGACGGCCCAGCCCGCCGCGCCGACCGCGTCGAGGAGTGCCTCGGCGTAGTCGGAGCCCACCGCGCGGTACTCGGCGGCGGCGGCGACGCAGATCAGGAACACCGGTGAGACGACGCCGTCGCTGAGGCCGCCCTCGACGTTGAGCACCTCGCGGAGGCGCGCCGGGACGCGTTCGTCCCGCACGAGGGCCGCGGCGGGCGCCAGATCGAGGGGGACGACGACCGAAGCCAGGGTCGCGAGGACCCATCCGGGCCGGTCGGGGAAGAAGGCGAGCGCGGTCAGGAAGGCGGCGCCCAGGGTCAGGGGCAGCGCGACGCCCAGGAGACGGGCGACGACGTTCCTCTCCCGTCGGATGGCTCCCGCCGGAACCTCGGTCGCGTCCACGAAGAGCAGCAGGGCGAGGACGACCTCCACGGCACGTTCGAAGCCCGCCAGGTCGCCGAAGTCGAAGACGAGCGGCGGGTCCGATCCGCTGGTGAGGGCGATGCCCGCCACCATCATGGCGATCGGCGCGGTGATGCTCCACAGCGCGAGCCGGCGCGACAGGACGCACCAGGTGAACAGAATGCCCGCGATGACGGTGACGGCAAGCAAGACATCCGCGCTTTCGGGGAGGCTCGGTCCCGGCGGGTTCGTCCCGGCGTTGCAGCGTACGGCGGATGCCGCGCCGTCCCGCGACAGCACGCCGACGGCGTCCCTCCTGGGGCGGTGTCCACCAGGTGACCGCCCACCGCTCAGACGGAGGGTTCCCTCTCCTGCCCGGGTCCCGGGACGGCGCCGGTGCCGAACGCGCGGCGGTAGGCGGCGGGCGAGACCCCGAAGGCCGTCCGCATGTGCGCGCGCAGGGAGTTCCCGGAGCCGAGGCCGGCACGGTGGGCGACGAGGTCGATCGGAAGGTCGGTCGTCTCCAGGAGCTGCCTGGCCAGTTCGAGCCGTTGGGCCGTCAGCCACTGCACCGGGGTCACCCCGACCTCGTCGCGGAACCGCCGCGTGAAGGACCGCAGGCTCATCCGGGCGTGCTCGGCGAGCCGGGCCAGGGTGATCGGCTCGTCGAGGTGCTCCAGGGCCCAGGCGCGGGTGGCGGTGGTGCTGGCCAGGGTGGGCTCCGGCACGGGCCGGTCGATGAACTGGGCCTGCCCGCCGTCCCGCCAGGGAGGCACCACACACATCCGGGCGGCCCGGTTGGCGACCGAGGCCCCGTGGTCGCGGCGGATCATGTGCAGGCACAGGTCGACCCCGGCGGCCACGCCCGCGGAGGTCAGCACATCGCCGTCGTCGACGAAGAGCACGTCCTCGTCCACCTTGACCCGGGGGTAGGCGCGGCGGAACTCCGGGGCCAGGTTCCAGTGGGTGGTGGCCGGCCGGCCGTCGAGGAGCCCGGCGGCGGCGAGCACGTACGACCCGGTGCAGATGGACACCAGCCGGGTGCCGGGCCGGATGCCGTCGATGGCCGCGGCGACCTCGGGCGGCAGCGGGCCGCCACGGCCGAGCTCGGGCATGGCGTGCGTGGGCGGGAGGACCACGGTGTCGGCGGCGGCGAGGGCCTCGGGTCCGGCAGCGGGCTGAACGGTGAACCCGGCGTCGCTGAGGACCGGGGCACCGTCGGCCGTGCAGATCGTGACCTCGTACAAGGGAAGGCCGTCGGCGTCCTGGGCGCTGCCGAAGACCCGGGAGGGGATGCCGAGCTCGAACGGGGGCACCCCGGGCAGCGCGAGGACGGCGACCCGGTGCGGTGGCGCCGGCGTCCCTCCCCGCGTGGTCCCCCTCGTCTGATCTGCGTTTCTGCCCATGGCCAGATCCTGTCACATACTGGCCAAACGGCCAACACCACGCGGGAGCGCGGTATCGGATCGTGGACGCATCGCCGCCGGAACGGTCCGGCGGCGCACCGATCGAGACGGAACGAGGCGGACAGCATGCGTGCGGTGGTCGTGGAGCAGTGGGGCGGACCCGAGAACCTGGTCGAGCGCGAGGTGGAGCGCCCCGAGCCCGGCCTGGGCGAGGTCCTGGTGCGGGTCCACGCGGCCGGAGTGAACCCCGTGGACTGGAAGACCCGGGCCGGCGGGGGCCTCATCGAGTGGGGCGCCGTCCCGGCCGTCGGGTGGGACGTGTCCGGCACGGTGGAGGCCGTGGGCCCCGGTGTGGGGATCCTCCGTCCGGGCGACGAGGTCTTCGGCATGCCGCTCTTCCCCCGGCAGGCGGGCGGATACGCCGAGTACGTGGTGGCCCCGGCGCGGCACCTCGCCCCCAAGCCCGCCTCCCTGACCCACGTGGAGGCCGCGGCGCTGCCGCTGGCGGCGCTCACCGCCTGGCAGGCCCTCGTCGACGCGGCGGACGTCCGCCCCGGGGAGCGGGTCCTCGTGCACGCGGCGGCCGGCGGGGTGGGGCACCTCGCCGTGCAGATCGCCAAGGCCCGTGGGGCCTACGTCATCGGGACGGCGAGCGCGGGCAAGCACGACCTGGTGCGCGCGCTGGGCGCGGACGAGGTGGTCGACTACCGCGCGACCCCCTTCGAGGACGTCGTCTCCGACGTGGACGTCGTCCTGGACGGCATCGGGGGAGAGACGGCGGAGCGCTCCCTGAAGGTGCTCCGTGACGGGGGCCGGCTGATCACCCTGCCGGGCCCGGACGACGTCCCCGCCGCGCGGGACGGGGTACGGGCGGCCTGGGTCCTGGTGGAGCCCGACCACCTCGGCCTGCGCGAGATCGCGGCCCTGGTGGAGCAGGGGCGGCTGAGGCCGGTGGTCGAGGTCGTCGTGCCGCTCGCCGAGGCGGCGAAGGCCCACACGATCGGCGAAGAGGGCCGCACCACGGGCAAGATCGTCCTGTCGGTCGTCTGAGCGAGGGGCGGGTGCGTCCTGTCCGAGCCGCGGGCGGGATCGTCCTGGCGGCGGTCCGGTCCATGGGCGGGATCGTCCTGGCGGCGGTCAGGTCCATGGGCGGGATCGTCCTGGCCGTGGGCCGAGCCGCGGGGCCGCAGTGCAGAATGATCTTCGCTACGTCCCCACGCGGAAGGCTCTCCGATGAAACTGCCCGCCTCCGGCCGTCGTGTCCTCGTCAGCGGTGCCTCCCGGGGTCTGGGGCGGGCCGTCGCCCAGGCCTTCGCCGCCAACGGCGACCGGGTCGCCGTCCACTTCGGCTCGCGCGCCGAGGAGGCCCGCGTCACCCTGGACTCCCTCGACGGAACGGGCCACGCCCTCGTCGGAGGTGACCTCGCGGACCCGGCGGGCGCGGTGGCCGTGGCCGGCGCGGCGGCCGAGGCGCTCGGCGGGATCGACGTACTCGTCAACAACGCCGCGGTGAACCTGCGCCACCCGCTCCCCGAGACCCCGTACGAGGAGTGGGTGGCGGTCTGGCAGCGGCACGTGTCCGTGAACCTGCTCGCCACCGCGAACCTGAGCCATCTCGCGGCCCGGCGGATGATCGACCAGGGTGCGGGCGGCCGCATCGTGAACATCGGCTCGCGCGGCGCCTTCCGCGGCGAACCCGACCACCCGGCCTACGGTGCCACCAAGGCCGCCGTCCACGCGCTCGGCCAGTCGCTCGCCGTCTCCCTCGCCCCGTACGGGATCGCCGTCGCCTCGGTGGCGCCCGGATTCTTCGCCACGGAGCGGGTCTCGTCCCGCCTGGAGGGGGCCGAGGGGGCCGCGATCCGCGCCCAGAGCCCGTTCGGCCGGGTGGCCGAGCCCGCCGAGATCGCGGCGGCCGCCCTGTGGCTCGCGTCTCCCGCCGCGGAATGGTCGTCCGGGACGATCCTCGACCTCAACGGAGCGTCGCACCTCCGTAGTTGACCTTGGTGGTCTCCGATGGTGCCGGCCGGGACATGTCCCGGCCGGCACTTCTTTGTCGTGCGATATCAGCGGAATGAAACGATTGCCAGACCTTGGTGACGATCTCCGCAAGGGGATCTTGACTGCCTGCCGGGGGTGAAGTTACGTTGAAGATACAGTTAAGTGATTAAAGAAAATGCAAGGCAGAATTCGGGGAGATTTTCAGTGGTCGTGATCGAGAAATGCGTCGAACTTCAAAGCATGAAGCGAATGCTGAATGAGTGCGCGATAAACGGCAGAACAGTTGCCCTCGTGACAGGCCCGGGCGGTGTCGGTAAAACAACACTCCTGTCCAGCTTCTCCGGATACGCGAAGAGCGTCGGCGCCCTGGTCCTGAGCGCGTCGGGGGCACGCTCCGGGCAGGTCCATTCCTTAGGCGTACTGTCGCAGTTATTCCGCTCCACCGAGCTGAGCGCCGAGCAGGGGGAGCGGTTGGAGCGTCTCCTGGCTCCTCAGGAGCGGAGTTCCCAAGACTTCTCGCTGAGCGCCTGCGCGGTGGATGACCTGACCGAGCTTCTCCTCGAAGCCGCTGGTGGGCAACCTCTGGTGTTGGCTGTCGATGACACGCAGTACGCGGACCCGGCCAGTCTGCAAGCGCTCCTTCTGATACTGCGCCGACTCGCGTCGAGTCCCGTCGTCGCCGTGTTCACCGAGTGGCGGGTATTCAGCTCCAAGCCTCCGCTTGTACTGGCCGAGTTCATCAAACAGCCGTACTTCCACCTCCTGAACATGCAGCCGCTCTCGCTCGAAGGCGTCGCCGACTGGCTACGGCAGCGACGTCTGGGCGAGGCGAGCGCGGAATGTCTCGCCCCTTCCTTCCTGGCGGCGACAGGCGGCAGCCCGCTGCTTCTGAAAGCGCTTTTCCAGGATCAGTGTCGCGGGTTCTACGAGCGTGAGCCCGGAGACGTCGATTCGGTTTCCGCGATGGACGCGGCGCTCAAAGGGGATCATTTCAAGGTCGCGGTCGAGGCCTGTCTGCATCGCTGGGATCCGCAATTGCTCGATGTGGCGCGCGGCCTGGCCGTCCTCGGTGCTCCGGCGTCGGCCGACGTGCTGGCGCGGCTGCTCGACAGCGAGCAGCGGACGGTCGTGGAGGCGTTGAACGCCCTTGCGGGCACGGGACTGCTCCGCTCCGGATGGTTCAGCCACCAGGCCGCCCGGGCCGCCGCGTTGAGCGGCCTCGACGGTGAGGCGCTCGCCGCACTCCACGAGCGCACCGCACTGCTCTTGCACTCCGACGGGGCGGTGCCGTCCGAGGTCGCCGAACGCCTGGTCGCCGCGGGAGGCATCGCGGAGAACTGGTCCGTCGACGTCCTCCGCAACGCGGCCTGGCAAGCACTGAGGGAGGGAAGCCCGAGCCGCGCGGCCGAGTTTCTGGAGGTCGCCCGTCACGCCTGCGGCGACGCCCGGGAGCGGGCCGAGGTCATGGGGGCGCTGGCGCGGGTCCTGTGGCTGACCAAGCCGACAGCGGTCACCTCTCTGCTGGCGCCGCTGCACTCCCTGCTCCAGGAGGGGAGTCTGGCCACTCGGGACATCGTGGCGCTCAGCACCTTCCTCGCCTGGCAGGGCCGCGCCGAGGAGGCCGCCCTGGCGCTCGAACAGGTCGACACGAAGGAGGACGAGCGCGACCTGACCGGTGCCGCCGAACTGGCGCTCGCGCGTCAGTGGATTCGATGGGTGGTGCCTTTCCAGGGAACGGACGGCGTGGAGGACACCTCCACGACGCACCGCACCGGGGAGACAGCCGCGTGCGAGTCGTGGAGCGACCTCGTCAAGAGTGCCGAACAGGTCCTGCAGTGCTGCAGGATCGCCGACGCCCTGCCGGTCACCGTGCTCTCCGCCCTGCTCGTCCTCACCTTCGACGACAAGCTGGACGATGCCCAGGGCTGGTGCGAGACGCTCAGGCCGGAGGCCGAAGCCCTTCAGGCCGTGGCCTGGGTGGCCATGCTCGCGGCCGTCCAGGGGCTGGTGGCGGTACGCAGGGGAGACCTGGTCGACGCCGAGCGGCACTCCCGCCGCGCCTTGGCCGTGATGCCTGAGCACAACTGGGGTGCGGCCCTCGGCCTGCCGCTGTCCTGTCTCGTCCACGCCACCACGGCCATGGGCAGGACGGACGAGGCGCAGACGCTCGTCAGGGAGGCGCGTCCCGAGGCGCGTCGAAATCCGTTCTGGCTGCACTTCCTTCATGCCCGTGGGCGTTTCTACATCGAGAACAACCGTCCGTACGCGGCCCTGGCGGACTTCCAGACCTGCGGCCGCCTTCTCTCCGGAACCGTTCTCGACCACGCGAACTTCATCCCATGGCGCACCGACCTGGCGGAGGCGTGGTTGCGCCTCGACGACGCACGCAGCGCCGAAGCCCTCCTTGAGGAGCAACTGACACGGGCGTACGTCGACAACAAGCGCGTGCGCGGCCGCACCCTGCGGATCATGGCCGCGACGCTCAAGCAGCCGGCCCGGGCTTCCACGCTGAGGGACGCGGTGAAGGTGCTCCTCGATTCCGGGGACCGGCTCGAACTGGCCCTCGCACTCGCCGATTCGAGCGACGCCGAACTCGAGTGCGGCCATGTCGCCGAGTTCAGACTCATCTCTCATCAGGCGAAGCGGATGGCCAAGACGTGCGGCGCCGAGCCGCTCTACTGGAGGCTGCAGAATTCCGGCGACGCGGAGGAACCGGGCGAGACTCCCACCCTGCGGAAGACCATCCACCGGTTCGCGCTGCTCAGTGAGGCCGAGCGCAAGGTCGCGGCTCTGGCGGCACAGGGGCGGAGCAACCGCGAGATAAGCCAGACCCTCTTCATCACGGTGAGCACGGTGGAGCAGCACCTCACCAAGACGTACCGGAAGCTCGGAGTGAGCAGTCGCTTCGGCCTGCCCGTCGAACTGGGTCTGGTGGGCTCGGCGGACCACTGAACCGCTCCACGCCCGGTCGAGACCACGACTGCTCCCTACCACCCCGAGCGCCGTCCCTCGGGGTGGCAGGGGGGTGGTACGGGGCGGGGTGTGCGGGCCGCTGCATGCCTGGTGAGGGGCGCTGTCGCCGCGCGGGGGCGGCCGGTTACGTTGAGGTTCGAATTGCCGAGACGCTATTGAGGAGGGTCGGGCGGCGGATGCGCCGGCTGACCGCGCAGAGACGGGGTTCTTCGCCGATGTCCGTAGCCGAGGATCGGGACCAGTGGTTCCGCCGATACGAACCTGCGTCGCCGGGCACGGCCACGTTGCTCTGCCTGCCGCACGCGGGCGGTGCGGCGTCACAGTTCCTTCCCCTGGCCCGGCGACTGGCTCCCGCCGTGGACGTGGTCTGCGTGCAGTATCCGGGCCGTCAGGACCGACGGAAGGAGACGCCGATCGACGACGTGCGCACCCTGGCGGACCGGATCTGCGATCTGCTGGCGCCGACCCCGGAGCAGCGGATCGTCATCCTGGGGCACAGCATGGGCTCGGTCGTCGGCTTCGAACTGGCCCTGCGGATCGAACGGTCGGCCCCGGGCGCACTGCTCGGCCTGATCGCGTCCGGCCGTCGGGCCCCGGTGATCCACCGGGACGAGAACGTGCACCTGCGCGGAGACGACGACATCATCGCGGAGATCCGCGCACTGAGCGGCACCGATCCGAGTCTGCTGGCCGACGACGAACTGATGCGCATGGTCCTGCCGGCGCTGCGGGCCGACTATCGGGCGGTCGAGACCTACCGCTACCGGGAGGGCGACCGGCTCAGTGCCCCGATCGGCGTGTTCGTCGGCGACAGCGACCCCCGGGTGAGCTCCGACGACGGCGGTGCCTGGGAGCGGCTCACCGACGGCGGCTTCTCGATGCGCACGTTCCCCGGCGGGCACTTCTACCTGAACGACCAGCAGGCCGCGGTGGCTTCGGAGGTCAGCGACCGCATCGCCGCTTTCCGGGACCGGTCGCGTGTGTCCTGATCACTGAGCCGCGGACGGAGGAGATCGGGCGAGGGCCTCGTCCGGTCGCTCGCCGACGTGTCCGCGCGTTCGGGAGAGATCCAAGGATGACCAAGGGAAAGTAAAGAAAGGGTAGGTAGGGGAAGTTGGGGGCTTGCTGCTCCATGCCTGGTCAGAGGCCGTCGCGACGCGGCGCGCTGGGGTAGGAGCTCCGCCACGATAGGGGGTCGGTCAGGGGTGGGTCCGCACTTGATCGCCGGTACGTTGAAGCGCGATGGCAGGGAGTTTTCATACAGGTCAACCGAACGAAGGAAAAGCCTTGACTGAAACGATTTCCGGTCGGCAAATCGAGATTGCCTGGCCCGACCTGGGCATCACGGTGACCGCGGAACTCGACGGCCGCAACGCCGAACTCGCCGACGCGCTGTGGGAGGCTCTGCCCTATCAGAGTCTGCAGGGACACGCGCTCGTGGCGGGCGAGCATCTCTATCACGCGGCACCGATTCCGTCGCTGCTCCACTTAGCCGCGGACACTCGGATAGCGGATCGACGCGAGGCGCCCGATGGGACCGTATTCTGCTCCGGTCTCCAGCATTTGGGCATCAAATACGGAACACTGACCGAGCCCATGCCGGCGACCCCGGTCGGCCGGATCCGGCAGGAGGACATTCCCGCACTCCTTGAGGCCGGGCAGGCGATCTGGGATTCGGTCTATTCGACGAAGAAGCCGATCCTGGTGGAGGTCCGCAGGGCGGGCACCGAAGGCGGCCACCGCATTCCGAAACTGGTCGCCGCGGATCCCGACGCGAGCCGTCTCATCGACGACGTGCACGCCGCGACCGAGAAGGCCTGGCTCGCCGAACCGCAGGAACTCGCCGACCTCCACGCGGGGTTGATCCGTTCCGGGGCCGGAAGCTTCGAGACGGTGCTGCCCACGCTGCTGTTCGTCAACGGTGAGACCCGCCCGCTGGGGTACGCCACCTACGGTGGTCTCGTCCGCGGCGCGGTCCAGGGCATGCCGATGGACTCACTGCGTCACATGACGCGCCTCCTGGTCGGTGTTCCGGCCGAGTTCCTGGGCTACTGCGGCCTGGAGCAGCTGTGGGGCTTCACCCAGCGCTTCCTGAACCGCCTCGACCAGCTCGACCGCGAGGACTTCCTGAGCGTGGCCGGCCAACTGGCCCTCTACATCAACTGCCTCGGCGGCTGGAACCTGCACCTGTACCCGTGGGAGGCCGGAGACCACCTGCGCCAGCTGCGCCCCGATGAACCGGTCCTCCAGCCGTGAGCCGACTCCCCGAACGCGCGGACGCCGTCGTCATCGGCGGCGGGGTCATCGGCACCTCGATCGCGTGCCGGCTCGCCGAGTCGGGCGTCGACACCGTCCTGCTGGAGCGTGGCGCGCTCGGATCGGGAGCGTCCGGGACCACCGCGGGCGTGGTGCGGACCTACTTTCCCGGCAACCCGCTCATCAGCAGCCTCGCCGTGCGGAGCCTGGCGGGCTACGAAGCCCTTGCCGAACAGACCGGAACCGGCCTCGGCCTGGAGCGCATCGGCCTCCTCGTGCTGTTCTCCGACGAGGAACAGGTGAAGGAGTTCCGGCAGACCCAGGACGCCCAGCGGGCAGCGGGCGTGGATGTCGAGCTGGTGACCGCTGCCGAGGCGGCACGGCTCAACCCCCTGATCGACGAGCGAACCGTCCTGGCGGCGGCCTGGTCGCCCGAGGCCTACGCCTGCGACCCCGCCGCCATCGTGCGCGGTTTCGCCACAGCGGCCCGGCAGGCGGGCGCCGTGCTGCACACGGACACGCCCGTCACCGGCATCGACCCGGACGGGCGGATCCACACGCCTGCGGGAAGCATCCGCGCCGAGGCCGTCGTCTGCGCGGCGGGCCCCTGGGCGGGAACGGTCGCCGCCATGGCCGACGTGACCCTTCCGGTGACCACGTACCCCGTCGACATGCTCCTGACCGACACCCCCGGCAGCGCACCGCAGAACGCTCTGCCGATGACCATGCACCCGTCCAGCCTGCGGATCCGCAGCTGGGGGGACCGCATTCTGGTGGGGATGGGCCGCCCCGCTCCGGACGAGACCCGACAGGACTGGCTGCGACGGGTGTCGCACCACCTGGGCACGACCTTCCCGAGCCTCGCCGGCCGCCCCATCGACAGCGGGTGGAGCGGGAACCTCGACGTCAGTCCGGACGGGATGGCCTTCATCGGCCGCGACCCCTCCCGCCGGTTCTTCTACGCCGCCGGATTCTCCGGCCAGGGACTGTGCCAGGCGCCCGCCGCCGGAGAGATCGTCCGCGACCTCGTGCTCGACAAGGAGTCCTGGATCGACACGTCGGGTCTCTCCACCGCCCGCCACCTCGGTGGTACGGCCGGGACGGGCTGAGAGAGGAGCCACGGCCGGGCGCCCGCCGTGAGGCCGTGGACACGCGTGGGACGTCGTCGCGGCGCCGGGTGATCCGGCGCCGCGGCCCTGCGCGAGGCGCCGTTCGGCGAGACCCGCGACCGTGTCGACACAGGTCGCCGGGGTTCTGTTCAACCATCTCGAGAGGAAGATTTCCATGGTCGAGCACACGGGCGGAGAGTTCGTCCGGGAGATGATGCGGTGGCACTTCAGCCCGGAGACCGGGTCGCCGTTCTGGCTGGAACGAGCCGGGGGCCTCGACTTCGACCCCCTGACCGACGTCCGGGACTTCGACGATCTCAGCCGCTTCCCCAACGTGGTGGACGAGCTGCGCGACGTCGGCGTGCGCGAGCTGATCCCCCGTGGCTACGGTGACAAGCACGAGGCGGCCGTCTACGAGAGCGGCGGAACGACGGGGCGGCCCAAGGCGGTTCCGTACAGCGCCGAGTGGCATCGGCGCAGCGTCGAGTGGTTCAGCGAGCGACTGGACGCCCACGGCGTGCCCCGGAACGTCGACTGGCTCAGCGCGGTCCCCACCGGACCGCACAACGTCGGTGCCATGGCGGTCGACACCGCGATGCTCCGCGGCGGGCTGAACTTCAGCATCGATCTGGACCCGCGATGGGTGAAGAAGCTGATCTCGGACGGCCGGGCGGACGTCGCCGACGCCTACACCGATCACCTCATCGAACAGGTCGGCCACCTTCTGGCCGGCCAGGACGTGGGGGTCCTCTTCGCCACCCCGCCGCTCCTGGAGCGCCTTTCGCAGCACGACGACCTCGTCGAACTGGTGAACCGCAAGGTGCGCGCGATCATCTGGGGCGGTACGCACCTGGACGCCGACACCCGGGATCTCCTCCGTGACGAGGTGTTCGGAGGCGTCACGATGGTCGGCGGGTACGGCGGCACGATGATGCTGGGCACCTCGGTGGAGCGCCCGGGTCTCCGCGACGACGAGCCCTGCGTGTTCGACTCCTTCGCGCCGTACACCACGTTCCGGGTGATCGACCCCGGCACCGGCCAGGTCGTCCCGTACGGGGAGCGCGGGCAGATCGTCGTGCACCACATGAGCCGAAGCGCCCTGCTGGTCAACAACATCGAGCGGGACTACGCGACGCGGATCGCCCCGGTGGACGGCGGCTTCGGCGATGCCGTCGCGGACGTCGCACCGGTCGCGTCCTTCGGCGACACGGCCGTGGTCGAGGGCGTGTACTGATGCTGTCCCTGGACGTTCTCGGCCCCGGCGGCCCCTACCGGTCCCGGCGCCAGGAGACCCTCGGAGACTTCTCCGGACACCAGGTCGCCACACTGAGCCTCGCACCCTCGCTGTACGTCACCCGCGCGATGAAGGCCCTGCGCCGCGCGCCGGCGCTGCCCTTCGACGCGCGGATCGAGGCCTTCGCACGGGCCGGCCGGGCCTTCGCGACGCAGACGATCGCGGGACTCACGCCGCAGGAGTACCAGCACACCGTCAGCACGGTCACCGGGATGCCGATCACGGTGGTGCGCCAGGCCACCGAAGAGATCGCACAGGGCGCCGAGCGGATCCGCCACAGCGTGGAGAACGCGCGGCCGGCCGGTGCGGTCGACTCGTGGCGCGATCCGCGGGCCCGGGACGGCGCTGCGGTGTGGACCCGGCGCGGTGAGGTGTTCGCCGTGCACGCGGCGGGCAACCATCCGGCGGTGCACCAGGGCTGGTTCGACGCACTCGCGCTCGGCTACCGCGTGGCCGTGCGCCCTTCCCGCCGGGAGCCCTTCACCCCGTACCGGCTGATCACGGCCCTGCGGGAGGCCGGGTTCGGCGACGAGGGCATCGTGCTGCTGCCCACCGACCACAACGTGGCCGGCGACATCCTCCGCCACGCCGACCTCGGAATGGTGTACGGCGGCGCGGACGTCGTGGCCAAGTACGCGGGCGACCGACGTGTTCTGCCGCAGGGCCCCGGCCGCTCCAAGGTGCTCATCACCGCCGAGACCGACTGGGAACCGATCGTCGACACCCTCGTGGAGTCGATCAGCGGCGGCGGGGGAGTCGGCTGCGTCAACGCCACCGGGATCCTCGTCGAGGGCGACCCCTCTCCCGTGGCCGCGGCGATCGCCGAACGCCTCGCCGCGCTGCCGAGCCTGCCCGCGACGGACGAACGAGCCGTCCTGCCCGTGCAGCCCATCGGCCTCGCCCGTCGGTGGGACGGCCATCTGCGGCACCGGGCGGCGGGCACCAAGGCGTGGCTCGGCGGGGACGGGATCATCGACGACCTCGGCGACGGTGCGGCGGTGCTCCGGCCGGCGGTGCACCAGCTCGACAGCCCGTTCGCCGAACAACTCGGGATGGAACTCGGCTTCCCCTGCGCGTGGGTCGCCCCCTGGGACCGCGAAGCCGGGATCCGGCCGCTGCGCGACACCCTCGTCCTCACCGCCGTCACCACCGACGCCGACCTGATCGACGAGCTGGTGGCCGAGCCGACCATCGCCAATGTCTACGTCGGTGACCATCCGACACCCTGGATGGCGCACGGACTGCCGCACGACGGCTACCTCGCCGAGTTCCTCATGCGCACCAAGACGATTCGACGCTGACAAGCCGACAGCCGACGGCCGAGGGGGCGGTGCCGAGCACCGCCCCCTCGGCCGTCCAGGTCACCGCTGGTCCGTCAGATGCGACGTGTCGTTGAGCAGTCGTACCGACACGCCCCCGTCCCGGGCATAGGACACCGCCGACAGCGAGGCGGCCGACAGCTCCATCCGGAACAGCGTCGCCGGTGGCGCGCCCAGCGCCAGCCGGAGCAGCGTCCGCAACACCCCGACATGGGAGACGACCAGCACCGTCTGCCCCTCGTACCGTGCCAGGAGCCGGTCCCGCGCGCGCGTGGCCCGGCGCGCGACCGAGGCGAACGTCTCCCCGGTCCCGCCCGGCACCGCCTTCGGAGAGGCGAGCCACGCCGCCATCTCGTCCGGATGGCGCTCGCGCGCCTCGGCGAACGTCAGTCCCTCCCAGGCGCCGAAATCCGCCTCGGTGAGCCCCTCGTCGACGTGGACCTCCAGGCCCAGCCGACGAGCCGCCGCCTCGGCCGTCTGGCGGGCCCGGCGCAGCGGTGACGACACCACGGCCTGCACCGGACCGCGTGCGACGAGCACCCTCGCGGCGGCCTCGGCCTGCCGCAGCCCGGTCTCCGACAGCGCCGGATCCGAGCCGCCACTGCCGGATATCCGTCTCTCCGGTGTCAATGCCGTCTCACCGTGACGGAGCAGCACAAGGGTCGTGGAGCTGATCGGGTGTCCCCTTTCGAGCACGGCCGCCGTCGCCGGCGGCCGTGTGCCGGAGTGTGCGGTTCAGCGCAGCGCGGCGATGACCGGCGCGAAATTCTCCATGTTGTATTCCATGATCGTGAAGTACGTGAAGCCGTAGCGTTCACGCCGTTCCTTGATCTGCTGCGCCATGTCCTCGGGGGTTCCGACCAGGACGCTGGGCACCTCGTCGGGGCTGTGCTCGGCGTCGGGCGGCACCGGCGCGAACCGGTCGGGCAACGCGGCGCGGTCGGAGGGCGGAATCACCTGCTGTATCAGGAGATTGAGCTCCACGGAGTCGGCGCGGTCACCGAGCAGGCCGCGCACGTAGGTGATGCGTTCGTCCATCTGCGTGCTTCCGGCCAGGTGGAGCGCGTCACCGGTGGCGTCGGCCCAGCCGCCCGGGAAGGCGATGATGTCGGCGTGCGTGGCGGCCACGCGCAGCAGCCGGTCGCCCCAGCCCGCGATCAGCAGGGGCGGGCCGGACGGCTGGGCCGGACGCGGCTGGTATGCGGGGTCGTCGAACAGGCCGCGCAGCGTGGTGACCGTCCGCTCCAGCTGTTCGACCCGCTTCCCCCCGCTGGGGAACGGAATCTCCGCGGCGTCGAACTCGGCCTTCACATATCCTGCGCCGAGCCCGAGTTCCAGACGCCCGTCGATGAACCGGTCGGTGCTCGCCACATCACGCGCGAGAAGAGCGGCGTTGTAGAACGGCGTGTTCAACACGAATGTGGTCAGCCGTATTCGTTCGGTCGCCTCGGCCGCGAGCACCAATGACGGGAACGGGGCGGGGAATCCGAGATGGTCGGCCACTCCGACGACGTCGAATCCGAGTTCCTCCGCCCTGCGGCACTTCGCTCGCCACTCGTGCAGCGAACCGGGGACGAACATGTTGACGCCGAAGCGTAAGGGGAGTTGGGAAGCCATTATGTCTGTGTACCACACGTCGATTCTGTCGTCATCCTGCTCCGGAGGGAGTGGGGATGGACACCCCTGGGAAGACTTCCCGCGCCAAGAACGTCTTCAAGTGCCCTGCGCTGAGGACAGGTTGGCCGGTATGCGCCAGGACTCCCCTGCTTCGCTCTAGACTTCGGTCAGTGTTTGGTAAAGCCAGGTACGGCTCGCGGGGGGAGCCCCGCACAAAACGATTGGGTAGCCAGTGCTTCTGAAGACGTTCGGCTGGTCGTTCGCGGTGACCGCGCTCGGCCTCGTCGCGGCGGTGTTATACGGCGGATGGGCGGCCTTCGGGATCGTGGCGATCCTGTCCATCCTCGAGATCTCGGTGTCCTTCGACAACGCTGTGGTCAACGCCGGGATCCTGAAGAAGATGAATGCCTTCTGGCAGAAGATCTTCCTCACCATCGGTGTGCTCATCGCCGTCTTCGGCATGAGGCTGGTCTTCCCCGTCGTGATCGTGGCGATCAGTGCCAAGATCGGCCCCATCGAGGCCGTCGACCTCGCGATCAACGACGCCGAGCGGTACGAGCAGCTCGTCACCGACGCCCACCCGTCGATCGCGGCCTTCGGCGGGATGTTCCTGCTGATGATCTTCCTCGAGTTCATCTTCGAGGACCGTGACATCAAGTGGCTCGGCTGGCTCGAGCGCCCGCTGGCCAAGCTCGGCAAGATCGACATGCTGTCGGTCTGCATCGCCCTGGTCGTCCTGGCCATCAGCGCCATGACCTTCGCGACCCAGGCCCACCAGCACGGCGGCCTGCACGTCGACAAGGCGGCGACGGTCCTGCTCTCGGGCGTCTTCGGCCTCATCACGTACCTCGTCGTCGGCGGCCTCTCCGGCTACTTCGAGAACAAGCTGGAGGAGGAAGAGGAGCGCGAGCACGAGGCCGAGGAGGAGGCCAGGAGGAGCGGCAAGAAGGTCCCGGCGGTCGTCATGGCCGGCAAGGCCGCCTTCTTCATGTTCCTCTACCTGGAGGTCCTGGACGCGTCCTTCTCCTTCGACGGCGTCATCGCCGCCTTCGCGATCACCAACGACATCGTCCTGATGTCGCTCGGACTCGGTATCGGCGCGATGTACGTCCGTTCGCTGACGGTCTACCTGGTCCGTCAGGGCACGCTCGACGACTACGTCTACCTGGAGCACGGCGCGCACTACGCGATCGGCGCGCTGGCCGTGATCCTCATGGTCTCCATCCGCTACCAGATCCCCGAGGTGGTCACCGGTCTCATCGGTGTCATCCTGATCGCCTGGTCCTTCTGGTCCTCCGTCCGCCGCAACCGCAGGCTGGCGGCGGAGGACGGAGAGCGAGCGGGATCCACCGAGAAGGCAGAGGTCCCCTCCGGCGTCTGAGTCGGACCGCCGGCGCGCGCCACGGGCGCGCGCCGGCCAGGATCACACGGCGCGGCTCTCAGCCGGCGGCGGTGAGGGTCTCGTACGCCTCGTCGTCGAGTCGCAGCAGCGCGGAGCCGACGTTCTCCTCCAGATGCGCGGTGCTGGACGTGCCCGGGATCGGAAGCATCACCGGGGAGCGGCGCAGCAGCCAGGCGAGGGCGAGCTGCGCGGGGCTCGCGTCGTGCACCCGGGACGCGGCGTCCAGTGGCCCACCGGGGCGGGCGAGCTCGCCCGTGGCGATCGGGAACCAGGGGATGAACGCGATGTTCTCGGCCTCGGCGTAGTCGAGTACGTCCTCGGCCGACCGGTTCGCGAGGTTGTAGAGGTTCTGCACGGAGACGATGTCCACGTGCGTGCGGGCCTCTTCGAGCTGCTCGACCGTCACCTCGGACAGTCCGAGGTGACGGATCTTGCCCTCCTGCTGGAGCTCGGCCAGCGCGCCGAGCTGCTCGGCCAGTGGGACCTCGGGGTCGATCCGGTGCAACTGGTACAGGTCGACGCGTTCGAGTCCGAGGTGCCGCAGGCTCAGCTCCAGCCGCTCGCGCAGGCACTCGGGCCGGCCGTCGGGCCGCCAGTCGTCCGGACCCGGACGTGCCACCCCGCCCTTGGTGGCGATGACCAGGTCATCGGCGTAGGGATGCAGCGCCTTGTGTATCAGCCGCTCGTTGACGCTCGGGCCGTAGGCGTCCGCCGTGTCGATGAACGTGACGCCCAGCTCGACCGCGCGGCGTAAGACCCGGACGGCCTCGTCCGGATCGCGGGGTTCGCCCCAGACGCCCGGCCCGGTCAGTTGCATGGCGCCGTAACCGAGACGGTTCACGGGGAGGTCGCCGCCCAGGGCGAAGGTGCCGGAGGCGTCGGCCGGACGGGTGGTGGACTGCGTACTCACATTCGATCCTTGGAAGTCACGTACCGAAAGGGACACTGGCCACAGGTGCCCCACGGGTACGCAGGTGCCCCAGCGACCCCACCGAGGATGCCCCATCACCCAGGCATCGGAAAGAGGGCACATTCCGGTCTCGGACAAGCCCTTTGCCGGACAGGCCGCCCGCGGCAGGGGACTACACAGCCTCGTCACGCATGAAGGAGGGCCGGGCCGTGAGCTGTTGCTCCGTCCACGCCAGACGCTCCTCCAAGGGCGGGCGAAGAGGGGCGGGGGCGACGGACAGAAGACCGGTCAGGAGCTTCCGGCAGCGCACGAGCACCATCGGCATGGAGGGCGCGATGACGAGGATGTCATCGAGACCGATCCGCAGCAGACCCTCCCACCCGGGCACGGGCAGGATCACCCGCACCGTCCCGGAGGCGTCGGCGATCGCACGGGACTCCTGCCCGATCGGTCCTGCGGCGGCATGGCGGAGCAGGTCCTCGACGGCGTCCAGGGCCTGCACGGCGGTGGCCGGGTCGTTGATCGCCGGGGACAGCGCGCGCAGCCCGATGTCGGACAGCAGTCGGAAGGCGAGCGCGGGGTCCTGGTGGAAGGTGCGCTCGGGACCGGCGACGACCGCCTTCAGGACCTCGGCCTCCGCGACAGTGCCGTGGTGGACGTCGGCCACCGGGTCACCGTCGTAGAGGACGTCTCCCACCTCCACCCGCAGGACGACGGTCGCGTTCCCTCGTTGCGCCGCGGCCACCAGCGGCCCCAGGTTGAACTGCTCGACCAGGACGGACGTACCCCGCCAGAGGACCGACGCGGTGACGGACCCGGGCAGCGGCACCGCCCCCGGTGCGGAGTCCCGGGCGCCCGCCGTCTCGCCCGGCGGACAGTAGACGTCGAGGACGTGGAGACCGCGGTCGCGGAGTTCGTCGAGGACGTGGGAGAGCTGGATCGAGCGCAGCGCGACGAGCTGGAGGCGACGGACGAGCACGAACGCCACGGCGGCCATGACCAGGGCGGCGACTGGTACGGCCACGGACACCGTTTCGCGCGAGCCGATGGCCAGGACCGCGGTGACGGAATAGACCAGCACGCCGATGACGAAGGCGAACACGCGCCACACCAGCGGGTCGGAGCGGAACAGGGCGAGGCGATGGCTGAAGTTGCCCGCGGCCCACTGCACGACGAGGAACATCAGCGAGAAGATCAGGGCGGTGACGCTGAGGACGCCCACCCCGAGCACGTTCAGCACGGCCACGACGCGGTCCCCGGCCACCCGGGAGCCGCCGTCGATCGCCGGGAGCAGGATGCCGAGCACCACCGCCACGCCGACGGCCACCGCGTGCGTGATGCCGGCGCGCAGGGCCCGCCGCGGGCGGACGACACGTTCGGCCGAGTGCCCCGCGCCCACCGTGGTCATGGGCGGCTCAGACACGGCGGGGTCCGACCGCGTGCTCCCGCGAGCAGCGGCGGATCGTATGAGCCGGCATCGCCACCTCCCCGTCTCGACGTCGTGACCCACTCTGCGGGGCTTCCCCCGGGCGTGCCCGTGCTGTCGTACGAACGGATGACCCGACGAGGACGGGGGAGGCCCACCGGCCGGCAGCGGCGTGCGGGACGGACGGTGCCGGAAGCATCCGGTGGAGCCCGGCCGTCCCAGGCGGCTACGGCTCGGCCCGGACGAGACGGCCGCGGGTGCCGAGTTCCAGGGTGACGGCCGTGGCGACGGCCTGGACCAGGAGCATCGCGACGACCACGGGCAGTACGGCCGCCGCGATCGGGACCGCCGTCCACGGCCAGGCGCGACCGGGCGCGGGGACGACGCGGCGGCCGGCGGTGCGCACCGCCACCGCGTACATCGGCAGCAGGAAGCAGAGCAGGAGCGGCAGCACGCGCCAACCCCAACCTCGCGACGGCTCCGCGCCCGCCGTCGGGCTCAGTGCTCGCAGAGCGAGAATTCTCGTTCGTAGAGCTGCTCGTTGTGCTCGTCGACGAAGAACTTGCGTTCCCGCATGAGCTGTTCGCGGAAGTCCTTGGCCTGGTCGAGCGTCATGGTCGAGGTGTCGGACCACGGCTGCTGCGGCGGTACGTCGGAGGTCGAGACGATCTTCTCCGACGGGTCGACCAGGAAGAACGCGAGGATCTTGCGATGTCCCGCCCGGGTGGGATCCGTGAGGCGGAACGAGCCGACGCGGTGCTGCAGGACGTTCGGGAACGCCAGGCAGCGGCCCGCCGGGGTCGAGGCCGAACCGAGTATCTGGTTCAGCGCGTCCTCGTCCTCCAGCCCGTACACGTCACGCATGCCGTTGTCGTCGTTCTGTTCGTACTCCGGGTCGTAGAGTGCCGCCCGGAAGCTCAGCCGGCTCTCGGTGATGTTCTCGCTGTCCCAGTAGTAGATGCCGGTCGAGACGATCCGCTCGTTCAGCATCCCTTCGACATGCCAGGAGCCGCCGGAGTACTCGGGCTTCTCCGGGGTGAGATGAATGGTGGCGAGCTTGACGATGACCTGGAGACCACGGCCGCGCAGGTCGACCCGGGAGGATGCGTCGGGCACCTCGGGCGCGGTGAAGGCCGGGGCGTCCGGGACGACCGGGCGGCGGTTCTCCCACCACTCGTCCTCTTCCTTCCCCCATGCGCGGAAGGCCTCGGCGTAGGCCGCGTCATCGCTGAAGGAGGACTTGTCCGGACGCTCCGGCGCCGGGCCGTACCAACCCCACGGATCGGTCTCGATCCGCACGGGCCGCGGATGGCGCAGATCGGTGAGCACGTTCTCCAGCAGCGGACGCATCCGCGCGAACAGGTCCGGCAGGACCGCGGCCAGTTCGCGATGGGCCTCGGGGTGCACGTTGTTGACGTACGAACGGAAGGTGACATCGCCGTCGGCATCGACGTCGACGTCCGTGGGCAACCACTGGAACTTCTCCGAGAACTCGTACTTCGAGTACTGGTTCGTCGGGTTCTTCCAGGCCCGCTCGTGTGCCCCGCTCACATCCTTCACCAGGCAGAACAGCGAGGGATGCACCAGATCCAGGACCTGGCCGTCGGATCCGGGGTGCCAGTCCTTGTCCGCCTCGGGGACCTGCTCCAGAACCTGGACCGCCTCGCTCAGCCGGGCCTTGAGCTTGTCGTCGATCAGCGTGTCCGACTGCCAGACCCCGTCGACGGCCGACACCTCGACACCGGTGTGCGGGTCGCGCAGTGCGGCGTAGTGCGCGAGTTCGGCGAGCACGTAGCGAACCTGCGCTTCGGTGAGCCCCTGGTCGATCGCCTCCCGCGTCCACCTGGCGACGACGTCGGCGTCGTTCCTCTTGTCGAACCACTCCGGCTTCGCCCGAATGTGGGAGCTGCACCGCATCATCTCCATCTCCCGCAGCGTTCGCGGTGTCGCGAACGGTAGGGAACGAGACGAGTGAAAGGGCAGCGGGAAGGCAGACAGGCCGGTCAATTCTCTGGGTCCTCCGAGTCGGTGTGCGGTGGCGGGAAGCCTACTTGAGCGGACTGACAGAGCGGTCCCGGTCCCTTCCGGCCGGCGCCCAGGTGGTGCGCCGGAGCCGCCGCCCGGTCACCCGCAGGCGGTGACGAGAGCGGCGGTGAACTCCTCGGCCAGTTCAGTGATCACGGGGAGGGCGAAGGCCAGCGCGTTGTACTGCAGCCAGCACCGCAGGCCGCCGTCCGGCTGCTCCACCACGGTCAGCTCGGGTACACCCCGGTCGCCGCCCGGCAGCGGCCAGGGCACGGTGCTGCCGCGCGGCAGCTCCCAGGGCGCGCAGGTCAGTCCCGGCAGCTGCGCGGGCGCGGCCCACGCCTCGTAACGGAGCCAGGCCGCGAACGGCACGGACGGACTGAACTCGGCGAACGGGTACAGCTGGTGGTCCAGCGCCTCGCTGTAGACCACCCGCAGCCGGTCCACCAGCTCGGCGAGACCAGGGCTCCCGCTCGTGTCCACCCGCAGGAGCAGCGACTGGACGAAGCAGCCCACCGTCCGCTCGGCGTCCGGGCGGGGGCGCCCGGGCACCGGGGTCATCACGACCAGGTCGGGGTGGCCGCCGCGGCTCGCGAGGAGGCCGGTCCAGACCGCGGCGACGACCAGGAAGGGGGTGGCGCCCAGTGCGGCCGCCCGGGCCCGCAGAGCATCGGCCAGCGACGCCGGTACCTCGAACTCGTGCCCCTTGATGAGCACTTCGTCCACCACCCGGCGGCCGGCGAACCGCTCGACGGCCTCCGGAGCTCCGGCCAGCGCGGTCCCGAAGTGGGCACGGGAGACCGGCCAGTGCGCGTTCGCCCACTCCACCAGCTCCTGGTAGCCCGGGCCGGAGCGGACAGACGGCGCCGACCGGCCCCGCCGCAGCGCGGAGTAGCAGACGCCGAGGTCGGCGAGCACCACGCCGACCGACCAGCCGTCGGACACCATGTGGTGCGTCGCGACCAGCACCACGTGGTCGGTCTCCGATCGGCTGACGACCATGAGGCGCGTCATCGGATCGCGGGCCAGGTCGGTGACACGGTCGCGTTCGGCGAGGAGCAGGGCGTCCACCTCCGCGTCCGTGGCCCCCGGCGCCTCGGTCAGCGTGATCCGCACCCGTGGCTCCTCGTCGAGCACCGCCCGTACGACCCCGCCCGCCACCGTCTCGAACCGGGTCCGCAGCGCCGGATGGCGCCGGACCACCTCGGTGAGGGCCCGGCCCAGGGTCTGCGGTGCGAGCCGGTCGGTCACCCGGAACAGCGCCGACACCATGCCCGCGTCCCGCCCGGGGGCCTCGGCCATCCAGCGGAAGAAGTTCTCCTGCTGCGACGTGAGCGGAACGGCGTGCGGCTGCGCACGGAGCGCGGCCAGGTAGGGCGTCACGGTCTCCGTCCCGGCCGACGCTCCGCCGGCGGTGGTCCGCCGCCGGTCGGGGTGGTCCACCCACGCGGCCTGGGCGCGCAGCGAGGGCCGTTCGAAGACCACGGCGGTGCCCGCCCGGATCCCGAACTCGCCGCTGATGCCGGTGGCGAGCTGGACCGCCCGGAACGAGTCGCCGCCGAGCGCGAAGAACTCGGCGGCCACGTCGGTGACCGGGCGGCCGAGCAGGCGCCGCCAGAGTGCGGCCAACCGCAGTTCCGTCGGGGTGGCCGGAGCGACCACGGGACCGGTGGACTCCGCGGGCTCGTCGAACAGCGGGCGGAGCCGGTGCTTGACCACCTTGCCGCTCGGGTTCCGGGGCAGGTCGTCCGCGAGCAGGATCCGGACCGGCAGCTCGGCCCTGCTCAGCCGGGCGCTCAGGAACAGCCGCAGCTCGTCCAGGTCCGCACCGGCGGGCCCGGCCACCACGACCGCCACTGGGACGGCGCCCATCACGGGGTGCGGCAGACCGAACGCGGCGGCGTCGGCGACCGCGGGGTGCGCGTGCAGCACCTCCTCGATCCGCAGCGTGGAGACCTTCAGCGCACCGCTCTTGATGACGTCGCTCTCCCGGTCGACCAGATACAGATAGCCGTCCGGGTCGAGGCGTCCGACATCGCCCATCCGCACCCAGCCGTCCCGGAACACCTGGGCGCTCCGCCCGGCGGCGCCCAGGTAGCCACGTGGCGGTCCGGGCTGGCGCAGCCAGACGTCACCGACCTGCCCGGCGGGCAGTGGCAGCCCGTCCGCGTCGAGGATCCGGAGGTCACCGGGGGTCGCCGGGCGGCCGACCGAGCCGGGGCGGCGCGAGTCGACCACCGTGGAGATCTGCGCGGGCGAGGCCTCGGCGGAGGTGTACGTGTTGACCAGTGTCGCGCCCGGCAGCGCCGCGGCCAGCGCGGCCGCCACCGGCACGGGAAGCGCGGCGGCGGAGGAGTTGACCAGGCGCAGACTCCTCAGGTCGTACCGGCCGGCGGTGCCCGCGTTGACCAGCTCGATCACCATGGAGGGCACCAGGAAGGCGGTGCCGACCCCGAACGTCTCGACCGCGCTGCCGAACCGCTCCGCGTCGAAGCGCGGCAGGCTGAGGGTGGTGGGCGCGGCGGTCAGTGCGCTGAGCAGCATCACCTGGCCGGCGTTGGTCCCGATCGGGAAGGCGTGCAGGGCGTGCCGTGAGTGGGCGTAGGCGCGGCGGCGGGGGTGCGCGGCCAGGCCGGCGGTGAGGTTTCCGTGCGCGGCGACGACGCCCTTGGGCGCGCCGGTGGTGCCGGAGGTGCCGATCACCTGGGCCGGGTCGGCCGGGCCGACCCGGTGCGGCGGGCCGGCCGGCGGCACGGGGTGTGCGGCAAGCAGGGCGTCCAGGCGCAGCTCCACCAGGCCGGGTACGGCGGGCAGCCCACCGTCCGTCACGACCGTGCCGGCTTCGGCCAGCGCGGCCAGGGCGGCGGCGTCGGTCTCGGACAGGTCCTCACGGACCGGGACGGGCACCCCGCCCGCGTACTGGACGGCGAGGAAGGCGACGGCGTACCGCTCCCAGCGCGTGTCGGAGAACCGCAGCACCACCCTGTCGTGGGGTCCGACCCCGGCGGCGGCCAGCCCGACGGCGGCGCGCAGCGCCTCCTCGCGCCAACGGCGATAGCTGAGTTCCCCGCCGCCGACGACCTGCAGTGCCGTGTGGTCCGGGTGTTCGGTGGCCCGCGCGTCGAGGAGTGCAGGAACGGTCGTCGCGGCGGGCGGCACGGTGGTGGTGATGGCGGTCTCCGATGCGAAGCGGTGGGGTGCGAGGGGGTGGGATCCGATGCGGTGACGTGCCGTGCGGCTCGATCGAGGTCGGACAGCAGGGCGGACGCCGCCGCCCGGCTGTGCTGCTGATCGGCCGTCGGAGCGACGGTCAGTCCAGCCGGTCGGCGGCCTCCTCCTCGCTGAGGGCGTCGATCTCGGCGATCAGCAGTGCCTCGACCCGGGCGGCCAGGGCTGCCGGGGTGGGGCTCTCGAAGACGTCGCGGATCGACAGGTCGAGGCCGACGTCGGCCCGGATGCGGGCGGCGACCCGAGTGACCAGGAGCGAGTCCCCGCCGAGGGCGAGGAAGTCGTCCAGGACACCGACCTTCGGCACGCCGAGCACCTCCTGCCAGAGGCCGACGACCAGAGCCTCGGCCTCGGTACGGGGCGCCAGGTACCCGTCGGCCGCGCCGGCCGGCTCCGGGTCGGGCAGGGCGGCGGTGTCGAGCTTGCCGTTGGTGGTGAGCGGGAGGGTGTCGAGCAGCACGACGGCGTCCGGCACCATGAAGGCCGGCAGCCGCAGCGCCAGGTGCTCGCGCAGTTCGCCCGCCTCCGGTACGCCTGCGGCCCCCTCCACGGCGGTCGGTCGCAGGACGGCGTAGGCGATCAGCCGTCGCCCGTCGCGGACCAGCACGGCCGCACGGCCGACGGCCGGGTGCGCGGAGAGGGCGGCCTCGATCTCGGCGGGCTCGATCCGGTATCCCCGGATCTTCACCTGGTCGTCGCCCCGGCCGAGGAACTCCAGCTGCCCGTCGACGCGCCACCGCACGCGGTCCCCGGTGCGGTACATCCGGCCGTCCGGGGTGTCGGCGAACGGATCCGGAAGGAAAGCCTCCGACGTGAGCCCGGGCCGGTCCAGGTAGCCACGCGCGAGACCGTGGCCGCCGATGTACAGCTCGCCCTCGGATCCGGCGGGCAGCAGGCCGCCGCGCTCGTCCAGGACGTACAGCCGCACCCCCGGCAGCGGACGGCCGAGCGGCGGGCGCCGCTCGGCGGCGGGCCCGTCGAAGGGGCGGCCGTCGAGCTCGCCCGCGGTGACGATGATCGTGGCCTCGGTCGGGCCGTACGTGTTGACCAGCCGGACGCTGTCGCCGTGCCGCTCCCGCCACTGGGCGAGGGTGACGGCGCGCGCCTCGGAACCCCCGAGGATCACCAGGCGCAGCGCCGGCGGCCAGGGAGCCTGGTCTCCGAGCGAGACCAGCTCCTGCCAGTACGCGGTGGGCAGGTCCAGCACGGTGACGGACCGCCCGGCCTCGCCGCGCAGCAGGTCGGGCAGGGTGCGGCCGCCGCCGGGCAGCAGGACGACGCAGGCGCCCGAGGTCAGGGCGGGCCAGATCTCCTCGGCGTGGGTGTCGAAGCCGATGGAGGCGAACTGGACGATCCGGTCGCCCGGCCTGAGCCGGTAGCCCTCCGGTCCGGCCATCCACCGGACGCGCTCGGCCAGAGCCGCGTGCTCGACGGCGACACCCTTGGGGACACCGGTGGAGCCCGAGGTGTAGAGGACGTACGCGAGGCCGCCCGGCTCGGTCCCGGGCAGTGTCACGGCCTCGACGGGCCCCGTGCTCCCGGACTCGTCGCCCATGGCTCCCGCCCGCCCGGCCCGGGAGTCCGGACCGCCGAGGTCCAGCTCCGGGACCCCCAGCACCGGGACCCCCAGCTCCGGGACCCCCAGCTCCGGGACCCCCGGGTCCGGGCCTCCTGGGTCCGAGACCTCCGACTCCGAGACCCCCGGCTCCGGACGTCCGCCCCCGGTGAGCAGCAGGGCGGCGTCCGACTCGTCGAGCATCAGCCGCCGGCGCTCGGCGGGGTGCGTCGGGTCGAGCGGCAGGTGGCCGGCGCCGGCCTTCCAGATTGCCAGCAGGGCGGTGACCAGCTCGAAGGAGGGCGCGATCCGGACGCCCACCGTACGGCCGGCCACCGCCGGGCCCAGCCGCCGGGCCAACTCGTCCGACGCGCGGTCGAGTTCCGCGTACGTGAGGACCCGTCCCGCGCATTCGAGCGCGGCAGCGTCGGGGCGGGCGGCGACCTGGTCGGCGAAACCGCGCAGGATCGGCCGGGCGTCCCCGGTGACGGCGGGTCCGGTGCCGAGGGCGAGCAGCGCGGCGCGCTCCTCGCCGGACAGCAGCCAGTCACCGTGCAGCGGGACCTCCACATCCACGACGGCCCGGGCGAGCAGGTCGCGGACCCGGCGCGCCAGGCCCTCGACCGTGGCGCGCTCGAAGAGCTCACGGTCGAAGCAGAACGAGAGCGTCATCCCGCCGTCCGGGGTGCGCCAACTGTCCAGCAGGAGATCGGTCTTGGCCCGGTCGAAACCGGAGTCCATGCCCGCCGTCCGGATGCCCGCGGGCAGTCCGGTCCGCTCGTCGGCACCGGCCAGATCGTACTGGCTCTGGTGGACGAACACCGCCTGGTGGAGCGGGCCGACGCCGGGCAGCACGGGCAGCCCGAGCTCGGCGGCCACCCGCTCGACCGGGACGTCCTGATGGGACAACGCGGCCATCGTGGCGGCGCGCACCCGGCGCAGCACGGTGCGGAAGTCGGGCTCACCCGTCAGGTCCGCCCGGATCACCCCGGTGCGCGAGAAGTTGCCGAGCAGGGCTTCGTGGGCGGTCTCGTTGCGGCCGGCCAGCGGGGTGCCGACGGCGAAGTCGTAGCTGCCGCTCCAGCGGGCCAGTACGCACTGGTAGGCGGCGAGCAGCACCATGAACGGGGTGCAGCGCTGTTCGCGGGCCAGGGCGTCGAGTCCGGCGACGAGGCCGGACCCGAGGCCGAGCTCGGCGAAGCCGGCCGGATGGGCGGGCTCGGCGGGTCTGGGGTGGTCCAGCGGCATCCGCAGGGTGCCGACGCCGGCCAGCCGTCCGCTCCAGTACCGGAACGCCTCCTCGGCGGCGCCGCCGTCCAGCCTGTTCCGTTCGGCGCGCGCGAACTCGCCGAACTGGATCTTGAGGTCCGGGAGTTCGGCCGGTCCCTCGCCGATCTCCTCGCGGTACAGCGCGAGCAGTTCACGCCACAGCACGGTGAACGACCAGCCGTCGGAGACGATGTGATGAACCACCACGCTCAGAGCGTGCTCGTGCTCGCCGGCGCTGACCAGGACGGCCCGCAGCGGCGGACGCTCACCCAGGTCGAAGGGCGCGTTGACGAAGGGGGCGCAGGCCGCGGTGAAGGACTCCTCCGCGGCGACCGGTATCGGCACCCGCGTGAGTTCGATGTCCCTCACGGGCTCCACGAGTTGGACGGGCTGCTCGCCGTCCACGGCGAACCGGGTGCGCAGGACCCGGTGCCGGGCGGTCAGCCGGGTGAGCGCCGCGCTCAACGCCCGCGGGTCGATCGGGCCGCTCCAACGCCTGTTCAGGTACATGTTGAACCCGGCGTCGTCCGGGTTCAGTTGCTGGAGGAGCCAGAGGCGGCGCTGCTCGTCGGTGAGCGGATGACGGGCGATCGGTGTCGGGGAGGTCATGCGTTCATCTCGCTTTTCGCGTGGGCCTGCAGGGTCTCCGGACCGGCGCTCCGCGCGCGGGCCCGCAAGGTCTCCAGGCCGATCAGGTCGTCGGACTCGGCGTCCGGGACTTCCAGGTCGAAGCGGGCCAGGACGGGAATGCAGAAGCTGATGAGGACCAGTGCGGCCATGGCGAGGCCGAACACCAGGTAGAGCAGACCGATGCCGCGCCCCTCGCCGGTGCCGATCAGCGCGCCGACGCTGGAGGCCAGCGCGCCGCCCTCGTCCATCAGGGGCTGGAGCAGACCGGGGCCCGCCGGGGCGACCAGGGCGAAGCCGATCGGCAGGGTGGACCAGGCGACCATGGTGTTCACCGCGATCACCCGGCCGTGGAAGCGCATCGGCACCTTGGTCTGGACGACCGTCGCGTAGATGCCGTTGAGCAGCGCGAGCCCGTAGGTCATGCCGAACGCGCCGACGGCGACCACGGCCACCGAGGGCCGCAGGCCCGTCACGACGCAGGCGGCGGCGAGGCCGAGGGTGGAGAACAGGACGCCGCGCAGACGCATCCGGCGCGGGCCTCCCCAGACCAGCAGGGTGAGCCCGCCGAGAACGGCCCCCAGGCCGGCCGCGGTGGAGACCCAGCCCGCCGCGGCGGTCGTGGAGAAGGAGAGCACCAGCGGGGTGACGAGCAGGAAGAGCGGGGAGAGGAAGATGTTCAGCGCCGCGAACCAGAACAGCATGGCCCGGAAGGAGCGGCTTCCCAGAGCCCGTCGGAAGCCCGCCCGGATCTCGGCGCCGACGCTCTCGCGGCGGGTGGCGGCCATCGCGTCGGGGAAGCGCACCGCCAGGGTGACCCCGGTGGCGATCAGGTAGCTGACGACGTCGAAGACCAGGATGCCGCCGAGACCGATCACGTGCAGGATGCCGACCGCGATCAGCGGAACGAGGAACTGGGCCAGGCCGAGGGCCATCTGGACCACTCCGTTGGCGCGGCCGAGGAAGCGCTTGGGCACCAGCTGCGGCACCGCCGAGCCCCAGGCGACGCGCTGGAAGGCCAGTGCGGCCGAGAGCAGGGAGATCGTCACATAGGCGTGCCAGATCTCCAGCGCGTCGCTGAGGTGGAGCACCAGCAGCACCGCCTGGGTCAGGCCGGCCGCGATGTCGCCCCAGAGCATCACCCGGCGCCGGTCTCCGCGGTCGACGACGGCGCCTGCCAACGGGGCGACCACGATGCCCGGCACCAGACCGAAGGCGGCGAGCAGACCGAGGTGGAACAGCGAACCGGACTGCAGATAGATCCAGATCGGCAGGGCGAACTCGGTGAGGGCCGAACCGATCATCGAGAGCTGCTGGCCGGTGGCGATGGTCAGGAAGCGGCCCATGGTCGGGCGGACCGGACGGCGCTCGCGGGCCCCGCGGGACCTCTCCGGCATCCCGGACCGCACCGACTTCTCCGGCTGCCCCGGTTCCGCGTCACGATCCGGATCCGTTCCCGCGACGCCGCGCGACAGCCCCGCCAGCCACCAGGTGGCGTCGGCGGTGCGCTCGTGACGCGCCTCCTCGCCCGCGGCGATCGAGCGGTGCACCCCCGTCAGGATGTCGGCCAGCTCCTCGGCGCGGTACTTGAGGTAGAAGTGCCCGGCCTCGTCCAGGACCACCACGGCAGCGGTTCCGGTGATCCGGTGCCACTCACGGAACCGCTCCTCGTAGAACTCGGTCGCCGGATCGCGGTCCCCGCAGACGGCGATCACCGGCGCCGTGAGGGCGCCGCCCTCGCTCTCGTACAGCTCGCCGAAGTAGCGCTCGGCGCCCTGGGTGCCGACCCGGCGGTTGCGCACGATCAGCCGCAGCTGCTCCTCGTCCACCTCGTCCACGTCCAGACCCGCCGCGGCCAGGGCGTTGATCATGCCCTGGTCGCTGCGCAGACGGGCGGCCAGCTCGGCGAAGCGCTCGGCGAGCGCGGCGCCGCGGCCCCTCGGGCGGGCGAACGGGAAGATGCCCCCGAGGTGGACGGCGTCGATCTCCCGACCGGCCGCCTCGACCCGGCGGGCGATCTCCACGGTCAGCCGGACGCCGACCCCGCAGTGCCCGTAGAGCACCAGTCGTCCGGTGACGTTCGCGAGGATCTCCTCGGCGCAGAGCCGGGCGACCTCGTCGATGTCCATCGCCTCCTCGCCCAGCTCGTGGCCGGGGACCGCGATGGAGTGCAGGGCCCAGTCCCCGGGCATCGCGTCGGCGAGCGGTTTGTAGATCAGTGCGCTGCCGCCGCCGTATGGGGCGCAGACCACACTCGCGGCCACCTCGCGGCGCTCGGGGGTGAGCAGGTGCAGCAGCCGGCGCGGCCCGCGGTCGTCCTCGGGGGTGGCCACCAGCGCGGCCAGCCGGCGGACCGTCGGGTACGTGAAGAGGTCCATCACGCCGACCGGGGTGGCCAGTTCGGGAAAGGCCCGCCGCATCCGGGCGACCACCTGGGTGGCGAGCAGGGAGTGGCCCCCGAGTTCGAAGAAGTCGTCGAGCGCGCCGACCCGGGGGAGATCGAGGAGATCCGCCCACATGGCGGCGATCACCTGTTCGGTCTCGCCCTCGGGGTCGACCTGTGCGCCGGCCGCCGGGCCGTCCTCGGGGGCGGGCAGCGCCTTCCGGTCGACCTTGCCGTGGGCGAGCAGCGGCAGCCTTTCGAGGACCACGTAGCGGGCCGGAACCATGTAGTCCGGCAGGACCTCGCCCAGGGCGGCGCGCAGTTCGGCGGCGGCCGGCGGTTCGCCGCCGGCGGGGCGTTCCAGGTAGGCGACGAGGTTCTGCCTGACGCCCTCGCCGCGGGCCAGGACCACCGCCTGGGTGACGCCGGGCAGGGCGGTCAGCGCGGCCTCGATCTCGCCGGGCTCGACCCGGTAGCCGCGGACCTTGATCTGGTCGTCGCCGCGGCCGAGGTAGTCCAGTGTCCCGTCGGTCCGCCAGCGCGCCAGGTCGCCGGTACGGTACATCCGCGGGCCACTGGTCCCCGGGGCGTCCCGGTCGGTGCCGGACGGACCGGTCCCGTACGGTTCCCCGCCCGCCGGACCGGCGTACGGATCGGGCAGGAACCGCTCGGTCGTCAGGTCCGGACGCCCGAGGTAGCCGCGGGCCAGCCGGTCCCCGCCCAGGTACAACTCACCGGTGACTCCCGGCGGAACGGGGTTGCGGGCCTCGTCGAGCACGTAGCAGCGCCCGCCGGCCAGCGGGCTGCCGATCGGGGTGCTGCCCGCTGCGTCCAGGCCGTCGGCGGTGACCTCGTGGACGGTGATCCCCACCGTCGCCTCGGTCGGCCCGTAGTGGTTGAACACCGCGCACCGGCCCAGCGCCGCGATGCCCGCCGCCCAGGACCAGGCGCTGGCCTCGCCGCCGAGGACCAGGGCGCGGCGCGGCAGCAGCCGCGCGAGCGGTGCGTCGGCGGTCAGCGCGGCCAGGTGGGAGGGCGTCATCTTCAGGTAGTCGATGCCGGCCCGTTCCATCTCCGCGGCCAGTTCCACGCCCGCGATCCGGCGCGGCAGCAGGTGCACCCGGCCGCCGGTCGTGAGCGCCAGGTAGAGCATGGTCATGCTGAAGTCGAAGGAGAGCGACTGCAGCAGCCCGAACGACGCCCCGGGCTCGATCCGCAGTCGCTCGCCCGCGCCCGCGAGGTAGTTGAGGAACTGACGGTGCTGCACCGCGACACCCTTGGGCGTGCCGGTGGAGCCCGAGGTGTAGATGACGTACGCGAGGTGGTCGGCGCCGGAGACCTCCTCCAGGGGCGCGCCGTCCCCCTCCGTCGCGTCGGTACCGTCGTCGGTGAGCAGGTCGACCGCGGGGTGGTCGCCGAACCGGGCGCGCAGCACGGTGTCGGTGATCAGGACCTTGGCTCCGGCGTCGGTGACGAGGTGGGCGAGGCGGGCGGGGGGCTGCTCGGGGTCGAGCGGCAGGTAGCCGCCGCCGGCCTTGAGGACGGCGACCAGGGCGACGGCGAGTTCGGGGGACTGCTCAAGGCAGACGGCCACCCGGTCGTCCGCACCCACGCCCAGCGCGCGGAGGCGCCGGGCCAGGGCGTCGGCCCGGCGGTCGAGGGCGCCGTAGGTCAGCGTGCGGTCCTCGAAGACCAGTGCCGGCGCGTCGGGCGTCCGGGCCGCCGTCCGGGCCAGCGCCTGGGTGAGCGTGGCGGGACCGTCGTCCGGGAGCGCGGGACCGGTGGCCCAGGTCTTGAGGACGGCCGTCCGCTCGGCCGTGCTGAGCATCGGGATGCGGTCGACCGGCAGCGTGGGGTCGGCGACACCTGCCGAGGCCAGCAGCTCGAACCGCTCGGCGATGCGCTCGACGGTGCCGGCGTCGAAGAGGTCGGTGCGATAGGTGAACAGACCGTAGAGGCCGCCGTCCGACTCCTCCCGCATGTAGAGGGCGAGGTCGGCATGGGTGGTGGTGGCCTCGTAGCCGAAGCCCTCGGAGCCCAGGCCCGCCGGGCCTCCGGCGGGGACGGCGGCGGGGTCGCCGTAGTTCTGGAAGGCGAACGTGGTCTGGAAGACGGCGGCGCGGCTGACGTCGCGTTCCACCGCGAGATCGTTGACCATCTGCTCGAACGGCACCTCCTGGTGCGCGTACGCGTCGAGCGTGGTCTCGCGGACGCGGCTGATCAGCTGCCCGAACGCGAGGTCGGCGGAGAGCCGGGCGCGGATCGGCAGCATGTTGACGAACGCCCCGACCACGTTCTCGAGTTCACGGTGGAGACGGCCGGCGACGGCGGAGCCGACGGCGAAGTCGCGCTGGCCGGTGTGCCGGCTCAACAGGGCCTGGAACGCGGCCATCAGCACCATGTATGTCGAGGCGCCGTGGGCCCGTGCCACCTCACCGATCCGGTGGGAGAGTCCGGCGCTCCAGCGGAACTCGTAGGCCGCTCCGTCGAACGTGAACAGCGGAGGGCGGGGCCGGTCGGAGGGCAGCTCCAGAGGCGGGACGCCGTCGAGCGCCTCACGCCAGTACGCGCGCGAGGCGGCGAGCTGCCCGTTCTCCAGGCGATCCCGCTGCCAGGCCGCGTAGTCGCCGAACTGCACGGCCAGCGGCGCCAGTTCCCCCGGGGCGCCGTCGGCGTGATGGGCGTAGCGGACGTCGAGCTCGCGGTTGAGGAGGTCGATCGACCAGCCGTCGCTGATGATGTGGTGCATCACCAGGGCGAGGACGTGGTCGTCCTCGGCGACGCGGACCACCAGGGCGCGCACCAGCGGTCCGGTCCGGAGGTCGAAGGGTTCCGCGATCAGCGCGCCGAGCTCGGCGGCGGCACGCGCCTCCGGGTCCGGGTCCGCGCCGGCGTCCAGGTACTGAGCGGCGAACGGCGCGGGCTCGGCGACCAGCACCTCGGCGGTGCCGGCCTCGGTGGTGCGGAAGGTCATCCGCAGGCTCTCGTGCCGGGCCACCAGGTCGGTCAGCGCGGCGTCCAGCGCGGCGCGGTCGAAGGGCCCCCGGAACCGGCGGGCCGGCGCCAGCGTGTAGGCGGTGGAGCCGGGGGTGAACTGGTCCATGAACCAGAGCCGTTCCTGACCGCTGGAGAGCGGCGGCGCGGTGTCCGCCGGGCGGGGTTCCACCACCCGGGCGGGGGCTGTGGCGCCGCGCAGCCGCCGGCTGAGCAGGGCACGCTTGGCTGGGGACCAGCCGGTGGGCAGGTCCTGGGTATCCGTCATCGGGTTCCTGTTCGGGGCGTTCGGTGAGGAATCGAGGGGGTGCGGACGCGGCGGGGCCCGGGCACGGCCGGGAGGGCCGTGCCCGGCGTACCGGGGGAGGGGCTATCGGCGTTCGCGGACGGCGGCGGCGATGCCGGCCGGGGTGGGGACGTCGAAGAAGACGTCGAAGTCCACGTCCACGTCGAGTGCGTCGCGGATCCGGGCGGCGATCTGTACCACCGTCAGCGAGTGCCCGCCGAGGTCGAACAGGTCGTCCTCGGGTCCGACATCGGGCAGGTCCAGTACCTCGGCCCAGATCCGGCGGACCGTCGCGGTCGTCTCGTCGTCGGTGCCGGCGGCCCGTGGCGCCGGGGCCTCGCGTGCCGGCAGCGGCAGGGCCCGCCGGTCCAGCTTGCCGTTCGGGGTGAGCGGAAGGCGCTCCATGGTGAGCCAGCGCTGGGGCGTCATCGCGGCCGGCAACGTGCGCGTCAGGTGGTCGCGCAGTTCGGCGGGGGCGGGCGGCCGGGCGCCGGCGGCCGGAACCAGGTAGCCGGCGAGGAAGGGCTCGCCGTCGTCCTCGGTACGGACGGCGACAGCGGCCTGGGCGAGGGCCGGGTGCTCCAGCAGGGCGGACTCGATCTCGCCGAGTTCGATCCGGTGGCCGCGGATCTTGACCTGGTCGTCGATCCGGCCGAGGAAATGGAGTTCGCCGTCGGGTGTCCGCACGGCCTGGTCGCCGGTGCGGTAGAGCCGGGTGCCGGGCGGGCCGAACGGGTTCGGTACGAAGCGCTCGGCGGTGAGTTCGGGCCGGCCGAGATAGCCGTGGGCGACGCCGTCCCCGCCGATCAGCAGTTCGCCGGGGATGCCGAGCGGGGTGGGGCGCAGCTGCTCGTCGACGACGTAGGCCTGGGTGTTGGCGATCGGGCGGCCGATCCCGACCCGGTCGGGTACGGCGGAGAGTTCGGCGCAGGTGGACCAGACGGTGGTCTCGGTGGGCCCGTACACATTGAACAGCCGGGCGGTCCGCGCGCGCAGCTCGCGGGCGAGCGGGAGAGGAAGCGACTCGCCGCCGGCCAGGCCGGTGACGGCGCCGAGCGCGTCGACGCCGGTTCCCGCCGTGAGCATGACCCGCCAGCCGGACGGGGTGGCCTGGACGTGGGTGACGCCTTCTCCGCCGATCAGCGCCAGCAGCCCGGGGCCGTCCACGGCGAGGCCGTCCGGGGCCAGGACCAGACGGCCGCCGGTGATCAGCGGCAGGTAGAGCTCAAGTGCGGAGATGTCGAACGAGAGCGAGGTCAGGCCGAGCCAGGCGTGCCGAGGGCCGGAGTCGAGCCGGTCGGCGAAGGAGGTGAGCAGGTTGACCAGCGCCCGGTGGCCGACGGCGACGCCCTTGGGGCGGCCCGTGGAACCGGAGGTGTAGAGGACGTACGCCACGTCGTCCGGACCGGGGGCGACATCGGGGGCGACATCGGGGGCGGCGTCACGGGAGGTGCCCGGGGAGGTCGCGGCCGGGTCCTGCGCCGACGGCGCGGGGAGCCGCAGGACCGCGGGGGCGGCGTCGGCGACCGCGGGCGCGGGCTCGCGGTCGGCGAGCACCAGGACGGCTCCGGAGTCGCGCAGGACGAGGGCGAGCCGCTCGGCCGGATAGCCGGGGTCCAGCGGCAGGTACGCCGCGCCGGCGGCGAGCGTGGCGAGCAGCGCGGCGGGCAGGTCGGCGGTGCGGTCCAGGTGGAGGGCGACCAGGTCGCCGGGCCGGACCCCGCTGGTACGCAGCGCTGTCGCCAACTGATCCGCACGGAGCAGAAGTTCGCGGTAGCTGAGGCGGCGGCCGGCGGCGCTGACGGCGATCGCGTCGGGGTTGGCGGCGGCCTGGGCGCGGACCAGGTCGAGCACGGTCCGGTCGGCCGGGTAGGGCCGGTCGGTGGTGTTCGGCGCGGTGGTGACGGCCCGGAGTTCGGCGGCGTCCAGGAGCGGCAGGTCGAGCAGCCGGGCGCCGGGGGCGGCGATCGCGCCGGCGAGCAGGGTGCGGTAGTGGCCGGCGATACGGCGGGCGGCGTCCGGGGCGAGCACGGCCGGGTCGTACTGGAGGCTGAAGTCGAGGCCGCCGCCCGGGGTGCCGGGCGTCTCGGGGGCTTCGACGATCTGCAGATGGAGGGTGTTGCGGGCGGCGCGGTTGTGGACGGCCCACGAGACCCGGGCACGGGTGCCCGCGAACTCCGGTTCGGGACCGCGCCGGCGGTAGCCGAGCGAGACCGCGGTCAGGCCGACGCGGGGGCCCAGACCGGCGACGGCGGCGCCGAAGGGCACCCTGCGGTACGGGTATCCGGCCCGCAGTTCGGTCCTGACGGCCGCGGCGAAGTCGGTGAAGGTCCGCGACGCGTCGGCGGCGGGTGCGTGGACGGGCAGCTCATTGACGAACATCCCTATCTCGTCCCCGAGTTCGGGCGTCCGGGTGGAGAGCGGGACGGACACCGGCACCGCTTCGCCGCCGTAGCGGCGCAGCAGCCCGTGCAGGGCCGCGAGCAGGAACTCGAAGACCGTGGTGCCGCCGAGCGCGGCCGCGGCGGCCAACTCACCCGCCTCGTCGCCGTCGAGACGCCATTCGACCGCCTCGCCGGCCCCGGCGGCCCCGGTGGCGGTCGGGGTGCGCGCCACGCCTGGCAGTACCGGTTCGGTGGCGGTGGCCCAACGCGGCCCGTACCACTCGGCGGCCCGCCGTACGGTGTCCGGATCCGCCGGCGGCACCACGGGCACGGCAGGCACCGGAGGCGTCGGCGCCACCACAGGCACCGCAGAGACGGCCGGAGATGCCGGTACGGCCGGCGCGGTGGTCACGGGCAAGGACGCCGAGCCGTACGCGGCCGCGAGGTCCCGGGTGAGGACGTCCTTGGAGTTGCCGTCGAAGACCGCGTGGTGGGCGGTGACCAGCAGCTCGGCGCTCCCGTCGGCGCGCCGGTGCAGGGTGAAGCGGCTGAGCGGGCCGGTCTCCAGGGAGAAGGGACGAGCGGCCTCCTCTTCCAGGCGCTTCTCCAAGTCGGCCTCGTCCGCCGGTGCTTCGCGTCGCACCAGTTCGGGTCGCCGGGCCGCCGGTTCCTGCCAGACCTGGCCGTCACGTTCCACCAGACGGGCGCCAAGGGCCGGATGGCGCCTGGTCACAGCGGCCACGGCGCGGACCAGGGCCGCCGTGTCGACCCGGTCGAAGGAGATCCGCAGCGGCATGTGGAACGCCTCGCGGGCCAGTCCCAGCCGATCGGTCAGCCAGACCCCCTGCTGAGCCGGGGAGGCCGGAACGTGGTCGGTCGGGGGCAGGACTTCGGACATCGGCGGCTCACTTAGGACGTCGGAGCAGAGCGGAGGAGCAGCGCGGGGGAACGTACGGGCGCGGCGTGGGGCACGCGCTACAGCGAGTCGGTGCTTCGGACGCCGACGGCGTTCTGTGGCGGCCGGGTTCGGTCAAGACTCCGGCTGCCGTACGACGTGGGTCCACCCCCCGGGGACCGGTCGCGGTCGTGACTGGTCAGGGCCGCCGGACATACCAGGATCGCCCCGAGGCGTCTGGTATCTCCGGGCCCGCCCGATGAAGACCATTGGTCCAGACCTGTCGAGAGATTGGCACACCGCCAAAGCACCGTCAAGAGCCGTCCACCGCCCGGAATGAACCTCCATGTCCGCGCCGGGCTCAACCGACTTGCACCCAAACATCCGTGTGTATGATCGGCCCTGACGTGACGTCAACGTCCTTACGCCCGAGGGGAGATCAGCCGCATCTCGGCTCCGTCGCCGGTCTCCGAGGATCAGGGCCGAGGTCGCGGCCGTCCGCCGACGCGCGGACACGCGGCAGCGGTCGCGCCACGCCGCGCGCCACGCCTGGCCGAGTCCTACAGAGCGGCGTCCGCTCGCGTCTCCTGACCGCGCGGGCCCGCGCCCGCTTCCGGCTCGTGCCGCGCGTCGCCGGCCGTCGGGACGCGTACCGTCGCGACGACGAGCAGCGAGGCCACCGCCCCCAAGGCCGCCGCCACGACCAGCACCGCGTTGAGGCCGGATGCGAACGCCTCACGTACCAGATGCGCCATCTCGGCGCGCTCGCCTTCCGGCCAGCCGCCGACGATCGACCGCGCCTGTCCGCCGCTCAGAGCGGCGGCCGTCCCGTGCGGGTCCGGTACGCCGCCGTCGGCCGTGAGCACACGCTCGATCCGCGACTGAAAGATCAGGCCGAACACGGCGATCCCCAAGGCGAAGCCCAGCTGGCGGAAGGTGTTGACCGCACCGCCGACCATGCCTCCGCGCTCCGGCGGCACCGTGGCCAGGGCCGCCGCCGGCAGACTCGGCGTCACCAGCCCGACCCCCAGACCGGCGACGACGAGTCCCGCCACGAGGCTGCCGCCCGAAGACCCCGCGTCGAGGGTGGCCTGCATTCCGGAGCCCAGGGCGATGAGTGCCAGCCCTCCGCCGATGGACGCCCGGGGCGGCCAGGGGCCGAAGCGGCCCGCGAGCGCCGAGGCGAGGAACGCGGAGGCGCACATGGGCAGGATGTACAGACCTGCTTCGACGGGCTCGTACCCCAGTACGGACTGCATCCACAGCGACTCGAACAGCAGATACGCGAACGCGGCGCCCTGCAGGAACAGCGCGCCGATCATGATGCCGGTGAACGACGGCCTGCGGAACAGCGACAGGTCGAGGACGGGGTGCTCGTGCCTCGTCTCGACCACGACGAAGAGGGCGAGGGCGACGGCCGCCACGGCGAACAGGCCGAGGGTGAAGGGTGCCGCCCAGCCGTCGGAGTGGGCTCGGATCAGCCCGAACGTCAGGGCCCCGCTCGCCACGGTGAAGGTGACCACGCCGAGGACGTCGGCACGCTGCCGGCCCTGGCCCTTGGCCTCGCGCACCGAGCGCAGCGTCAGCACGACGGCGACCAGGCAGACCGGCAGGTTGACGAAGAAGATCCACCGCCAGTCCAGGTACTGGGTGAGGAGTCCGCCGACCATCGGCCCGGCCGCCGCGGCGACCGAGTTGGTGGCGCCCCACACCGCGAAGGCCACACCCCGCTCCCGGCCGCCGTAGTGCATGCCAAGGAGGGCGATCGTCGTACCGAACATCCCTGCGGCGCCCAGTCCCTGCACCGCCCGGGCGCCGATCAGCACACCCGCGTTCGGGGCGACCGCGCACACCACCGAGGCCGCGGTGAAGACGATCAGCCCGACGAGATACACCTTCCTGCGGCCGACCCGGTCGGCGCGGGAACCGACGCCCAGCAGCAGCGACGCCAGCGCCAGGGCGTAGACGTCGACCACCCACTCCACATCGGAGAGGGAGGTGTCGAGGTCCGCCGCCATCGAGGGCAGCGCCACCGTCACGATCGTGACGTCCACCAGAAGCATGAAGGTGCCCAGACAGATCGCCACCAGAGGCCACCACTTGCGCATCCGAACCCCTTCCCTGCCCGCCGCGCCGAAGAGGCGCCCCCGGCGGCCCCATGATCCACGGCGGAGCGGCGTTTGCCGCCAGGACCCGCGCGCCACGCCCATCGTGTGGACCCCAGGGAGGTATGCCTAGGTCCGCCTGGACGATCAGCGGTGGCGGGCCCGAAGACCCGCTCATAGCTTCGCCGTATGACCAGACGACAGATCGCCTACCTGGCGTGCACCGTGACCCTCGTGGTCTCGGGGATGGGGGCCGCCGCTCCGGCGGCAGCCCACCGGACGGTGCACCGGGTCAAGCTCGGCGAATCGATCCAGAAAGCAGTGGACGCCGCGAGGCCCGGGGACACGGTTGTCCTCTCTCCGGGCACCTACCGCGAGAGCGTCCGCATCACCACGTCGAACCTCACCCTGCGGGGCTCGACCGTCTTCCCCACCGTCCTCGTGCCCGGCGAGGCCGCCGCCGACGACACCTGCGCCAAGGCCGGCCACGGACTCTGCGTGACCGGCACGGCCGCCCGGCCCGTCGAGGGCGTCACCGTGCGCTCGCTGACGCTCCAGGGCTTCACCAAGAACGGCCTGTGGGCGTCACGGACCGACCGGCTGAAGATCCACCGGGTCACCGCCGAGAAGAACGGCAACTGGGGCATCGCCCTGGAGCGGTCCGTACGCAGCGTGCTGACCCACAACGTCGCCCGGGACAACGCCGACGCCGGCCTGTTCGTCTCCAACACCACCGACACCGAGGCGGGCGCCGTCGACACCCAGGGGACGGTGATCAGCCACAACCGCGTCTCCGGCAACCGGATCGGCCTCACCGTGCGGCGCCTGCGGAACCTGACCGTCGAGCGCAACGACGCGACCGGGAACTGCGCCGCCGTGTTCGTGGTGGGCGACGAGTCCACGCCGCGCGCCGGGGCGATGACCCTGCGCGGGAACAACATCCACGCCAACAACAAGCTCTGCCCCAAGACCCCCCGACTGCCCTTCCTGCAGGGCTCGGGAATCGTCCTCACCGGCGCCGAGGAGACGCTGGTGGCCGAGAACAGGATCGTGGACAACGTCGGTGCCTCGCCGCTGTCCGGCGGCATCGTGCTCTTCAAGAGCTTCGTCGGCGCCCTCAACGAGCGCAACGAGATCCGCGACAACGTCGTACTCCGCAACGGCTCGGCCGACCTCGCCAACCGGGACACCGGCACGGGCAACACCTTCCGTGGCAACACCTGCGGGGTCTCCGAGCCCGCGGGCATGTGCTGACGGTCGGCTCCCCTTCCCCACCCACGGCACCACAGCACAGACAAGGCGACAGATGACGACTGTTGATCCGGTTCCCCCGACTGTCGAGCCGGCTCCGCCGCCACCCATGCGGCTCAGGGAGCTCGTGTTCGGGGCGGCGTGCGCCGCCGCCGTCCGCGCGGCCGTCCGCCTCGGTGTGGCGGACGCGCTGGACGACACGCCCATGACCGTGGAGGACCTGGCGGCCGCGGTGCGGACCCAGCCGCGGACACTGCGGCGCCTGCTGCGCGCACTGGCCTGCCAGGGCGTCTTCACGGAGAACCCCGACGGCACGTTCGCCCACACGGAGATGTCCCGACTGCTGCGCGAGGACGACCCGCACAGCCTCCGGTACATCGCCCTGTGGTGCACGGAGCCGTGGACGTGGGACGTGTGGCCGAAGCTCGACGAGGCCGTGCGCTCCGGCCGCAACGCCTTCGAGGACGTGTACGAGAAGGAGTTCTTCACGTACCTCAACGAGGAGGCGCCCGAGTCCGCGTACGTGTTCAACCGGGCCATGACCACATCGAGCCAGCAGTCCGCCCGGGACGTCGCCGACCTGCTCGACCTGCGGGGGGCCTCCTCCGTCGCCGACATCGGAGGCGGTCAGGGGCACGTCCTGGCGAGTCTGCTGGAGCGGCACCCCACCCTGAACGGCACGCTGCTCGACCTCCCCGGGGTGGTGGAGAACGCCGACCCGCGCCTGCGGGACGGCGGCGAGCTGAGCTCCCGGGTCCGTGTCGTGGCCGGCGACTGCCGTGAGGACATCCCGGTCCAGGCGGACGTGTACATCATCAAGAACATCCTGGAGTGGGACGACGACAGCACCCGCAGGGCGCTCGCCAACGTCCGGAGGGCGGCGCGCCCCGGTGCCCGGGTCGTCGTCATCGAGAACCTCGTGGACGACACGCCGTCGATGAGGTTCACGACCGCGATGGACCTGCTGCTGCTCCTCAACGTCGGCGGTGCGAAGCACACCCGGCAGAGCATGGTCGACCGGCTCACGGACGCGGGTCTCGTGATCGGCGAGATCCGGCCGGTCAACGCGTACCTCCACGCCTTCGAGTGCACTGTTCCCGTCTGACGGAGGCGCCGGACAAACCCCAGGCCGCCCGCTCCGCGTCGATCGCGGGGCGGGCGGCCTCGGGTTTTCCCTGCCGTGCGTGCTCTCGGGACGATCAGGAACGTGCGTCCCGCTCCCAGCTGTAGAAGCACTGCGCCATGGCGTCCTTGGGGCTCCGCCACGTCTGCGGGTCGTACGCGCTGACGTACGCCGACAGCTTCTCGCTGGCGTCCCGGAACTCCGGGTGTCCGGTCAGCTTCGCGATGGCCGGCGCCGGGTCCTGCTCCGACTCGATGAGGTGCAGGTACACGTCGCCGAACTGGAACAGGCGACGCCGGGTGACGCCCACCAGATGCGGGAGTTCACCGCGGTCGGAGGCGGCGAACACGTCGGCGATCGCCGGCGCCGAACCGGGCGCCATGCGGGCGACGATCAGAGCGTGGTGCATTGACCTTCCTTCCTGGGAGTGCGGGGGAGTGCGGGTGTGCGCCGCGGACGCGCGGGTGCGCGCGTCCGCGTGCGGTCAGCCCGGCAGGACCGGGGCGCTCCGGCGGTCGCGGGCGACCTGCTCGATGCGGTCCCGGATCAGGGCCATCTGGGTGCGCGAGTTGCGGTTGATGTTGTCGGTCATCCAGGCGTCGTCGACCGGAGCCTCGGGCTTCATCGCGAAGTCCTGCACCCACCGCATGTGGACGCCGGCCGGTGTCTCCTCGTACTCCCACCGGATGTCCATGTGGTCGAACGGGCCGGTCTCGACGCGGCGGGCACGGACGGTCCGCCCGGCGCGGTCGACGGTGCGCTCCGACACCCAGCTCCAGACCTTCCCGGACTCGTCCGGGTGCATGGTCAGGCGGAAGGTCGTGGAGTCGCCCTCCCGGGAGAGCACCTCGAGGGAGGCGTACTCGCTGAAGAGGTTCGGCCAGTTCTCGATGTCGTTGGTGATGTCCCAGACGAGGTCGAGCGGGGCGTCGATGGTGATGCTGTTGTCAGTGTGACCGGACAACGTCAGACTCCCGTCTTCAGGGCGTTGTTGACCAGGCCGAGGAACTCGGCGGGCGTCTTGCAGCGCTCCGCGTCCGTCGGCAGCGCCACGCCGTACCGGTTCTCCAGCTCGCCGACGATGCCGAGCAGGCCGAGCGAGTCGACGCCGAGGGTGGCGAACGGCGCGTCCGGCGCCTTCTCCAGCTCACGGGCGTCGACGGTGACGCCGGCCGCCTGCTTCATCAGCGCGGCGAGTTCGTCGAAGGTCAGTGCGGTGGTGATCATCTGTGCTCTCCTTCCCGCCCGGTCCTACCGGGCGGTGTCGTCGCCGCGGCGCACGACCAGCGCCGCGTTGGATCCCATGAGTCCCCGGCTGAGGACCAGGGCCGTGCGCAGCTCGGCGGGGCGAGCGCGGGACATCACCAGATCGAGGTCGTGGCAGATGTCGAACACGTTGGGGGTGGGGGGGACCACGCCGTGCTCCATCGCGAAGACCGCGGCGGCGGTGTCCAGGACGGGCGCCCCGCAGTAGGCACGGCCGATGCCCGTCTTGGGCGCCGTCACGGGGACGCGGCCGGCGTGTGCACCGAGGGCGTCGGCGAGCGCCAGCGCCTCGGCGCGGTCCGCCTCCGGTACGCCCAGGGCGTCGGCGAAGACGACGTCGATCTCCTCGGGGGCGCACCCGGCCTCGTCGAGGGCGACCCGGATGGCGCGGGCGAGTCCCTCCCGGGACTCCTGCCAGCGGGAGGCGCCGGTGAACGTGGCGCCGTGGCCGGCCACGACGGCCCGGACGGCCGCTCCCCGGTCGCGGGCCCGGGACTCGTCCTCCACGACGAGCATCCCGCCGCCCTCCGCCGGGACGAAGCCGCAGGCTCCCGCGGTGAACGGCCGGTAGGCGCGGTCCGGGTCCTCGACGGTGCTGAGCTCCGGGTATCCGAGCTGGCACACCATCGAGTACGGGGCGAGGGGGGCCTCCGCCGCTCCGACGATCACCGCGCCGGTGCCACGCCGTACGGCCCGAGCCGCGTGGGCGATGCCGTCCAGGCCTCCCGCCTCGTCGCTCGCGACCACACCGCAGGGCCCCTTGAACCCGCTCCGGATGGAGATCTGGCCGGTGCTCGCGGCGTAGAACCAGGCGATGGACTGGTACGGGCCGACGAACTTGGAACCCTGGCCCCAGAGCTTCTGGAGCTCGCGCTGGCCGAACTCGCCGCCGCCGGAACCGGCGGCGGTGACGACGCCGATCTCGAACGGCTCCTCGGGGTTCTCCCGGGCGAGGCCGGCGTCGTCGAGGGCGAGCTGGGCCGCGGCCATCGCGTAGTGGCTGAAGCGGTCGGTCTGGACGAGGAAACGCTCCTCGATCAGGGCGGAGGCGTCGAAGCCCCGGACCTCTCCCGCGACCTTGAGGGGCAGGTCCTGGCACCCCTCGCGGGTGATGCGGTCCAGTACGCCGAGCCCTTCCCGGACGGACTTCCAGTACGCGTCGGCACGCAGTCCGTTGGGGGCGATCACACCGATGCCGGTGACGACCGCGCGCCGTGGGTGCTCAGTGCTCATCGTGTCCTCCCGCCCGTTCCCGTCAGGAGCACCGCGGACTGGAAGCCGCCGAATCCGCTGCCCACGGAGAGCACGTTCCTGAGCTTCCGGGGGCGGGCGGTGCGCGGCACGTAGTCCAGGTCGCACTCGGGGTCGGGGGTCTCGTAGTTCGCCGTCGGAGGTACCACCTGGTGCTTCAGCGCGAGGACACAGGCGGCCACCTCGATCGCGCCGATCGCGCCCAGCGAGTGCCCCACCATGGATTTGATGGAGCTCATGGGCGTGTCGTAGGCGTGCGCCCCCAGGGACCGCTTCACGGCGGCGGTCTCGTGCCGGTCGTTCTGCCGGGTGCCCGAGCCGTGCGCGTTGACGTAGTCGATCAGCGTGGGGTCCAGCCGGGCCTGGTCGAGCGTGGAGTCGATCGCCCGGGACATCTCGAGGCCCTCGCCGGTCAGACCGGTCATGTGGTACGCGTTGCCGAAGGTCGCGTAACCGCCGATCTCGCAGTAGATGTGCGCACCGCGGGCCCTGGCGTGCTCGTACTCCTCCAGGACGAGGACGGCCGCGCCCTCGCCCATGACGAAACCGTTGCGGTTGTTGTCGAAGGGCCTGGAGGCGTGCTCCGGGTCGTCGTTGTCGGGTGACGTGGCCTTGATGGCGTCGAAGCAGGCCATGGTGATCGGGGATATCGGGGAGTCCGACGCGCCCGCGATGCAGACGTCCGCCCGGCCTTCCTGGATGGTGTGGAAGGCGTAGCCGACGGCGTCGAGGCCGGAGGTGCATCCGGTGGAGACCGTCTGCACCGGGCCGCGGGCGCCGTACTGTTCGGCGACGACGGAGGCGAGCGTGCTCGGCGAGAACGCCATGTGCAGCTTGGGGTCGGCGGCCCGGTGGTCCACGTCCCACCGTTGCCCGCCCGCGCTGACCAGGACGTAGTCGTGTTCGAGCCGGGTGGTGCCGCCGACGGCGCTGCCCAGGGAGACGGCGACGCGCCAGGGGTCTTCGGTGCCGGTGTCGAGTCCGGAGTCGCGGACGGCTTCCCCGGCGGCGACGACGGCGAACTGGATGTACCGGTCGGCGTGGCTGCTCAGGTCCGGGTCCAGTCCGTGGTCCGCCGGGTCGAAGTCGCACTCGGCGGCTATGCGGGAACGCAGCCCGACCGGGTCGAACAGGGTGATGCCGCGGGTCGCGGTACGGCCGGCGGCGAGGAGGTCCCAGAACGCCTTCGCTCCGGTGCCGCCCGGAGCGACCACACCGACGCCGGTGACGGCCACTCGGCGGGTCACTCGATGGCCCCGCTTCGCTCGGACACCTGTCCCGGGTCGCCCACGGTCAGGTGCGGGCCCGCGGCGGCGAGCTCGGCCTCGTCGGTGTCCTCCGTGTCGACGTGGCCGAGGCTCGGCCGGGGGGCGAGCGGGCCCAGGTGGAAGACCATGCGGGCCTCCACGTCGCCCACGTTGCGGAAGCGGTGCCGCACGTCGATCGGGATCAGGAGTCCCTGATCGGACCGGAGCGCGTACGTGTCGCCGTCCAGATCCACCTCCAGCGCGCCCGAGACGACGTACACGAACTCCTCGGAGTACGGGTGGTAGTGCTCGCCGATGCGCTCGCCCGGTTGAACGATGGCCAGGCCCATGAAGCCGCTGGTGGAACCCACCGTGGCCGGCGTCAGCATGGCCCGCAGGTCACCTCCCCGCCTGCGGTTGGGTTCCGTCTCGCTCAGGTTCACGATGCGTGGACGCTGCTTGAGCATGGTTGATACCTCCGGATGTGGCAGTGACGTGCTGGAGAGCGACTGCGGTGGGGCCGGGACCGGCCGTCAGGAATCCGCGGAGCGGTCGGTGACGGGCAGCATGTCGGCGTGCGACAGGAGCCGGTTGATGTTGCGCTCCGTCTTCAGTGAGCCCTCGACGCCGATCGCGGCGCCGTCGAGGAGGAGTTCCAGCTCCGCGGCCTTCTCGGTGCCCTTGAGCCCGAGGGAGGCGACGGGGTCGAGGTCGAGTTCGCCCGTGATGTCGATGAGGCGCACCACGATGTCGTCGCGCTGGAACACGGTGCTGCCGTACACCGGGCTGTCCGGGTCGTCCGACGCGGCCCGGTCCTGGTCGGCGAGCAGCCGGGCCAGCTCCATCCCGCAGCCCTCCTTGGCCGGGTAGTACAGCGCGTGCCGTCGCAGGTCGGCCGGTGCCGGCCGGCTGGACACCACGTGCTGTACGGCCGGGAGCGCCGCCCGGGTGAAGAACACGCGGGCCGACTCGGGGTCCGTCAGGTCCCGGTCCTGCTCCAGGTACGGGTTGATGGCCTCCTCGACCGCCCGTACCTCGGGCTGACGGGCGACGTGCCGCAGTGCCACGAGGAGGTCGCCCTCCACCTCCACGGCCCGCACGACGCGGTTGCCGTGCATGAAGAGGGAGGTGCGGCGCAGCCGGGTGGTCTCGTCGACCTGGGCCCGGGGCGACTCGTACCCGGCCAGGATCTCCGCGACCTTCGACTCGGAGCCGGGCTTGACGGTGAAGGTGAGGGCGTGGCGTGCCACTCCGTCGCCCACGCGGGCGGCCACCTGCATGCCCGACGAGCCCGCGGTCCGCGAGGTCGGCTGGGCGGGACCGGTCTCCCGGAGGATGCTGTAGCGCATCGAACGGGTGTCCCGGACACAGCTGTGCATGGGCTTGACGGTCTCGACGTGCTCCTCGCTGTTCACCCACGCGAGGAACGGCGGCGCGCTCTCCCACTCGCTGGTGATGAGCCACTGCGAGGGGTTCTCGATGGACTGGCAGAGCTGGTCACTGATGTGGCCGGGTACGGAGGCGACCTGCTTGCGCATGAGTTCGTACGCGTCCAGGAACTGTTGCTGAGCTCCTTCGTACAGGTCGAGCAGGAGGATCACCCGGAGCCTGGAGCCGTCGAAGGCCGACTGTGAGATGCGTCCCGAGGGGGCCATCCGGCACACCTCTTCTCTTCTCGGTGGGGGGGTGGGAACGACCTGCGTGACCGAAGCGGCGCGGTCGTGATGTGTCGATCGTTGACAGGAGCGCCGACAGCGCGCGAGCCCGAACGAGCGGACGAGTGAACCGCGTGTCATCCGGGTGCCTCCGGCACGCGGACCCTTCCCCGAAGGGCATGAATCTGCATCCCATCCCCGACTCGCGTCGCACGTGACGCCGGAGACGAACAATGAACCGATTCGACGTGGCCGGCGAAGAAGCCGGTCACCGCACGCCCGTACTCATCGTCGGCGGCTCGTTGGTGGGCCTGTCCACCTCGCTGTTCCTGGGGCGTCTCGGAGTGCCGCACATCCTGGTCGAGCGCCACGCGGGCACCTCCATCCATCCGCGTGGCCGTGGCAACAACCTGCGGACGATGGAGATCTTCCGCGGAGCCGGGGTCGCGCCGGCCATCCAGGAGGCCGCGTCCGTCCTGGCGCACAACAACGGGATCCTGCAGACGCCCGGCCTGGTGGGGGATGTCGGCGAGTGGCTGTTCAAGGAGATCGACCCCGGCGGCGGCGTCGCCCGCTTCAGCCCCTCCGGGTGGTGCCTGTGCAGCCAGAACGATCTCGAACCCGTCCTGCTGGAGCGTGCCCGGGAGCTCGGCGGAGACCTGCGGTTCTCGACCGAGCTGATGTCCTTCGAGCAGGACGCCGAAGGGGTGACGGCACAGGTCAAGAGCCGCGACACCGGTGAGCACACCACCATCCGCGCGGACTACCTCGTCGCGGCGGACGGCCCGCGCAGCCCCGTTCGCGAGCGGCTCGGCATCGGGCAGAACGGTGAGGGCGACCTGTTCCACAACGTGAGCGTCACCTTCGTCTCCCGCGGCCTCGCGGACGTCGTCGGCGACCGGCACTTCATCGTCTGCTACCTGACGAACCCGGAGGCCGACGGGGCCCTGCTGCCGGTCGACAACCGGGAGCGCTGGGTGTTCCACGCCCCGTGGCACCCCGAACACGGCGAGACGCTGGAGGAGTTCACCGACGAGCGGTGCAGGGAACACATCCGGCGGGCCGTGGGCGTGCCGGACCTCGATGTGGAGATCACGGGCAGGGCTCCCTGGCACGCGGCCGAGAGGATCGCCGAACGGTACGCGGACGGCCGGGTGTTCCTCGTCGGCGACGCCGCCCACGAGATGCCGCCCACCGGGGCGTTCGGCTCCAACACCGGTATTCAGGACGCCCACAACCTCGCCTGGAAGCTCTCCGCCGTACTGGGCGGCTGGGCCGGCCCCGGCCTGCTCGCGTCCTACGACGCGGAGCGCCGGCCGGTCGCCGAGGTGACGAGCGCCCGGGCTTCGGCGCGGTCGGTCGAGCACAGCCACCCCGGGTACGTCCCCGGCCCCGGAGCCGGCGGCCCCAAGGGCAGGAAGGGCGGCATTCTCAACGAGGTGCTCGGCTACCGCTACCCGCAGGGCGCCGTCCTGGGCACCGACCGGACGACGCCGGTCGTGTCCGACGGTCTGCGCCTGACGGGCGAACCCGGGAGCCGGGCACCCCACGTGTGGCTGGACCGCGCCGGCACCCGGATCTCCACCCTCGACCTGTACGAGCGGTCCCTGGTGCTCCTGAGTTCGGAGGACGGCGCTGGCGGGTGGCACACCGCGGCCACGGGCGTCGGGCAGCAGCTGTCGGTGCCGCTCGACGCGTACCGGATCGGCGACGGGCCCGACGCGGAGCTCTCTCCCGCGAGCGACACGGACTGGGCGGAGGCCTACGGTGTCACCAAGGACGGCGCGGTCCTCGTCCGCCCCGACGGGTTCGTCGCGTGGCGGTCCGAAGGGGCCTCGGCCGATCCCGCAGAGGCCTTGCGGCAAGCTCTGACGACGATCCTGGGCCGGGCCTGACCGCTGTCCCGTCGCCCGCACGGCAGGGAGCCCCGGGGCACGCCCGCACGGCGCGTATGCCCCGGGGCACACCCGCACTCCCGGGGCGCCCCGGTCATCGCTCGCCGAGCCGCTCCGACGACCGCGCCCCGGACTCCCCGCTCGGCGACCGGTGCCGCCCACGACCGCACCGGCGCCGGCAACGCTCGTGACCAGGCTGCCTAACCCATTCGCGCGCAGGACGCAATTCGTTTCCGAGCGCCTCTCGGGCCGCCGTGACCTGCGGTGATGATCACCGGTAAGGACGATCAAGCCCCCGACCGGGGGACATCGCGCGCGATTCTCCCGTTGCGGTGATCAGCGGGCGGGGATCTTCTCGTGCACGGAGCACAGCACAGGCGCCGCGCGGCCCAGCCGGCCAGGAAAGCTCCGCAGAAGGAGAGAAGAAGCATGCGTCTCGCACGTACAGGTATCCAGCTCGCCCTGGTCCTGAGCGCCCTCGCCCTGTCCGCACCCTCCGCCGTCGCCGCGCCCGCCGGTGACGTCCGGGTCAATCCGGGGAAGGCGGCCCCCGGCAGCACCGTCACCGTCAGCACCACCGCCTGCGGCAAGGAGACGTACGGCAAGGGTGAGTCGGTGGCGGGCGGGAAGTTCCACCTCCTGCCGGGTGGCCGGGAGGGCGTCCTGGTGGGTCGGTTCACGCTCCCGCTCGACGCCGTCTCCGGCACGGACACCGTGACCCTCAAGTGCCCGCCCCGCATCCTGAAGACCGTCACCTACCAGATCTCCGGCCGGCCGAACGGCGCCGTGGAGGCAGGCTTCGGATGGGCGGCCGGCCCGGAGGAGGGCGGCGGCGGCAGCCCGTACGCCCTCGGCGCGCTGCTCCTCGGCGGCGCCGCCGCGGGCGTCGTGGTCAGGATGCGCCGCCACGCCACCGCAGCGCGGAACTCCGTCTGAGGCACGCCGATATCGCCCCATGCCGCACCGTCAGGGCCCCGGATCCGTGAGGATGTCCGGGGCCCTGCCGTTCTGCGGAGGCACGATCCGATCCGTGGACGCCCCGCGCCCTGCTCCGGAAGCCCTGAGGACCCCCAGGGGCACAGTGATCCTGCACAACGTGGTGTCGGTGGACGGCTTCACCGCCGACAGCGACGACGGAGCCGGGCCTCTCCACGACTGGTGTGGTGTTCGGGTCGGGCAAGCGCCACTTCGGCAGCTTCGACGGGCAGCGGCTCCTGGAGGATCCCCACGTGGGCGTCCAGGGCGACCGGGTGCTGCACCTGAGGTTCGAAGTACGCCGCTGAGCGCTCAGCCGCGGGGCGGACGCGGTCCCGGCTCCCCGGAGCGGGCGAGGGAGGGCAGGGCGGCGCGCCAGCCGCCGTACGAGGTGATCTCGCGGGCTCCGTCGAGGGCCTCGGGCTCGCAGAGGAAGCCGGTCACGAAGGACCCGTCCGCGAGCTCCACGGTGCCGAGGGCCATCGGGCGGGGGAGTGCCGCGACGAGCGTGCCCAGCCCCTCGGCCGGCAGCTGCCACACCTCGGTCTCGACCGGCGCGCCGCCCGCACGGACCCGGACCAGGCCCGGCTTGGGCGGGACGGTGTCCAGGGCGTACAGCCGGTAGGCGGGTGCGGTGGTGGTCGTACGGACCAGGCGGCCGCCGAGGGAGAGCAGTTGCCCGTTCAGCGGCTGTCCTGACAGATGCGCGCCGACCACCGCGAGCCGCGGCGGCGGGGCGGTGAGCAGACCCGCGACGCGGGCGAGTCGGTCGTCGGTGAACGCCCTGCCGACCAGCATGACGCCGAACGGCCGTCCGTCCACCTCGCCCGCCGGGACGGCGACCGCCGCCAGGTCGAACAGGTTCGTCGAGTTGGTGAACCTGCCGAGCCGGGCGTTCGCGCCCAGCGGGTCGGCCGCGACCTCCGCGAGCGTCGGATGCCCGGGCGCCGTCGGCAGGAGCAGCGCGTCCGCGTCCCCCAGCGAGGCCAGGGCCCTGGTACGGAGGGCCGACAGTCTCTCCCGGTTCGCGTAGAGCCGGTGGGCGGGGATGTCGCGGGCGCGGGAGATGATCCCGGCCACGGTCGGGTCGAGGTCCGCCGAGCCCGCGTGCGCGTCGACGAAGGCGCCGACGGCGGTGTAGCGCTCGGCGACGAACGCGCCCTCGTACAGCATCGCGGCCGCCTCGGTGAAGGGCGCCAGGTCGACGGGCAGGAGCTCGGCACCGGCGTCGGCCAGCCGGGTCGCCGCCGACCCGAACGCTTCGGCCCAGCCCTTGTCCAGCTCGCCGAGCTGCCCGGGACCGGGGACGGCGATCCGCCACGGGCCCGGACGCCGCTGCTCCAGGGCGGGGAGTGCGCGCCCCGAGGGCGCGGCCAGGAAGGACAGCGCCCGTTCGGCCTCCGGGAGCGTACGGGCGAAGACCGTCACGCAGTCCAGCGACGCGCAGGCCGGCACGACGCCCTCGGTCGGGACCAGGCCGCGGGTCGGTTTGAGGCCGACGACGCCGTTGAAGGCGGCCGGGACACGGCCCGAGCCCGCGGTGTCCGTGCCGAGCGCGAGGTCCACGATGCCGAGGGCGACCGCGACCGCGGAGCCGGACGAGGAGCCGCCCGAGACGTGGGCCGGGTCGACGGCGTTGCGGACGGCGCCGTACGGGCTGCGCGTACCCACCAGGCCGGTCGCGAACTGGTCCAGGTTCGTGGTGCCGAGGACCACGGCGCCCGCCGCCCTCAGACGCGCCACCGCCGGGGCGTCCGCCGCCGGCTCGTACGCGTACGAGGGGCAGCCCGCGGTGGTCGGCAGCCCGGCCACGTCGATGTTGCCCTTGACCGCGAACACCGTCCCGGCCAGCGGCAGCCGTTCCCCGGCGGCGGTGCGCGCGTCGATCGCGGCGGCGTCCGCCTCCACCTCCTCCCGCGGCCGGAGACCGATCCACACCTCCGGCCGGTCCACCTGCGCGATACGGGCGTACGCGGCCCGCACTCGCTCCACCGTGCCGCTCATGCGCCCACCTCCGCGGTCTCCACGGCGGCGAGGACGACGAGCGCGGTCCCCGCCTCCACCTGGCTGCCCGGCTTCACCAGCACCTCCGCGACGACGCCGTCGGCGGGGGCCGGTACCGGTGCCTCCATCTTCATCGCTTCCAGGGCGACCAGCTGCTGACCCGCCGACACCCGGTCGCCGGCCTCGACGTTCACCTGCCAGACGCAGGCCGTGAACTCCGCCTCGACCAGCCGGCCGCCCTCGGGCACCTCGATGTCGGCGGCCGGCGGGGCGGCCTCGGAGGCCGCCTCGGCGCGTGCGAACTCGCCGGCGGCCTCCCAGGCGTCGCGCTCGGCGCCGAAAGCCGTGCTCTGCCGGTCCCGGAAGGCCGCGATCGACGCGGCGTTCGCGGCGAGGAAGGCCTGGTACTCGGCGAGGGAGAACGTGCCGTCCTCGGTCTTCGGTACGAAGCGGCCGGAGGTGATGTCCGCACGCAGCTCCAGGAGTTCGTCGGCGCCGACCGGGTACCACTTGATCCGGTCGAAGAAGCGCATCAGCCACGGCTTGCCCGGCTCGAAGGCGCCACGCTGCTGCCAGCCCGACCACACCTGCGTGGTGCGGCCGACGAACTGGTAGCCGCCTGGACCCTCCATCCCGTAGACGCACAGGTACGCGCCGCCGATGCCGACCGAGTTCTCGGCGGTCCAGGTGCGGGCCGGGTTGTACTTGGTCGTGACGAGTCGGTGCCGCGGATCCAGCGGAGTGGCGACGGGCGCGCCGAGGTAGACGTCGCCGAGGCCGAGGACCAGGTACTCGGCGTCGAAGACGGTCCGGTACACGTCGTCGATCGTCTCCAGGCCGTTGACGCGCCGGATGAACTCGATGTTCGACGGGCACCAGGGGGCGTCGTCGCGCACGCCCGCGACATAGCGGGTGATGGCCTCCCGGGTCGCCGGATCGTCCCAGGACAGCGGCAGGTGCACGATCCGGCTCGGCACCACCAGGTCGTCGGTGGCGGGCAGCTCCTCCTCCACGCGCAGCACGACGTCGAGGAGTTCGTGCTGCGGCAGGACGTCGGGGTCCGTCCGGATCTGGAGCGAACGGATGCCCGGAGTGAGGTCCACGACGCCGGCGAGCCCGCGCCCGGCCAGCGCTTCCGCGAGCGCGTGGACGCGCATGCGCAGGGCGAGGTCGAGCTGCATCGGCCCGTACTCGACGAGGAGGTTGTCGTCCCCGCTCCGCCGGTAGGTGACCGACGGACGGGCCGCGGTCTCCACCAGGCGGGCGAGGATCCCGCCGTCGACGATGGCGCCGCGGTCGGCGCGCGGTTCGGCGGCGGGCTCCTTCCGCAGCCGCGCGGCCGCCTCCGTGGTCACCGGCACGAACCGCACGGTGTCGCCGGGGCGGAGCTGGCCGAGCTTCCAGCGCTGCCCGGTGACGACCGTCGCCGGGCAGACGAAGCCGCCGAGGGACGGGCCGTCGGGGCCGAGGAGGACGGGCATGTCGCCGGTGTAGTCGACGGCGCCGACGGAGTACGGCGTGTCGTGGATGTTGGACGGGTGCAGCCCGGCCTCGCCGCCGTCGGTACGCGCCCAGCGCGGCTTGGGCCCGACCAGACGGACGCCGGTGCGCGCCGAGTTGAAGTGCACCTTCCAGTCCGCCGCGTAGAAGTCGCGGATGTCGTCCTCGGTGAAGAACTCGGGGGCGGCGTGCGGGCCTTCGACCGCGCCGATCCGCCACGCCCGGCCGAGGACCGGGCGCGCGTCCGAGGGGACGACGGAGGTCTCCGTACGGACCTCGCCGCCGTGCAGGACGTCGCCCGCGCGCAGCGCCCGGCCGCCGTGCCCGCCGAACCGGCCGAGGGTGAACGTGGCCGCGCTGCCCAGGAACTCCGGCACGTCCAGGCCGCCCGCGAACAGCACGTACGTGCGCAGGCCCCGCTCGTCGGGGGCACCCACGGCGAGGGTCTGCCCGGCCTCGACGGTGACCGGCTCCCACTGGGGTACGAGGCCGCCGTCGACCGTCACCCGAGCGGCGGCACCGGTGACGCAGACCGTCGTCGGGTGGGTGAACCTCAGCGAGGGGCCCTGGAGGGTGCACTCAAGACCCGGAGCGCCCTCGTCGTTCCCGAGCGCGGTGTTGCCGAGCCGGAAGGACAGGTCGTCCATCGGGCCGCCCGGGGGCACCCCGACCTGCCAGTAGCCGGTGCGCCCCGGCCAGTCCTGCACGGTGGTCAGGGTGCCCGGGGCGACGACCTCGATGCGCGGGGTCGGGTCGGCGAGGGTCGCGAGCGAGGCGGTGGAGTGGACGGCCGCGCGGACGTCGGCGTCCCGGAGCGCGGTGCGGACGAGGCCGAGGTTGGTCTCGATGCCGTCGATACGGGTCGCGGCGAGCGCCGCGTCCAGCCGGTCGAGGGCCTCGGCGCGGTCGGCGCCGTGGACGACGACCTTGGCGAGCATCGGGTCGTACGCGGTGGTGACCTCCGTACCGGTCTCGACCCAGGCGTCCACCCGGACGCCCTCGGGGAAGGCGACGCGGGTCAGCAGGCCGGCGCTGGGACGGTGGTCGCGGGACGGGTCCTCCGCGTAGAGGCGGGCCTCGACGGCGTGGCCGGAGGGCGCCGGAGGTTCGGCGACGACCGCGGTGTCCCCCTGCGCGAGGCGCAGCATCCAGGCGACCAGGTCGACGCCGTAGATCTCCTCGGTGACCGGGTGTTCGACCTGGAGGCGGGTGTTGACCTCCAGGAAGTACGCCTCCTCGCGGGCGGCGTCGTACACGAACTCCACCGTGCCGGCGGAGCGGTAGTCCACCGACGCGCACAGGTCCCGGGCGGCGGCGGCGAGTGCGCGACGGACACGGTCCGGCAGGCCGGGGGCCGGGGCCTCCTCCAGGACCTTCTGGTTGCGGCGCTGCAGCGAGCAGTCGCGGTCGCCGAAGGTGACGACCTTGCCCCGCCCGTCGCCGAAGACCTGCACCTCGACGTGCCGGGCGTGCTCGACCAGTCGTTCCAGGAAGACACCGGCCGAGGAGAAGGAGGCGGCGGCCACGCGCTGCACGCGGTCCCAGGCGTCGGCGAGGTCGGCCGCGTCACGACAGGCCCGCATGCCGATGCCGCCACCGCCGCCGGTCGCCTTGAGCATCACCGGGTAGCCGATCCCCTCGGCCGCCGCGAGGGCCGCGCCGACGTCCGGGAGGAGCCCGGTGCCGGGGGCGAGCGGCACGCCGGCCGCCTGCGCGGCGGCGCGCGCGGTGTGCTTGGCCCCGAACAGCTCCAGCTGTTCGGGGGTCGGGCCGACGAAGACGATGCCGGCGTCGGCACAGCGCCGCGCGAAGCCGGCGTCCTCGGACAGGAACCCGTAGCCGGGGTGGATGGCGCCCGCGCCGGTGTTCCTGGCCGCTTCGAGAACCAGGCCGGCGTCGAGGTAGGACTCCTTCGCCGGGGCCGGGCCGAGGCGGACGGCCTCGTCGGCCAGCCGGACGTGCTCGGCGCGGCGGTCGGGGTCGGAGTAGACCGCGACGGTGCGCAGGCCGAGCTGTCGGGCGGTGCGGATGATGCGGGCCGCGATCTCGCCGCGGTTGGCCACCAGCAGGGTGTCGAACGTCATCGGGTCCCGTCCTCGTCGTTCTCGTCGTGCGTGCCGTCCTCGGTGCCGTCCGGCTCGGTGATCGTCATCCGCACGGCGGTCGGGTCGAATCCGTTGCAGGGGTTGTTGATCTGGGGGCAGTTGGACAGCAGCGCGAGGACGTCGGTCTCGGCACGGAGCACGACCTTCAGGCCCGGGGCGGAGATGCCGTCGACGATGCCCAGCGTGCCGTCCTTCTCGACCGGCACGTTCATGAACCAGTTGATGTTGGAGACGAGGTCGCGCTTGCCGAGGCCGTGTCTGGCGCCCTCGGCGAGGAAGTTCTCCACGCAGGCGTGCTGCGACCAGGTGTGATGGCCGTAGCGGAGGGTGTTCGACTCCTTGGAGCAGGCGCCGCCGAGGGTGTCGTGCCGTCCGCAGGTGTCCTCGACGACGGTCATCAAGGGGGTGTGCGCGTCGGACATCAGCACCGAGCCGGTGGTGAGGAAGACGGAGCCCTGCGCCTGGATGGTGTCGGGGGCGCTGTAGCGCACGGAGGTGTCGTGGACGTCGTAGAGGAGGAAGTCGGCGGCCTGGTTGCCGTGGAGGTCGGTGACGGTCAGCAGCTGTCCCTCGCGCACGACGGCGGACCAGGCGGCGCGGGCGGGGACGATGTCGTCGGTGACGACACGGCCGGGACGGGCGGTGGCGGTCATGCGATCCCCCGGGCGGTGAGGTGGTCGGCGGTGTTCAGGAAGGCCCGGCGGCCCTCGGGCGTGGCATTCCACAGGGGATCGCCGGGGGCGGTGGGCCGGGCCCGGTACGCGAGGACGCCGAGGTTTCCGCATGTGTACGCGGGACGCGGGTCCAGCGGGTGGGGGACGTTGGCGAGGAGGACGATGACGTCCTGCTCGGCGCGGAGCGTGACGGTTCTCCCGGGGCCGGCGGAGCCGGTGAATTCGGCCGTGCCGTCCTCCGCGATCCGTACGCCCTGGAAGAAGGAGACGGACGGGGGGAGGTCGCGCGGCGTCAGGCCGTGCTTGAGCGCGGCGAGTGTGAACAGCTCGCGCCCCGCGGGCGAGGCGGACTGCGGAGTGCCGTCCCCGTACCGCGCGGTGTTGCGGGCGAGGCTGGAGGTGCCGGTGAGGGCGTCGTGCCGGCCGGAGGTGTCCCGGGTGACGGAGGCGAGCACCCGGCCCTGGTCGGAGAGCAGCAGGTGCCCCTCACCGAGGTACGCGTTCCAGAGCACCTTGACGGTGTCGGCGACGTTCAGCCGCTCCCAGGGACGGCCGGCGCAGTGGAGGAGGAGGTGGGCACAGGCGTCGCCGGTGAGGTCGGTCAGCCGCAGCTCGGTGCCGCGGGCGAGGACCTTGTGGGTGTAGTTGCCGCCCGCCACCGTCTCGGCCCAGACGACGTCCTCGGCGGCTACACCCTCGGGCGGCGCAGGCAGGCTGCTCGCGGGCAGCACGGGCATGGCGTCCACCTCTTGGCCCGCCTGGGCACGGGCATGGTCACGCGCGCGATACGTCGTCGCGGTAGCTGTCGCTGACGGGGTCGCCATGGCTCGGCCTCCAGGTCGCTGCTCTCTATTTCTGTCGCTTGACAGAAATTAGGCAGCGGGCGCTTCACGGCCGTTGCCCGTGGGTTTCGCGTCGGTTACCGGAAACTCACCCGGGAGCTCGGCTCCGAGGTGGCGGGCGGCCCTGTGCGAGGATCGCGGAGTGAGTGCGCCCACCAGCAGAAGAGTCGGCCGCCCGCGGGCGCAGGAGCGTCCCGCCGGGGGTCTCGAACCGCGCGACGAAGTCCTGACGGCCGCCGCCGAGCTTTTCACCGTCCGGGGCTACACCGCGACCTCCACCCGGACGATCGCCGAGCGGGCCGGCCTGCGGCAGGCATCCCTCTACCACTACTTCGACGGCAAGGAGGCGATCCTCGCGGAACTGCTCGAAGGCACCGTCCGGCCCTCGCTGGAGGTGGCGCGCGACCTCGTGTCCCGTACGGAGGAGGACCCGGAGGCACGGCTGTGGGCGTTGTGCCACTCCGACGCGGCACTGCTGTGCGGCGGCCCGCACAACCTGGGCGCGCTCTATCTGCTGCCCGAGGTGCGGACGGAGCGCTTCGCCGACTTCCACCGGATCCGCTCCGCACTCAAGTCCTGCTACGCGGATTTGCTGGCGGCCACGGAGACCGGGACGGGGCTCGCCGAGGACGACCTGGTGCTTCGCGCGGACCTGCTCTTCGGCCTCACCGAGAGCGTGATCCTCATCCGGCGGGCGGAACCGGCCCGCGACCCCCGCACCTTGGCGATGGCGACGGCCGACGCGGCGCTCCGGGTGGCGGGCGTGCCGCAGCGGTCCCTGGCACGACTGCGCCGCGAGGGGCAGCGGCTCCTCGCGGCACAGAGCTGACGGGGGCGGGCGGAGAGCCGGCCGGTCCGGCGCGGATCCGCCGGGGGCGCCCCACGGCCTCAGGCGCGTACGGCCTCGGAGGCGTGGTCCGTCGGGGCCCGGCGGTCCGCTTCCCCGGCCGCGGGACCGGTGCCCTCGCGGCGGCGGTACCCGCGGTACGCCGCGCCCGTCGCGACGGTGGCGCCGAGGACCAGGACGGTGAACCACCGGAAGTACCAGTGGCCGCCCTCCGGGTCGTACACCTCGGCGCGCGGCCAGGAGAGGTTGACCGTCATGAAGATCCCGTAGGCGACGGCGAGCGCGTTGACGGGGAGCCCCCAGCGGCCGAGCGAGAACAGCGGCCGGCCGAGCTCGTCCCGCGCGCCGTCGGCCGGCGGCGGCCACTCGCCCCTCAGGCGCCGGACCAGCATCGGGCCCGTGACCATCGCGTACGCCAGGTACACCATCGCGATGCACGTGGTGCCGATGGCCAGGATCGCCTGCGGCGAGGCGAGGTTGAGCAGGAGCAGCAGCCCCGCGCAGACACCGACCACCACCGCGGCCGTGCCGGGCATCCCGGTCCGCCGGGGCACCCGTGCCAGTCGTTCCGACTGCGGGAGGACACCGTCGCGGGCCATCGAGTAGAGCATCCGGGTCGCCGAGGTCTGGATCGCCAGGGTCGCCGCGCAGACGGCCAGGGCCACATCGGCGAGCAGGACCCGGCCGAGGCCGTCGCCCAGGGTGCTGGTGAGCACGTACCCCAGGCCCTCGGTCGCGAGCCGTCCGTCGGTGAGGCTGGGCGCGGCGAGCAGCCCGCCGAGCAGCAGCAGCCCGCCGCAGACGCCGGACGTGGTGAGGGCACTGAGCGTCGTACGGGGAGCGGTGCGCCGGGGGTTGACGGTCTCCTCGCTCATCTCGCTCGCGCTCTCGAAGCCGATGAGGACGTACGCGGCGGTGAAGGAGCCCACCAGGAGCGCCGTGATCAGGCCGCCTTCGCCACCGGTGTGCAGGGTGATGCCGGGATCGCGCTCCGCGTGGGTGACGAGGAGGGTGACGATCAGGGCGACGCCGGCGATCTCGGCGGTGACGCCGATCGTGTTGACGGCCGACAGCGCGCGGTTGTCGAGGACGTTGAGCAGGGTGGTGAGCGCGAGCAGGACCAGTCCGAGGAGGGCGGCGTTCGCGGCGCCGCTGGTCGTGGTGGGCGACGGGTCGCCGCCGACGACCTGGAAGCCGGGCCAGACGGCGGGCAGCACGACCTGGAGCGCGAGGGCGGCGGCCGCCACGACCACGATCCGCCCGGTCACCATGATCCAGCCCGCGTACCAGCCGAAGGACGGGCTGCCGAGCCTGCTCGCCCACTGGTAGATCGCCCCGGAGATGGGCATCCGGGCGGCCAGTTCGGCGAAGCAGGCGGCGACGAGGAGCTGGCCGGCGAGCACGGCGGGCCAGGTCCAGAAGAAGACCGGCCCGCCGAAGGAGTAGCCGAGGGAGAAGAACTGGAACACGGTGGTCAGCACGGAGATGAAGGAGAACCCGGCGGCGAAGGACGCGTACCGCCCCATCCTGCGGCGCAGCTCCTGGGGATAGCCGAACGAGGCGAGCGAGCTGTCGGGCGAACCGTCAGGCGACCCCTCGCCCTTCGCACCGGGCGGGGGAGGCGGGGGCGGAGTGGGCTCGGTGGTCACGGTCATGGCGGTCCCCTGTCGCGGAGTGAGGTCCTGCGAATTCCTGTCGGTTGACAGAAATTAGGGACGGCCCGTTTCCGCGGCGTATCGCCGCCATGTCCCGACCGTTAGTGAGTCCTCTCCGGCCGGCCCGTCGTCGGCTCAGGACATGACGGGGACGGAGCTGTCAGCCTCGTCCGGGTCCTGTTCCGGCCTCTCGTCGCTGAGCTGCTCCCGCAGGTAGTTCCAGAAGACCGCGATGAGCGCGGCCACCGGGACGGCGAGCAGGCTGCCCACGATGCCGGCCAGGCTGCCGCCGAGCGTCACCGCGAGCAGGACGACGGCCGCGTGCAGGCCGAGTCCGCGGCTCTGGATCATGGGCTGGAAGACGTTCCCCTCCAACTGCTGCACCACGACGATGATCGCCAGCACGATCAGCGCGTCGGTGACGCCGTTCGACACGAGTGCGATGAGGACCGCCACCAGGCCGGCGAACAGGGCGCCCACGATCGGCACGAACGCGGTGACGAAGGTCAGTACGGCGAGGGGGAGCACCAGGGGGACGTCGAGCATCCACAGACCGATGCCGATGAGCACGGCGTCGATGAGGCCGACGAAGGCCTGGCTGCGCACGAACGCTCCCAGCGTGTCCCAGCTCCGCTCCGCCACGATCGGGACGTCGACGGCGAGCCGCCCGGGGAGCTGGCGGGTGAGCCACGGGACGAACCGGGGGCCGTCCTTGAGGAAGAAGAACATCAGGAAGAGGGCGAGGAAGGCCGTGACCACACCGTTGAACACCGTGCCCACGCCGGTCGCGATCGCGGTGACCATGCTGCCGACGCTGTCCTGGAGGCGGGCCATGGCCGCGTCGAGAGCGCCGGAGATCTGGTCGTCGCCGATGTTCAGCGGCGGCCCGGCCGCCCACTCGCGCAGTCGCTGGATTCCCTCGACCACGCCGTCGGAGAGTTCCCCGGACTGGGAGGCGACCGGCACCGAGATGAGCGCGACGATGCCGACGACGGCCAGGACGAAGGAGACCGTGACGACCGCCGCCGCCAGGGCGGGAGGCCAGCCGTGCCGCCGCAGGAAGCGCGTCGGCGGCCAGGTCAGGGTGGTGAGGATCAGCCCGACGACGAGCGGCCAGACGACCGACCACATGCGGCCCAGGATCCACAGGGCCACCCCGGCCATCAGCAGCACCAACAGCGATTCGGCGGACACACGCGCCGCGGTGCGCAGGGCGGCGGTGGCTTTCGTGGGACTCAGCGTGGCAGACATGGGGCTCACCCTATGGACCCGCCGGTCCGCGCTCCTGGGCCGCCCCCACCGCGTGGGCCGTGCCCGCCTGCGCGTCCGAGGCGGCGGCTCGCCCTCAGACCGGGGTGGTCACCGCGCTGGAGGGGTCAGGACGGACCCGGAGTGGGTGCCCGGTGGAGTGTCCTCGCCGGACGGCGGGGACGGCGGGGCGCTCAGGAGCGCGGTGAGGATCAGCCCGAGCACCGCGATCAGCGCGAAGAGGATCACGGCCGGCCTGCGGCGAAGACGTCGTCGCTTCGTACGGGCTGCCGGACGGGGCTCCTCCGGTGCGGGCGGGAACCGCTGGATCAGCGTGGTGAAGAGAGCGAAGACCTCGGGATCGTCGCGTGCGAGGCGCTGCTCGATCTCGGCGAGCACACGCCGGTCGTCCGTGGAGTGACTCATGGCGACCTCCTCGGTACCACGCGGAGGCGGAGTGGAGGTTCGGACGAATCCTCGACCACGCCCGCGTCTCATTGTGACGGCTTGAGCCCCGGAGGGCCTCCGCAGACGACGAGGTGCGGCCCCACGGGCACGTCCGCGCGCGGGGGACGACGCGTCGCGCGCCGTCCCCCGCGTGTCTCCGGCTCTCAGCGCGGGGTGCTCACCTGGCCCGCGGCGGAGTCCTCGTGCCGGTCCGGGGCGGTGTCGGCGCGGACCGCCTCGGCGTCGGCGCCGCTGTGGCGCTCGGCCCACGTCTCGAGCGCCGCCCGGCAGGCGTGGTCGAGGTGGTGGACCCCGGTGAGGTCCAGGACCACCCGGCGGTCGCGGGGAAGAGCCTCCAGGCTGTCGAGTATCTGGGGCAGCCGCAGAAAGGTGATCGTCCCCTGGAGCCGTACGCGGACCGCGCCGCGTCCGTCGTCACTGTGCTCGATCCGCAGGTGCGACGCCTCCCAGGCGGCTTTCGCGACCGACAGGACGAGGCCGATCAGGACGCCCTCGAACATGCCGACCGCGACGATGGCCGTCGCCGTCGCCACGAGGACGAGGGCCTCGCCCCGGTGACGGCGCCAGAGCGTCACGACGCCCTTGAACGGGATGAGCTTCCAGCCGGCGTGCACGAGGATCCCGGCCAGCGCGGCCAGCGGGATGTACGCGAGGACGGCGGGCAGCAGGGCGACGAAGAGCAGCAGCCAGACCCCGTGGAGGACCCGGGACGCCTTCGTCCGGGCGCCCGCCTCGACGTTGGCCGAACTGCGCACGATGACCGCGGTGAGCGGCAGGGCGCCGAGCAGACCGCAGAGGGTGTTGCCCGCGCCCTGTGCGACGAGCTCCTTGTCGTAGTCCGTGCGTGGTCCCGTGTGCAGCCGGTCGACCGCTGCCGCGCTGAACAGCGACTCGGCGGAGGCGATCAGGGCGAACGCGAGGACCGTGCCGAGGAGGGCCGGGTCGGCGAGTGAGGAGAGGGCTTCGGAGTCCGGCAGGTGGACGGCCTCCAGGACGCCGCTCACCCGCACGGTCCGCACCGGGAGGTCGAGCACGGCGGTCGCGAGGGCGGCCAGGAGGACCGCCACGAGGGCGCCGGGCACCGCACGGGCCCGGCGGGGCATCCGCCGCCAGCCGACGATGAGGACGACGGTGCCGGCCCCGACGGCGAGCGACACGAGGGCCGGGCGGCTGCCCAGGGCGTCGACGAGGGCGCCCGGCAGGCCGGTGAGCTTGGCGAGACCGGAGTCGGGGGCGGGGATGCCCGCCGCGGCGTAGAGCTGCCCGGCGATGATGACCAGGCCGATGCCCGCGAGCATGCCCTCGACGACGGAGAGGGAGATCGCGCGGAACCAGCGTCCCCAGCGGAGGAGCCCCATGGCGATCTGCAGCAGGCCGGCCGCGAGGACGATGACTCCGAGCGCGGGGAGGCCGAAGGCGCGGACCGCCTCCAGGACGAGCACGGTGAGGCCGGCGGCCGGGCCGGAGACCTGGAGGCTGCTGCCCCGCATCAGGCCGGTGACGACGCCGCCGACGATGCCGGTGATGAGACCCAGTTCGGCGGGGACGCCGGAGGCGACGGCGACGCCGATGCAGAGGGGGAGGGCGACGAGGAAGACGACGAGGGAGGCGGCGAAGTCCTGCCGCAGGAAAGGGAAGGAGCGCGGCATCCGGAATTCCCCCGTCACAGCGCCTCGAAGGCGTCGGTCCCGGGGCGGTACTCCATGACGGCGCCGGTGTGCACCTCGTAGTACCAGCCGTGCAGGCGCAGGAGGCCGTCCGCCAGCCTCCGTCCGACGCACGGATAGGAGCGCAGACGCAGCAGTTGGGCGAGGACGTGCCCGTGGACGGCGTCGGTGACGGCCGGGTCGTCGGGCCGGCCGGGGGCCCCGTCGGGAGCCGCGTGGGCGAGCCAGTCGCGTACGGCGGGCACGGCGCTCAGGTCCTCCCCCCGGACGAGGGCGCCCACCGCGCCGCAGTGGGAGTGGCCGCAGACGACGACGTCCTCGACGCCGAGGACCTCGACGGCGTACTCGATCGTGGCCGCCTCCCCGCTGGGGCTGCCGGTGCCGTACGGGGGCACGATGCCGCCCGCCGTGCGCAGTTCGAAGAGCTGGCCCGGCCGGGCACCGGTGATCAGGGCGGGTACGACCCTGGAGTCGGAGCAGGTGACGAACAGGACGGCCGGGGACTGACCCGCGGCGTGCGGGGCGAACTCCTCAGGGCGCTGTCCGAATCGGCGTGCGTGGTCGATGAGGGGCTGCATGAAGGTTTCCTCCTGGCGCGCCGCGGGGGCGCGTCGGGCTGACAGGTCGGCGCAGGGCGATGCCGTCTGTCAGCAGAGGAACACCTGGAGGGCGGAGGAGTCGTGGGCGGCGAACGGTCTCGGCCGGGTGTCCGGGCCGCCGGCGGGGCCGGCCGGCGGGTCCGTGAGCGGTGCGGTGCGGGTGACGAGCGGCGGCGGGCCGGGAGGGCCCGCGGCCGTTGTGCCGGTCCGCCGCCGGTCGCGGTGGAGGACGGAGCTCCTGGAGGCGTCGGCCTCGCCGCCCCCGGCGTGCGCGGACTCGTACGCCACGGCCGACTCGGCCTGCTGGACGCGGGGTTGTTCGAGCTGGGGCGAGGGGCCGGCGGGGGTGGGCAGGACGAAGGTGCCGCAGACGAGGGCGAGGACGAGAAGGAGGGTCGCGCGCAGGACCGCGGAGGTGCGGACTGAGATCAACGAGAACGCTCCTCCCTCTGGTCGCACCATCATCAGAGTTCGCCAAAGCAAGCCCAAGGTTGGGTCAATGAAGGGTAATGCGCCCATGTGAACGGCACCCTGCGACACCGCTGCTGTACGAGGGTTTTCGAATGGAATCGGCCGGATGTTGACGCGAACGGCAACGTCGGAACGATCGGCGCTCGCGGAGTCCGTCAGGTCGCCCGCGCCGCGTGCGCGTGCACACCCCTCAGCCGCGGAGGTGCGTGCCGATCCTCAGGAACGCCTGGAGCAGGGGGACCTGAGGGACGGCCGGGGAGACGATCTGGGAGGCGTAGTGGACGATCACCAGGTCGAGGGCGGGGGAGACGAAGAGCCGCTGGCCGTGGATGCCGCTGGCCATGAAGGAACCGTAGGGGTCGTTGGGGATCCACCAGAGGTCGTGGTACGAGAGCGTGGCGGGCGCCTCGGGAGGTGCGGCCGGGAAGCGGACGCGGCGGGGGTATCCGTCCGGTATGCCGGAGACGATGGTGGAGGCGACGGCCTCCGGGACGATCTGGCGGTCGCCGATCGCGCCGCCGCAACGGATCATCTCGCCGAGCCGGGCCAGGTCGCGCGCGGTGGCGCTGAATCCGCCGCAGGCGGCTTCGGCGCCTTCGGAGTCGAGGAGGTAGTACGCGTCCTCCTCCGCGCCGAGGCGGGACCAGATCATCTCGGACAACAGGGCTGACGTGGTGGTGCCGGTGACGCGGCGCAGAATCTCGGCGAGGGCCTCGACGTTGCCGTTCTCGTAGCGGAAGTCGACGCCCGGCTCGCCGGTGGCCCGGGCGGTGGCGAGGTGTTCGCGGATCGTGGCCGGCCCGGTGTAGCCGTGGGGGCGCAACTGGGGGGCGAGGACGGCGAAGTAGCGCTGCGCTTCGAGCGCCTTGTCGTACGGGCGGCCCGCGTAGCTCATCCGCGTGCCCATGTGGAGGAGGTGGTCGACCTGGGCGTCTCCGAAGGCGGTGCCGGCGAGCTCGGGGACGATCGTGGCGACCCGCGCGCCCCGGTCGAGCTGCCCCTCGTGGGCGAGGACCGCGGCGACGAGGCCGAGGTAGGACTTGGCGGCCGAGGCGTTGAAGTGCGGGACATGGGGCTCGTACCCGTGGAGGTACTCCTCGTGCACGAGCAGGCCGCGGTGCATGACGAGCAGGGCGTCGGTCTCGGCCCGGGAGAGCAGCTCCGTGAGCGTGAGGGATCCACCGTGCGGTCCCGTGAACGAGAGTCCGTCGAGGGCGCCGGGCGGCGCGGTCGGCAACGCGGACGGGCCGCCGGAGCCCCGCCAGACACGGCGGCTCGGAACGAGTTCCCGACCCGAGGTCGTGTGCCGCCGAGCCCAGGTCGGATCCGTGTATCCCCGCGCCCAGACGAGATCAGCCAATGAGGGTATGCCCGTCATGCGTTCGCTCCGCTCCACCGTCGTGCGTCTCTGTGGCTCGATACCGTACATGGTGTCTGGTATCTCGCCCAGGTGTGCCGGGCAAGGGGTGAGGGAGCCGCGTCGTTCGGGCCTGGTTCAGGGGCGGTTCGGCGTGGTCCGGCGCGGTTCAGGGGGTCAGGTCGAGGGCTCCGGGGGCGTCCGAGGGGGCGAGTCCGGTGGCCCACACGCGGCCGTAGACCGACAGGTCCCGCAGGTGTGCGGTGATCTCGGCGGCGCTGTAGCCGGTGTCGTTCTCCACCCACCAGGTGAGCAGGCCGATGAGTTCCCCGGTCCAGGCCCGGGCGACGACATCGAGGGGGATGCGCGGTGTCACCCCGAGCTGCTCGGTCCGCGCGCGGAAGGCGGCCTCGGCGTGGGTGCGGATGAGGTCCGTGAATTCGCGTAGGGCCCGGCCGTCGCCCTCGCCCCGCAGGACGACCTGGTAGACAGGCTTCTCCTGCTCGGCGTGTTCGAAGATGTACTTCACCGGCAGCCCGGTGAACCCCTTCGCGTGCGCCTGCCTGACCGCCGGCAGGAGGCGTTCGCGGTCCTCGGCGAGGTCACGGACGATGCCCACCAGCAGGTCTTCCTTGTCGCGGTAGTGCGCGTAGAAGGTGGCCCGGCCGACGTCGGCGTGTTCGGTGATCTCCTCGACCGTGATCGCGTGGAACCCCTTCTCCAGGACCAGTTCGACGAGGGCCTGGCGCAGTGCGGCCCGTGTCCTGCGGACGCGGCGATCTCCCGCGGGCTTCATGTCCACTTCGTTTCCTTCTCGTCCGGACCGTTGACCTGACCCTAACGCTGCCTTTACGTTGCCGCACACCAAGCTTGCTACTGGACACATTGTTCGGAAACTCTGGAGGTGCGATGAACTTCGGGCGGTACGTACGCCGGACTGCCGGCCACCAACCCGATGCCGAGGCCGTGGTCTGCGGGCCCGTGCGGCTGACGTACGCGGAACTCGACGACCACAGCGACCGGCTCGCGACGGCCCTGCGCGCTCTCGGCCTGGACCGGGGAGACCGCGTGGCGACCCTCGCCGGCAACCGCGCGGAACTCGTCGTCACGGAAGTGGCGCTGTACAAGGCCGGCCTGGCCCGGGCACCGATCAACGCCCGGCTCGGCACCGCCGAGGTGGCCCACCTGCTCGCGGAGTCCGACGCGCGGGTGCTGCTGACGGACGCGGCCCACCTGGACATCGCGCGCGCCGCCCTGCCCGGCACGGGGGTGAAGACCGTCCTCGGCTACGACGGCCCGAGCGATCTCGGCCCGGGCTACGCCGAGACCCTCGCGGGCACCGCGCCGGAACCCGTCGAGACGGAGTGCGACGAGGGAGACATCGCCGTACTGCACTTCACCTCGGGCTCCACCGGCAAACTCAAGGCGGCGGTCCAGACCTACGGCAACAGGCTCGCGCTGATGCGCAAGTCCGTGATGAGCGCCGACACCCGGGTGGGCCCCGGTGACCGGCAGATCCTGGCCGGGCCGGTCACCCACGCCTCGGGCATGCCGCTGATGGGCATCTTCTTCGCCGGCGGCTGCGCGGTCGTGCTGCCCCGCTGGGACGCCGAGGAGTTCCTCGCCACCGTCCAGCGTGAACGAGCCACCCACGCCTTCGTCGTGCCGACGATGGTCAACACCGTCCTGGCGCTGCCGAACGCCCGCGACTACGACCTCTCCACCCTGCGCCAGCTGATCTACGGCGCCGCGCCGATGTCTCCGACCCGGATCAGGGCCGCCTGGGAGCTGTTCGGACCCGTCCTCTCCCAGGGATACGGATGCGGCGAGACCACCTCCGGCGTGCTGTTCCTCTCCACGGAGGACCACCGGCGGGCGATCGAGGGCCAGGACGAGGAGCTGCTGCTGTCCTGCGGCCGGCCGCTCGCCGAGGCAGAGGTCTCCATCGTCGACGACGGCGGACAGCCCGTCGCCGACGGAGAGATCGGGGAGATCGCCGTCCGCGGTCCCGATGTCGTCCCCGGCTACCACAACGAGCCGAACCTCACCGCGGAGACCTTCCGAGAAGGCTGGTTCCTCACCGGCGACCTCGCCCGCCGGCGCTCCGACGGCTACGTCTTCATCGTCGACCGCAAGAAGGACATGATCGTCTCCGGCGGGTTCAACATCTACGCCGTCGAGGTCGAGGCGGTCCTGCACCAGCACCCCGACGTCTATGAGGCCGCCGTCGTCGGCGTCCCCGACGAACAGTGGGGCGAGGCCGTCAAGGCGGTCGTCGTCACGCGCGACGACGCCACCCTCACGGAGGCGGGCCTCGTCGACTTCTGCGCCGAGCACCTGGCCCGGATGAAGAAGCCCCGCTCGGTCGACTTCGTCGCCGCCCTGCCCCACAACCCCAACGGCAAGATCGACCGCCGTGCCCTCCGCGACCGCTACTGGGCGGGCGCCGAGCGCCGCGTCAACTGAACAGGACCCCCGGCATGCCCTTCACCCTCGAACCCTCCTACGACGACAACCCGCGCCTCCAGGACCTCGTCGTACGCCTGCGCGCCTACCTGGCCGACGAACTCGTTCCGTACGAGCGCGAGCACGGCATCACCGCGGAGACGAAGCTCGACCGCACCACCCTCGAACACGTCTGGAAGCGCAGCGCGGAACTCGGTTTCTACGGCATCAGCCTGCCCCCCGAGCTCGGCGGCCAGGGCCTGAGCTTCTCCGAACTGTGTGCCTTGAAAGAGGAGTTGACCGCCTCCGGTGCCGCTCTCTCCCACTCGGTGCTCGGCGACATGGGCGGTCCGCTGCGCGTCGGCGCGATCGTGAAGTACGCCACCGAGGAGCAGCGGGAGCGCTACCTCATGCCCGTCGTCCGGGGCGAGCGGGCGTGCTGCTTCTCCATCACGGAGGAGGACGCGGGCTCCGACGTGCGCCGCATGACGACCACCGCCACCCCGGACGGGGACACCTACGTCCTCACCGGCAAGAAGGTGTTCAGCTCCGCCGCCCCCTTCGCGGACTTCGCGATCGTCGTCGCCCGCATGGCCGGAGTCGAGGAGGCGTACAGTGCGTTCCTCGTCGACCTTGACACCCCCGGCTGCCGCGTCCTCGACGGCGAAGTCCCCATGTCCGGGCAGCAGATGGAGGGCGACCTCGTCTTCGACGACTGCCGGATCCCTGCCGCGAACCTCCTCGGCGAGATCGGCCAGGGCCTGCGCATCGGCATCGGCCGCATCACCCTCAACCGCCTGCTGCACTGCCCGTCCCTCATCGGCGCCGCCCGCCGCGCCTGGGACCTGTCGGTGGCGTACGCCATGAACCGCGTGGTCTTCGGACAACCGCTCCTCGCCCATCAGGCCGTCCACCACAAGATCGCCGAGATGGCCACCGAGATCTACGCCGCCCGCGCGATGGTGATGGCCACCGCCACGAAGGCCGACCGGGGAGACAACGTCTCCGTCGAGGCCAACATGTGCAAGCTCTTCACCTCCGAGGCGGCCTTCCGCGTCGCCGACCAGGCCGTACAGATCCACGGCAAGGCCGGCCTGACCCGAGGCAATGAGGTCGAGCAGATCTTCCGCAGCCTGCGGATGTTCCGGATCGTCACCGGAACCACCGAGATCCACAAGAACGCCATCGCCAAGGCCCTGATCTGACTCACCCCTTGGCGCCCAGGGCGGTGCCGCGGGCCCCCGCTTCGGCGAGTGGGCCCGCGGCGACGGGGGACGACCGCCCACCCGTACGACCCCCTGCTCCACCCGCACCCGCAGGAGTCGCCCCATGGCATCCCGTACCGCCACGCAGCCCCGGCACATCACCGCCTCGGCCCCCGACGGTCGCAGAGCCTGGCTGATCATGGCGATGATCGTGGCCTTCATGGTCATCAACTTCGCCGACAAGTCGGTCCTCGGTCTCGCCGCCGTTCCGATCATGGAGGAACTCGACCTCAGCAACAGCACCTACGGCCTCATCTCCAGCTCCTTCTCCTTCCTGTTCAGCGTCTCGGGACTGCTCGTCGGATTCCTCTCCACCCGGATCTCCAGCCGGGTCCTGCTGTTCGTGATGACCGTGGTGTGGGCCGTGGCCCAGCTCCCGGTCCTCGTGGTGGCCTCGGTCCCGACCCTGATGGCCGGCCGCGTTCTGCTCGGTGCCGCCGAGGGACCGGCGGCGTCCATGTCGATGCACGCCCTCTACAAGTGGTTCCCGCCGGAACGCCGCGCCCTGCCCTCTGCCCTCCAGATCGGTGGGGCCGCGCTGGGCACGCTCATCGCGGCACCCCTGGTCACCTGGCTGATCGACGGCTTCGGCTGGCGCTCGGCCTACGCCGTCCTCGCGGTCGTCAGCGCCTGCTGGGCGCTGCTGTGGTGGCGCGTGGGCCACGACGGACCGTACGACCACCAGCGCACGGCCACCGGATCCGGCGGGCTCCGGCTGCCCTACCGCAGGATCCTGCTGACCGGCACCGTGCTCGGCAGCATCGCCAGCGCCTTCGGAGCGGCGTGGGCGCTGTCCCTCAGCCATGCCTGGCTGCCCGCCTATCTCAGGACGCAGCTGGACATGTCGGCGGCGGCCTCCGCGACCGCCATCAGCGTCATCTCCGGCTTCGGTCTCGTGCTGCTGCTCGCGGTCTCCCCGTTCGTGGACGCGCTGAAATCCCGTGGTGTGAGCAGCCGTTGGTCCAGCGGGGCGGCGCAGAGCATCGCCGTGTGCGTGGCCGGATGCGCGATGGCGGCGTTCCCGTTCGTCGAGGCGTCCGGTGCGCGGCTCGGGCTGATCGCGCTGGCCTTCGGCGGCACCGCGATCGCCATCCCCCTCCACTACATGACGACCGCGCAGGTCGTTCCTCCCGCCCAGCGGGGCGCTGTCTTCGGCATCGTCGCCGGCGTCGGCACCCTGCCGGGCCTCGTGGCGCCGTTCCTGACCGGCCACCTGATCGACACGGCCGACACCCCGGCCGCCGGCTACACCAGCGCCTTCCTCGTCGCCGGCGCGGTGATGGTCACGGCCGGCGCCTGCGCCCTCACGGCCATCCGCCCGGAGCGGGACGCGCGAGGGCTGGGGCTCGACGCCGGGCCCCAGCCGTGAAGCGCGTCGCGGAATGCCGTGTCCGGGCAGGCCGGGAAGGACTCGGCGGTGTGCCGTTCTACTTCTTCAGGCTGAGGGCGATCAGACGCATGGTGTCCGTGCCGGCGTACGTCACGAACAGGCCTGCGCCGGTGGCCATGGCGTCGGGCAGGACGGTCGCCTCCGGCAGGGAAGTGGCGGCGCCGGTGGTGGCGGAGACGGAGACCGGCGTCAGGGGAGGTTCCTCACCCGCGGTCCCGTAGGCGGTGCCGTCGTCCCCGACGGCCCTGAGGGTGATCTTCTTGGCGTCCTGGCCCTTGTCGGCGCAGGTGCCCTTGCCGGTCCGCAGGTCGAAGACATTGCCGCCCGTGACCAGGAAGTGGTCGTCGGGGGAGAGGGCCGGCTTCACTCCGGCGCCGGAGCCCGGGATGCGGATCGCGTACTCGGTGTCAGCGGTCCGGCAGGGGGCGGTGGCCCGGACGGCGCCCGTCGACAGGTCGTGGACGGCGGAGACGCCGTCGCCCTCGGTGAGCCAGTTGGCGATCACGTAGCCGCCGGCGGCACCGACGATACGGCCGTTGGGTGTCTTCGTCCTGCCCGAGCCCACGCTCTCCTCCGTGCGGACGGCTTCCACGCCGGGCGGAGCCACACGCGTGCTGTGCCAGCCGCCGTCGGCGCCGAAACCGCCGTCGCCGCCGAAGACGTCGTCGCCGTTCGTCACCAGACCCGTGGTGTTCGGGAACGACATCAGGAAGTCGGGGTCCACCGACTCGCCGTTCAGGCGGACCTTCGCGTCGCTGGTGTCGTGGACCTTGCCGTCGACGGACACCAGGATGCTGTCGCCGCCGTACGAGGTGACGACCAGGCCCCCCGGCCCGGGCAGCACGCTGGGCCGGTCGAACTCGCCGTCAGGGGCCTCCGCGATCCCCGCGCCGACCGGGGTCATGTCCTTGCCCGAGGCGCCGGCCGGGTAGAACGCGACGGAGACGACCTCCTTGTCCTCGTGGAGCTCGTCCTTGCGGCCCTCGCCCCGGGCCCACACAGCGAAGTACTCGCGGTCCCGGCCGGAGATCAGGGCGATCTGCGGGACGGCCAGTGCGCCGGACGTCTCGTCGGCCTGCTCCTCGGTGGGCTCGGGTCCCTGCCACGGCTTGCTCGTCGACAGCACCTTGCCGGACGCCGCTTCGCGCACGGTCAGGACGTAGCCCTGCCCGGTCTTGTCGAGATGGGCGACGGTGCCGGCCTTCCGCGAGACCGCGTAGGGCAGGGGCTGCCCCTGGGGGAGCCACTCGGCCTCGACCTCCCAGCCCGTGCTCGCGTCGAACGCGGAGGGGGCGGCGATCGCGCTCGACAGCGGAGCGCTGTTCGTCCCCCCGGCGCCGCTTCCGTTCGCCGCGCCGCTCCCGCCCGCGCCGCTGTCCGAGGAGCAGGCGGACAGGCCGCACAGCAGCGCACCCGTCAGCAGTATGGACGTCCCCGTCGTGCCGATTCTCATGTAATGGGCCCCCGAATTCCCTGCGCCGTGGCGGGGGTTGAGTGTCGTTCCCCCGGCAGACGACCTGTAAACGATCAAGCAGAGAGGGGAGCTTAGCAGCGTGGTGGCCGCCCGGACTGTGCGACCGCGGGCCATGGAGCTGCTGCGGCTGCCGGACCGACCCACCGCCGCCTTCGCCGGCGGCGATCTGCGGGCGCTCGGTGTCATGGAGGCGGCCCGGGTGTGCGGCCCGCGGGTGCCCGAGGACCTGTCCGTCGTCGGCTACGACGACGTGATGATCGCGCGCTGGTCGAGCCCGCCGCTCACCACGATCCACCAGCCGCTGCGGGAGATGGGCGAGGAAGCGGTGCGGACGCTGCTCCGCCCGCGCGCCGGGGAGCCTCGGTGACCCGCATGGAACTCGCGACGAGCCTCGTCGTCGGGCAGAGCACCGCCCCGCCGCCCGCGCGCCTCTAGGGGGCGTCTTGCCGGTCAGGCCGCGCCTGGTCGAAGGCGTCGGCGGCGGGAGCGGTGACGACCTTGGGGAGGGCGCCCGGGTGCTCCCGCGCGAGCCAGTCGACGAGTTCCTCCCGTACGGCACAACGGGTCGTCCACAGGTCGTCGGCGTCCTTGGCGGTCACGATCGCCCGCACGGTGATGCCCGTCGGCGAGGTGTCGGTGACGGCGAGGTCCCAGCCCCGCCCGTCCCAGGTGTCGCACGTGGTGAGGAACTTCTGGAGGTGCGCCCGTACGAGCGCGACCGGTGTCGTGTGGTCGCAGTGGACGAACACCGACCCCGTCATCTCCGCGCCGCCCCGCGACCAGTTCTCGAACGGCCGCGAGGTGAAGTACGAGACGGGGAGCGTGACACGACGCTCGTCCCAGGTCCGGACCGTGAGGAAGGTGAGGGTCACCTCCTCCACGACACCCCACTCGCCGTCCACGACGACGGTGTCACCGATGCGGACCATGTCGCCGAACGCGATCTGGAAACCGGCGAAGAGGTTGCTCAGCGTCGACTGGGCGGCCACGCCGGCCACGATGCCGATGATGCCGGCCGACGCGAGCAGGGACGTGCCGAGGGTACGGAAGGAGGGGAAGGTCACGAGCGCCGCGGCGGCGGCGATCACCCCGACGGCGACGGACACCACCCGCATGATCAGCGTGACCTGGGTACGGACCCGGCGGAGGCGGGCGGCGTCGCGTGAACGTCCGGCGTACCGCGCGTACGAGGACTCGACGACGGCCGCGACCGTACGCACCGTCAGCCAGGCTCCGCCACCGATCAGGCACAGCAGCAGGACGCGGCTCACCGCCTCCGCGTGCTCCGCGAGCGGCCCCTGATCGGGCGCCGCCACGGGGTAGGTCCATCTGAGCAGGGCGGCCAGCACGACGACGTACAGCGGTGTGCGGCAGCGGCGCAGCAGCCCCCACAACGGGGTCTCCGGATGCCGCGCGTCGGCGAACCGTGCCAGCAGGTCCGCCGCACGGCAGACGGCGAAGGCCGCCAGCGCCGATCCGCCGACGGAGATCGCCAGGCGAACCACGGTCTCCATGTGCTCCCTCCCCAGTGGATGAGTCGAACAGGCTCGTGCCGTACGCCTCACCGCCGGGGAGCACGCCAAACATCCGCCGCGATCTGGGCGGCCGCGTGCGCGGGGAGCGGCCCACGGCCGGTGCCGACTCCGGGCCGGCCCGTCGTCGCCGTGGGGGTGAGAGTCACGGACCGGGGTACGCGAGGAACATCCGACCCGACAAGGGAGGAAACATGGGTCTGGGAATCTGCATCATCCTGATCGCCGTCGGAGCCATACTCACCTTCGCGTCCGACTGGGAGCTCAAGGGGGTCGACCTCGACCTGGTGGGGCTGATCCTCATGACCGTCGGCATCATCGGCACCGCTGTGTACACGAGCATCCTGCGCCGCCGCCGGGTCGTCGTTCCCCCGGTCGCCCCGACGGTGACCGAGGACGAGCGGAGGGGCCTGCGCTGACACGGAGGACGGCGGACCCCGGACGTGTTCGTCCGGAGTCCGCCGCCGCCGAGCCACCGCCGTCCGGGTGGGACCGGACGGATACCGACCGGACCTCAGAGGGCCCGGCAGAGGAGGGCGGCGGGCTTGTCGCCCCTCGCCCAGGCACCGCTGTGCGCGACACCGGCCGCGTACTCGTCGCTGCCGCACTGGCCCTTGTAGTTGCCGAGGGCGAACTCGCCGCCGGGCGCGCCGGCGGGCCGGTTGTCGCCGCGGTCGAACCAGAGCGTGCGGCCGTTCTTCGGCAGGGCCCGGGCGGCCTCGGCGCACAGCACGGCGGACACGGCCCGGCCGCGGAGGCTGTAGCCGACCATGAACTGGTGGGCGGGGCACTGGAACTTGGTGTACCCGCCGGCCCAGTCGCCGTCGGTGACGTGCCGTTCGTCGGTCACCACGGTGAACGCGCCGACGGGCGCGGCGAGTCCACGGGCGCCGGTGTCGGTGCACAGACCGCGACCGCCGTCGTGGGAGAGCCCGACGATCCGCTGGCCGTCGGGGCAGGCCGCCTTACGGGCGCCGTGGTCCCAGTCGCCCCTCGCGCGGGCGCGGAGGGACTGGACGAAGTCGGCGTGGTCCGTGGTGAGCATGTCCCAGGTGTCGGTGACGGGGACGGCATCGGCCCTGCCGGGGGCGTCGACGAGCCGCTGCCAGTGCGGGGTGCGCCAGTCGTCGCCGTCGAGGATTCCGGAGCGCCGGCCCTGGCTGTCGTAGTCCAGCAGCTTCCACCGTCCGTGGCCGGTGAAGCCCACCGCCGGCCAGTAGGCGAAATCGGCGTCCTGCTCGATGAGGTGGTCGACGAAGTTCGCGAACCAGGTCCGGCCCTGCGGGTTGGTCTCGTCGGCGCCGATGCCGAACTCGCTGATCCAGACGGGCGCGGTGTAGTGACGCCGGGTGTCGTCGGCGACGAAGAGGGCCTGGCGCTGCAGGGTCTGGAAGAGTTCCTCCCGGGGGAGTTCCTGATAGCGCCAGTCGCTGGTCTCGCCCATGCCGGTCGCGCCGGTGTGGTGGGGACCGGTGTAGCCGTAGAAGTGGGCCGAGTAGACGAGCTTGTTCGAGGCGACCAGAGTGTGGGACAGCTCGCGGGCGGGTTCGAGGGTGGGCCGTCCGTGCGGGGTGAGATCGGTGGGTATGCCCTGCCAGTTGATCCCCTCGACGATCACGAGGAGGTCGGGGTTGGCCTCGGTGAGCAGCCGGTCGCCGACCCGCTGGGAGGCGGCCCACCAGTCGTGGTCGTTGCCCCAGCCCCAGTTGGCGTCGTCGGTGACCGTGCGGCGGACCTCGTTGTAGAGGTCGGCGCCGACGACGCGCTTGTCGTCCTTGTAGCGCTTGGCGAGGAAGAGCCAGTCGGCCTCCCACTGCGCGGTGGACCGGCTGGTGTTCCAGCGCTCGTTGCCGTCCAGTCCGCAGCACCAACGGGAGGTGTTGGTGTGGTTGTTGAGGACGACCGCGAAACCCTCGGCGGTGGTCGCAGCGATCACCGAGTCGAAGACCTGGAGCGGGGTCTTGCCCTTGAGGGCCGGGTTGGCCGCGACGGCGGCGTCCGGCACGGCCCGCTGGTCGTGCAGCATCTCGTTGGAGAAGGGCAGCCGGATGCTGTTGGCGCCGAGCCGGTGGAAGTCGGCGAGGATGGTGGCGAGCGGGGCGCGGTCGAGGCCCAGGGGCACCTGGTCGGACTTCTCGGCGTCGTGGTGGCTCGCGGGGTCGTTCACGTCTCCTGAGCCGTTGTACGAGCCCTGGGCGCCGTGCCAGTTCACGGACTTGAGCTTGAAGCGGTCGCCGTGGGCGTCCACGACGTAGCGGCCGCGGGTGCTGAGCGGCGGCTGCCAGCTCTCGGCGAGCAGGGAGCCGGCGGGCGAGGGCGCGGGCGAGAGCGCGGGTGCGGGCGCTTGCGCGGGTGCGCTCGCGCGGGCCGTTGCGGCGGTGGCCGGTGTCCCGGCGGCGATGAGGGCCGCGGCGAGCGCGACTCCCAGCAGTGACTTCTTCATGACGGCCTTCGGTGGGGGACGGGTGGGAGCCGTGCCGCAGTATGTTCGCGTAAACAAAGGTCGGCTGACAAGACTCTGTACCCACAAGTAACCGTTGTTGGCGGGTAGTTCGCGACGCTGGACCATGATGACCACCGTGAACACCCCCGGCGGACGCCCGCCCTATGATCGGTCGGGACCGGCGGAGGGCACCCGCGAACGAAGGGACCGGCATGTCACGGTGTTCGAAGTGAGCGGAGCACGTGCCTGGCTGCTGCTGTGCCCTGGCCTCGGCCGAGATGCCGAGGAGGCCGCCGGCGGAAACCCGGGCCCCGTCACGTCGTCGCTCATGGCCTCCTTCGACGCAGAGCTCGGGCACCAGGCCATGGTCGTCCACAGCAGTCGGCTGGTGCTCGGCGTGGAAGGCGGACGTCTCACACTCGCCGACACCAGCGGGCGGCCCGTCCCCGCACCCGCCGTGGCCTACGCCCGCCTGTCGACGCCTCGGCTGTCAGCCGACAGGGAAGTCACCCTGCTACGGCACCTGGCCGCGATGGGCACGCGGCTGATCAACCCCGCCGAGGCGGTCCTCACGGCGGTGAACAAGTTCTGGCAGCTGCAACAGCTCGCCGCCGCGGGCATCCCCGTCCCCGACACCCGCACCCACACCGACGCGCCCCTGGAGCACGTGCTCGATGTCGGTGTACCGCAGCCGTGCGTGGTGAAAGCCGTGCGTGGCCACCGTGGCCGACGGGTCTTCCTCGCCGCTGAGGACAAGGTCCTGCGCGCTGTGGCGGGCAGTCTGGACGACCGGCACCCCTATCTCCTCCAGCGGTACGTCGCCCACTCCCACGGCCGGGACCTGCGCGTCATCGTGGTCGACCGGCGGGCCGTGGCCGCCGCCGTGCGCACGGCGGCTGACGACCGCCTCGTCTCCAACCTGGCGCAGGGCGGGAGCCACACCGTCTGCACCGGCCGGTATCCGGACGCGGAGGCGCTGGCCGTCCGGGCGGCGGACGCCATCGGCCTCGGCGTCGCCGGCGTCGATCTCCTCTTCGAAGCCGATGGTTCCTTCACCGTGTGCGAGGTGAACTGCAATCCCACCTGGCGGCCCGACATGCTCGGTGTCGCCGAAGCCGTCGCCGTCGCCTGCCGCAGCCGGCTCGAAGCGGCGGGCTGAGCGCCGCGGCCGGAGACCTGGTGTCGCCGCGCCTGCCGGGGGGCGTCAAGAGCGCTCCCCCGGCTGACGCCGGGGGAGCGCTCTTGACGCACGCGCGCACGGCGTCGGAAGAGGTCGGTGCTTCTCACACCTCGTCGACGTGCGTGCCGGTGCGGGCGGACGGTCTGCTGGCGGCGAGCCAGGAGTGGGAGGGTTCCGCGGCGGATCCGGTGTCGACGGTGAGGTGGAGCCGCGTGCCACCTTCGGGTACGGGGTAACTGCGCTGTTCCGAACCGGCGAAGGAACGACGGATCACTTCGGCGACCGCCCGGGCGGCTTCGGGCGTGGCGGCGACGATGCGGATCTCGGCGTGTGCGGCCGAGGGCAGGAGCGCGGTGTCGAGGGGAGACGCGGCGTCGATGGGATACACGGTGAGTGGTCCCTTCACGGGTGGGCGAGAGGCCGGGCGGGTGGGTTGTCCCGGGTGTCGGGTGCCCCACCCGCGGCCTTCGGCCGGAGGAGTGGTCTGGGGGTCACGGGGTGGTCAGGGCCAGGTCCCCATGAGCCGGCGGCGGGCGGCTTGCCCCGTCGGGGCGGTGGGCTCCGTCGGCGTGTGGTGGCCGTGGCCGGGGGGCCGACGAATGGCCGGGAAGGGGGCGCCGAAGGTATGGGCTGCGATGCGTGCGTCGTGCTGGGCGTTGAGTCGGTGGATCAGGCGCGCGCCGAGCGCGATGAGCAGGGTGACTGCCGCGAGGGCGATCAACGTCTCCATGACGTCACCTCCGCGGGTTCGTCGGCAGCGGGATCATCCGCGAGCCGGCGACCGGGTGTCGCGGCGGCGAGAGCGCGGCGGCACCGCCGTCGGTCTCCCAGTTGTTCTCGCTGCTGCGGGCGTCGCGCGTGCGGCGGCCGGTCGCGGCCTCGTCGGACATCAAGTCACCGGCGGCCAGCACGCTGCCGGGGAGGGCGGCCGCGGTCATGAGCCGGGCGGCCGCGGCGGGTTCGGTGTCGGGCGGGATGACCAGCAGGTCGCAGCGGCCGACGGAGTAGGAGAGCAGGATCATCTTGTCGGGATCCTGCTCGGTGAACCAGCCGACGTGAACGGTGTGCCCGGTGACGGCGACCTTGTGCGGGACGACGGGCCAGCGGGTGGGGTTCACCGTGACGCGTGTGATGCGTCCGTAGGGCCCCTCGAGCGCCTCGACCAGGGCCGGAATCTCGGCGGTGAGGTCGCGTGAACGAGGCCACCAGGCGCCGTCCAGGACGCCGGAGAGGGCGCTCTTCGGTGTCAGCGAAAGGCGCGCCGAAAGTGTGGGTGCGAGGGTGGTGGACATGATCGCGGACCCGTCTCCGGGCCGCCCTGCAGGGCGGCCCAGTGCTGTGATCGCCGGAAACGACGTCCGCGTGGGAGCGGGTGTTCGAGTTACTCCCGGTAAATCCAGCCTACTCCGCCCGGCGGCCGGACGAGCCCTTCCGGCCAGGTGACTTCCCGCCCGGCACGCCACCCGGCCGGGTCAGCGGCGCAGAGCCGTCCGGAGCGTGAGTCCGTGGTTGCGCCGCAGCCGGTACAGCTCCCAGCACGACAGGGCCGTCACGGTGACGGGCGCGCCGAGGATGAAGATCACCCGGGCCCCCGTCGGGACCTGATCGTAGGCACCGGTGATCACATCGAGGAGGGCCATCTCCCACACCAGGACGCCGGCGAGGATCGGCGGCAGCACCTCGTGGATGTCGGCGGTGCGGAACACGTGCACCAGCGACAGCCCGATGCCATAGAGCGCGAAGCCGAGCGACCAGAGGAACAGCACGACGATGAGGATCCTGCCGGGGAGCCCCACGGCGTCCCGCAGGCCCGCCAACTCCGGGGCCATGGCGAGGGCGGAGGTGCCCATGGACGCCATGATGGCCAGTACCGAGCCGAGGGGACGCAGAGTCCGTCGGAGGTACACCCGGCGCAGGCCGTCCCGTGCCGCAGCCACGAAGGCGCCGACCACCACGGGGAAGGTGCAGACGAGAACCAGGACACTGGACCAGCTCTGGTCGAGGCGTTCGCCCGCCACGCCCTGGACGTCGTCCGCGCTCGCGATGGCGTTGTAGGTGACCATCAGACCCACCCAGGCGACGAGTCCCAGACCGGTCCGCCACAACTGCAGCTTGCGGACCTCCGGGTCGTTGACGATCCCGGGGCGTGAGGGACGGAAGGTCCGCTGGGCGGCGTACAGGGGGTTGTAGAGGCCGCGCAGGATGTTCCGGGCCCGCGAGGGCTGTGGGCGCGGAGGCGGGACCGGTGCGTAGAACGGCGGGTACGAGTACCCCGGCGGAGGACCGGACTGCGGATACGGGTAGGCGGGCGGAGGGCCGGACCGCGCGTACGGGTACCCCTGCGGCGGACCGGGTGCGGGGTTCGGGTGTCCCTGCGGGGGCACCGGAGGAGCGTGGGGGTGTCCCTGCGGCAGGTTCGCGCCGCTGCTGCCCGCCGGGTCTCCGTACCCACCATTGCCGTAACCGCTCATGCCACGCACCCCCGATGTCCCGCACGTTCGAACCCAGGCATCCTAGGGGGTGTCTTGGCGGGGATCCCCCCGAAGCGGGAAGCGGGAAGCGGGAAGCGGGAAGCGGGAAGCTGGAGGCCGGAGGCTGGAGGCCGGAAGCCACCCCGACGAGATCTGGCGAGGTGCGGTCGAGATCCCGCTGCGGTACTCACGGAGTATGACCCTGCAGCACCCTTCCGAACGGGGAAGCAAAGGGCGAGGCCCGTTCGAGCGCCTCGCGGAGCGAGCGTCGAATCTGACGAGCTCCCCTTTGTTCTTCTCGTTCTGTCTGCTGCTCGTCGGAGCCTTCATCGGGGTCCACGTAGCGGGTCTGCCCGCCGGCTGGCAGCTTGTGGTCGGGGACACCATGGTGTCAGTGACCCTGCTGCTTCTGGCCCTCCTCAAGAATGCCGAGCGGCGGGCGGAGCGTGCTGTGCAGCGCAAGCTCGACGCGATCGCGCGGGCGCTCCTGGACGAACGCCGACGTACCACCGGGGAGGTGTTCGACTCGCTGGAGGAGGCCATCGGCATGGACGAGGATTCCTGAGTCCCGCCTGCCGACGCAGGCCAGTCCGGCGACCGTCAGTCCCTGCCCCTGGCCTCGGCCTACGGCCCGCACCCGCCGTGGCGCGATGAGCGGCTCGCCCTTCGCGGCCCGGTCGTCGGCGACGTCGAGGCCGTGTTCCGCGAACGGTGGCAAGCCCCCCGCTCACCCCAGCCGCAGTCCGGCCACCCGCCTGTGAAGCCGTCGAGGCCGGTCACGGTTCGCTGCTCGGGTCCGCGGGCGGCAGGGGAGCGCGGAGCGCTGAGCGCCCCGACGCCCAGGCTTCGAGCACGTGGGCGCCGAGTCTGTCCTCCAGCAGGACGGTCGCCGCGCACCCGAAGGCGATGTCCGGCTCCAGCGCGGGTTCGTCGGCGATGAGACCTCCGATGACCTCACGCCGTACGACCTGCTCGTGGACGGCGTCCGCTTCCTCGTGCTCCGCGTAGAAGCGCTCGGCGGCCGGCCCCGCGCCGCAGCGCCGCATCGCCTTGGCGAGCCTTCGGGAGCCGGGCGGAGAGGTGACCTCGACACAGGCGAAGTGGCCGACCAGGGCTCCGCGCAGGGCCCGGTGGAGTCCGAAGAGGGACATGAGATTGACGGTGGCGAGCAGCGGGGCGGGGCAGTGGTCCAGGTAGTGGCCGTAGGCCGGATCCAGGTCGAGGTCGGTCATGAGGTCCGCGAAGAGCCGCGCGTGAACGCGTTCGGGGCGACCGGCGCCGAACTCGTCGTACTCGACGGCCACCATCGCGGCCTTGGCCCGGCCGGTCAGCCGCGGGACGACCCAGACGTGCGGGTCCGCCTCCTTGAGGTGGTAGAGGGAGCGCAGGGCGGCGTATTCGCGCAGCTGCCACAGCTCGCCCTCGGTCTCCAGGAGGTGGCTGACGCTGCCGGCCGGATCCACCCGTTCGACGAGCAGCGGGGCGAAGGCCTCCTCGGCGGACCGGGGCGCATCGGGGAGTGCGACGTGCAGCGCGTGGAGGAACAGGGTTTCCAACTCCCGCCGCAGGCGCAGCAGGTCCGGGTCCCATTCGCGATCGTCGTCGACGCCCTCGAAGCCCCGGTAGTGGAGTTCGTACAGCAGGTACAGCGCGAGCTGGAGGTCTTCTCCCCAGGGAGCCGCTCTTCGGATGCTGGCTTCGGTGTAGGCGGGTGGCCGGTCGGTCCGCAGGGCCCTCTCCACGGCGCTCGACAGGTCGCCCCGCGCCGCGACGAGGCGGGGGCCGGCGGTGGTCTCCGGGGCGCTCGGGCTGGGAGGGGTCATCGGGGACTCCCGTGCTCGGTGGGTGGCGCGGATCGCTCGTGGGACCGGTGGCTGGTGTCGCGCCAGGGATACGTACGGCTGCGTCGGCACGTACAGACCGCGACCATGAACCGGTCGGACCGGGCGAGGGTCCCGTCGGCCGGCACGAGTTCCACCGGGCCCTCGATCACGATCGGGCCCCGCGGGGCCACGGCGATCCGGCGGGCGGAACGCGAGGGGATCGGGGCGGTCGCGGAGCGGGCCGGCGGGGCGGTCGTGGAGGTGGCCGGCGGACCGGACATCCCGGAGCGCAGGGGAAGCGTGCCGAATCTCAGAGCCGTCGTGGGCACCATGAGCCTCCGGATCTCTGGGGCCGTGGGTCCGGGAAACGCCGTCGATGACGTGGGAGGGGCCTCCTTCGTGTCAGAACACCGCTCCATTGTGGCGCGCAGCCACGTCGTCCGCTGGGTGGTGCGTCCGCGTCCCCCGTCACAGGGCCGCGCGTCGGCCTCGACGGGCGGTGGGCGGTGGGCGCCGAGGGGAGGCGCTCAAGGACCGGGCACCGCTGTCGGCTCGTGCGAGCGAGAAAGAGGGAGCAATCTGGTGTATATGGCGCTTTTCGGGTACACGATGATGACCGAGCAAGCCGGGCCCCGCCCTCTCGGCGCCCACGCGGTGGGCGCCGAGAGGGCGGGCCACCCGGCAGTGACCGCCCAGAAGGCCGCGACCATGCACCTCCTGTCCGGGGGATTCCGGCTCGGCCTCGGCGCGGGCGAGAACCTCGACGAGCACGTCGTGGGCGCCGGCCGGCCCGGGGCCCCGGTGCCTCCGGAGATGCGCGAAGAGGCCGTCGGCATCATCCGTTCCTTGCCGGCGGGGGACACGGTCAGTGATCGTGGCGCTCACTTCGACGTCGACAACGCCAGACTCCGGGATCTCCCCGAGGAGCCCCCTCCGATCTGCGTCGCCATGTCCGGGGAACACTCCTGTGGCATCGCCGCCCGGTCCGGGGACCTGGTGATCGCGACGGAGCCCCGCCGGGAGCCGCTCCGCTGGGCGCAGTGGGAGCCGCTCCCCGCCCTGCGGGAACTGTGAGGAGGGAAACCATGGAACGCGCCGCGCTCTTCGATGTCGACGGGACCCTGACCGACACCAACCACCTTCACGTGGTGGCGTGGTGGGAGGCACTGCGCCAGGCCGGGCACGAGGTGCCGATGCACTCCGTCCACCGGGCGATCGGCCTGCCCGGCGAGGACCTGCTCGACCACCTCCTGGGAGGCGACCGCGACCACGCCCAGGACGACCGCCTGAGCGCCGCGCACGACACCCTGTACGCCACATGGTTCGACCGTCTGCCCGCCCTGGCATCGGCCGCCGACCTTCTGCGCGCCCTCGCCGACGGCGGCTGGACGGTCGTCCTCGTGACGTCGGCGAAGGACAGCGAACTCTCGGCCCTGCGCCGGGCCATCGACGCCGACGACGCCATCGCCGCAACCAGCACTTCTGATGACGTGGAGAAGGGCAAACCCGCGCCGGAGCCCGTACTGCACGCCCTCCGACTGGTCCAGGTGCCACCCGAGCGGGCCGTGTTCGTCGGCGACACCGTGTGGGACATGCGGGCGGCCGCCCGCGCGCGTGTGCCCGCCGTCGGCCTCCTCTGCGGCGGAATCCCCCGGGCCGACCTGGAAGAGGCCGGTGCCGCCGCCGTGTACCGCGATCCGACCGATCTGCTGGCCCGCCTCGGCGACAGCCCGTTCGCCGACGCGTCGGCCACCGGCATCTCGACCGGCGAACCTGGGGAACCCCGCGACGCTGCCCGACGGACGGAACGGAAAGACGCTCGTGAAAAGGGGCGAACGGCGGTGGCTGAATGAGAAGCGTGGGCGTGGAGGAAGAGCTGTTGCTGGTGCGTGCACGCAGTGGAGAGCCGCTCGCTCTGGCCGGTGCTGTCCTCGCGGCCGCGGACCGGTCCGCCGGCCGGCAGGCGGACGACGGGGGTGAGCCGGAGCACGCCTTCGAGAAGGAACTGCAGAAGGAGCAGGTGGAGTTCGCCACCAAACCGGTGACGGAGATGGGGGAACTCCAGGACGAGATCGTCCGATGCCGCTCCGAGGCCCGCCGCCACGCCGCCTCGGCGGGCGCCCTCGTCGCGGCCCTCGCCACCTCGCCGCTGCCCGCCCAGCCCTCGCTCAACCCGGGCAAGCGATACGCGTGGCTGGGCGAACAGTTCGGCCTGACCGCGCAGGAGCAGCTCACCTGCGGCTGCCATGTCCACGTCTCGGTCGAGTCGGACGAGGAAGGCGTCGCCGTACTGGACAGGATCCGGCCCTGGCTCGCCGTTCTGATCGCGCTGAGCGCGAACTCGCCCTTCTGGCAAGGACAGGACAGCAAGTACGCGAGCTATCGGAGCAGAGTGTGGAACCGGCTGCCTTCGGCCGGCCCCATGGACGTCTTCGGGTCCGCCGATCGCTACCACCAGCAGGTCCGCGCGTTGCTCGACACCGGCGTCCTGCGCGACGAGGGAATGATCTACTTCGACGTCCGGCTGTCGGCCACCTACCCGACCGTGGAGGTCAGGGTGGCGGACGTGTGCCTCGAAGCGTCGACGCCGGTACTCCTCGCCGCACTGGTGCGCGGCCTGGTCGAGACCGCCGCCCGGGCCTGGCGGGCCGGAGAACCGCCCTCCCGCGTCAGCACGAGCCTGCTTCGGCTGGCGGCGTGGCGGGCCGGCCGGTCGGGCCTGGACGGCCCTCTCCTCCACCCCGAGACCATGCGGGAGGCGTCGGCGGCGGAGGTCGTCCGGGCACTCTACGCCCATGTCCAGGAGGCCCTGGTCGAGAGCGGTGACGACGAGCGGGTCCGCGAGGGCATCGCCGGTCTGCTGGAACGGGGCAACGGGGCCCGCGTCCAGCGCGAGCTCCTGAGCACCTACGGCAGTCTCGCCTCGGTGGTCACCCACTGCGCGGGTATCACCCACGGCTCCCGAGCCTGAGACGCCGAACCGACGATGACGAAGGAGGCGGGCGCGAGGAAGGCCCCGGGCACGAAGCCGGCTTCGTGGGAGGCGGCGACGTTCCGGCGCCGGAGGTCAGCTCGATGGCGAGGAGAAGGATCATGGCAGCGAAACGGACCGTCTACCACGTCGCACCGTCCGGCGAGCGGGCGGCGGCCGCGGGCGTGAAGTGGCAGGTCGAGGGCAGGGAAGGCCGCAGGCTGCTGCACGAGCCGCACCGGACCCAGCGAGACGCGATCGACTCCGCACGCCGGCACGCCAAGGAGCACACCCCGGCACAGGTCGTCGTCCATGCCCGCGACGGGCACGTCCGAACCGCCTACACCTACGGCGACGCCCCCGTGGCATCCCCCGATGAACGTGGCCGCAGGGCAGGGGAACGAGGGGGCCTCTTCTAGGGTCTGACCGGCGGGTCACGGCGGGGGCCGCGGGTCGAAGCCGGGCCTCGCGCACTTCCGGCGCCTCGCGCACCCCCGGGTGCCTCGCGCACCCCCGCGTCCTCCGCCGGACGGGGTACTTCGGCGGAGCCGCCGAACGCCGCGCCCACCCGTGACTCGGCGACTGGATCTAGGGTCGTGCCGTGGAACAGCCCGAGCACCGCGCCGAAGGCGCGGGACCGTTCACCACCCGGCTCACCTGGCACCGCCCCGAAGGAGGGACGGTGGTGTGGGAGTCGCGGCTCGCGCGCAAGCGAGGGGCGCTGTCCGTCCGCGACCCCGGGGGCGCGGTCGCGGTGTCCCCGACGGCCGATGCCGGGGCCCTCGTTCGTCTTCGGAGGCTCAATTCCGTCGCGTCGGGTGCGTTCTTCCTCGGCGGCATGCTCTTCGCTCTCGGCGCCGCGGTCGCCCAGTTCGGCTCGGGCGACCCGGTCGAGAGTGCCTCGATCTACTTCGCGGGCGGGCTGTTCTTCACCTTCGGGGGCTACACCTCGCTCTTGCAGGTGCTGAACGCGCCGCGCCACTCGCCGGCGGGCGGCGGCGCACTGGCGACGACCGGCTGGCGGTGGTGGGGGTACGAGCCGATGCGTCTGGACTGGCTCAGCACGTTCGTGCTGTTCGCCGGGACGCTGGTGTTCGGAGTCAACCTGCTGGACTCCTTCCTGCAGGGGCTCACGGTCCAGCAGACCAACAGGCTGATCTGGACTCCCGACGTGATCGGGTGCGTGCTGTTCCTGGTCTCGGGTCATCTCGCGTTCGCCGAGATCTGCCATCGCTCCCGGCCCTGCGTCCGCTCGCGCAGCCTCGGCTGGTGGGTGGTCGCGGTGAACCAGTTCGGGTCGGTGCTCTTCATGGTCTCCGCGCTGGCCGCCTTCACCCGGCCCACGACCCAGAGCCTGGTCAACACCGACATCGCCAACTGGGGGACGTTGTGCGGTGCGCTGTGCTTCGCGCTCGGGGGAGTACTGCAGGCTTTCGAACGTCCCTAGGACGCCTCATCGCCCTCGTCATGGACGACCTGCCCTTCGTCGGACTGATGTGCCCCGGCTTCGACGTCCACCTGGCCGATACCGCCGGCCTCGTCGAGCGTGACCCCGGTTCGTACACGTCCCTGTTCCGCGACGACACGTACGGGCCCCGGATGCGCCCCCACGCAGACCACTGCCCGACGGCGAGGAGTGCGCCACGCACCCCTTCTGACGCCGCGGCGTGCGCGACGTCGCGGTCGGGCTCAGACTGGACAGAGTGAGCAGCCGGACAGAGCCTGAGAGGCAGCCGTACCCCGCGCAGCAGAAGGGCGGGCGGCTCCCGAACCAGACAGTGGCACTAGCGGCGATGATGTTCGCGGTGGCGATGACCTTCATCGACCAGACCATCGTCTCCATCGCCGCCCCCGACATCGTGCGCGAGCTGGGACTCTCCAGCGCGGGCATGCAATGGGTGGTCAACGCCTATCTCCTCGCCCTCGCCGCGTTCTTCGCCCTCGGCGGCCGCCTGGCCGACCTGTACGGGCCACGGCGCATCGTCGTCATCGGCACCCTCGTCTTCGTCATCGCGTCGGTCCTCTGCGGTTGCGTCCCTTCCGGCGACTACGCCCAGGCCTGGCTCATCACCTTCCGGGCCGTGCAGGGTCTCGGTGCGGCGCTGCTCTTCCCGGCCGCACTGGCCGTGGTCGTGGCGGTGTTCCCCGTCGAACGGCGGGGCAGGGCCCTCGCCCTGTTCTTCGGGATCTCCGGAGCGCTGACCGCCGTCGGCCCGCTGCTCGGCGGCTGGCTCACGTCCTCGTGGACCTGGCGCGCCGTCTTCTGGGTGAACGTGCCGGTCGCGATCGTCGCCCTCATCCTCACCGCCCTCGCGCACATCGAGGACCGTCCGCGCCCCGGAACTCTCGACGTGCCCGGCGCGGCCCTCGTCGCCGCCGGCATGGGCCTGAGCGTCCTCGGCTTCCAGCAGGCGTGGTCCTGGGGATGGGGGAGCTGGGCGACCTGGCTGTGCGTGGTCGGCGGCCTCGCGATCCTGTACGTGTTCGTACGGTACGAGCGCGGCGTCCGCCACCCGCTGATCGACCTGCGGGTCTTCCAGGACAAGGCGTTCACGGTCGACGCGGCCGTGCTGTTCTTCGCGATGCTCGCCTTCGTGCCGGTGTTCTTCTTCTCCTCCGTCTACGCTCAGGTGTCCCTCAGCGCCTCTCCCAACCAGGCGGCCCTCTTCCTGCTGTACTTCTTCGTCGGCTTCGCCCTCGCCTCCCAGTGGGGCGGCCGGATCCTCGACAAACGGGGTGCGCGGCCCGCGCTGAAAGCGGGAACGATCCTGGGCGCGGTCGGCTTCGCCCTGTGGGCCAACGAACTGACGAACCTGTCCATGCACGACCAGTGGCCCTACGTCGCCCTGGCCGGCGCGGGTATCGGCTTCATCCTGGCCCCGGCGTCGACGGACGCGGTCAACCGGGCCATCGGCACCTCGTACGGCGAGGTCACCGGCATCACACAGACCGTCCGCAACTACGCGGCGAGCATCGGCCTGGCGGTCTTCGGCACCTTGCTGTCCCGGGCCATGACGGAGAATGTGACGGACACCCTCCGGGCGCGGGGCGTCCAACCCGCCGTCGCGGACCAGGTCGCGCGCGGCATCACCGACTCCGTCTCCGGCCACGGCGACGCCACCCCGCCGACCGGCACCGGCCAGGTCGCCGAAGCCACCCGGGACGCCATGTCGTCCATCCAGATGGACTTCGCCCAGGCCAACCAATGGGTCTTCTACGGCATGGCCGTCGCCCTCGCTCTCGGCTTCCTGTGCGCCATCCGCCACCCGGGCGACCGCGTCACCCCGAAGGACCCGGACCCGACACCCCCGGAGTGAGCGGACCGCGGGGGCCGTGGAGTGCGCGGCGCACTCCGGCGTAGGAGCCTGGTGGTGTGGTGAAGGCAAGGAAGGCGGCGACCGGCGTGTACCGGCGGAGCTGGCTGCGCGGGGCCCCGCCGCCCCGCTGGGTGCGGGTCCTGCCCGTGCTGCTGCTCGTCGCGGTCGGAGCGGCCTCCCTCACCGACTCCTTTCCACTGGACATCGGCTTCCTGCTCGGCGCGGTGCCTCCGCTGGCCGTCCTTGCCTACGGACCGTTGGCCACGGCGCTCCTCGGCGCCGCGACGATCGGGCTGCTGACCATTCCCGTCTTCCAGCTGAACCGGCCCGGCAACACCGATCTCGTCACCCTCGGCTTCGTCGCGACCCTGAGCGTCTTCGTCTCCTTCGTCCGCGGGCGCCGGGACGAGCAACTCGACCTGGAACGTACCGTCGCCGAGACGGCCCAGCGGGCCATCGTCCCGAACGTACGGCGGCGGGTCGGGCCCGTGCGCTGCGCGAGCCTGTACCGCGCCGCCGAGCGCGGCACGCTGGTCGGCGGCGACTTCTTCGACGTCCGGCCCGGCCCCCACGGGGTGCGGGCGGTCCTCGGCGACGTGCAGGGGCACGGCCTGTCGGCCATCGCGACGGTCGCCTCCGTCCTGGGGGCGTTCCGCGAGGCCGTGCTGGACGACGTGGACGCGGAGGCGATCGCGGCGCGGCTCGACCGCAGGCTCGTGGTCGACTCGGCACGGACGGAGCACGCGGAACTCTTCGCGACGGCCGTCCTCCTGGACTTCGCGCCGCACGGGCGGGAGGTCCGTGTCCTGGCCTGCGGCCACCCGCCACCCGTCCTGCTGCGCGGTGGAACCGTGAGCACCCTGGAACTCGACCCCGGGCCGCCCCTGGGACTGGGCCTCGCCGACGCCATGCCCGGAACCGCCGCCACGGTGTCGCTGCTGCCCGGGGACAGGCTGCTCCTGGCGTCGGACGGTGTCCTGGAGACACGGGACGCCTCTGGCGCCTTCTATCCCTTCGTCGAGCGACTGGCCCGGATGACCGATGTCGGCCTGGACCAGCTGCCCGACGAGATCTGGGCCGACCTGAGCCGCTTCGCCCCCAAGATCCAGGACGATGTCACCCTCCTGATCCTCACCCTGGACACCGCCGGGCCGGAATGACGGGACAGAGCCCCGACGCCGCGCGCAGGCGCGGGACCGGGCCGGGACCGGTGGCAGGCCCACCGGTCCCGGCCCTTCCCGCGGGCCGGCTCGTCACATCGGCTCGGGGAAGATGTCGCTGATGCTCCAGGCGACGCTGAAGCACGGGGGGAGGGAATGGGCCTCAGGCTCGGTGTCCAGGGCCTGGAGCGCGAGGATCTGGTTCATGGATGCTCTCCGTCTTCTCGGGATCGTTCGGTCTTCTCGGGACCGGATCGGTCGGTAACCGCGTACCCGGGCACGGAGCCGCTTGCCGCCGTGCCCAGGCGTTCATGGGACGCACGCCCGGTGCCGTCAGGGAGCCGCGGGGATCCGGGGCGCGCGTGGTGGGGCTCCGTCAGGAGCGGTCCGGACAGCAGACGGTGGAGCACCAGCAGGACACCGGCTCCCCCGCTGGACAGGTCCGCGGTGAACCGCTGCGACCCCGCTCCGAGGAAGCGGACACCCCGCCGGTACGGGACGGCGTACTTCAGCAAGCCGGTCGCCGCACGCACGGCGTCCCCGCGGGCGGCGTCCGTGCCGGTGAGCTCGGCGTGCTCGGTCAGGAACCAGGTCAGTCCGGCCAGCCCCCGGTACAGGCCCGCCTCCTTCGTGGCGCAGGAGACCCGGATGCCGGCCACCAGCCGGGGCAGCGCCGCCGCGCAGCGTCCGTCCGGCGCGGTCGCCACGTAGCGGGTGAGCACCGCCGCGACGCCGGCCGCGCCCGTGGCCAGGTACGGCATGGCCCGGGTGAACCGCGTGTCGTCGGAGACGGACAGGGCGCCGTCCTCCAGCGGGAAGGTCCGGTCCAGCTCCTCGTGGAGCAGCCTCAGGCCCGCCTCCAGGTAGCGGGCCTCGCCGGTGTCGCGGGCCAGGCGGTGGAGGAAGAGGGCGAGTCCCGAGCGGCCGTGCAGCAGGCCGCGGGCGTCGTGTTCGCCGAGGGTGGCCGCAAGGTCGGGAGCGCGCAGCAGGCGCTCCCCGGCCGCGGCGGCCCGCTCCAGGTGACTGCTCTCCCCGGTCAGCCGGTGCAGGGCGAGCCAGCCCAGGCCGACCCCGGCCCGTCCGCCGGCCAGGGTGCCGCAGGAGGCGGTGAGCGGGTGCTCGTCGGCGTCCCGGAGCAGGTCGCCGGCCTCGTCCAGAAGGCCGAGGCCGGCCAGTACCCGGGCGATGCCGGCCGAGCCGACGAGCAGCCCGGGGGGCAGCGCGTCGCGCTGCGCCAGCGTGTCGCGGCGCAGCCGTTCGAGGATCTCCTCCGGCACGGCGGCCCCGGCACGGTGCAGAGCGTGCACCACCCCGGCCGTGCCGTGGGCCAGGCACACGGTGTTGGTCCGGAACGCCTCGGGAGAGGGCGGGAAGGCCCACTCCGGCCGGTCGGCGTCAGCCGTCTCGAGGAGACCCGCGGCCACCTCCTCGGCCAGCCGGGTGAGGACGCCGCGCGGATCGGTGTCCAGCTCGGCGGGGGAGGGCAGGCGGCCGGGACCGTCCTGGTCCCGCGCCTGGTCCTCCGTCAGATGGAAGGCGGTGGCCCGCCGCCACAGGTCCTGTGGCGGAGCCACGTCCGCGAGGTCGCGGCGCAGCAGTACGAGGTTGGCGGGCGCGTGTTCGGCGATCTCGTTGCACGGCGCCAGGCAGGCGAACGCGACCGCCGACATGCCGTACCGGTCCTGCAGCAGCGGATCGGAGTCGGCCCGGAGCAGGCCGGGCGGCGGCGTGAACCCCGGGGTGCCGATCCCGGAGGGTGCCGAGGACAGGGCCGAGGCCGCCTCGAAGTCCACCAGCCGGACCCCGCCCGACGGCGTCACCATGACATTGCCGAGGCTGAGGTCACCGAACCGGTAGCCGGCGGCGTGCAGCCGCTCGAGCGAGGCGTCGAGTCCGGCCAGCAGGTGCCGGCACGCCTCGTAGTACGCCGCGACGGACTCGGGCGTGCGGTCGGCGCGGGCCAGCGGGGAGGACCGGCTCAGCCAGCCCGACAGCGGCTGCCCGGCGACGTACTCGGTGACGAGGAAGTCGTGCTCCCACTCCGTGAAGTGCTCCAGCGGCTCCGGGCCCACCCCGGGGGCGGCCGCGTGCAGCGCGCGCAGCACGCCGTACTCGTGCCGCAGCCGCCGCTGCGCGTCGGTCCCGTCGAAGACAAGGCCGTTGTGGGCGCGAGCCTCCTTGACGAAGACGGTACGGCCGGTCCGCCGGTCCCGGGCCTGGTACGTGCCGCCGGCGTTGCTCAGGCGCACCGCGCGGGTCACCTCGTAGTCGCGGATCAGGATCGGGCCCTCGTGCGACCGTTCCTCCTGCTCCACGAAGGGGTCCGCGATCCCCGCCGGCAGGTGGAAGACGGGCAGCCGCAGGTCCACGACCTCGCGGCCGGAACCGTCGCGGACCAGCCCCTCGCGGGTGCCGTCGGCGCGCAGCCGGCTGCGGGCACCGAAGGAGCCGTAGCGGTAGTGGACCGTCCGCGAGTCGCGGAAACGCCGGTCGGTGAGGACGTACGGTCCCTCCTCCCCGTCGAGCGCCTCGCGCAGGCGTTCGAGGAGCCGGCGGGCGGTCGCCGTGTCCGGCGGATAGACGGCGCAGAACTTGCCTGCCTGGGCCCGCGAGGCGTGTTTGTGATGGAGGAACAGGAAGAACAGCCGGGCGCTCAGGTGCTTGAACGGCACGCCTTCGGAGAAGCAGATTCCGGCGACCGCGTCGAGCACGTGCTGCGCCCGGTCCAGCCGCGCCGACACATGGATCTTCCAGCCCTGCTCGGCGAGCCCGGTCCGCGGACCGCCCCAGACCGTCCAGATGCCCCGGGCGGCGCCGCGCAGGCCCGGCGGCACCTCGCGGGGAGCGAAGCGCGGCCCGGGGTCGGCCACGCTGGCCGGCGGCAGGTAGTACTCCCGGTCCGCGAGCGCTTCGCCGAAGCCTTCGAGCACGGAATCTCCCGGCGGGGTGGTGGTGGACAGTCCTCACGGCCGTGCCAGACGCTAGGACCCGCAGGTATGGAAACGGTTCGCCGGCGGCATGCGACCGGTATCAGACAGATCGCCCTCGATGCCGATGCCGGTGCCCACGCCGGACTCGCCCTCCCGACGCCCCGGCACCCCGCGGGTTCAACGGACTCGCGCCCACACGGGCGTCACCGCGACGTACGGCGGGGTGGCCGTCGGACAGCCGACGCCCCGTCCACCGTGCGCGTGACGCTTCTGCGCGGTGCGGGCGTGGTCCGCTGGGGTCATGGCTCACCGCGCGGACGCCGCGGCGATGACCGCCACCGCCAGACCGCCCGCAGTCACCATCTCCGCGCTCTCCACCGTGATGCCACCCTCACCCCGTGGTGATCACCGCGCCCCCGCGGTGCGCCCGACGAGCCGCCGGGTATCGATCCCTCGGCAACCGAGTGAACCGAGCCGGAGGGGCCTGGCCCGCCGGGTGAACCCGGGTCAGGCCGTGGTCCAGCGCCGCACCGTGTCCTCGTCGTGGGTGAGCCACGTGCCGTCGCCGAGCGGCACCGCGGAGACTCCCGGCGCCTGCGGGTAGGTGAGTTCGGCGACGGGCCTGAGGGTGCGGGCGTCGAGCAGGAGGTGGGTGCCCTCCTCGGCCCACTGCTCCTCGGCCGCCACGACCAGAACCCGCTCGTCGTCGACGAACCCCGGGGTGTAGCCGACGAACACCCAGTCCTCCGGCAGGACCTCGCCGGCCTCGACGATGACGTCGTCGACGCCCTCCTGCGTGCGGCAGAGGTAGCCTCCGCCGACGTCCTGGCCGATCAGCACCTCGTCCGCGCCGAGGCCGACGTAGGGTTCCTCGGCGGTGCCCGCCGCGCGGACGTCGAGCCCGGCGGCGGTGCGGGTGACCAGGAGACAGCGCGTGCCGTCCTGGCCCATGGAAGCGGTGAGCAGAACCTCGGGGCGCTCGTCCGGGAACTGCTGGAAGGCGTACGTCGCCGAGAAGGACGGCAGGACGTGCTCGGCGAGCACCTCGCCGGTCGCCAGGTCGAGGGCGCGGCAGATGTCGCCCTTGGAAAGCCCGTCCTCCCCGAGGGGTCCGGCCATGGTCGCCAGGAGGACCCGGCCGGCCGGGTCCGGCGTGCACGCGCCGGAGGCCTCGGGCGAATGCTGCCAGTCCCGGTGCCGGTGTTCCCAGCGGACGGTGCCGTCGGGTTCGTGGACGGTGACGGCTTCCCGGGTGCTGATGGCCACGGCGCCGTCCGGCAGGGGCGAGCAGTAGCTGTCGGTGCCGTCCGCGGCCGGGTCGGCCCACGTGGCGCGGGCGGCGACCACCTGAGCACGATCGGTGCTGACCCTGTTGAGGGTGATCGCGCCCTCGTGCCGGGTCACGAGCCAGTGCGCGCCGTCGCGCAGGAGCCAGCCGTCCATGCTCCCCAGTGCCTCGGTGATACCGGGCAGGGACTCGCGGGCGAGGAGCCGTGCGGGTACGCGGGGGTGGTTCATGTGCTCTTCCTAGTCCGTGTCCGGGGTGTAGCGGCTGGGCCAGTAGAACTGCCGCCGGTGGGTGGGTTTGTCGTCACCATACGTCGGCCCTGCGAGCATGCCCTCGATGCGGATGATGGGGGCGCAGAAGTCCGGGCAGACACTGCGCTGGGCCGCGCCATGGGTGGGGAGCCAGTCGTCCGAGCCCTTGCTGTGCAGGCGGCTGAGGTAGTGGAGGATGTTCTGCTCCGCATGCCCGCCTGGGACCTTGGGCGGTGTCGGGGGAAGGTACTGGTCGTTCGGCAGCGGGTAGAGGCCCATCTCCTCGGCCAGCTTCCGCTGGGCGGGCGTCAGTTTGCTCTTGCTGGTTCCGGCGACGATGAGGACGTCGTTGCCCTTGTGACGGGTGGCGATGATCGCGACCGTCTGCCCTTCCCGTTGCCGCTTGTTGGGCAGGACCTGGGAGATCTTGTGTGCCATGTCCTCCAGCCCCTGCATGCACGGCGCCAGGCCGAGGGGGTCCGCCTCGGTGGCGGGGTTGGTGACGTAGCCGGCGGGGTTGGGGGCGGGGTCGAGGCCGAGCGGGTCGGGGCTGACGTAGCGGCCGGCCTCGGGGTCGTAGTGGCGGAAGAAGTTGTAGTGCAGGCCGGTCTCGGGGTCGGCGTACTGGCCCGGGAAGCGCAGCGGGGTGTGTGCGGCGGCGTCCCGGTTCCAGGCGGTGGCGCCCCACTCGGTGGCGCGGCTGTACCAGGCGGTGGCGCCCGTGTGGTCGACGAGTTCCGTGGGCGTGCCGACGAGGTCGGTGACGATCGCGAAGAAGCGGGCGTCGACGGCGTCCTGGTCGCCGCCCCGGTTCCGTGTCGTACGGCGCTCGGCCTGGGCGATCGGGCGGAGACCGTCGTACTCCCAGGTCACGGTGGTGCCGGTGGCGGAGTCGGTCTGCTCCGCCAGACGGTTGCCGTCCCAGCTGAAGAGGGTCTCGGCGACGACGGTGCCGTCGTCGCCGTGCCGGCGCTTGGCGATGCGGCGGCCGAGCGGGTCGTAGCGGTAGGTCCATCGGGTGCCGTCGGGTGTGGTGCAGGCGGTCAGCCGGTCGGCCGCGTCCCACTCGTAGCGCCAGATGTCCGGCTTGCGGGAAACCCGCTTCTTGCGCCGTTCCACGACGCGGCCGGCCGCGTCGTAGGTGTAGTGCAGGGCACCGGCCGACCGCAGCAGGTTGCCGCTGTACGTACGACCGCCGCGGGACTCGGGGTGCGGGGCCTTGTCGGGCCACTGGGCGGAGGTCTGGTTGCCCTCGCTGTCGTAGGCGTAGGTCTCGGTCCAGCCGTGCGCCTCGATGCGCAGGGGCCGCCCCGCCGGGTCGAGTTCGTAGTGCCTGCGGTTGCCGGTCAGCGCGTCGGTGACGGTCTCCAGACGGTCGTCGGCGCGGTACGCGTAGAGGCGGCGGCTGAGGGTCCGGTCCAGGGTGGTGAGGTGGTGTTCCCTGACCCGGCCCACCGCGTCGTAGGCGGTGCCGAGGACCACGGGTCGCTCGGGGCTGCCGAAGGACCGGGACACCTCTCGGCCGGTGGCGTCGTGGGAGAAGACGATGCCGTTGCCGTCGAGGGATACGTGTGTGCGGTTGCCCGCCTCGTCGTGGGTGGCGCGGGTGGTGGACCCGCCGGGCGTGACCCGCAGGGTCCGGCGCGAGAGCGCGTCGTAGCCGTACCGGGTGGTGCGCCGGTCGATCGTCTCCGCGACGGTGCGCCCCATGGCGTCCCACTCCAGCGCCAGGAAGGAGTCGGGGGAGTGCGCCTCGATGAGGCGGCCGGACCGGTCGTAGGCGTACGTGGTGACGGCGCCCTCGACGTCGCGGGCGGTGACGCGGCCGGCGTCGTCCAGGTGGGTCGTGACGGTCTGGCCCACCGGGTTGGTGCGGCTGCGCGCGCGGCCCGCGGGGTCGTATCCGTAGCGCAGGGTGCGGCCGTCGAAGTCGGTCTCGGAGACCAGGCGCCCCACGGCGTCGTACGCGTAGCTCCAGGTCAGTCCGGCGGCGTTGCGCACCTCGACGAGACGAAGCTCGGTGTCGTAACGGAAGTCGTAGCGGGCGCCGTCGGGGGTGGTGCGGGAGATCGGCTGGTCGAAGTGGGTGTACTCGTACCGGGTGATGCCGCCGTTGGCGTCGGTCTCGGTGAGGCAGTTCCCCTCCCCGTCGTAGGTCCACCGCTGGGTGGCGCCGTCGGGGCGGGTGTGGGAGGCGAGATGTCCTTCGACGGTCCACGTGCAGGTGGTGGCGGCGCCGTCGGGGTCCGTGACGGTGACGGGCCGGCCGAACGCGTCGCGGACCAGGGTGGTCGTCCTGCCCTGGGCGTCGGTGTGGGCCAGGACCATGCCGGCGTCGTCCGATCCGTAGGTCTGCCGGACGCCCAGCGGGTCGGTGACAGCGGCGAGCGCGCCGTTCGGGTCGTACGCGTAGTGGGTGGTGGCCCCGTCCGGCGTGGTCAGGGAGATGTTGTTGCCGCGGTCGTCGTAGGCGCGGTGCCACACGCTTCCGTCGGCGGCGGTCACGACGGTGGGCAGGCCCCGACCGTCGTACCGCGTGGTGGCGAGGGAGCCGTCCGGCTCGCGTACGGACGTGGGGTTGCCGTCCTCGTCCCAGGTGTAGGTGACGGTGCGGCCCTGGCTGTCCGTACGGCTCTGGAGCCGGTCGTGGCGGTCCCAGATCTGGCTGATCGTGTTGCCCAGGGGGTCCGTCTCGGCGACGACCTGGAGGCGGTGGTTGAGATGGAAGACGCTGGTGGCGCCGGTGGAGTCGGTGTAGCGGGTGATGCCCTCCTCACTGTCATAGGAGAAGGAGGAGGACAGGAAGCCGTCGGGGCCCACGGTCTGGACCACGCGGCCGGCGGCGTCGTAGACGTACAGGTAGGTGGACCTGTTGCGGTCGGTCCAAGAGGTGATGCGCCCGACGGTGTCATAGGCGAAGCGCGTCGCCGTGCCGGAGGAGTTGGTGACCGCGTCGAGATTGCCGTCCTCGTCGTATCCGTACGACGTGACGGTGACGGGCCCCTGCGGGGTGCGCAGACGCAGGGTGGTGATCCGGCCGTCGGCCACGTCCACCTGGACCCGGTAACCGCCACTGTGGGACACCATGGAAGGCGCGCCGTCCGGGCGGCGGGTGAACACGACGGTGTTGTCGTGCCGGTCCCTGATCTCCGTGAGCCAGTAGGCCGGTGACGTGAGGTAGGGGCTCCCGGTGAACGAGCGGGTGACCCCCGCGGGTTCGGACAGGGTGTAGGTGGTCTCGTTCTCGTACACGCCGCCGTGGGCGAGTGCGATCCGCGGCCCCTCGGTGGGCCAGACGCGGTCCTCGCCGGGCTGCGGGAGCCGGGGGTAGACGAGGCACGACCCGTCGCTGCGGGCCCAGACGAGACCCGGCCCCACGGGGTCGGCCTCCAGACGCTCGTCGAACAGCGAGGACCAACTGCGGCCGAACCAGTGACCGTAGCGGTACGCCGACAGGTGCGTGCGGTCCACGACGAGGGGGAGCACTCCGGGCAGGGAGAGATCGACCTGCGGCAGGGTCATCTCCCCCGTCGCGATGTCCACCGGGTCGGACTTGCACGTCTTGCGGTCCAGCGGGATCGAGTGACGGCGCGCGTCGTCACGGACTTCGCGCAGCCCGTTGGGCCTCGTCCGGGTGTCGTCGCCGGACTTCCTGCGGTCCGGCGACCGGGAGTCGCCCTTGCCGGTGTCGTCGTGGTCACCCTTGCGCTGGCGGGCGAGGCGGTCGCGGATGTCGTCGTCGTTGCGCTTGTGGTCCTTGGAGATCTGCTTGACGGCCCTGGGCAGCGTCTCGCCGATGTGGTCGCCCATGGTCTTGGCGGACTTCACGAGGGCGCCCATGGCCTTCTCGATGACCGGGTCGAGGGCGTCGGCGATGTCGTCCCGGCCCTTGTTGCGTCGCTGGTGCCCCTTGGCCTTGGTCAGCTTGCCCGCCGTCTTGCCGTGGATGCCGGCGCTCACCCCGTTCAACCGCGTGCCGGCCTGCTCGTGCTCGTCGTGCTCGATGTGGAAGCCCTTGCCCTTGCCGCCTCCGCCTCCGCCGCTCCCGGCGGAGGCCAGGTTCAGGCCCTGCTTGGCGCCCTGCACGCCCTCGTCGAAGCCGTCCTTGCCGGCCTGCTTCGTCTGGTCGAGGTTCACGCCGTTCTGGACGCCGAGCGCGTCCATGCTCACCTGGACGACGAGGTCCGCCGCCATGTTCTCCAGTGAGGCCACGACCGGTTCGGTCATCACCGAGACGATGTGACCGACCGCCTCCTGCATCGCATCCGTGATGAGCTTCAGGAGCTGCTTCTTCGTCAACGCGATCGCGCCGGCGCCGAGCAGCGCGGACAGGCCACCGGTGACCGGGATCAGCGCCATGGCCAGACCGGTCTGTCCGGCCAGGATCCCCAGCTCCGCGACGGCCTTCCACTTCATCGCCTCGATCGCGCCGGCCGCGAGGTCGAGCGCCTCCGCGATCGTGCGGGCCGCGGACACCATGTCCTTGAGGTGTTTGCCCTTGACCTTGCCCCAGTGCTCGTTGAGCGCGTCCATCGCCTCGCCGTGCCCCGACGACAGCAGGCGCTCCATGTGGTTGTTGGCGAGCTGGCCGTCGTCCGCGAGATCGTCCGCGAACTCCCGCAGCGCGTCAGCCATCTCGCGATAGGCGTCCTCGTCGACGTTGGGCCAGTTGACCCCCACGAGATCCAGCAGTGTGTCCGCCCAGTCAGGCACCGTGACAGCCATGACCTCGATTCCCCCGTCAGATGATGGTCAGTCAATCCAGCAGTCCTATCACGTCCGTGCAGCTCGGAGCACTTCGCGAGGGCAACGAGGGGAGAGACAACGGTCGTCGGCGTATCCCCTCCACCAGCCACCGACCCGGGCGATCCGCGGCCACCACGAGACGGCGCGGTTCCTCGCGCAGCGCCTGCTCCGACGGCCCGACGGATCTCCGTGCTCGCCGCCGACGAGAAGGACCGGGCCGACCGACAGCGGTCAGGTGTCGGCGTCCCTCGCGATCGGTGAGGGGGGAACCGCGGCGGCCAGGTCCTCGTGGTCGTGCACGCGAAGGGATTCCACACCGATCGCGGTCACGACCTCGGGGGCGAGACGCACCAGCGCCGGCAGGCAGATGCTCCAGTGGCCGGCGCAGAGGGCCTGTGCCACCAGCGCTGTCGCACGGTCGGCAGCGCAATCGAGCGCGATCGTCGTCAGGGCCCTGGACCGCTCGGCCGGCTCGGGAATGCCGGCGGCGATCTCCGCGGCACGTGCGGTGTCGCCGTGTTCCGCGTGAATCCGGGCGATCTCGCTGAGGGTGCGTGCTCGTTGGAGCGGTTCGGTGATCGACCGCGAGACGCGCTCCGCCTCGTCGAGGGCGCCGGACCCCACCATGGAACGCGCGACGGCCGCGAGAGCCTTCGCCCTCCGTGACCCGTCGGAGATGGTGTGGGCGATGCGCTCCGCCTGGACGAGGTGACCTGCGTGCGCCGCGGCCGAGACGGCGACACCCATGGCCTTCTGGAGGAGTGGCGGGCTGGTGATCGAACCGATGAGCCGCTCCGCTCGGTCCGGGTCGCCTGCCAGGGCCAACTCCTTCGCGATCACGGTGATGCACCGGGCCCGGCTCTTCACGTTGGGCAGCGCGTCGGCCGCGACGAGGGCGCGTTCGATGAACTCCTCGGACGTCCGCGGGTCTCCCGCCGCCGCGGCCTTCGCCGCGAGGGAGACGAGTGCCTCGACCCGGAGTACGGGGGAGGCGATGGACTCCACCGCCTCTGCGGCCCTCCGTGCGTCACCGTTCTCCACCGCCGTACGGGCATGGTTGACCAGGCCATGGGCCTGTCGCTGGGGCGCGTTGACGGGGAAGGACGGCCACGGGCGGTGCCCGCTCGTCCCCGAGGGGCTCGGGTTCCCGGGTCGGACGGAAGGGCGAGGCCGCTGGGGCGGCCTCTTCTGTCCGCCAGGGGGCGTGGGGGCTTCCCGCGACAGCGCGGAGAGGGCCTTGCGCCTGCACTCCGGATCCTCGATCGAACGGGCGACCCTGGCCACCCGTTCTCGATCGGCACGGGTCACGCCCGCCTTGACGATCAGCAGCAGCGCCGTCGACCGCTGTGCCACGTCGACAATGGTGGCGGCGACGCCTTCCGCTCGTCCGAGGTCACCGGCCAGAGCGATGGCCTCCGCGACGACGGTCAGAGAACGGTCCCTCTGCGCCACGTCGGAAATGGCGCGGGCGATCCCCTCGGCCTGGTACAGATCACCGGTCGAGGCCGTGGCCTGAGCGAGAAGGGCCTGGTCTCTTCCGACGTGATTGCGGCCGTTCATGGATCGCGCCTTCGCCTCCGCCTCCGTGGCGATGTCCTCGGCGAGCCGCGCTTCACCGTTCGCGGCCAGGCCCGACGCCACGACGGCCAGCACTGTCGCCCGCCGGCCGGGGGAGTCGACGCCGCGCGCGAGGGTCACGGCGCGATCAGAGGCACCCGCGAACGCCATGACCCGGGCGACGGTGGCCAGGCAGTCGAACCTTTCGGCTCTTCGGGTCACCGCGTGAGCTGCCGTCTCTGCCTGATGAAGGAGCGTGATCGCCTTGCTCTCCAGGCCGGCTTCCGCCATCTCCCGTGCGACTGCCGCGAGAATCCAGGCCCGGCGTCCCGGGTTCCGAAGGGACGACGCGAGGGATTCGGCTCGTCCCGCGAGGTCTGCGGCGACCCGCTCGGCGCCGGCCGCGTGCGCCGCCCGCGCGACCACGGCGAGCGCCTGCGCCCGATGGGACGGTGGGCGCACCGAGCGGGCGATGTCCCGGGCCCGGCGCCAGTCACCGGCGTCAGCCACCTCCATCACCACGGCGCAGAGGGCATGGGCACGCTCGGACGCGTGGGGCAGGGACTTCGCGAGCGCGAGGCCACGCTTCACGTCTCCGCCGGCCGCGGCGGCACGTGCGACGGTGCACAGGACTTGTGACCGCTGCACTCCGCTCGTCATCGAGTCGGCCAGCTCTTCCGCGCGGGTGACCAGCAGGCGCGCACGATCCGGGTCCCCGGCGCGGGCGAGGGCGCGGGCGGTCACCGCGTACGCGTGAGCCTGCCCGCCGACCTCCGTCACGGCAAGGACGCACCGCTCGGCCTCCTCGGCCGCCTTCCGCGCGCGCTCGACGTCCCCGGCGGCCGCCATGTGGCGTGAAACCGAAGCGAGCGCCCGGACTTGTCGTGCCGGCGTGGTGATCGAACGGGCCAGGGCCTCGGCACGGCTGTGTCTGTCCAGTTGCGCCCAGACCACAGGCAGATACGTAGGAATGTGATCGTTTCGCTGGGTGAGCTTGGCCCGGTGGACGGCCAGCCGGCTCAGCGCGACGAGGTCCGGCGTCGGAGAGCCGGTCAGGAGCTCCTGTGCGGTGGCGATCTCCGCGAGCGCGACGCTGTCGCCGCCGATGGTGTCCAGCATGCGGTGGTGCCGGTAGGGATCCGTGGCGCACGCCACCATGCGGCGGACGTCACCCGTGCTGTGAAGCAGCTTGAAGTAGCCGTGAAGGAGATACTCGGGCGAACCGATCGGCCACTTCGCGGCGCGGAACCCCTCGGCCCATGAGTGGATCCGTTCCCGGTACCCAGCCAGGCGGGACTCCCCGAGAAATCGCACGGCCTGTCGCTGGATCTCCTCATGGCACAGGACGTAGATCGCCACATGCGATCGCCACCGTCCGGCCCGGGAGGCGAACGTACGACCGGAGACCGCCCCGAGCTGGCTCTCGACCTCTCCCTCCGAAAGGCCGGTGAGCTGCGCCAGGTCCGCTTCCGAAAGTCCTCCGCCGGCCGCCGCCAGCAGACCGAGCAGATCCTTCTCGATCGTGGTTCCGTGTACGAGCCTCCGGAGTTCGCGCTCCGCGTCCTGCCGGACCACCTCCGCGTGCGGGGAGGCGGCCAGCGTCCGCACGATCTCAGGCCGGCGCAGCGGATGGTCGTCGGGGACGTCGACGGGGATCGGAGGATTCGGCCGCCCGGCGACGATCACGCGCATGCCGGCCGGCGGATCGGCCGGCAGGATCGCCGCGATGCTGTGCGCGTCCGGACCGGTGGTCACCCCACGGTCCTCGTCCAGGCCGTCCACCACGAGGACCAAGCGCTCGCCCCTCCGCCGGCACAGATCCGCCGCACGCTCGAACGCCCCCAGCAGATGCGCCTCGCGGGTGGCGTCGGTGAGCAGCATCGGCATGGGCTCGCCCAGGAGCTCCCAGGCCTGTTCGAGAACCACCTCGGTGAACGCCTTGCTGTCCGCCTGCCCTGCCCAGCGGGCGGTGATGAAGAAGGACAACACCCGCACCCCGGGAGGCGGATTCAGCACGAAGGTCGACAGCAGCGCCGACTTGCCGGCCCACGCCTCGGCGCGCCACCACATGTACGGCGGTCCCGGCTCGGGGTCGGTGCAGAAGCGCGCCAACGCGTCCCGTTCGCCTTCCCGCGACCGCAGACGCTCCGGCGCGATCCGCCGGACCTGCGACAAGTAGGCGGAACGCACCGCGGGGACGTGCGGCGCCGGATCGTTCGTGGCGTCAATCCCCTCGTCCTGAATCCTCTCGTCCTGAATTCTCTCGTCCTTCGACGGACTCCCGGCGAGAGGAAAGCCGATCAGGTCGCGTCGCAGGGAATCGACCGACTTCGTCGCGGCCGCCGGCGCGTATCGGCCGACGAGTTCGCAGAGCCGGCTGAACAAGCGGTCCGCGGCGTCCGCGGTGCCGGCCTCGACGACGCCCCGGAGACGACCCACCGCCATCGTGCGGTCCGTCTCGTCGACACCCTCGAGCCGCACTTCTCGAAGCCGCAACGCCCCGAGCACGCGCCAGGTCAGCTCGGACGCGGAGACGTCGGTCGTGTCGATCCCCTCGCCCGCCGCGGCGAGGGCGATGACGGCGTCGAGATGCCGCAGCCGCTCCCGTACCTGCCGATGCGTCCGCCCGGGGCGGGAGACCTCGGAACGGAACTGGTCCGCACTCTCGGTGTCGCGGGCGATCCCGGCCAGTTCCCGGAGCTCCCGTACGTGCGGGTTGGGGCTCGCCACGACCAGGGCGAGCCGCCAGCTGCCCTCGGCGACCTCCTGTCCGTGTTCCTGAACCACACGGAGGTACGAGCCCATCAGCTCGACCGTCGCACGGTTGCTGGGCACGAACGACGGGTCCCGCCGCACACCGATCGAGACCCGCCGCCGAGCGCCGTCGGCCGAACGCCCGCTCAGCAGCAGGTCGTCGACGGCGCTGGAGGCACTCGCCTGGAAGACGAGCGCGCCCGGGGTGACGTCGTCCCCGAGCTCGGCCAGGGGATCGGCTGTGAGCAGATGGCTCAGCAGCAGCGCCCCGTAGCGGTGTTCGAGGACGGTTCCTCCGCCGCCCGTCGCGTACGGGCTCGCACGCCTGTCGTCGTTCTGGACACGGGATTGATCAGGCACCCGTTCAGCCTACGCGCCCAAGATCCATCGGCTGCGGGCGCGTAGCCGTAGCCGCCGGATTCGCCCACACCGCATGTCCGCGACGGCAACGCCGACGTCACCGTCAGCGCTGCCGTCATCCTGCGACCCTGCCGGAGGCGGCTCCGGGGAGGCCGGCGTCGGATCGGTCCGTTCTCCCCTACGTCTCACTGGCCGTGCGGACCCCGCTGGGCCTCCGTGTCCGGCGCTTGGGGGTTCGGGCCCCGGAAGCGGCTGAGTGTCTTCGTGAGGTTCTTCCACGGTGAGGCGTCGTCCTTGGCCGTCGCCGGCGATGCCGTCCTCGGGGCGCCGCCGCCGCTGTTCGCCTCGGCGAGTGCGTCGAGCGCCGACTCGGCGGCCTCCCGGTACAGGTCGCAGGAAGCGGTCATGGCTTCGAGTGCCTTGGCGTACCTGGTGACCATGGCCCGTGCGTGGGCCAGTTCCTCGTCGGGGGTGAGCAGGTGCCAGCCTGTGCGCAGCCGTGTCAGGGCCTGTTCGGCGTCGGCCGGCAGAGGCTGGGGCAGTGAGGTGAACTCCTGGATCCTGGCCAGGAGTTCGGTGGGTTCCGTGCCGTCCAGGAAGACATCGCGGATCGTGAAGAGCTCCGCGTCGTACGGGAAGGCCTGCGGTGTGGGGGGCAGGATCACGGCGCCGCCGCGCGGTATCCCCACACCCAGCTCACGCTTCATCACGAAGTCGGCGATCAGCGCCTGGTCCGGCGTGGCCCGGTGCTCGACCACCCGGTGCCGCAGGCTCGGCGGCAGGAACGCCGTGACCGGTCGGCGTCCCAGCGCGTCCGGCGTCATCGCCTCGTGCACCACGACATGGATGAACCAGCTCTGCCGGGTGCAGGCCCGCAGCAGGCGGCGCAACTCGTCGTCGTCCTTCGGCAGGCGGTTCGCCGACCGCAGGCGCACGTCCGGCACCATCTCGTGGTCCCAGGCGACCTGGTCGCTGTCGGGCCAGAACACGGTGGCCGGTGAGGGCCAGCTCGCTTCCCACGCCCGCTCGGCCTCGGCGGCGAGGACCCAGGTGACACCCTCGCCCTTCGTGCGGCGGGACTCGGGGTCGTACGTCGTCAGCTGCGCGCGCACCGTGACGCCGTCGGCCACGCGCCAGCGGGCCTCGAAGAGCCGGCGGGCCGACGGGCCGGGATCGGCGGACGCGTCCCGGGGATACAGGTCGGTGGAACGCGCCGCCTCGACGGGGTCGAGGTCCAGGAAGTCGTCGATCACCCGCGCCGCCTTGAGAGCGAGCAGGTTGCGCCGGACGTCCCGCTCGGGTTCGGGCCCGAGGTGACGCCCACGCCCGAGCCAGGCGGTGTCGGGGACGGTGGTCGATGAAATGCTGTTCTTGGCCATGGAACCGTTCGGTGGGCGATCAGGGCCCGACCAGTATGGTCCGCGGCCCGAGCAAGGCAAGCGGTACCCCGTCCGCCCCGCCGTGGATCGAACGCCAGGTCGACGGAGAGGCCGATCGATCCACAGCCGGCGCGGGACGCGGTCGCGCCGGCGGCCGCGGTGGTGTTCGCTGCCGGGTCACAGCATGCGGTCGACCAGCCCGTCGACGTAGCCCGGTGTGATCTCCATGCCGAACAGGACGCGGATGTACATCGGGGCCAGGACGTGGTCCAGCACGTCGAGCGCGTCGGGTGCGGGCTCGCCGCGTTCGCGGGAGCGGTCGAGCATGGACTGCAGCTGCCGGATGCGTTCGGCGCGGAGGTCGTCACCGGCCCGCAGGCCCTGCTGACCGTTGCTCGACAGAGCGACGGCCAGGTGCAGCACCGCCGGCCCGTCGGGTCCGGTGATCTCACGGGCCACGTTGGCCGCGTAGGTGCGCAGGTCGCCGGCCAGGCTCCCGGTGTCGGGCATCGGCGACTGCGTGTTGAGGCGGGTGAGCGCCACATCGGTGAGCAGGGCGTCCAGGCTGCCCCACCGGCGGTAGATGCTGCTGTCGGCCACGCCCGCACGGGCTGCGACGTCGCCGACGGTGAAGTTGCCGTAGCCGCGCTCGCTGATCAGGTCGGTGACGGCCCGGTGCACCTGCGTGCCGACGCGGGCGCTGCGCCCACCGGGCCGCCGGGCTCGCTGACTCTCGTTCATGCCCCTCACCTTAACGCAGCTCACACTTGCGTTTATGAAAGGGCCCTCTTACAGTCGCCTAACGCAGTCGTTGACTGCCTTAAAGCGCGCAGGTGTACCGCCACCACGTGGACCGACACCGGGCGCGCCTATCCATCGAGGGGGACCCCATCGCTGCACCACATGTGACCGCAGGTAGTCGATCAAGCCGAGCCTGGCTGCTTGCGGTGACCTGTCTGGGCCAGTTCATGGTCCTGCTCGACAACACGATCGTCGGAGCGGCGCTGCCCGATATGCAGCACCGGCTGCACGCTCAACTGACCGGTCTGCAATGGATCGTCGACGCGTACGTACTGCTGGTCGCCATGCTGCTGCTGTCCGGCGGCGTCTTCGCCGACCGGTTCGGCCGCAAGCGGGTCTACCTGACCGGCGTGGCGGTGTTCACCGCCGCGTCGCTGCTGTGCAGCCTCGCGCCCTCGGTCGGCTGGCTGCTCGCCGGCCGGGTGCTGCAGGGCGTCGGGGCCGCGGCGCTGAGCCCTGCCTCGCTCGCCCTGCTCGCCGCCGCCCATCCCGTGCCGCAGGAACGAGTCAAGGCGATCGGGCTGTGGGCCGGGATCAGCGGAATCGGTCTGGCCGCAGGCCCCGTGGCCGGCGGCGCGCTGACCGAAGCCTTCGGCTGGCCGGCCATCTTCCTGGTCAATCTGCCCATCGGCGTGGTCCTGCTCCTGGTCGGCCTGCGTCACCTCGGCGAGTCCCGCAATCCGAGCGCCCCCGCGATCGACATCCCGGGCACGGTGCTGTCCGTTCCGGCGGTGGGGGCGCTCACCTACGGGCTGATCGAGGGCGGTGCCCGCGGCTGGACCTCACCGGTCATCCTGGGCAGCTTCGCCGCCGCGGCGATCCTCCTCGCCGCCTTCATCGCCGTGGAAGCGCGCCGACCTGCCCCGATGCTGCCGCTGCGGCTGTTCCGGCAGCGCCTTTTCACCGTGTCCAACACCGCCATGGTCGTGGTGGGGTTCGCGCTCATGGGTTCGTCGTTCTTCTTCTCCCAGTTCTTCGTGTACGTCCAGGGCAGCTCGATCCTGCGCGCCGGCCTGCAGACCCTGCCGGTCTCCCTCGCCATGGTGATCGTCAGCCCTTACGCGGGCCGGCTCGCCGCCCGGTACGGCTTCCGCATCGTCGTTACCCTCGGTCTGGCCCTCGCCGGCCTTGGCCTGTTGGCGCTCGGTCTGGTGCACGCCGACACCGGCTACGGGAACGTGTGGTGGCGGCTCGGACTCGTCGGCATCGGTTTCGCCCTGACGATGTCCCCCCTGACAGGAGCCGCCATCCAAGCAGTCAGCCCGCAGGAAGGCGGCCTCGCGTCAGGCATCAGCGGCACCACCCGGCAGATCGGCGCGGTGCTCGGCGTGGCGGTGCTCGGAGCCGTCGTCCGCACCCGGCAATCCGGCGGCGCCTCCTTCGAGACCGGCCTCGACGGCGCCTTCCTCGCCGCCGGCGCCGTCACGCTGGCCACCGCCGTGTTCACCGGCCTGTGGCTGGCGAGGTCCAAGCCCGCGGAAGGCGCCGCGGCGCCGCGACGTTCCACCGATCCGGACGCGGCCACCACCTCGAACGAGACGTCCGCGAACAGCCCGAACCGGACCGAGGTCGTCCCGCAGCCCGCTTCTGCCGTATCCGGGTCACGCCCCGAATAGAGAGGAACCGCCCCCACGATGCCGTCCCTTCCCGCTGACCCCACCGTGCTCCACCCGATGCCCGAGCACCCGCGCGTGGTGCTGCTCAAACAGCTGGTGAAGTCACCGCTGATCGACGTCGGTGACTTCTCGTACTACGACGACCCCGACGACCCGACCGCCTTCGAGACGCGCAACGTCCTGTATCACTACGGCCCCGAGCGGCTCGTCATCGGCAAGTACTGCGCGCTGGGGACGGGCACCCGCTTCATCATGAACGGCGCCAACCACCGCATGGACGGCCCTTCCACCTTCCCGTTCCCCACCATGGGGGGCTCCTGGGCGGAGCACTTCGACCTGATCACCGACCTCCCCGGCCGCGGCGACACGGTCGTCGGCAACGACGTGTGGTTCGGCCACGGTGCCACGGTCATGCCCGGCGTACGCATCGGTCACGGCGCGATCATCGCCGCCGGCGCCGTGGTCACCGGCGACGTCCCCGACTACGGCATCGTCGGCGGCAACCCCGCCCGGCTCGTCCGCACCCGCTACGACGACGCGGACATCGCCCGGCTCCTCGCCGTGGCGTGGTGGGACTGGCCCGTGCGGCACATCACCCGTCACGTACGGACGATCATGTCGGGGACCGTCGCCGACCTGGAGGAGGCCGCCGCGCGGATCGACCGGACCTGACACCGCCTCCTCGCCACACCGCCCGCACCGTCCGGCGCCGGAAACCGAGTGGTCGCCGACGCCGCCATCATCGAGCGGGCCCGCGCCACGAACCGCGGCGCGTGCCCGCCGGAGACCGTCAGAGCCGGACCGTCCAGCCGACCGTCGACCTCATCGTCCGGGCGATGCCGCGGTCCCGTACCGAGGGCGTACGGTCCTCGGCCGTGAGGGACAGTGTGTGCTTCCGGAGGTCGAGCAGCCGCAGGGCCACGTCGGACACCCGTACCTGGGTGCGGCCCGCGAGCGACTTCATCTCCCGCCCGTCCAGATACCAGCGGATGGTGAGCTGACGCCCGTCCGCCCCCGTCAGCCGGGGTACGAGGGCTTTGGCGGTGTCGCCCGTGCGCAGGGTGCGATCGGTGGCCGTGACGGGGGAGGCGATCCGCGCCTCGCGGTAGAAGCCGGCGATCATCGCCTCCACTCCGGGCAGGTTGAAGGGCTTGCCGAGGGAGCGCATCAGTGAGTCCTCGGTGGGGCGCCGCAGCCCGGTGACGTAGTAACCGCCGCCCTCGTACGCGCCGACGGTGCCGCCGTCGGGAGACTGCTCACCGAGCCAGCGGTGCCACTTGGCGCCCCGGTCGGCCAGGTCGTCGGCGGTGAGGGTGGTGATGTTGGAGTCGGCGGGCTCGGGGCCCAGGTACCGCTCGTAGCCGGGGTAGTCGGCGTAGAAGTACTCGTCGGCGAGCTTGCCCAGGGAGTGACCGGTCTCGTGGATCGCCACCTGGCCGGACTTCTCGTTGCCCGCCGAGGCCGTCGATATGCCCTCGTAGCCGAGGGTCTCGCTGGGCTCGTTGTAGCCCGCGCCGCCGTACTTGGTGCTGTTGGCGAGGACGAGCACCAGGTCGGCCTCCGGCGCCTTCGCGACGTATCCGTCGACCTTGTCCTGGTCGACGCAGAGCAGCCGCTCGATGCTGTCGCACCAGAAGTACGAGCCGAGGGCCGTGTCCCGGAGGGTGTCCGGAGCGGGGTCGCCGGAGACGCCGGACTGGTTCGACACGGCGTCGACGGTCCAGACGTTGAAGAGGTTGCGGTAGGTGGAGTACGGCTCGACGGCCGTCAGCTCGGCCCATTTCCGCTGGGCGTCGGCGTGGAAGCGGGGGAGTTCGGCGACGGTGTAGCCGTCTCCGACGACGACGATGTCGAGCCGGTCGGCGGCGGGGCCGTTGTCGACCATCTTGGCCACCTCGCCGTCGGCGGCCACCTCGGTCGCCGTCAGACGGGAGGCCGTCCGGTTCCGGCCCTCCGTCGGCACATGCGTGTGTCCGGATCCGGCGAGCGTCCCGTTCTCCGGCCCGGGTATCTCGACCTCGACTCGTGCCGTGGCGGGTGCCGTCGGGTCCGCGGCGGCGCTGCCGGGTGCCGCGGCGAGTACGGCCGTGAGGGCGACGGTCACTCCGACCGCCATGGCTCCTCGTCGTGCTGAACGCATGAAATCAGCCCCCTGCCAGGGAAGTTAAGTGCATCGATAAATGTGCTGAACGAGTCGCTTAACCTAGGGGGAAGGTGAGGGCGTGCGCAATGCCTACTGCTTCTGGATACTGGGCAGTTCACGAACCAGGGGGTCCACATGGACGATCCGGCCACGATCGGCCACCGAGTGCAGCGACTGCGCGCCCAACGCGGGCTGACCCAGCGGCAGTTGGCCGAGCCCTCGTACACCCCCGCGTATGTGTCGACGCTGGAGTCGGGCAAGGTCCGGCCCTCGGAGACCGCGCTGCGCTTCCTCGCCGAGCGCCTCGGTACGTCGTACGAGGAACTGGCCACCGGCCGGCCCGCGCACCTCGCCACGGAGCTGCGGCTCGCTCTCGTCGAGGCGCGCCGGCAGCTGGCCACCGGGACAGCGGAGGAGGCCGCCGTACGCTACCGGCGTCTGCTCGCCGACGCGGAGCACCTCGGACTCGTGCCCGAGCGGGCCGAGGCGCTGCTCGGGCTCGGCGACTGTGCCCTGGAGACCGGTGAACTGGCCGACGCGGGAGACCACTTCCAGGCCGCCGAACGGCTCCTCGCCGAGGAGCCGCTGACCCGCCGCGTACGCGCGATCCGGGGCCGTGCCGTCGCACACCTCCTGGCCGGGGAGCTGCGCTACGCCTGCTACCTCCTCGAATCCGCCATCGACGAGCTCGGAGCGAGCGGCCTGGCCGACCCCGAGGCGCTGGTCGTCCTGTACGCCGCCGTGATCGGCCCGTACATGGACATGGGCGCCCACGCCCGCGCCGCGCACGCCGCCGAGCTCGCCCTGGCACTGGCTCCACAGGTCGACGACCCGGCGCTGGTGGCGGGCATGCACCGGCAGGTGGCCCGCACCTTCCTCGCCGAGGGGCGCACGGCCGACGCGGACGCATCACTGGCCAAGGCCCAGGCGATCTACCAACAGCTGAGCCTGCGTACCGATCTCGCGCACTGCCACTGGATGCGCGGCTACGTCCAGGCGCAGAACGGAGAACTGGAGTCGGCCGAGACGGAGTTGCGTGCCGCCCGGGACATGCTGAACGCCAGACGCGCGGCGCTGTTCACCGCGCACGTGGAGGTGGAACTCGCCGATGTCCTCCGGCGGCTCGGACGGCACGACGAGGCGTCGGATCTGCTCTCCGCGTTCCTCGAACCGGGTGACCGGCACGGCGCGGTGCACGCGGGGGGTGCGCACAGGCTGCTCGGGCTGATCGCCGAGGAGCGCGGGGACAGCGAGACCGCCGAGGAGCACTACGTCATGGCCCTGGGGCTGCTGGAGCGCAGCGGCGCGAGCGGCGACCTCGCCGATCTGTGCCGCCTGCTGGGCGACCTTCTACGCCGCGGCGGTCGTACCGAGGCCGCGCTGGACGCGTACCGCACGGGCCTGGGCCACCGGTCGCCCCCTGGCACGACGACGCTGGGGCCCACTCCGACGACACCGGCGTTCCCGCGGCACTGACGGCCGGTTCGACCGGACGAGGATGACGTCGCACCCGGTCCGCGAACGGCCCTGCCGCTGTGGGCTGAGGTGCCTTCCGGGGGCGTGGCGGGGACCGTGCGTTCCCGTCGTGTCGACCAGCCGGTACCGGCCCTGCCCCACTCCTCGTCGCTCTCGGCGGTCGAGACGACGAGAGTCGTCTCGGACAACGGCCGCACGGCGCGCAGATCGCCCACGAGCGGCGTCGTGCGACGGCGCCGGTGGCACCCCGGCGACCGAGGAGAGCCGCCCGGCCTCCTTCAGCAAGGGGTCATGTCCCGATACCCAGCGCCTCAGTCAGCTCCTGCGCGGTGACACGTCGGCCGGTCAGGGCAAAATGACGTACTGATGCAGAGGCATCCCTGGAGAACAGGCGTTGCGCCGTTCGTCCGTACCCGGCCTCGACGTCATCGAGGCCGGGTCGTGTACCGGTCAGCCCGCTGAGGTGGAAGGGCCGGCGGCATCCTTCGGATCGGGGTCGGCGAGACGGCGGGCCAGGACGTGCTGGGCCGGAGCCTGGTGCCCGCCCGAGGCGAGGACGCGCACCTCGTCCCGGTCGCTGATCTCCGCCCGGATGATGCCGGTGCGGTCGGCGTAGACCGGATGGCCGCCGGGCCCCTTGGCAGAGGTGCGCTCGACGATCACGACGTCCTGGGCCGAACCCGTGTCCTCGGAGAACACCAGCTCGTATCTGAGTGGACTCATTGTGCCTATTTTACGCCGAAAGCCTGGCTGCGCCCCCGGCCGGCCGGGCACCCGCTGGTTGGAGTGGCGCCAGGCCGCGTCGCCGCCAGCGCTGAGGCGTGCCGGTCAGGGCATGCCTCAGCGGCAGCGGCTCGCGATCACGTGGAGGTGCTGCTGAGGCAGGCCACATGCTCCTGGTGGTGCACGCGCTCACGGTGTTCGGCAGGGGGCGAGTCCGTAGGGGCTCGCGGGAACCTGCGAGGCCGTTCCCCACCGGGCGAGGACTGATGAAGTGTGCGTCACACGCCCTTCAGAACACGATCGAGTGCCGCCCGGCCCACAGGTCCCCAGTGCGACTTGCCGCCGGGAAGGCCCCGATCCCCGCTCTGCCCCATGAGCATCAGGAAGAGGCACTTCACAGCGGCCAGTCCTCGGGCACGCCGGATCGCAGCGTCGTCTGCGTTCGCGTACATGTCGAAGAAGCGGGAGGCCGTGCCCGCGGGCAGCAGTACCCACGCGGCAGCGAGGTCCCACGCCGGGTCGCCGGCGAACATGTCACCGAAGTCGACGACGCCCGAGAGCGTTCCGTCCGAGACGACGACATTCGCGGGATGGAGGTCGCCGTGTACCCACACCGGCGGGCCCTCCCACGCCTGCGCCGCGACGGCGTCGTCCCAGACGGCCCGGACGTCTGCAGCGATGTCGTCGAGGGCAACGGCCTGGAAGTAGTTCTCGAAGCCCTCCGTGCAGTTCCGGGGATGGGCGCCGCGGTCCGTAGCAGTCGGAGCCCCGGCGGGCGCCTCCACATGGAGCGCCCGGAGGAAGCCCGCCAGCGTCTCAGCCGCGTGGGTGCCGCGGCTGATCGACCCGTGGTCCAGTGGCTCGCCCGGAACCCATGTCATCACGGTCCAGTGCTTGGGGAAGCGCTCGGACGGTTCGCCGTATCGCACCGGGGTCGGCACCGGGAGTGGCAGGCGAGGGGCCAGCACGGGCAGCCACCGCCGCTCCTTGAGCTGATGATCCGGGGTGGGGTCCATGCGCTGCATGCGAACGGCCAACTCGTCCCCGAGGCGCCACATCTGGTTGCCCCAGCCGCCCGCCACCTCGCGGATGGTCAGCCCGGCAAGGTCGGGGTGTTGCTCGTGCAGCAGGTCGCGGACCAGATCCGCGGTGATCTCGGTGTCGGTGTCGGTGTCGGTGTCGATCTCGGTGTCGATCTCGGTCATGCGAAGCCACAGTACCGAGGCGGCGGCGGCAGGCCGGTCGGCTCCCGCACTTCGGAACCTCCAAGACCTAGCGGCGCCATACCCTTCGCGCCCCTCGGGACGGCTCGCTCGGGTCAGCCGGATCGAGGGTGAGTTCCCACCGGTGCCTGCTCTTGTCGATGGTGACCAGGATGGGCCCGCCGGGCAGGGTCACCTTCTCCCGGACCCGGCGACCGTTCCACTCGTACACGAGCCGCTTGGCAGGGTGCCTCAGGTCACTGGGGGAGTCACCCCAGTGGTAGTGCATCTGGAACCAGCCCTTGTGAGGGTCCTCCGCCCGCACCTTCAACTCGGCCGCGGGGCCGGTGTGGACGAAGACTTCCCGGCCGCTGCCCGCGACGGTGCCGAAGTCCAGCGGCAGGGCCGCCGACAGGGGCAGGACCGTGAGCTGCCACGCCCCGGAGTTGCGCACCTTCAGCGTGAGCGGCCCGCCCTTGCGGTTGGGCACCATCAGGGTTCGGCCGTAGTGATCGGGCAGGTCGGACAGGAAGACATCGTCCTCGCGGCCGGGAATCTTGACGGAGATGTAGTTGTACTCCTCCGTCCGTGCCTCCAGGATCACCGGCTCCCCGTTGGGCGGAAACGGCAGGTCCACGGTGATCGTCTTCGTACCCTTGCCGCGATGGACGCGCGGCTCGAAAGCGAAGAAGCCGGCCGCCCAGGTCGCGGGCCCGGAGGATGCGCCGACGGAGGGCGTCACGGTGGCGTACGCGGGCCCGGCGGGCGCCGTGACAGGTGCCATGGGTGACGTGGGGTACGTCGCGGAACCGCTCAACGGGCCGGGCCCGGACGACGCCTGGTCCGCCCCGTACACAACCGGCCCCGGCTGCGACGGCGCCCCGGGAGCCACCACGCCGGAGCCCGTCTTGCCCACCCCGGCGAGCGGCACCGGGCCGGACGCGGAGGGCTCAGCCGGCGACGGCGAGGGGACCACCGGTGCCGGCGGTGACACCGCCGTCACCGTCCCCGCGCCCCCTACGTCCTGCGTCAGGCCCGTGAGCCCGTCCTCGTAGCCCTGCCCCACCGCGCGGAACCGCCATGCCCCATGGCGCCGGTACAGCTCACCCAGCACGAACGCGGTCTCGACGGTGGCTTCCGTGACCGCGTACCGCGCGACGATGGTTCCGTCGAGCGTGCTCAACTGGGCGTAGAGACCGCGGACCTGTCCGAAGGTCCCGTCCGCGCACGATCCGACTATCAGTACCCGCTGGACATCGGGTTCGACGCGGAGCAGGTCCAACTCCAGCCATTCGGCGAGCTGTCCGGCGCCCTCTCCCGTGCCGACGTGACGAACGGCGCCCGAGGGGTGGACGGGCCGGTCGTGGAAGACGATGTCGGCATCGCCGCGCACCGCTCCGGCCGCGTCGAGCAGAAGGGCCGCGGCTGACACGGTCGGCGTACCTGGCACCGACTGCCGGCCCACGGCAACACGCAGCGGGGCGGCGGGGACGGGCGCGTTCGCACCCTTGATCATGTGCGTCATACGGCACATGGTGACAGCGGGACGGACGCCTGGAGAAGCCCACTAGGTTCGGGGTATGACCACACCCTTCACCGACACTGCCTTCGACTCGCTCCTCCTCGACGCCGTGCACGACCAGCAGGCGTTGCGCGAGGTCTACGAGCTCCCCAAGGAGACGGCCCTGCGGAAGCAGATGACCGAACTCACCGAGCAGACCCGACGGCTGATCGGATGCTCGTCGTTGGTCCTGGTCGCCAGCGCGGACGCCGAGGGCAACTGTGACGTCTCCCCGCGTGGGGGCCCCGCCGGGTTCGTCGCCGTCCTGGACGCGCGGACGGTGGCGATACCGGACGCGACGGGCAACAAGCGTCTGGACACCCTGCAGAACGTCATCGCCACGGGCCGAGCCGGGCTGCTGTTCGTCATCCCGGGGCGCACCACGACGCTCAGGGTGAACGGCCGGGCCTGTGTCTCCACCCGCCCGGATCTGCTCTCGCAGTTGACCGCGGTGGGCAAGCCGCCGGCCAGTGCCCTGGTGGTGGGGGTCGAGGAGGTCTACCCGCACTGCCCCAAGTCGCTTCTGCGCGGCGGGGCCTGGAAGCCGGAGCAGTGGCTGCCGACGGACGCCCAGCCGACCTCGGCCGAGGTGACACTGGCCCAGCTGCGGATGCCGGAGTTGACGATCTCCGACATCGAGCAGGCGGAGGCGGACTCGCTGAAGTACCGGTACGAGTGACGGGCGAGGTCTGAGCGATGGCTCACTGGATCAGTTCGATGTGCGGCTGATCCTGGGATGCCGGGCAGACGTGGAGTTGCGGGTCGTAGCCACTGGCGACCTCGACCTCGGTGGAGTTCCCCGGAGGAGTGCCGGGGCGGGGCGGGGGGGTGCGCCCGGTCCTCCTCCGGGATCCAGCTGCCGCCGCTGTCCCATTCGGTGGTGGCGAAGGTGAACAGCGGGTCCGCCTCGGTGCCGCATACGGAGCAGATGCGAGGCATGGGATCGGTGAGGCCCCAGCGGGTCCAGCCACCGGCCTTCCAGCCGGGGGCGAGTGACAACGTGTCCCCGTAGAAATCCTGCGGGGCCACCTCGTCGGAGCTGGGCACCGCCGCTCCGGCCGCCTGCCACCCGCTCCAGTCCTCCGGTTGACGCTGGAGTTCCCCTCCGGCACGTAGGCGGAGAACTGGACGGCGGTCGGGAGCAGATCGGTCTCCGACTGGCCGGGCGGACGCAGCAACGGGACGTCACGGACGTACAACTGGGCCACGGGCAGCATGGCGATCGGGCCTTCCGGCCACGGCCGGTCGGCCTTGATCCGCTCCTCGATCGCGCCAGCTCCTCGGGCGCGTACCGGGTGAGCGGGGGATCGCCGCCCGGCCGCTTCGCCACCGCTGCCCGGATGCTCCGCCGCTGCCGCACGTCCTCCGGCGAGAGGATCTCATTCCACCGACCCCACCGGTGCGGTCCCTCGCAGTGCGGCCACGGCTCGTCGGCGGGCAGGAGCAGCGGGCCGCCGACGGAGCTGTCGTGCGGCGAGGGCGCCCCGGGGCGGGGATGGAGCCGGGTCGCCGTGAGTGCCAGGGGGCCAGGTACATGCTCGGGGACGCCCGCGAGCTGCTGCCGGACTGGGAGGAGGAGTGGCTCAGCGGCGAACGGGAGCGACTGCGCCAACTGCAACTGCATCTGCAGGAGTCCCTGGCGGAACGGCTGACGTCCGAGGGCCGCTTCGGACTCGCCCTGGAGGTCGCTCTCGCCACGCTGCGCCTGGATGTCCTCCGTGAGAGCGCCCACCGCTCGGTGATCCGCATCCACCTCGCCGAAGGAAACATCGGGGAAGCCCGGCGCGCCTACGCCACATGCCGACAGGTGCTCAGACAGGAGTTGGGCATCTCACCGACCCCGGCGACGGCGAGCATGCTCACCCTTCCCTCGGACGCCCGCCCCTGATCGACGGGCACATCGGGAACTCCTCGCAACCGCCCTGGCGCGCGCAGTCGTCAGGCCCCGGCGGCCGCGCGCCGGATCGCGTCGAGCGTGCGCGTCACGTCGTCGTCGGTGGTCGACCAGTTGCTCACCGAGATCCGCATGACGCGTCTGCCGTGCCAGGTGGAGCCGCTGATCCACGCCGTGCCGTCGTCGAGCAGCCGGGCGAGTACCCGGTCGGTACGTCCGTCGCTGCCGAACTCGGCGCAGACCTGCGTGAACGCGACCTCGTTGAGAACGGTCGCGCCGTCGACCTCGGCGATGTCGGCGGCGAACGCGGACGCGTGCCGGCACAGCCGCTCGACGAGGTCGGAGACGCCTGACCGGCCGAGGGACCTGAGGGCGGCCCACACGGTGAACGCCCGGCCGCGCCGCGAGAGTTCGGGCACCTTGTCGATGGGGTCGCCGTGCTCGTGCTGGATGAGGTAGTCGCCACGCTGGCCCATCGCCGACCGGACCGCGGACGCGTCGCGCACGATCGCGAGCCCGCAGTCGTAGGGAACGTTCAGCGTCTTGTGGGCGTCCGTCGCCCAGGAGTCCGCGTCCGCGCAGCCCGCCGTCAGGTGGGCGCGGCGCGGCGAGGCGGCAGCCCACAGTCCGAACGCGCCGTCGACGTGGACCCAGGCGTCTGCCTCGCGCGCCGCACCGATGCTCGCGGCGAAGGGGTCGAAGGCGCCGGAATGGATGTCGCCGGCCTGGAGGATCACGATCGTGGGGCCCTGCCCGCCGGCCGTCAGCGCCGTCCGCAGGGCCTCGGGTTCGATACGTCCCTGATCGTCGGCCACCACCAGCTCGGGCCGGCCGAGCCCGAGGTAGCGCAGGGCCAGGTCGATGGCCATGTGCCGGGACTCGCCGACGACGACTCGCACGGGCGGGCCGCCGGTGAGGCCGTCGCGGGCGACGTTCCAGCCGGCGCGCCGCAGCACGGTGTCCCGCGCCGCGGCGAGGCACGTGAAGTTCGCCATCGTCGCACCCGTGGTGAAGCCCACGGAGCTGTCCTTCGGCAGGCCGAGCAGATCGAGCGACCACGCGCCGGCGATCTCCTCCGCCGCCGTGTACGCGGGCGAGACGGTGCGCATCACACAGTTCTGGTCCCAGGCGCTGACCAGCCAGTCGGCAGCCAGCGCGGCCGGCTCGGTGCCGCCCACCACGAACCCGTAGAAGCGGCCGCTGGGGAACGCCGTGAGCCCCGGCTCACAGGCCGTGGCCAGCAGGTCGACGACGTCGGCGGGCGGGCTGGGACCGGCAGGCAGCTCGGCACCGAGCGCGCTCACGATCTCGTCGACCGAGGCGCGCGCCGGAACCCGGCGGTCGGGCAGGCTCGCCAGCCACCGGACAGCATGGCCGTACGCCTGTCGGAGCGCCGCCTCACGCGCGTCCATACCTCGGACTATGCGACCGTCGCCGCCACCCCGCAAGCCGACCGCGGTAGGTCCCTCGCGAGGTCCCGACGGAGGGTCCGGACGCGTTCCGATCGGCGGGTGCGGAGGGGTGGCGCCCGCCGATGCCCTGGTGGTCGGGCTGTGCCGCGATGGCCCGGCGGGCCGGGTCGGTGAACTCGCGCTCGACGGCCTCCCCCAGGAGGAGCACCTGTGTGTGCACGGCGGCGTGCTGGGATGCCGGCAGGGCGTCGAGCAGGCCGTCGAGCATGGCCCGGAGCCTGCGGCAGATCTGCACGGATGAACCGCCGTAGTCACGGATCTCGCAGACGGCGAGCTCGAGGTAGTTGTCCCAGTCCCGGCCCGGGAGCACCAGCCGCGCGTTCCCGCCGCGATCGGCCAGGACGTAATGTCCGGGCAGCCGCGTGTTTCCGACCGTGTGCAGGAACCACTCGATGTAGTTGATGACCTGCACCGCGGTCGTGGGGTCGTTCACCGCGGGGGAGAGGGCCCTGATCGCGATGTCGACGAGAACTCTCAGCGCGAAGGCGGGATCCTGTTCGATCGTACGCTCGGACCCGAGGGCGATCAGACTGTTCACCCGCTCCGGGTCGGGCCTGGACGTGCCCCCACGGACCTCCACCAGCACGGTCCCGGGCGGTACGAAGTCCCCGATCAGCCGGGTCACCACGAAGACGCAATCGTGGCGGGCCGCCTCCGCGATCAGACCGGGCACGTTGAAGGCCTGAATCGCTCCGCCGCGCACGGTACGGATCCGCAGCACCGAACCGTCTGACGGTACGGCCCCGTCTCCCTGGGGCGCGGCGCCCCGGATCGCCGCGGCGCCGTCGGTGAAGACGGTCTCTCCCAAGCGGGCGACCAACTCCGCGATGGCCACCGGCCGGAGGCTGTGGGTGAACCGGTTGAGGTAGACGAGCAGGAGTACCAGGCTCACGGCCACCGCCGCGCCGGCCAGGGTCACCCCGAGATCGGGGACCGATGCGGATTCGACGCTCCGCAGCAGGGAGAAGGCGAACGCGAACGTCCCCGTGAAGGTCGCCAGAACCGCCTTCTGCAGCCGGTCCCGGTACCACAGGCGCATGTACCGGGGGGAGAGGGTTCCCGTCGCCTGCTGCACCACCAGCACGCCGATCGTGACGACGAACCCGAGGAGCGCCACCATCGCGCCCACGATGGCGGTGAGCACGCCGCTCGCGGTCGTGGCGGAATAGTGCCAGCCGCTCGGCGGCCGGTCCGCGCTGTCGGCGGCGAGCGCCGCCTCGGCGAGAAGGGCGCCGAGGGCGAGACCGATCATCGGCACGATCCACAGGCTGGCCTTGACGTACTGTCGCAGCCTGAACCTGTCCGCCCAGGACGTCATGACACCCATGCCACGCTCCTTCGCGGGAGGAATCAGGTACGCGTGAGGCACGAGGTGATGGCGGGTTCCTTCGGAGGATCTGCTCCACCTCCTCACGCTAGGGCGATACCCGGACCGGCGCCGCAGCGGCGGCGTCTTCACCCCGCGTCACTCTCTCGCCAGGACGGAGCGACACCGTCGGCCTAAGCTGAACGGGTGCCGTCCGGTCCACCTCACCCCGGCGCGCAGGCGCGCCCGCACGTGGTCGGCCGGGGCTGAAAGGGGCCCGCGATGGAGCACTATCCCCTGATCGAGGACCACGGCCTGATCGGTGATCTGCAGACCGCGGCGCTCGTGACGACCGATGCGACGATCGACTGGTTCTGTTGCCCTCGGTTCGATTCGCCCAGCGTCTTCGGCGCGCTGCTCGACCGGCGGAAGGGCGGCCACTTCACCGTGCGGCCGGTCGCCGAGACGTACACGACCAGACAGCTCTACCACCCTGACACGGCTGTCCTGGTGACGCGCTTCATGACGGAGGCCGGGGCCGGGGAGGTCGTGGACTTCATGCCGGTGACCGGAACCACGGCGACGGACCGGCACCGCATCGTCCGCCTCCTGCGCTGCGTGCGCGGCAGCATGACGTTCGAAGGGGAGATCGCGCCACGTTTCGACTACGGCCGCGCGTCGCACGAGCTCCACATCTCCGAGCACGGCGCCCTGTTCACCTCGGAGCACCTGGACCTGGCCGTACACGCCGTCCGTGAGCCGCAGGACGAGCGGCTGATGAGCATCCTCCCGGGGGACGACGAAGACCTGCGCTTCTCCTTGAGCCTGAGGGCAGGCGAGCAGCGCGGCCTGGTCATGGAATCCGCCCCCGACGGGCCTCCGCGCGAGGTCCGCCTGGAGGAGTTCGAGCGCCTCTTCGACCAGACGGTCCGCTTCTGGCGCTCCTGGCTGGGACAGTCCACGTACTCCGGCCGTTGGCGGGAGGCGGTGGAGCGTTCGGCCGTGACGCTCAAGCTCATGACCTACGCACCGACCGGCGCCCTGGTCGCCGCACCTACGGCCGGGCTCCCCGAGCAACTGGGCGGGGAGCGCAACTGGGACTACCGGTTCACCTGGATCCGTGACGCGTCCTTCTCCGTGTACGCCCTGCTGGGCCTCGGATTCAAGGAAGAGGCGTCCGCGTTCATCAACTGGCTGCACGACCGGGTCAAGCAGGAGGCCGGTCATGAGAACGGTTCGGGCCCGCTGAACATCATGTACCGGGTCGACGGCTCGGCCGACCTGGTCGAGGAGACCCTCGGCCACTGGGAGGGATACCGCGGCTCCGCCCCGGTCCGCATCGGCAACGGAGCGGCGACCCAGCTCCAGCTGGACATCTACGGCGAGGCGCTCGACAGCATCTACTTCGCGCACGAGCACGGCATGCATCTCGACCGCGGTGGCTGGAAGGCCCTGCACACCCTGCTCGACTGGCTGGTCGACCACTGGGACCAGCCCGGCGAGGGACTCTGGGAGACGCGCGGGGGCCGGAAGGACTTCACCTACGGTCGCGTGATGTCCTGGGTGGCCTTCGACCGTGCCGTGCGGATCGCCTACGACGACGGCCGACCCGCGGCCGGCGGACGGTGGGTCGACGCACGGGACGAGGTCTACGCGCAGGTGTACGACCGCGGCTGGGACCCGGGGAAGCAGGCCTTCGTGCAGCACTACGGCGACGACGTGCTCGACTCGGCGCTGCTGCGCATGCCGACGGTCGGCTTCATCACCCCGGACGACCCGATGTGGCAGTCCTCCCTGGACGCGATGGAGCGGGAGCTGGTGAGCGACAGCCTGGTCTATCGCTACAACCCCGAGGCGTCCCCCGATGGGCTGCGCGGCTCCGAGGGAACCTTCTCGCTGTGCACGTTCATGTACGTCGACGCGCTGGCCCGGGCCGGGCGCCTCGACCAGGCCAGGCTGGTGCTGGAGAAGATGCTCACCTACGCCAACCACCTGGGGCTGTACTCCGAGGAGATCGATCTGACGGGACGGCAGCTGGGCAACTTCCCCCAGGCCTTCACCCATCTGGCCTTGATCGACGCCGCCATCACCCTGGACTCGATGCTCCAGGGCAACCGGCCGGGCGGTACGTAGCCCGCGGAGCCGCGGAGCGGGTTCTGGGAGTGAGTTCTCAGGGCGGGGGAGTGGTCGTCGTGCCCGGCGCGGGTCCGAGGAGGACGACGGTGTCACCGTCCTCAGGCACGCTCTTCCGCCTTTCCGTGACGGGCTCCAGCCGTTGGTCGGCCCGTACCACGAAGAGGGTGTCGTACTCCGGCGGCAGCGGGGCGGCGGCCGGCTGCACCGTGAACCGGGCACCCCGTCCGTAGCGCTCCGCGAGGACGTGCCGGACCAGGGAGTGGCCGAAGAGGATGTCGCCGCCGGTGTACGGAGCGACCACGCCGTGGCTGTCGTGCGGTGGCCCCACCCGGTAGACGGGACCCTCGACGTTGTCCTGCATCACGATCGAGGCGAGCGCGTTGAAGTCGTCGTCGTCGGTGGCCAGGAAGACGGCCGTCACGCCCTCCAGCCGAGCTCCCGGATTGATGGCCGTGGCCAGCAGATCGCCCTTGGCCAGCTCCAGCCCCGCCTGCTTGATGTGTTCTCTCTCCTCGTCGAGTCCCGCCCACATCAGCACGTCGAGGCCCGCGGACCGCAGGGTCCTGCCCAGGTCGACCACCCATGGCTCGCCGCCCACCAGGAGGACGCGGGTGCCCTCCGCCTTGACGACTCCCAGCCGTCTGGCCACCGGTGCCGCCGTCAGGGCGTAGAGCAGAACGGTCCCCACGATCACCAGGAAGGTGACGGGGAGGACCTTCGCGGCCCCGGGCACGCCCCGTTCCACCAGGCCGGCGGAGAAGGCCGACGCCGTCGCCGCCGCGACGATGCCGCGTGGGTCCATCCATCCGACGAAGGCGCGCTCGCCGCGTGAGAGGTCCGTGTGTGCCGCGGCGCCGAAGGCCACGACCGGGCGGACCACCAGGACGAGGATCGCGACCAGACCGAGCGCGGGAAGGAGCACCGGCACCAGGGACGACGGGGTGACGGTGGAGGAGATGGAGACGAACAGCAGCCCGATGATCAGCTGGACCAGGGTCTCCAGGAAAGGGCGGCGGGCGGGCATGTCGAAGCCGCGGATGTTGGAGACGGCGAGGCCCGCGACGATCGCGGCGATGAGTCCCGTGTCGTCCCGCACGATGTCGCAACCCGCCGATACGCCGATCACGATGGCGAGCTGTGCCAGTGTTCCCAGGGTCTCGCCGAGTCGCAGGGTGCGCAGCGTGAACCACAGGAGAGCGGTCCCCACGGCCCCGCCCGCGAGCCCGACGGCGAGGCTGAGCAGGAACTGGCCCAGCTGGTAGCCCCGGCCGATGTCGATCTGGTGCGACGAGGCGACCGCGTGGAAGGTGAGCGCGCCGAGGATGGCGCCGATCGGGTCGGTCAGCGTTCCCTCCCAGATCAGGATGCGCCGCACCTTGTCGCTCGGCCGCACGAAGTCGAGGATCGGCCCGACGACGGTGGGCCCGGAGACGACGAGGATCATCCCGAGCATCGCGGCCACCCGTAGGGGCATGTCGAACATCGCCGGTGCCACCGCCCCGGTGACGAGGAACGTGAGCAGCACGCCGTACACGAGCAGCCTGCCCACGATCCCTCGGGTGTGGCGGGCCAGCTTGCGCAGGTCGAGTCCCAGGCCGGCGTCGTAGAGGATCACCGCGACGGACAGCGACACGATCGCGGAGAAGTCCGGCCCCAGCAGTCTGTCGGGGTGGATGACGTCGGTCATCGCGCCGGCGGCGAACCCGACGGGAAGCAGGATGATGAGGGCGGGGACGCGCAGCTTGCTCGCCAGGATCTGCGATCCGGTGGCGAGCACCACCGTCAGGGCGAGTCCGAGAAGGATCTCGTCGTCGGTCACAGCGGCTTCCTCTCCCCGCGCAGCTCGGCGTCGGTGAGCTCCTCCAGCTCGCCGTGGGTGTCCAGCCAGTACAGGAGGACCACGGCCGGCACGATGAGTACCAGGGCCACCAGGGTGACGATCGCCAGCCACGTCAGCGTGGCGGGCGAGCCCGCGGCGTCGGCCACGGTCAGCGAGGTGGGGAGCAGATAGGGGCGCTGGGCCATGCCCCAGGCGATGACGGCCGACGCGACGACGCCGGTCGCCGTGACACGCGTCCAGGTGCTCGGGGGCCGCAGGAGCAGCACCGCCGTGGCGAGGGCGGCTGCTCCGGCCACGACGACGAAGAGCAACCCCAGGCCGTGGGTGAGTCCGCGCCACACATAGGGGGCGTCCTCGTGGGTGACGAAGCCGGTGACCACCGCGAGCGCGGTGAGCACGGCGAGACTGCACAGCGCCCGCCGCCTGAAGTAGCCGACCAGGTCGGGCGCGTCGAACCTGCGGGCGTCCCCGGTCAGGAACACCGCGCCGAGGAAGGCCGTGGTCGCGACGGCGACGAGTCCGAACACGAGGGAGGTGGGGCTGGTCCAGACGTCGGCCGAGGCCTCGGTGCCGGGAGCCACGCGTTCCGACGCGACCCCGCCGACGGCGGCACCGAGGAAGAACGGCGTGACGAGCGAGGCCACGGCGAACACGGCGCCGTAGAGACGCCTGCCCGCGAGCCGGCGTGAGGCCTTGCGGAGCGCGAATCCGGCACCCCGCAGCACCATGCCCACGACGGCCAGGGCCAGCGGGAGCCACATCGCGGAGAACACGGTCTGGAACAGGACGGGGAAGCCCGTCCACATGATGACGAGGACGAAGATCAGCCAGACGTTGTTGACCTCCCACACGGGAGCCATGGCGTGGTCGATGAGCCACCGGGGGCGCCGACCGCGTTCCGTCCCTCCGGCGGTCAGATCCCAGAAGCCGGCCCCGTAGTCCGTGCCACCGGCGCAGGCGTACGCGGTCACGGCCAGGAGCAGGACCACGGCGATGAGGTCGGCCGTCACAAGCGGTCACCTCCGTGCCGGCCGGCCCCGCCTCCGGCGGGAGGTGCGTCTCCCACGGGAAGGGGGGCTCGCGGCCCGTAGGGGAGGTCGTCCTCCGGCGGAAGGCCCGTACCCGCCGCGGCCTGTTGCCGGTCGGCGAGGCGCCATCGCGTGCGCATCTTCAGCAGGACCACGAGGAACGAGCCGAAGAGGAACAGGTACACCACCATCACCACAGCGAGCATGATCCACAGGGTGGTGGAGCGCGTCGACGTCACCGCCTCGGCGACCCGCATGTTCTGGTACACGATCCAGGGCTGGCGTCCGACCTCGGTGGCGATCCAGCCGCACTCGACGGCGACCACGGAGGCCACGCCCGCACAGGCCGCCGATCGGTAGAACCACGCCGAGGCGGGCAGCCGGCGGTGCCGCAACCACACGAAGCCGTACCAGAGGGCGAGCAGCACCAGCACGGATCCGATCAGGACCATGATGTCGAAGGCCCAGTGGGCGATGGTCGCCTGCGTCGCGGTGGGGCGCTGGTCCGCCGGGACGGAGGTCAGCCCCACCACCTCGGTGTCCGGACTGAACCCGGCCAGTACCGAGTCGAGCAGGGGGATCTTGATGCCGCCGGAGACGGTGCCGTCCTCGTGCAGACGCCCGAAGAGGTACTCCGGCACCCTGGTGTCGGTCTTCCAGACGATCTCCAGGGCGGCGAACTTCACCGGCTGCTTGTGGAACACCGACCGGGCGATGGAGTCGCCGAGGACGAACTGGACCGGGGCGGCGACCGCGGCGATGGTGAACGGAACGGCGAAGCCGAGCCGGTGGTAGTGGTCCCGGCGGCCGCGCAGCCAGCCCGTCGCGTAGACACCGGCCACCATGAAGCCCGCGGTGATGATCATCGCCACCACGAAGTGCCAGTACTGCGGGCCGAACATCGGTGTGAAGATCGCCTTCCAGACGTTCACGTCGACCGGGTTGCCCCCGGAGTCGAGCGAGAAGCCCTGTGGCGTGTTCATCCAGGAGTTTGCGGCCAGGATGCCGAACGCTCCGAGCAGTGCGGCGAACGGCAGGGGCAGCCCGAGGAGGAAGTGCGTCCGCGGCTTCAGCCGCCGCCATCCGTAGAGGTAGATGGCGATGAGTACGGCCTCCAGGAAGAAGGCCCAGGCCTCGACGCCGAATCCGATGCCGAAGACATCACCCCACCGTCCCATCAGGCCGGGCCAGAGCAGACCGAACTCGAAGGACAGCACCGTGCCGGTGACGATGCCGAGCGCGAACTGCACCGCCATGACGGCCGACCAGCGCCGCGCCAGCAGCAGCGCCGTGGCGTCCTGGCGGCGCAGCCCGCGGTAGTGCATGACCAGGGTGATGAAGGGGAAGGCGACGCCGAGGGGTACCAGGATGATGTGAGAGGCCAGGGTGAAGGCCATGAGTTCCCGGGCCGGCAGGAGTTGGGCAGGGGCGTCCGCCAGCAGGTGGAGCGACGTGGACATGCAAGCCTTCGCTGTTCGTGGACGTGACGGGCCGGGAGACGGTCATCCGCCCGTGGCGAAGCCCGGGAAGAGGGTCATGCCGCCGTCGACGTACAGGGTGGTTCCCACCACGTAGTCCATGAGGTCGGAGGCGAGCGCGACGACGGCGTTCGCGATGTCCTCGGGATCGCCGATGCGGTCGTACGGGATGAGCCGCAGGAGGTCCTCACGCGCTTCCGGCGTCTCCCAGGCCGCGCGGTTGATCGGCGTCCTGATCGCCCCCGGGGCGACCGCGTTCACCCGGATCTTCTCGGGTGCCAGCTCCTGGGCCAGGGTCTGCATCATCATCTGCACCCCGCCCTTGGAGGACGCGTAGTTGACGTGCCCCGACCACGGGATGACCTGGTGCACCGAACTCATGCAGATGATCTTCCCGGCGGAGCGGGAGACCTCGGGGACCACGCCCCGGCGCCGGAACTCCTTGGCCGCCTCCCGGGCGCACAGGAACTGACCGGTGAGATTGACGTCGATGACCTTCTGCCACTGAGCCAGCGTCATCTCCGTGAGCCGGGCGTCCCGCTGCAGTCCCGCGTTGGCCACGAGAACGTCGATGGTGCCGAACTCCTGGACCATCCGGTCCATCATGGCGACGACCTGGTCCTCCTGGGACACGTCGGCCTCGTACGCCGCGGCGCGCACCCCGAACGAGGCGATCTCCGCGGCCACCTCCTCGGCGGCCTCACGCCCCGCCACGTAGTTCACGACCACGTCGGCACCGGCTCGGCCCAGACCGATGGCCGTGGCCTTCCCGATGCCCGAATTGGCGCCGGTGACCAGAGCCTTCTGGCCGTGCAGCAGACGCGCCGGGATCACATCCCGCGGTGCCCCCACAGTGGAATCCATTCCCTGCCTCCTCGCTGGGCGGTCGCCCCGGGCCCGGCTCCGGCGCGGCCGGGCATCTCACGCAATCACCCGATGAGGCGGTCGGCATCTCCTCCGCATCGCCTTTGGGCCGTTGAGCCCAGCATCTTCGTCCGGACGGACCACCCCAGGCCGGGCCGCGCCGGTCTCAGCCCAGCCGGGCCGCGAGGTGGTCCCCGACGCGCAGGGCATTGGCGATGGCCGTCAAGGACGGGTTGACCGCGCCGATGCTCGGGAAGAAACTCGTGTCGACGACGTACAGGTTGTCGAGGTCGTGCGCCTTGCAGTTCACGTCCAGCGCGGAGGCGGCGGGGTCGGTGCCGAAACGAACGGTGCCCGCCTGGTGCGCCGTCGCACCGATCGGCATGCCCTTGTGCAGATAGATGCTGCGCGACAGCAGGTGATGCTCGTGCATGCCGAGGTGGCCCAGCATTCCCTGCAGCTTGTGCCTCAACCGCTTCAGGCCCTCGATGTTGTTCTTCTCGTCGAGCGTGAGACGGATGCGGGCGTCGCCGTCGAGAGTGACCCGGTTGTCGGCGAGGGGAAGATCCTCACCGCACAGCCAGAAGTCGACGGCGTGACGCGCCAGCACCTCGAACGGCATGTCGGGTGTCACCGCACCGGCCCATCGGGGGGCTTCGCCGTGGATCTGCTCGGCGTCCGACTTGCCCAGCATCTGGATGCCGCCCAGCGGGAAGTCCCAGTCGTCCGCGCCGAGGTACCAGTCGTTGACGGCGAGGGTCTTCTGGAACCGGGTGTCATTGGGTTCCTTCGACACCGCCATCAGAGCGAGGTTGTTGTGCCGCATGTAGAAGCGGCCGACCACGTCCGAGCTGTTGGCGAGGCCACGGGGGTGGTGGTCGTTCGCCGAGGCCAGCAGCAGCGCCGCGGAGTTGACCGCCCCGCAGGAGACGACCACGATGTCCGCCGTGTACCGGACCTCCGAACCGTCCGGCAGCCGGCCGACGACCGCGCTGACCCTGCGTCCCCGGGCATCCGTCTCCAGACGGACCACCTGGGTGTGCGTGACCATCTCGACGTTCGGGTGCTCCAGGGCCGGTTCCACACAGATCACCTCGGCGTCGGACTTCCCGCGCACCAGACACGGAAAGCCGTCGACCCGGTCGCACCGGATGCAGACGCTGGAGTGGGTGGCCCGCCCGCCGTTCTCCTGGCTCAGATCGACGCCGATCGGCAGGTGGAACGGGTGCAGGCCGCGCCGCTCGAGATCGTCGCTCAACTGCTGGATGCGCGGCTCGTGCTCCACCGGCGGATGGGCGTACTGCGCGCTCACCGGACCTTCGCCGGGATCCTCGCCGTGCCGACCGTGGACGAGGTAGAGGTGCTCGGCCCGCGTGTAGTACGGCTCCAGATCCTCGTAGCGGATCGGCCAGGCGGGCGAGATGCCGCCGTGATGACGGATCTCGCCGAAGTCCTCCGGACGCAGCCTGAAGAGGGCGGCCCCGTAGAACTTGGTGTTGCCGCCGACGTAGTAGTTGACCTCGGGCGGGAACTCGTCGCCGTTCCGGTCCAGCCAGAACTCCGGCGCGCGGTACTTGCCCCTGACGAACACGGCCGTCGAGTCCCAGTTGTCCCGCTCACGCGGAAGGTGGCCGCCGCGTTCGACAAGGAGGACGCGCTTGCCGGACGGCGCGAGCCGATGGGCGAGGGTGCCTCCGCCGGCGCCGGTGCCGATGATGATGACGTCGAAGTGAGTGGCGTCGCCCACGGCGACCACCGTCCTTGGAATCATGGCCCCGACCTGATGTCAGGCACCTGGCACCCCGCGGGCGGGGGTCCGGCCGGCCCACCTCCCTCGAAAGTAGCCGCCCTCCTCGTGGACGGCGACCGGAGCGGGGCCCTGGCAGGCGGGGGCCTTCCTCGCAGCACCGCGGCGGTCCCAGGCGCCGCCGGGCCTGTTCACAGCACCGCGATGGGGTTCACGGGCGACCCCGTGGCACCGGTCAGCCGCAAGGGGGCGACCGCGCAGAGGAAACTCCAGCGCCCGGCCTGCGCGCAGACCGGGACGAGGTCCTCGAACCGCAGGTAGTCCATGAGAGGGACCCCCAGGGCGTGGATGGCAAGGACGTGCACGGGGAAGGCGACGCCCTCCACGACGCTGGGTGCGGTGTCGTTGTTGCCGTCTCCGCCCAGAACGGAGACCTCGCGCTCGGCCAGGAACTCCACGGCGGTCGGGTGAAGACCCACCCGTGCCGCGGCCGAGTCCCACGGCCCGAGTTCGTCGCGCCGAAGACGATGCCCCACTCTGACGAACAGGAGGTCGCCCGGTCCGACACGGACCCCCTGCGCGGCCTCGGCGGCCGTCAGGTCGCCCGAGGTCACATGGTCGCCCGGGTCCAGCCAGGGCACGCCGCGCAGCCGCGGGATGTCCAGCAGGACACCGCGGCCGACGATGCCGTTCCCGAGCAGGTCGACGGAGAGCCGACGGGCACCCTCGGCCGTCACGGTGCTCGCGGGCACCCCGCCGTAGAGCTCTCCGTCGAACACCACATGACACAGGGCGTCGAGATGACTGTCCGCGTCACCGTGCACGTTCATGGCGAAGCGGTCGGTGGCGAAGTGGAGTCCGTCGGAGCCGAGCTCGCGCGGGCCCGGGCTCGTCATGCGGTGCACGGCGGGCACAGGGTCGTCGGGGGCCGGTACGGTCTCGATGGGAGCCGCCATCGACACGGTGCGTCCGATACGGACCTCGGAGGCCGCCGACGCCACCCGCTCAGGTGTCAGATGGCGGAGCGTCCCGCACCGGCCGTCCACCGCCGGAGGCGCCGCCTGGTTCCGGAGCCGTTCGTGGAGCGCCCGGAAATCGTGCGCGGTCATGTCGCCCGTCCTCGACGGTTCCACGGACGGGGTCACGAGTATCCCCAGGGGCTCAGGCCCCAGCGGAGCACGTGGGTCGCGCCCGGTTGCAGGACGGTGAGGTCCGCGCCGCTCCGGAAGGCGTCCGGCGGACAGGACATGGGCTCCACGGCGACTCCCCGTCGCCGGCGCTCGGGTTCGGCCAGGGTGTCGCCCGTGTACACCTGCACCCAGCGGGTGCCGTCGCCCAGCCAGAGATCGACGCCTCGCAGTCCGGAGGGGTGCGCCAGCCGCACGACCGCCCGCCCGTCATGATCGCGCTCGAGCCCGGTGAACGCGGTGTCCAGCCGCAGGTCGCCGATGGGGCGGGGAGTGCGGAAGTCGTACGCGGTGCCGTCGACGGGCGCCTGGCCGATGGGCAGGCCCCTGTCGTCGGTACGCAGCAGGGTCCGCGCGGGAAGCGTCAGCACGACGCTGTCGACGAGATCGGTGCCGACCGTGAGATAGGGATGCTGGCCCACACCGTACGGCGCGGGTTCGGTACCGCTGTTGGTGGCCCGGACCGTGGCCCTGAGCCCTTCGGCCCTCAGCCGGTACTCGACACGGACGTCGAGGAGGAACGGATATCCGGGCTGGGGACAGAGCGTGGTGCCGAGCATCAGCGAGTCATCGGTGCGGGCGAGTGGCTCCCACAGGGTCCAGCGCAGCAGTCCGTGGATCGCGTTGTCCTTCTCCACCTCGGTCAGGGGGAGTTGGAGATCTCTGCCGTCGAAGCGGTAGCGTCCGCCGCCCACGCGGTTCGGCCAGGGGACGAGCAGTTGCCCGCGCCCGCCCGTGATGGTGGACCCCGTGGAGAACCCGTCCAGCACAGGTCGGCCGTTCACGACGTACGCGCGCAGGGCCCCGCCCAGCTGGACCACTTCCGCGCTCTGCTCGCCCCGGACCAACCGCCACGACCCTCCTGTGGGGCTGGGGGACGCGGAAGAGCCGTCGCGCGCGGCGGTGCGGACGGGCCGCTCCGTGCCCGGCCCTTCCCCCGGTGCCCCGGCAGGGGGTTCCCGGCGCATCAGCGACAGCACGGCCGTGACGACGGCCTCCGGAGGCCGGTCGATCTCCACCACCAACGGGTGTTCGTCGGGCTCCGGCTCCTGGAGGACCGCGAGCTGGCTGTCCAGCAGGCCCGCCGGGAAGAAGTGACCGTGGCGCGCCCCGAGCCGCGACTCCAGGAGCTCGCGCGAGCCGTGCAGGTACACGAGGACCGTGCCGGGACGCCCTGCCAGCAGCGTGTCCCGGTAGTGACGCTTGAGCGCCGAACAGGCGACGACGGCCCGCTGACCGGCCGCGGTCGCCCGGTCCATCCACGCCCCGATCGCCTCCAGCCACGGCTCCCGGTCGCTGTCCGTGAGGGCATGGCCGGCGGCCATCCTGGCGCGGTTGCTGTCGGAATGGAACGCGTCCGCGTCCCGGTACGCCCAGCCCAGCCGCTCGGCGAGAAGACGCCCCACCGTCGACTTGCCCGACCCGGCCACGCCGACGACGAGAACCAGCCGCGGCGACTCACCTGTCGCTTCCTCGCGCGCCATGGCCTGACAAGCTCCTCCATGTCGTCTGCCCGCCGGGGCGTCTCCGTCCGGCGGGTCGGATATCTCCAATCTGACCCCCGTCGTCGTCCGCCGCATGTCGGTACCCGCGACCTGCCACGTCTTTCCGCCCGGAATCGCGCGGTTCACGGTGACAAGCCTTTGCCATGGCGAGGACTTGCCGCCATCAGGCCTTCACGACGGTGTGCACCGGTCGATAGACCCATGCCATGAACTCCCCTTCTCATCCCTCTGCCTTCCGGCGCGGACGCCGGCAGCTGATCGCGGCGGCCACGGTGGTGCCCCTGCTGGCCTCGGGGCTCCTAGCGCTGCAGGCACACGCGCAGGCGGCTCCGGCCAGGCCCACCGTCCCCGCCAAGCCCTCGGCGACCCACAAGGTCACCCTGGTCACCGGCGACGTCGTCACGGTCACCACGACGGCCGACGGCAAGCAGATCGCCGAAGTCGACCGGCCCGACAGCGCCGTCGGCGGCGTGAAGCTCCAGGAGATCATGGGTGACCTCTTCGTCATCCCGGACGAAGCGGCGCCGCTTCTGGGTGCGGACACGCTGGACCGCCGGCTGTTCAACGTCACCGACCTGATCGAGATGGGGTACGACGACGCGAAGGCGGCCGCGGTCCCGCTGATCGCGACGTACACCCAGCCGAAGTCCCGCGCGGCCGTCGAACCCACTGCCCCCCGGGGCAGCAAGCTGACCCGGAAGCTCAAGGGAATCCGAGGCGCCGCGCTCAGCACCGAGAAGCGGCAGACCCGCACCTTCTGGAACGCCGTCGCGCGGCAGGGCAGCCCGTCGCTGGGCGCGGGTGTGGCGAAGCTGTGGCTCGACGGCCGCGTGAAGGCCAGTCTGAAGGAGAGCGTGCCGCTGATCGGCGCGCCCGAGGCCTGGGCGGCCGGCTACGACGGCAAGGGCGTCAAGGTCGCCGTGCTCGACACCGGCATCGACGTCAACCACCCCGACTTCGCCGGCCTGATCGACGGCACGGCGAGCTTCGTGCCGGGAGAGGCCGTCACCGACGTCAACGGGCACGGCTCGCATGTCGCCGGCACGATCGTCGGTTCGGGCGCCGCCTCCGGGGGTGACAACAAGGGCGTCGCCCCTGGCGCCGACCTGTTCGTCGGCAAGGTGCTCGGCGGCGCCGAGGGATACGGCCAGGACTCCTGGGTCATGGCCGGCATGCAGTGGGCCGCCGAATCCGGCGCGGACGTCGTCAACATGAGCCTCGGCGACTCCTACCCGACCGACGGCAGCGACCCGATGTCGCAGACGGTCGACGCGCTCTCCGCGCAGTACGGCACGCTGTTCGTCATAGCCGCCGGCAACTCCGGCCCGGAGAGCATCTCCGCCCCGGGCGCGGCCGCCTCGGCGCTGACCGTGGCGGCCACGGACAAGCAGGACCGACTCGCGTCCTTCTCGAGTACCGGCCCGCTGGCCTACTCCGGCGGCATGAAGCCGGACATCGCGGCGCCCGGCGTGGACATCACCGCGGTCCGCTCCCAGGAGATGACCGGCGGCGGCGAGGGCCTGTACCGCACCATCAGCGGCACCTCGATGGCCACCCCGCACGTGGTCGGCGCGGCGGCGATCCTGGCCCAGCGGCACCCGGACTGGACCGGCGCGCAGCTCAAGGAACACCTGATGAGCACCGCCAAGGGCCTGGACGGCGGGTACTCGCCGTACGAGGTCGGCACCGGCCGTCTCGACGTCGCCGCCGCCGTGCGCACCACGGTCCGCGCCACCGGATCGCTCTTCTTCGGCAACTACACCTGGCCGCACGAGACCAGCGACGGCGCCGTCACCGAAGACCTGACCTTCACCAACACCGGCTCCGCCGACGCCACGCTGAACCTGGCGCTGTCCGACGACGGCGGCCCGTTCACGCTGGGAGCCACCACGCTCACCGTCCCCGCGGGCGGCACCGCCGCCGTCCCGGTGACCGGTGACCCGCGAGCCGTCTCGGCAGGCCGGCACGTCGGCTACGTGACAGCCACCGACGCCGCCACCGGGCAGCCGGTGACCCGCACGTCCGTGGCGCTGCTCAAGGAGGAGGAGCGCTACGACCTGAACATCAAGCTGGTCGGACGGGACGGCAAGCCCGGCGCCGGCTGGGTCACGATCAACCTGGCCGGCGACTTCTGGCCGTGGCAGGTCTACGTCGACGGCTCGACCACCATGCGCATGGCACCCGGCCTGTACACCGTCGCGGGGTACCTCGACGTGGCGGGCGAGAAGGCGGACCGCTCGGGTCTGGCCGTGCTCGTCGACCCGGAGACCGTACTCAAGGACGGCTCCGCGGACGTCGTGCTGGACGCGAGCAAGGCACGTCTCCTCCAGACCGAGGCCCCGGAGCGCACCGAGGACCGTCAGCGCAAGGTCGACTTCAACGTCCACTACGCGGGCCTCGACCCGTACACGGACTACCGCAGCGCGTACGTGCTGCCGCCGACGTACGACGACGTCTACGTCGCGCCGACGGAGCCGATGAAGCAGGGCGAGTTCATGCTGGTCACCCGCTGGCGCAAGGGCGAGCCGCAGCTCGGCCTGAGCGCGTCGGGCGGCCGACTCCCGTTCGAGGCGCGGGTTCAGGCGGGCAGCGCGCTGGGCACGGGCACGGACACGCTGCCGGCCGTCTACGCGGGCAACGGAGCGGCCGACGCGTACGAGAAGGTCACGGCCAAGGGCCGGATCGTCGTCGTCGAGCGGAGCGACGAGGTCACGCCGCAGGAACGAACCGAGGCCGCGGTCGCGGCCGGCGCCAAGGCGCTGATCGTGGTCAACGACGGTGTCGGTGGCCTGATGGAGTACGTCGGTGAGTCGGCCATTCCCGTCGCCACCGTGCACCGCGACGCGGGCAAGGGCCTTGTGGCGATGGCCAGGACAGGCGTCCTCAAGCTGACCGTGACGCAGACCGAGCACACGCCGTTCGTCTACGACCTGACCCGGAACTACCCCGGCCAGGTGCCGGACCGTGCCCTGGTCTACAAGCCGAGCAAGGGTGACCTCGCCAGGATCGACGCCCGCTACTACGCGGCGGCCGGCGGACGGCTCGCGGAAGGGTACCGGTCCGACTTCACCCTCAGCCCGTCGTTCAACATGCCCGAGCTCGAGCGGCACCCGGGCACCCGCACGGAATGGGTGACTCCGGGCCAGGTCTGGAGGGAGTTCCACACGCAGGGCGTCGACGGACCGCTGCCGTGGTCGATGGTGTCGGGCGACAACACCTACGCCAAGGGCAGCACCACGCGACTGGACTGGTTCGCCCCGGCGGTCCGGCCCGCCCAGAGCGAGTCCTTCGGCGTGTACAACTCCCGCTGGCAGAACTACATGACCTGGAACGTGCAGGCGTGGGCCTCGGCCAGCGACACCATGCGTCTCGGCGGCTACCTCCCGTGGGGCGAGACGCCGTCCCATCTGCGGATCTTCCAGGGCGACACCCTGATCCACGACAACCCCGTCAGCGGGGACATGCAGTGGGTGGAGGTACCGGCGGGCAACCGCCCCTACCGCGCGGTCCTCGACGTGGAACGGCCCGCTGACGCCTTCCGGCTGTCGACGCGCACCCACACCGAGTGGACCTTCCTGTCCGACACCGTCGACTCGGACTTCTTCGAGCCGTTCTCGGTGCTGAACCTGGACTACAGGCTGGAGACGGACCTGCACGGCGACGTCAAGGCCGGCACGACCCAGAAGATCACGCTCAAGCCGGTGTCCATGGACCTCGGCACCGTGCCGGGCACCGTCACCAAGGTGAGGCTGGACGTCTCGTACGACGACGGCGCCGACTGGCAGAAGGTGACCTTGGCCAAGCGGGCCGACGGCACCTGGACGGGTTCGTTCAGGACGGCCAGGAAGCCCGGCGGCTTCGTCTCGCTCCGCGCGAGCGCCGGGACGGACAGCGGCTTCGGCGTCAGCAACGAGATCATCCGGGCGTACGGTCTGCGATGAACCGCACCGTCGGGCCCCGGGGCGGCGACTCCCCGGGGCCCCTCCCCTCGGACCCGCTCCCAGCAGGGACTGTTCAAGGTCTGCCGCCTTGGCGCATACTCTCACCGCTGCGACAAGCGGAGGAGAGTCGACCGCCGATGCTGGATGTTCTTGGCCTCGATCCCGACGACGAGCGGGTCTACCGGGCACTGCTCGGACGGCCGGACTCCACCGCGGTCCTCCTCGCCGACCTCACCGTCCTGTCGCAGGCCCACGTGGACAAGGCGTTGTCGCGCCTCGTCGAGTGGGGACTGGCGACCAGGTCGGCGGACGAGCGGTTCACCGCCGCGCCGCCGGCCATGGCCCTCGGCGCCCTCATCAGCCAGCGCCGGGACGGCCTGCGCATGGCCGAGCACGCCTTGGCGGCCTTCGCCGAGGAACACCGGGCGGCGATGACCGGGAGCAGCATCAGCGACCTGATCGAGGTCGTCACAGGCGTCGACGCCATCCGGCATCGATTCCTCCAGGTACAGCAGGCGGCCCGCACGCAGGTCCGCTCCTTCATCACCGCGCCGTTCGTCGCCCTGCCACCCGACGAGAACACGGCCGAACCCGTGGCCATCGGCCGGGGTGTGCACTTCCGCGCCGTGCTGGACCGGGCCGTACTGGCGGAACCCGGCATCGTCGACGACGCGATCGATTCCCTGGGGAAGGGCGTGCACCTGAGGGTCGCCGACGAACTGCCGATGAAACTCGTCCTGGCCGACGCCGACCTCGGACTCGTCCCGCTCGCGGTCACGGCGGCGGGAGAACCCGGTGCCGTGCTGCTGCACCGCAGTGGTCTCCTGGACGCGTTGGACGCGCTCTTCGAGACGGTGTGGCGCACAGCCCGCCCCCTCGAACTGGGCAACGGCGGAGAGACCGATCCGACCGTCGAGGTCGGTACGGAGGGTCCCACCGACCTCGACCGAAGGATTCTCGCCCTGCTCCTGGCCGGCCTGACGGACCTCACCGCGGCGACACAACTCGGTCTGTCGCCGCGTACGCTGCACCGGCGCCTGCGTCACCTCATGGACCTGGCCGGAGTCAGGACCCGGATGCAGCTCGGAGCCCACGCCGTCCGAAGCGGCTGGGCGGAAGTTCCCTGAACGAGCGGGTCCCCCGTACCGCGAAAGAGCGGGCGTCCCGGCGGCCTCCGCCGGACGGAGTACTTCGGCAGCGTCGCCGAACGCCGTACACACCATTGCTTCACCGACTCGGTAGCTTCCCGACCAAGTGCCCTCGCACACGGATGCCCATCGGCGCCCGGCGAGGGCCTGTCGACGATGGCCCGAGACGAGGAGAGCAGCGTGTCCCGACCTGTCACTGTGGGAGTGGACGGCTCTGAGGATCCCGGCAGCCGGACCTCGCCCTGACCGCTGACGAGGTGGAGGACGCGCCCGTCAGCGTGCTGCTCGGCGCCGCCGCCGAAGCGGAGATGCTCGTCGTGGGCTCCCATGGGCTGGGTAGCGTCCGCGGGTTCATCGTCGGTTCGGTGGGACAGGAGGTCGTCGCGGAAGCACGGCGCCCTGTGGTTCTCGTTCGCCCCGGATACGAGAAGGAAGGCTCCACTGCGTCCGGGAGCGACAGCCGCCGGAAAGTGGTCCTCGGCCTGGATGTGAACGAGGTCAAGGACGAGCTCCTGAACTTCGCGTTCGATTTCGCCGGGCGGCACCGCGTCCCGCTGGAAGTGGTGCACACGTGGCACGAATCGTTCGTCCACCACCCCGGGGCTGCCGCGAAGGACGAGAGGGCGGCAGCGCTCGCCGACGCGATTCGGCCGTTCCGGGACAGGTTTCCGGAGACGGAGGTGGTCGAGGTGTCCGCTCACGGACGGGCAGCCGAGCACCTCATCGAGGCCGCGTCGGACGCCCGCCTCGTGGTCCTCGGCCGGCGAAGGGCAGCCAGGGGCGCCCACATCGGATCGGTCACCCACGCCGTCATCCACCACGCCTCCTGTCCTGTCGCGGTCGTACCGCACACCTGACGGGGGCTGGAGCCGGCGCTCCACCGGACGGAGGAAGCCGGTCCCTCCCCGCGGCAGGGGGAGGGACCGGCTTCCGCGATCCTCGGGAGACGGCGCTAGGAACGGTCGAGCGCGCGGGCGAGGAAGCGCCGCGTGGCCTGCTCCCGCGGAGCGGTGAGCACCTGCTCCGCGGTGCCCTGCTCCACGATCACGCCGCCCTCCAGGAAGCAGACCCGGTCCGCGACCCTCCGCGCGAAGTCCATCTCGTGGGTGGCCATCAGGATGGTCAGGCCGCGCCGCTTCAGGTCGGCGACGACGTCCAGGACCTCGCCGACCAGTTCGGGGTCGAGGGCCGAGGTGATCTCGTCGAAGAGCAGCACCTCCGGCTCGGTGGCCAGGGCGCGGGCGATCGCCGCCCGCTGCTGCTGTCCGCCGGAGAGCCGGTCGGGATGTTCGTGCGCCTTGTCCGCGAGTCCGAGGCGGTCGAGCAGCTCGCGGGCCGAGGCCTCGGCCTTCCTGCGTGGGACGCCGTGGACCTGGCGGGGCGCGAGCGTGATGTTGTCCAGCACGCTCAGATGCGGGAAGAGGTTGTACGCCTGGAAGACGATGCCGATCCGACGGCGGGCGACGTCGGGGTCGAGACGGGGATCGGTCAGCTCGGTCTCGCTCAGGTGGACGGTCCCGTCGTCGACGACCTCCAGCAGGTCCACACAGCGCAGCAGGGTCGACTTGCCCGAACCCGAGCCGCCGATCAGACAGACGACCTGGTGCTCGGCGACGTCCAGGTCGATCGAGCGCAGCACCACGCGCTCCCCGTACTGCTTGCGGAGGCCGCGGATGCGCAGCAGCGGCTCGCTCATCGGACCGCCCCCGCCCAGGTGCGCTGGGCCGCCCGCCGCTGGAGCCGGTCGGCGAAACGGGTCAGCGGGATGGTCACCGCGATGAACAAGAGGGCCGCTCCCAGGTACGGGGTGTAGTTGAAGTCGTAGTCCGCCTTGATCTGCGCGGCCCGCAGCGCTTCGAGCGGACCGAGGACGGCGACCAGTGCCGTGTCCTTCTGCAGGGCGATGAAGTCGTTCAGCAGGGGCGGCAGCACGTTGCGCACGGCCTGCGGCAGGACGACGTGCCGCAGGGTCTGCCGCTCGTTGAGGCCCAGGGCCCGGGCGGCGTTCCGCTGGGCCGGGTGGACCGAGTTCAGCCCCGCGCGGAACACCTCGGCGACGTACGCGGTGTAGGAGAGGGTGAGGGCGATCACGCCGAGGAGCCAGGGCTCGGAGGGCGTGCCCTGCAGTTGCAGCGCCGGCAGTCCGAAGCCGACGAGGAAGACCAGCAGCAGGGTCGGTACGCCGCGGAAGACGTCCACGTAGACCGTGGCGGCGAGCCGCAGCGGCTGGAGACCCGGTGCGCGGGTCACCCGTACCAGGGCGATCAGCAGCCCCAGGACGAGGATCAGCACCTCGGCGACGAGGAACATCTGGATGTTGAGCCAGAAGCCCCGGAGGAGGTCGGGGAAGGCGGAGCGGAGCTCGGCGCCGTCCAGGAACAGACTGTCGACGCGCTCCCAGCCCGGTGAGGCCACCGCGGCCGCGCCCACCGCCACCAGGCCGAGCAGGGTGCAGAGGGCGGAGACCCAGGTGTGGCGGCGCTTGCGGGAGCGGCGGTACCGCTGACGCTCCCGTTCGTGGTCGCTGGGCCGGTAGCCGGTGTCGGGCGTGCCCGGAGAGGTGGCCGCCCGGTCCGGTGCGGCCGTCTTGCTGATGTCCACAGCCGGCCCGTTATCGCTTCAGCTCGGGGACGTTCGCCGAGGCGGAGAGCCACTGCGTGGTGAGCCTGGCGAGCGTGCCGTCGGCCCTGAGCTTGTCGAGTGCCCGGTTGACGCAGGAGGTGTACCCGCTGTTCTTCGGCAGCAGCAGACCGAACTTCTCGGGGGTGCCGCCGGCGTAGCCGAACTGGCCGACGATCTCGCCGTTGTCCAGCTCCGCCCCGGCCAGGTAGAAGACGGTGGGCAGGTCGGTGACGATCGCGTCGATCTGACCGTTCCGCAGCGCGGTGACCTCGTCCTTGGTGGTGCTGAAGACGCTCGGCTGCTTCGAGGGCTTGATCTGGTCGAGCACGGCCTGGTAGCTGGTGGTCGCGACCTGCACGCCGATCCTGGCGTCCTTGAAGGCGCTCAGGGACGTGGCCTTCGCGAGCGCGGATCCGTCGAGCGCCAGGATGGCCTGATTCGCCGTGTAGTAACTGGTGGAGAAATCGACGGCCTTCGCGCGCTGCGGCGTGATGGAGATCTGGTTGATGTCGAAGTCGAAGGCCTTGGGTCCGGGGGCGTACGAATGGGCGAAAGGCTCGACGACCCATTTCACCTGGTCGCGTTCGAAACCCAGCTTTTCGGCCACCGCATAGGCCACGGCGCTTTCGAAGCCCTTTCCGTTCGACGGGGTGTTGCTGTCGAACCACGGTTCATAGGCCGGGGAGTCGGTCGCGACCGTGAGCCGGCCGCGCTTGTGGAGGCTCGGGCTGTCCGTCGTGCACACGGCGGCGTCCTTGGAGCCGGCCGCTCCGGGGGTGTTCTGCGGCTGCGGCGCGCAGCCGGCCGCAGCCAGCGCGACGAGGGCGGCGGCGGAGGCCGTCAGGGATATGCGGGTACGGGACATCGGAGGTCCTTAGGGAGAAGTCCGGGAAAGGTACGGGAAAGAGGGCCGGTGCGGTGTGCTCAGCGACACAGATCGGCTGCACAGCGCACGTTGTCCACGTGGCGGCGGCGTACCAGCAGGAGAGTTCCGGACATGCTTTTCAGCATTCCGGTTCACGGAGACCGGCGTCAATCGGGAACACCGTTGCCTGGGTAACGCGTTGATAACATGTCAGCTGGTGAGATGGAATACCCGGTCGCCTTGGCGCAGTCCGAATGCCTCCGCCGCGGAACCGCCGCGGACCACGAGTTCGGCGAATCCGACCCCGGAACTTCCGACGGTGATTCCGGGCTCGCCGAGGGGAACGTCGGGGAGTCGGTCGTAACAGCGCACCCGGATGTCGCGGCCGTCGAGCCGGTTGCGTACGAGAAGGCTCTCGGCGGTTCCGTAGCCGGGCAGTTCGGCGGCCGGGCGGTCCAGCTTGCAGTTGCCGAAGTTGTCGACGACGGCGATCCGCACGTCATCGGCGACGGACGGGCGCACCGCCGTCGGCCGCGCGGGAACGGGGTGGCCGTCCACCAGCCAGCGGGCCAGCAGGGGCGCGTACCAGAGGCTCCGGAACTGGGTGCGCACCATCTCCTCGATCTCGGCCGGCGTCAGCTCGGCCCAGTCGGCGGCGGCGGCTTCCAGCGCCTCGCGGACATCGGTGACCTGGACCTCCGTCAGACCCAGGTAGGTCGCGAGCGGGGCGAGGACCCGCTGGTTCAGCGTGCTGACGACCAGATGGTTCCCGTGACGGAAGGAACAGAAGGGCACACCGTTGGGCCAGTGCCCGTCCCTCGGCGCGATGTTGACGAGGACCACGACCGGTCGGCTCGGGCCGCCGATCAGGTCCGTGGAGCGGAGGAGGTCGAGCAGGGTGAGGGCGGCGGCGCCCTCCGGGTCCGGCCCGCCGAGCGGCAGGACGGTCGGCGTGGAGCCGAAGAGGGCGGCGATCCGGGTGGACTGGCGGGCGAGCGCGTTGGGGTCGGCGCAGTCGGTGAGGGAGACGACCGGGGGAAGGGGCATGGCGGTACTTCGCCCTTCTGTCGAGGGAGGACACGGGGTGGGTGGGGTGCGAGGCGCAGATCCGACGGGCTCGGTGGCGGGCTGGGACGACAAAAAACGGACCCTCCGTCTCCGGAGGGTCCGTCGCGTCCTGCGCGCACACGGCTTCGCTAGCGAAGCGCCTCCGGGGGCGGGGGCATCATTCGCATCATGGCGAGGGTGGCGGTGTGCTGCATGAGGTGCACGCTAGCACCGGGTGGAATCGTCCCAGACGCCGTTCCACATAGTGGACACCCCTTTCCGGTCGCCCGCGGTCTGTCGGCGGCCGCCCGGCGCGTACCAGCGGCCTGACCCCGTGCTGTGTGACGCCGACCGTCCGGCCGCTCGTATGGCGCTGAGGTTCCGAACGAACGTCGCGGAGGTTCAAGAGCGTGCGGTGTCGGGATTCCTAGGATTCGACGGCAGAAGGGAAACCAGGGCTGTTCCTGGACGGGTACACACCAAGGACGAGAAGCGCGTGAAGCAGGAGCAGTCCAGCCGCATGGCCGCCACCGCAGGTACCGGCACCGACATGGGCATCCCCGACAGGGTGATCGGCAGTGGCCGGACCGGGCGCGCCCGGTCCCGCCGGATCAAGGTGATCGTTCGCCACCGGGCCACCACGGTGCCCGTCAGCACCGGCAGCGCGCGCAGCCTGCCTCCGGGCAGTCCTGCTCCACTGGAGCCCGCTCGCTGCTGATCAGCCGGTTCCACGCCTTCTGCGCGCCGGGCCCGGAGACGCCCGAGCGAGGCACAGGGCCGATCTGAAGAGAGCCTCATCCCCTCGTCGTGCGCCGCACGCGGCCCAGTCTCCGGCTCACCGTGGGGCGGTGACGTGCAAGCCCTTCGAGGGCTCACCGCGCGGGCGGTGACGTGCAAGCCCTTCGAGACGAGAGCGTGAGAAGAACGCGCGGTTCGGCCCCGAACGACCCCATCACCCCCTCAGACAGGAGCACCACCATGTCCGAAACGCTTCAGACCACTGACACCGCCACCTCCGACGCCGACCTGCTCGACCGCACCGTGATCGCCGTGCGCGCCGCCGGTGCGGCGCTGCGCGAGCGCTTCGGCGATGTGGTCCGCTTCGAGACCCGCGAAGAGCTGGTGCAAGCGCTCGCCGTCAACGACAGCACGGCACTCGACATCCTGCGCCCTCGTCTGACGAGCTTGCGCCCGGCGGCCGGCTGGGTGGAGGACGAGCTGGACGGCGGGGCGCTGCCGCCCGGCGAGTGGTGGGTCGTGGACCCGGCCGAAGGCAACGTCAACCACCTGCACGCGCTGCCGGACTGGGCGGTGACCGCAACCCTCGTACGGGAGAACAAGCCGGTACTCACCGTGGTCCACCTGCCGTTGACCGGCGAGACCTACACCGCGCTCACCGGCGCCGGGGCCCACCTCGACGGCCGGCCGCTGCGCGTCTCCGGTACCGCGGACCTCGGCCTGAGCATCGTGGCCACCAGCCAGGCCCGGCCGGACGAGGACGAGAAGGTCGTGCGGCGCGTCGGCTCCTCGATCACCGCGATGCTCTTCGACGCGCTCGTCGTCCGCACCGCCGTGCCCGCGACCCTGCACCTGACGAACGTGGCCGCCGGCCGGATCGACGCCTTCTGGCAGTTCGCCGGCGCCCGAGCTGACCTGCTGCCCGGCGCGCTGCTCGTCACCGAGGCCGGCGGACAGATCTCGGACGCCGAGGGCCGCCCCTGGACCCCGCAGAGCGACAGCTTCCTGGCCGCCGCGCCCGGTGTCCACGCCGAGGCCGTCGCCACGCTCTCCCGCTGACCCCGCGCACACACCCCGCGCACACACCCCGCACCCACGCAAGGACCACATCACCATGACCACGATCGCAGTACTCGGAAACGGCCGCGTCGGCGGCAACCTGGCCGCGGCCCTCACCCGGGCCGGGCACGAGGTGACCGTCGCGGACCGCGCGCCGGGGGCCGCCGCCGACGCTGCCCGGACGGCCCGGATCGTCATCAACGCCACCCCGGGCGCCGGCTCCCTGGAACGTCTCGCCGCCCTGCGCGACGAGCTGCGCGGCACGATCCTCATCGACGTCTCCAACGCCACCACCGACGGACCGGACGGACTGCCCGCCGACCTCATCCACCCCGGCTCAAGCCTCGCCGAACAGCTCCAGGAAGCACTCCCCGAAACGCACGTCGTCAAGACCCTCAACACCATGCTCTTCCCCGTGATGACCGCGCCCGCCACGCTCACCCAGACGCCGACCGCCTTCCTCTCCGGCGAGGACCCGCAGGCCAAGCGGACCGTCAGTGAACTGCTCGTCGACCTCGGCTGGCACAAGGAATGGATCACCGATCTCGGCGGGATCCGGACCGCCCGTGCCACGGAGGCCGCGATACTTTTCGTCCCGCACGTGATCCGGTCCACCGGATTCACCCCCTTCGCGATCTCGATCGCCCGCTGACGGCCGAGCCGCGCAGGCTGCGGGTGACCGGAGCCGGTACCGGCACGGATGGGGCCCGGTGGGACACGATCGCGGCCGCCCGGGGCGAACCGAGCTCCGCGGCGCGCACTCGGGCGATCAGCTCCGCTCGCCGAGCCAGAAGTACCAGCTCCGCCTCTCGACCGCTGCAACGCGAGCCGTCCATAGGAAGATTGGCACGGCGTCCACATGAGTCATGGGGGCGTCCTGCGGACCACGATCACCACAGGACGGCGTGTGAAGCAGCGAGTACGAGGGGGTCGGCGAGGGATGCACGGTACGGGAGCCGAGGTCGACGGCGCGCGCGGGGTGTTCGCGGTGGACTCGACCACCCCGGGCTCCGCACCGGGGGGACTCGACGCCTTCCGGCGCGGGTGGGAGACACAGGTCGGCGACGATGTCTTCCAACTGCCGGCCTTCAGCCCGGACACGATGGGTGACTTCCGGGTCAAGGGCAACGTGGCCAAGGTGCACGGCGCGGCGATCGCCGATCTTCACGCCGCGTCGGCAACCCGGACCGCGGACGTCCCGGGCGGCGATCAGGATCTGGTCGCCATGTACGTCGTGCGGCGCGGCGCGTGGACTCTGGGCGGCCCGCCCGGTCACGGCGACCAGACCGTGTCGGCAGGGCAGTTCCTCGTCCGGCACCTCGGGCGCCTGACGGCCTTCGAGACGACGGCGCACCTCACGGCGAAGTTCCTCGTCCTGCCCCCCGACGAGCTCAAACCCCTGCTCGGGAACCGGGTCGTCACCGGGCCGGCGGACTCGGCCGAGATGCGCTTGCTGACGACCCTCGCAGACATGATTCACAACACCGTGGCCGACCTCGGCCCGGCCGGTGTGGCAGCCGCCCAAGGGACCCTGATCGAGCTGACCAAGGCGGTGGCCAAGGGCCGGTTCGACGACGTGGAACCCCGGCTGGCTCCCGCGCTCACCCAGGCGGCCAAGGACCTCGCGCAGCGTCGGCTCGCTGATCCCGAACTTTCTCCGGCGATGCTCGCGCGTGAACTCAACGTCTCCGTCCGGACGCTGCACCGGGCATTCGCCGCGGTGGGGGAGCAGGTGACCACCTACATCCGCCACCGGCGACTGCATGAGGCCCGGCTCGCCCTTGCCTCGCCGTCAGGGCGCCTGAGTATTTCGGAACTCGCCGCACACTGGCAGTTCGCGGACGGCAGTCACTTCACCCGAGCCTTCAAGAAGCGCTACGGCCAGACCCCCACCGAGTACGCCCGCTCGGCGGAAGCGGCCTCGCTCGCAGCGGACCGGTGACCCCAGCGAAGCCACCCGCATGGCGCACCGGACATCGCCCTCGTGCCGCCGGGAGGAGCTCCGCTCTTCGCCGAGCCGCGTGGCGCGTCACCCGGGTGTCGCTCCGCCGGGACGGGCCGCCAATCGGTCGGACACACACCTCTAACGGGTGAGGTGAGAGCCCCGTCGCCCTCCTCCCCGGCCCGCGGTGTCCGAGGATCGCAGGCGGTCGGTGGACGGCCCTTCCGGGGCCGTTCCATCCACTGCAACCCCGGAGGGTCCGTCCATGCGCATCCTGCTCGTCGCCAGCAGCTTCAACAGCCTCACCCAGCGCGTCCTGGTCGAGCTGGGCGACCGCGGACACACCGTTCCCGTGGAGGTCACCCCCGACGGGGCCGCCGTCCGCGAGGCCGTGGCGCGCCACGCACCCGACCTGGTCGTGGCCCCCCTGCTGAAGGCTGTCGTCCCCCGTGACGTGTGGACGGCGCACCGCTGCCTGATCGTGCACCCGGGGCCCGTGGGCGACCGTGGCCCGTCCTCGCTCGACCACGCCATCCACGACGGGGTCGAGGAGTGGGGCGTCACCGTCCTCCAGGCCGACGAGGAGATGGACGCGGGCGACGTCTGGGCGACCGCCGCCTTCCGCGTCCCGGAGGTCGGCAAGAGCGATCTGTACCGCAACGAGCTGTCCGACGCCGCCGTGGCCGCCGTACTGCTCGCCGTCGAGAGGGTCGCCGCCGGCGCGACACCGCGACCCCAGACCGGCGAGGTCCGCGCCCGTCCCGCGGTCCGCCAGGAGGAGCGGCGGATCTCGTGGGACGAGGACACCACCGAGACCGTGCTGCGCATCCTGCGGGCCGCCGACTCGCAGCCCGGTGTGCCGGACCGGCTGCTCGGCGCCGAGTGGTTCCTGCACGGCGGCCACCCGGAGGACGGTCTGCACGGGCGGCCCGGTGCCCTGCTCGCCACCCGGGCGGGCGCGGTCTGCCGCGCCACCGTGGACGGCGCGGTGTGGATCCCCGAGCTCCGCGCCCGCACCGGCCGCGGCATGCCGCGGGCCTGCAAGCTCCCCGCCACCCTGGCCCTCGCCGGCCGGCTGCCGGAGCTCCCCGAACTGCCGGCGCCCGCCGACCCGGCGCCGGGCCGGAGGACCTGGTCCGACATCCGGTACCGCGAGCAGGGACCGGTCGGCGTCCTGTCCTTCGCGTTCCCCGGCGGGGCGATGAGTACCGACCAGTGTCGCCGCCTGCTGGACGCGTACGAGACCGCACGCGGGCGTCCCACCTCCGTCCTGGTACTCGGCGGGCAGCGCGACTTCTTCTCCAACGGCATCCACCTGAACGTCATCGAGGCCTCCGCCGACCCTGCCGCAGAGTCCTGGGCCAACATCAATGCCATGAACGACCTGGTCGAGGCGGTTCTCACCACGACCGACCGACTGGTCGTGAGCGCGATCGGGGGCAACGCCGCCGCCGGCGGGGTGATGCTCGCCCTCGCCGCCGACGAGGTCTGGTGCCGTTCGGGGTCGGTGCTCAATCCGCACTACCGGCGCATGGGTCTGTACGGATCGGAGTACTGGACCCGCACCCTGCCCGGAAGGGTGGGCGAGGCCCTGGCCGCACGCCTCACCGAAGAGGCGCGACCGGTGTCCGCCGCGGCATCGCTGGACATGGGCCTGGTCGACCGGGTCGTCGACTGCGGACCCGGGGAGTTCACGGCCGAGATCACCCGATCGGCCCTCCGTGTGGCATCCCGTAGCGGGCTTCAGTCGCGGATCGCGGCGAAGAAGGCGGAGCACGAGCGCCTGGAGTCCGTCGTCCCCCTTGCGGCCTGTCGTGAGCAGGAGCTCTCCCGGATGCGGTCGATCTTCGACGACCCCGCCGCGAGCTACCACGCACGGCGCCGGGCCTTCGTCCGGAAGGAGGTCCCCGAGCGGAGCTCCGGGACGGTCCGGGTGCGGGCCCGGGCGGATCGGCCGACTGTTGAGCAAGACCTAGGCCTGACATGAGGCCTTCGCCCCATCCCTCCTCAGGAGGCGACGCATGAGCGCAGCAAAGCCGGCCCCGGTCGAGGACCAGGGTGCCGAACCCGGCAGCGAAGAGAAGCCGATCCACATCCTCTGGATCAACGCGGGTCTGAGCTGCGACGGCGACTCGGTGGCCCTGACCGCCGCCATGCAGCCCAGCATCGAGGAGATCGCCCTCGCGGGGCTGCCCGGGCTGCCCAGGATCGCGGTCCACTGGCCGCTGATCGACTTCGAGTGCGGTCCGGTGGGCGGCGCCGACACGTTCATCGAGTGGTTCTTCAAGGGGGAGCGGGGCGAGATCGACCCGTTCGTGCTGGTCGTCGAGGGATCCATCCCGAACGAGGCCATCAAGCAGGAGGGCTACTGGAGCGGCTTCGGCGACAACCCGGAGACCGGTCAGCCCATCACGACCAGCGAGTGGATCGACCGGCTGGCACCCAAGGCCCTCGCCGTGGTCGCGATCGGCACCTGTGCCACGTACGGCGGCATCCACGCCATGGCGGGGAACCCGACCGGCGCGATGGGTCTCCCGGACTACCTCGGCTGGGACTGGAAGTCGCATGCCGGCATTCCCATCGTGTGCGTGCCCGGCTGCCCCATCCAGCCGGACAACTTCGCGGAGACGCTGACCTACCTGCTCTATCAGGCGGTCGGCTCCGCGCCCATGATCCCGCTGGACGACAAGCTCCGTCCGACCTGGCTGTTCGGGGCGACCGTGCACGAGGGCTGCGACCGGGCCGGCTACTACGAGCAGGGCCAGTTCGCCTCGACGTACGACTCACCCAAGTGCCTGGTCAAGCTCGGCTGCTGGGGTCCGGTCGTCAAGTGCAACGTCCCCAAGCGCGGCTGGATGAACGGCATCGGCGGCTGTCCGAACGTCGGCGGCATCTGCATCGCGTGCACCATGCCCGGGTTCCCGGACAAGTTCATGCCGTTCATGGACGAACCTCCCGGCGGCAAGGTCTCCAGCACCGCCAGCGGCGTGTACGGCTCCGTCATCCGCCGCCTGCGGACCATCACGGCCAGGACCGTGGACAAGGAGCCGAAGTGGCGGCACACCGGCGAGCGCATCACCACCGGCTACCGGCCGCCCTGGTGACGCGACGCCCCCGCACCACCCCCGCACGACCCCCCATCCACCCCACTGTTCGCGAAGTCGAAGAGTTGACGAAGGGCACCGCAGCGACCATGGCATCTCCGGCGAAGACGACGGGTGACGGCTCCGGCCTTGTGGAGATGGCCTGGGATCCCATCACCCGGATCGTGGGCAGCCTCGGCATCCACACGAAGATCGATTTCAAGCAGAAGCGCGTCGCGGAGTGCTACAGCACGTCCTCCGTCTTCCGCGGCTACAGCGTCTTCATGCGGGGCAAGGACCCCCGCGACGCGCACTTCATCACCAGCCGCATCTGCGGCATCTGCGGTGACAACCACGCGACCTGCTCCGTGTACGCGCAGAACATGGCGTACGGCGTGAAGCCCCCGCATCTCGGTGAGTGGATCATCAACCTCGGCGAGTCCGCGGAGTACATGTTCGACCACAACATCTTCCAGGAGAACCTGGTCGGGGTCGACTACTGCGAGAAGATGGTCCGCGAGACCAACCCCGGCGTCCTGGAGCTGGCCGAGCGCACCGAGGCGCCGCACGCCGCCGAGCACGGCTACCGCACGATCGCGGACATCATGCGCTCCCTCAACCCCCTCGAAGGGGAGTTCTACCGCGAGGCGCTCCAGGTCAGCCGCTACACCCGGGAGATGTTCTGTCTCATGGAGGGGCGGCACGTCCACCCCTCCACCCTCTACCCCGGCGGTGTCGGCACGGTCGCGTCCGTGCAGCTGTTCACCGACTACATGAGCCGCCTCATGCGGTACGTGGAGTTCATGAAGCGGGTCGTCCCGCTCCACGACGACCTCTTCGACTTCTTCTACGAGGCACTGCCCGGCTACGAGGAGGTCGGGCGCCGCCGTGTGCTGCTCGGCTGCTGGGGCGCTCTCAACGACCCCGAGCACTGCGACTTCACCTACGCCAACATGAGCGACTGGGGCCGGCGGATGTTCGTCACCCCCGGTGTCGTCGTCGACGGCAAGCTGGTGACCAACGACCTCACCGAGATCAACCTCGGCATCCGCATCCTGCTCGGCAGCTCGTACTACGAGGACTGGGAGGGGCAGGAACAGTTCGTCACCCACGATCCGCTGGGCAACCCGGTCGACCCGCGCCACCCGTGGAACCAGCACACCATCCCGGCCCCGCAGAAGCGGAACTTCGACGACAAGTACAGCTGGGTCATGTCCCCGCGCTGGTTCGACGGCAAGGACCACCTGGCACTCGACACCGGGGGCGGCCCGCTCGCGCGCCTGTGGTCCACCGCGCTCTCGGGCCTCGTCGACATCGGCTACATCAAGGCCACCGGGCACAGCGTCGTCATCAACCTCCCCCGGACGATGACCAAGCCGGAGACCACGTTCGAGTGGCGGATCCCGAAGTGGAGCAACGCCCTGGAACGCAACCGCGCCCGGACCTACTTCCAGGCGTACGCGGCCGCCGTCGCCCTGCACTGCGCCGAGAAGGGCCTGGAGGAGGTCCGCGCCGGACGCACGCAGACGTGGGAGAAGTTCGAAGTGCCGGACGAGTCCATCGGCGTCGGCTTCACCGAGGCCGTACGAGGCGTCCTCTCGCACCACATGGTCATCAGGGACGGCAAGATCGCCAACTACCACCCCTATCCGCCGACGCCGTGGAACGCCTCCACACGGGACACGTTCGGGACCCCCGGCCCGTACGAGGACGCGGTGCAGAACACCCCGATCTTCGAGGAGAACACGCCCGAGAACTTCAAGGGCATCGACATCATGCGCGCCGTGCGCAGCTTCGACCCCTGCCTGCCGTGTGGCGTCCACATGTACACGGGCAACGGCAGGACCGTGAAGCAGATGCACGTGCCCACCGGCCTGAGCGGTCTGGCCGGATGAGCACGACCACCGCCGAACAGGCGGGCCGACGCGTCGAGGAGGTCCTGGACCGGCTGGCCGACAACGGCGACGCCGAGGCCTGCGCGGCCGCGGAGGAAGTCGTACGCGTCCTCATGGAGTTCTACGGCAGCGGCATCGCCCGGGTGGTCGAGCTCCTCGGGAGTCCCGCGGCCCGTCCGCCCGCCGACCCGCTGGACCCGCTGCTCGCGGACGAACTCGTCGCGAGCCTGCTGAATCTGCACGGACTGCACCCGGACGACGCGCCGACCCGCATCGACCGCGCCTTGTCCGCCCTGCCCCAGCCCGTGGAGAACGCCGGGTTCGACACGGCGACGGGCGTGCTGCGGCTTCGGGTCGCCGGCTCGACCGGCTGCGGCTGCTCCGGTACCCAGGAGTCCCTCCGCCAGGCGGCCGTGGACACCCTCGCCTGCTTCGCCCCCGAGGTCACCGGGGTGGAGCTGGAGACCGGCGCTCCGCGCGAACCGGCGCTGCTCCAGATCGGCACCCGTCCGTCCCTCGCGGGCGCGGACGGCCGCTCGTCGGCGGCCCGGTGAACGGGCCGCCGAACGGCGTCGTGCGGCCCTCGCGGCCCACGGGCCTGCGCCGGTTCACCACCCCGCGCCCACCCCGCGAGGAACGGTGTGAACTGTGTGGGGCGGCACTGGCGGCCGAGGCGCGTCACCCACACCTCGTCGACACGGACAAGCGGGCCCTGGTCTGCGCATGCGGCCCGTGCGCGCAGCTGATGGACCGCTCCGCCGCCTCCCCGGGCCGCTTCCGGACGGTGCCCGGCCGCTTCCTCAGCGACCAGGGGCACCGGATCGACGACCAGGCGTGGGAGTCGCTGCGGATCCCGGTCTCCGTCGCGTTCTTCTTCCGCAACTCCGCCCTCGACCGCCCGGTGGCGCTCTACCCGAGCCCCGCCGGCGCCACCGAGAGCGAGCTGGAGGAGGACGCCTGGCGGTCCGTCCTCGACGCCACCCGGCTGGCCGCTCACCTCGAACCCGATGTGGAGGCCCTGTTGCTCCGCCGCCACGAGGGCCGCACCGAGTGCTTCCTCGTACCGATCGACCTCTGCTACGAACTGGTGGGCCGCATGCGACTGCATTGGCAGGGGTTCGACGGGGGTGCGGAGGCGCGGGCCGCCCTCGACGCCCTCTTCACGCACGTACGCGGCCTGGCACGCGAGCCGCAGGGGAGCCGGCCGTGACCGAGTTCTCCTTCAGCTGCACCGACGTCCGTGCCGATCCCCACGCGGCCGGACCCACACTCGTGTTCCGGCTGCGGATCACCGCCACCGGCGGCACCCGGGTCCACGCCATGGCGCTGCGCTGCCAGATCCGCATCGAACCCGCACGGCGCGGCTACGACGACCACGAGGCCGCAGCGCTGGGCGATCTCTTCGGCGAGCGCTCCCGGTGGGGCAGCAGCCTCAACCCGGTGCAGTTCGCCCAGGCCTCCGTCATGGTGCCCGGCTTCACCGGCGAGGTCGAGACCGACCTCGTCGTGCCGTGCACCTACGACACCGACATCGCCGCGTCCAGGTACTTCCGGGCCCTCTCCGACGGTGACGTCCCGCTGCTCCTGCTCTTCTCCGGCACCGCGTTCACCGGCGCCGGCGGCTTCCACGTCGAGCCCGTTCCCTGGGACAAGGAGGTCTCCCACCGCATGCCCGTGAAGGTGTGGCGGGAGATGATCGACCAGCACTTCCCCGGCTGCGGCTGGATCCGGCTCCCGGGCGACGCGATGGACGCCCTGCTCGCCTACCGCTTGCGCCGGGCCCTCCCGTCGTGGGAGGCCACCGTCCAGTCCCTGCTCGAAGCGGCGGGGGAGAGGACAACATGACCACCGTCGCCTTCACCCCCGCCACCGAGGCCCGGTTCGCCGTGGCCCGGCACGTCGCCGACGCCGTCCTCTTCGAGGGGTACGTCCTCTACCCGTACCGTGCGTCCGCCGCGAAGAACCGGCTCCGCTGGCAGTTCGGAGTCCTGGTCCCGCCGTCCTGGAGCGCCGCCGCCGAGGAGCACGACTTCCAGCTCACCGAGTGCCTCATGGAGCCCAGGGCCGGCGCCGAACTCGCCGTCGAGGTCCGGTTCCTGCGCGCCCAGCGGCGTACCGTCGAGGAACTCCGCAGGGACGGGACCTTCGCTCCGACCGGCGAACTCCGCCTGCCCGACCGGGTACTGGTGGCCTGGGACGAGGGCGTCGAGGAGCGCGTCACCCTCGTCGTCCCCGTCGCCGAACTCCGGGGCGACGGCATCGCTCTGCCCTTCACCCGCCCCGCCGCCGAGGAGACCGAGGAGGTCACCGACGCCGACGGACGCGTCCTCGGCCGACTCGTCCGCCGCCGCGAGGAGATCAGCGGCGCCGTACGGATCTCGGCGGCCGAACTCGACGGCCCGTACCGAGTCGAGCGCGTCTCGCTCACGGTGGAGAACACCAGCTCCTGGACCGCCGAGCCGGACACCGACCGCCATGCGGCACTGCCGTACTCCCTCGTCGCCACCCACACCCTGCTCCGCCTCGACGGCGGTGCGTTCCTGTCGATGACCGACCCACCGGAGTGGGCCAGGGGCGCCGTCGCGGCCTGCCGCAACCTGCACACCTGGCCCGTCCTGGCCGGCGAACCCGGCCGCGACGACCTGATGCTCTCCTCGCCGATCATCCTGGACGATCACCCCGCCATCGCGCCCGAGAGCCCCGGCGCCCTCTACGACGCGACCGAGATCGACGAGATCCTCGCCCTGCGCACGGCGGCCCTGACCGACGAGGAGAAGCGTGAGGCCAGGGGCACCGACGCCCGCGCGGCGGCGGTGATCGAACTGGCGGACACCATGCCGCCCGAAGTCCTCGAACGTCTGCACGGAGCGGTCCGAAGCCTCCAGAGCGTCGCCGGGACCCCGAAGCCGGGCGGAGACATCCTCGAACCGGAGACGCCCTGGTGGGACCCGGGCGGCGACACCGGCGTCGATCCGGGCAGCGACCACGTCCTCGTCGACGGGCGCGCCGTCCGCGCGGGCAGCAGGGTCGTCCTGCGCCCGCGGCTCCGCCGCACGGACGCCCAGGACCTGTTCCTCGACGGGCGCAGCGCTCTGGTCGAGGCGGTCCTCCACGACGTCGACGGAGGAGTCCATGTCGCGGTCACCGTGGAGGACGACCCGGGCGCCGACATCCGCCGCGAGCAGGGCCGGTTCCTCTACTTCCAGCCCGACGAGGTCGAAGCCCTGGAGGACATGTGAACGGCCCGGCGCCCGAGGCCGGAGTGCCCGGTACGACCCGCACCCTCGTGGCCGGGGTGGGCAACATCTTCCTCGGCGACGACGGCTTCGGCGTGGAGACCCTGCGGAGGCTCGCCCTCGAGGAACTCCCCGCCTCCGTCGAGCTGGCCGACGTCGGCGTCCGGGGAGTCCACCTGGCTTACGAACTCCTCGACGGCTGGGACACCCTCGTCCTCGTCGACGTCACGGCCCGCGGCGGTGCACCGGGGACGCTCTATCTGATCGACGCCTCGGCGGCCGGCGACCGAGCCGGCGGTACCGGGCCCGCGCCGCTCGACGGCCACCGGATGACACCCGACGCCGTCCTCGCCCTGCTCGACACCCTGTGCGCGGGAACCGGAGCCGCGCCGCCCCGGCGGATCCTCGTCGTCGGCTGCGAACCGGCCTGCCTCGACGAGGGCATCGGGCTGAGCCCGCAGGTCGCCGCGGCCGTTCCCGAGGCCGTGCGCATGGTGACCGAACTGGTCCGCCAGGAAGCCGTCGTATGAAGACCGAAACGGAGAGCACCATGCACAGGAACGTCCTCGGCGCCGCAGCCGCCGCCCTCGCCGCCCTGGCCGTCGCGGCCGTCGTCGTCGGGGTCCTCCCCGACGTCCGGCGCTACCTGCGCATCAGCAGGATGTGACCCCCGCCCGCTCGGCGGTGGCTGCACCGAACGGACGACACAGCCCTCCGGTCCCGGCGCGCCGGGCGTCGGCCCGGCGCCCCCCGTTCTCTAATGACGCCCGAGCCCCACCCCCGGCGCCCAGGACGGAGACCGATGCACGAGATGTCCCTCGCGGTCGCCGTCGTCGACCAGGTGGAGACCGCGGCGAAGGACCGCGGGGCCGTCGGTGTCCGCAGCATCGAGCTGGACGTGGGCGAACTGGCCGGCGTCGTCGCCGACGCCCTCGCCTTCTGCTTCGAACTCGCCTGCGCCGGCACCGTCGTCGAGGGCGCCGAGCTGATCACCCGTACCGTCCCGGGCACCGCGCGCTGCGCGGCGTGCGCCGAGGACTGGGCGGTCGGCATGCCGCCCCGGCTGCTCTGCCCCGGCTGCGGCGCCGCGGCCGACGGACTCGTCTCCGGCCGCGAACTCCAGATCCGGCAGGTCCGCTGGGCCGACCCGGAGGCGCCGCGCGAGGAACATCGCCAACCGATCACCGAGGAGAGCTGAGCATGTGCCGAGCCGTCGATCTCCAGCGCGCAGTCCTCGCCAAGAACGAGGCCGCGGCACACATCCTGCGCACCGAGCTGAACGCCCGCGGCACCACCGTGATCAACCTGCTCTCCAGCCCCGGCAGCGGCAAGACCGCCCTGCTCGAGCGCGAACTGCGCCTCGCCGGCGAACGGGGCGTCAGCGCCGCCGCGCTCACCGCCGACCTCGCCACCGAGAACGACGCCCGCCGCCTGGCCCGCTCGGGCGTCCCCGTCAAGCAGGTGCTCACCGACGGCCTCTGCCATCTGGAGGCCGACATGGTCGCCCGGTACCTGCACGACTGGCTGCCGGAGTCCACCCGGCTGCTGTTCGTCGAGAACGTCGGCAACCTCGTCTGCCCCGCCGGCTACGACCTGGGGGAGTCCCTCCGCGTCGTGCTCGCCTCGGTCACCGAGGGGGAGGACAAGCCGCTCAAGTACCCCACCGCGTTCGGTCTCGCCCAGCTGGTGATCGTCACCAAGACCGACATGGCCGAGGCCGCGCAGTTCGACGAGACGGCCTTCCGCGCCAACGTGCAGCAGGTCAACCCCGGTGTCGAGGTCGTTCTCAGCTCGGTACGTGACGGCCGAGGCGCGGGCACGCTGCTCGACCGGGCCCTCGCGACGGCCGAGGGCGACCGTGTCCACACCCCGGTGATGGCCCAGGCCGGCGCGTGACCACGGCGCGGCCCGGACCCGCCCCCGCCATGGCCCCGCGGCGCAGCCGCGTGGTCGTCCGCGGCGTCGTGCAGGGCGTGGGCTTCCGGCCCTTCGTCTACGCCCTCGCCACCGGACTGCGCCTGTCCGGCCACGTCACCAACACGGCGGACGGAGTCGTCGCGGAGGTCGAGGGAGACCCCGCGGACGTCGCGTCCTTCTGCGCCCGCCTCGCGCCCGACGCCCCGCCCCTGGCCCGGGTGGAGTCGGTCGAGGCGGCCGAGGTGACCGCGAGCGGCGGCCACGGATTCACGATCGTGCCCTCCAGGCAGGGTGACGCCGTCCGCACCCTCGTCCCGCCGGACACCGCCACCTGCGACGACTGCCTCGCGGAACTCGCGGACCCGGCCGACCGGCGGTATCTGCACCCCTTCATCACCTGCACCAACTGCGGCCCGCGGTTCACCATCGTCACGGGGTTGCCCTACGACCGGGTCCACACCACCATGGCCGGCTTCCCCATGTGTCCGGACTGTGCCCGGGAGTACCGGGACCCCGCGGACCGGCGCTTCCACGCGCAGCCCGTCGCCTGCCCCCACTGCGGCCCCCGGCTGCGGCTGGTCACGGCACCCGGCCGCCCCACGCCCCTCGGCTCCGATCCGGCCCCCCGCTCCGCCGGGGTCGGCCCCGGCCCCGGCCGCGATCCCGGCGCCGACCCGGTCACCGCCGCACGCGCGATGCTCGCCTCCGGCGCGATCCTCGCCGTCAAAGGCCTCGGCGGCTACCACCTGGCCTGCGACGCGACGAACCCCGACGCGGTGGCCGAACTGCGCCGCCGCAAGGCGCGCGGTGACAAACCCTTCGCGATGATGGCCGCGGACCTCGCCGACATCGAGCCCCTCGTGCACCTCGGCGCGCTCGAACGAGAACTCCTCACCGGCGGCGCCCGGCCTGTCGTCCTGCTGCGCCGCCGCGACGACGCCCGCCCGCTCCCGGGGGCCGCGCCGGCGCGGGCGGTGGCGCCGGGCAGCCCGGACCTCGGCTTCATGCTCCCGTACACCCCGGTGCACCATCTCCTCCTCGGCCTCGGCAGGGCGGACGGGAAAGGGCCCCGGCTCCTCGTGATGACCAGCGGCAATCTCGCGGGCGAGCCCATCGTCACGGACGACGAGGAGGCGCTGACCAGACTCGCCGGTCTGGCGGACGCCTGGCTCCTGCACGACCGGCCGATCCACGTCCCCTGCGACGACTCCGTCGTCCGCGTCTGCGACGGCGAGCAGCTGACGCTGCGCCGCTCCCGGGGCTACGCGCCGCTGCCGGTCGCGCTGCCCGTGGAGGTCGCCCCCGCCCTCGCCGTCGGAGGGGACCTGAAGAACACCTTCTGCCTCGGCGACGGACGCCAGGCCTGGCTCTCCGCCCACATCGGCGACATGGACGACCTCGCCACCCAGCTCGCCCTCGCCTCCGCCGAACGGCAGCTGGAGTCCGTCACGGGGGTGCGCCCCGGACTGATCGCCACCGACCGCCACCCCGCCTACCGGTCCACCCGCTGGGCCCGCGAACACGCCTCGGGACGGCCCGTCGTCCTCGTACAGCACCACCACGCGCACGTCGCGGCGGCGATGGCCGAGAACGGCCTCGACGGAGCGGCTCCCGTGATCGGCGTCGCCTTCGACGGCACCGGCCACGGGCTCGACGGCGCCGTGTGGGGCGGTGAGTTCCTGCTCGCGGACTACGCCGGGTTCGAGCGGTTCGCGCACCTCGCCTACGTACCCCTGCCGGGCGGCGACGCGGCCGTACGACGGCCCTACCGCATGGCGCTGTCCCATCTGCGGGCGGCGGGCCTTCCCGTCGACCGCGCTCTGCCCTGCGCGCGCGCCTGTGCGCCCGAAGAACTGCCCGTTCTGGAAAGGCAGTTGGAGCGTGAGCTGAACTGCGTTCCCACGTCGAGCATGGGGCGCCTCTTCGACGCCGTCTCCTCCCTCGTGGGGATCTGCCATCACGCGGGATACGAGGCGCAGGCCGCGATCGAGCTGGAGGCCGCGGCCCTGCGCGCACCCGGCGTGGCGGAGGACGAGCGCTATGTCTTCCGGCTCGGTCCGCCGCGGTCCGGCGCCCCGCTCAGCGCAGACCCCGCACCCCTGCTGACGGCAGTGGTAGCCGACGTGCTGGACGGGGCCCCGGCAGCCGTCGTCGCGGCGCGGTTCCACCATGCCGTCGCCCGACTGGTGCGCACGGTCTGCGCCGCCGCCCGCGGCCGGACCGGCGTGGAGACCGTGGCCCTGACCGGGGGAGTGTTCGCCAACACGGTGCTCTCCTCGGCCTGCGCCGAGGGGCTGCGGGAAGACGGCTTCAGCGTGCTGCGCCACCGACTGATCCCGCCGAACGACGGCGGTCTGGCCCTGGGCCAACTCGTCGTGGCCGCCCGGACGACGGACCGGTCGGCCCCCGCCACGCCGCGACGAGCGCGGCATTGAGGAGACACCCATGTGCCTTGCGGTACCCGGAAGAGTGCTGGACGTCGAGGACCGGGACGGCACACGTATGGCCACGGTCGACTTCGGCGGAGTGGTCAAGGAGGTGTGCCTGGAGTACCTGCCGGACCTGAAACCCGGCGAGTACGCCATCGTGCACGTCGGCTTCGCACTCCAGAAGCTCGACGAGGAGTCGGCCAAGCGGACGCTGGAGCTGTTCGAGACCCTCGGCCTGCTCCAGGAGGAGTTCGGAGACCCGTGGGAGGCCGCCGAGGCCGCGGTGAGCGAGTGGCAGACGCAGGACGACGTCCACGGAGAGGTGCGGCCGTGAAGTACATCGACGAGTTCCAGAACCCTGACCTGGCACGTCGGCTGCTCGACGAGATCCGGGCGACGGTGACCCGCCCCTGGGCCCTGATGGAGGTGTGCGGCGGCCAGACCCACAGCATCATCAGGCACGGCATCGACCAGCTTCTGCCCTCCGAGATCGAGCTGATCCACGGCCCGGGCTGTCCGGTCTGCGTCACTCCGCTCGAGATGATCGACAAAGCACTGGAGATCGCTTCTCGGCCAGGGGTGATCTTCTGCTCGTTCGGCGACATGCTCCGCGTCCCCGGCACGGGGCGGGACCTGTTCCAGGTCCGCGGGCAGGGCGGCGACGTCAGGGTGGTCTACTCCCCGCTGGACGCACTGCGGATCGCCGAGCAGAACCCGGACCGGGAGGTGGTCTTCTTCGGCATCGGCTTCGAGACCACGGCCCCGCCCAACGCGATGACGGTCCATCAGGCGCGCAAGCGGAACATCCGCAACTTCAGTCTGCTCGTGTCCCATGTCCGCGTCCCCCCGGCGATCGACGCGATCATGAGGTCCCCGGACTGCCGCGTCCAGGGTTTCCTCGCGGCCGGCCACGTCTGCAGCGTGATGGGCACGGCCGAGTACCCCGAGCTCGCACAACGCCACCAGGTGCCGATCGTGGTCACCGGATTCGAGCCGCTGGACATCCTGGAAGGCGTACGCAGGACCGTGCTCCAGCTGGAGCGAGGTGAGCACACGGTCGAGAACGCCTATCAGCGCGCCGTGACGGCCGAGGGCAATCCAGCGGCGCAGGCGATGTTGAGCGATGTCTTCGAGATCACCGACCGGGCCTGGCGCGGCATCGGCGTCATCCGGGACAGCGGCTGGCGCCTGTCCGAACGCTACCGTGACCACGATGCCGAGTACCGCTTCTCCGTCGAGGGCATCGACACCCGCGAGCCCGCCGAGTGCCGCAGCGGCGAAGTCCTCCAGGGCCTGCTGAAACCGAACGAGTGCGAGGCGTTCGGCACCACCTGCACACCCCGCTCCCCGCTCGGCGCCACGATGGTGTCCAGCGAGGGCGCCTGCGCCGCCTACTACCTCTACCGGCGGCTCGACGGCGGAACCCCGGGACAGCGGCCTCCCGCGGCGGCCCGCGTGTCCTCCGGAACCCCGTCCCCGGTCACCGCTCCTCTGGAGGGCAGCACCCTTGCCTGACACCGTCAGCACCACCCCGGCGGTCGACGCCGTCGACGCCGCGCAGCCCGCACCCGACATGCTCTCCTGGACCTGCCCGGCGCCACTGCGCGACCAGACACGCATCGTCATGGGCCACGGCGGCGGCGGCGCGCTGTCCGCCGAGCTGATCGAGCACGTCTTCGCGCCGGCCTACGGCGGACCGGCCCTCGCCCACACCGCCGACGCGGCCGAGATCCGCATCGGCGGCGCCCGCCTGGCGTTCTCCACCGACTCCTTCGTGGTGCGCCCCCTGTTCTTCCCCGGCGGCAGCATCGGCGACCTGGCCGTCAACGGCACCGTGAACGACCTCGCCATGAGCGGCGCCCGGGCGAGCTACCTCTCCTGCGGGTTCATCCTGGAGGAAGGCGTCGAGACCCAGGTGGTCGCCCGCGTCGCCCAGGCCCTCGGCGCGGCGGCACGCGTGGCAGGCGTCCAGGTCGTCACCGGCGACACCAAGGTCGTGGAGGCCGGCCACGGCGACGGCGTCTACATCAACACCTCGGGGGTGGGTCTCATCCCCGAGGGAGTCGACCTGCGGCCGCAACGGGTGGTGCCCGGGGACGTGGTGATCGTGAGCGGTCCGATCGGCATGCACGGCGTGGCGATCATGAGCGTGCGGGAAGGCCTCGAATTCGGCGTCGAGATCACCAGCGACTGCGCACCGCTCGGCGGCCTCGTGGAGGCGATGCTCGCCGTCACACGGGACCTGCACGTGCTGCGCGACCCCACACGAGGGGGCCTGGCCGCCTCGCTGAACGAGATCGCGGCGGCGTCGGGCACGGGCGTCGTCATCCAGGAGCGTGCCGTTCCGGTCCCCGACGCGGTCGGGAACGCCTGCGCGGTGCTCGGACTCGACCCCATGTACGTGGCGAACGAGGGCAAGCTCGTGGCCTTCGTCCCGCGAGAGCACGCGGACGCGGTACTGGCCGCGATGCGCGCCCACCCCTCGGGTGCCGAGGCGGCGGTGATCGGCGAGGCGGTCGAGACCCATCCGGGCATGGTGGTGGCTCGTACCGGACTCGGCGGCACCCGCGTCGTGGACATGCCGCTCGGAGAGCAGCTGCCGCGGATCTGCTGAGCTCAGGCCCGGCGGCCGTGACGCTCACGGGAGGTGTCGAGGGTCCACATGTGAGTGCAGTGCGGACACTGCAGGTGGACCCGGGGCCCGTTGTTCCCGATCAGATAGCGCCAGTGGCTCCGGCAGTTCCGGCGCTCACGGCAGGTCCCGCAGTCGCGGGCGTCGTCACAACCGGGGCACGCGACCCAGGCCCGCCGAGCCGGGTCGGCGTGGGGATCAAGCGGAAGACGCACGGCCCGGCACCTCTCCGGGCAGCACGCCGGCCGCGACCAGCATCGCGTGCACCCGCTGCTGCTCCTCGTCAAGGCCCGAGTACAGCAGGGCGTGCGCCGCCTCCTCCCCACGAAGAACGGCCACGGGATCCCAGTCGGGCCCCAGGGCTGCCACGACTTCGGCACGCCGACGTGCCTCGTCGACGGTGAGGTCGATACTGAAGTCGATCAGGGCGGAGCGGGGGCCGGGGCCGTGGTTCATGGCGGGAGCCTTCGGGATGAATCGAACACGTATGCCGTCACGTCTACCAGAGAGGTCACTGCGTACGGAAGCGTCCGACCCGCCTTCCACGCTCGCTGTGGCGCACGTCATCCCGAACACGCGGACGCGGCGCTCGCTCGAAGGCGCACGACACCTTGTGCGATGACCGGCCCGACCGTGGCCGGGCCGGAAGCGGTCCCTCCAGGCCCGGCCGGGCGAGCCGCGGGCCTCGGTCGTCCGATGCGCGGGACAGAGCCGCGCCCAGTCCCCGTGGGGACTCCGGGCCTCGGTGTCACGAGCGACTGTGGGCCCGAGGAGCGCCGGATGCGAACGTACGCGGGCCCCGGAGGGAAGCGCGCGCTCGAGACGCGTGAGATGCGGCGCGATCGGGGCACGCGCACCATGACCGTGACACCACCCGTCGAGGGAGGTCGCTGTGCCCCAGGAACCGTGGGACCGACCGGTTCGCCCCACCAGGGCCCCGCCGAGCGGGTTCGCCACGTCCCCAGCGCCCCGGTAGGAGGAGCATCGCCATGGCCGTCCGTCATCAGCTGATCCACCGTCCCCCGCATGCCGTGTGGGCCGTTCTCGCCGACCCGACCCGCTACGGCGCATGGGTGGTGGGCCCGTCCGAGTCCACGCCCCTCGACCTTTCCTGGCCGGAGGTCGGCTCCCGGCTGCGCTACACCGTCCGCCTCGGCCCCTGGTCGACCGACGGAACCACCACGGTCCGCCACACCGTCCCCGGCCGGGAGCTGGAGCTGGAGGCGGCGTTCAAGGCCCTCGGCACGGCGAGGATCTTCCTCCAGCTCAGGCCGTGGGGAGAGGAGACCCTGGTCGTCTGCGACGAGCACCCGCTGCGAGGCCTGGGCGGGACCCTGCACAACTCCGTCAGCGAAGCAGCCCTCCAGCTGCGGCACCGTGGAATGCTGGCCCGCCTCGCCAGGGTCGTGGAGCAGGACCGCACGGGGAGCCGGCATGCCTGACGCGGTGGTGATCGGCGCGGGGCCGAACGGCCTGGTGGCGGCGAACCTGCTGGTCGACGCGGGGTGGACGGTGGAAGTCCTGGAGGCGCAGGAGGAGCCCGGAGGGGCCGTGCGCAGCGACCGCGGGGTGCACCCGGACTACATCTCCGACGTCTTCAGCGCCTTCTACCCGCTCGCGGCTGCCTCCCCGGTCATCGCCCGCCTCGACCTGGCCGCCGAGGGCCTGCGCTGGAGCCACGCCCCGCGCGTACTGGCGCACCCCCTCCTGGACGGCCGGTGCGCGGTCCTCGAACGCCGGGTGCAGGACACCTCCGCCGGGCTGGCGGAGTTCGCGGCCGCCGACGGCGACGCCTGGGAGCGCATGTACCGGACATGGCGCCGGATCGGGCCGGACCTCGTGCAGGCCCTGTTCACGCCCTTCCCGCCGGTCCGCGCCGGGCTCGGCCTGGCCGCGAAACTCCGCGCCGCGGGCGGGCTCCGACTGGCGCGGAGCCTGACCCTGCCCGTGCGGCGCTTGGGCGAGGAGGAGTTCGCGGGGGAAGGCGGGCGGCTCCTGCTGACCGGGAACGCCCTGCACGCCGACCTTGCTCCGGAGGCGGCGGGAAGCGGCGGATTCGGCTGGCTGATGTCGATGCTGGGCCAGAGCCACGGCTTCCCCGTCCCCGCCGGGGGTTCCAGCGCGCTGACCGCCGCGCTGGTGAGCCGCCTCCGTCGCCGCGGTGGCGTCCTGCGCTGCGGTGAGCGCGTCGCGTCGGTCGTGGTGCGTGGGGGCACGGCCGTCGGGGTCAGGACTGCGGGCGGTGAGACGGTCGACGCGCACCGTGCCGTACTGGCCGACACTTCGGCTCCGTCCCTGTACCGCGACCTCGTGGGCGAGGAACACCTCCCGCCCCACCTCGTACGGGATCTGGAGCGCTTCCAGTGGGACTTCGCGACCTTCAAGGTCGACTGGGCGCTGAGCGGTCCGGTGCCGTGGTCGGCACGGGGAGCGGTCGGCGCGGGCACGGTCCACCTGGCCGACGGCGTGGACGGCCTGACCCGGTTCGCCGCGCAGCTCGCCGTGGGGCACGTCCCCGACGAGCCGTTCGCCCTGTTCGGGCAGATGACGACCGCCGACCCGCGTCGCTCACCCGCCGGTACGGAATCGGCATGGGCCTACACCCACGTCCCCCAGCGCGTCACCGCCGACGCGGGCCCCGACGGCATCACCGGCCGGTGGGACGCCGGCGAGCAGGAGGCCATGGCCGATCGCATCGAAGCCCAGGTGGAACGCTACGCACCCGGCTTCCGGACGCTGGTCCGTGCCCGCCGCATCCTGGCCCCGGCCACGCTCCAGGCCCTGGACGAGAATCTGCACAACGGCGCCATCAACAACGGAACCACCGCCCTGCACCAGCAGGCGATCTTCCGCCCGACACCCGGCACGGGCCGTCCCGAGACCCCCGTCAAGGGCCTCTACCTGGCCTCCGCGGCCGCCCACCCGGGCGGCGGTGTCCACGGCGCGCCGGGCGCGAACGCCGCCCGCGCGGCGCTGCGCCGGCATGGACTGCACGCCCTCTTCCACCGGGCCCAACGCGTCTGAGGGACCGGGGCCGACGGGCGCCGCGCGACCGCCGGGCGGGTGCGGGCCGGCGGCCGGGTCCGATCCGCCTCATGACAGGGGTGTGGCCCGGACTCGTCGAGTCCGGGCCACACCCCTGACGCCATGTCCGCTGATCAGAGCGGGCGGCCGCCGAACGGCGGGAAGCCGTAGTACGTGCCCAGCTCCTCGCGGTACCCCGAGTCGCCGAGGTGCTTCTCGCGGTGGAACTCGGGGGCGTCCTTGATCTGTTCCTTGGTCAGGTCGACGTAGATCTTCTTGTCCTCCGGATCGACCCGGGTCACCGTGCTCGCCGGGAGGAGGACCTCCTTGCCGAAGATCCACACGCCGGTGTCCACGACCAGGTAGGCGTCACCGACCTCGTCGGAGTGCTTGTCGACCTTGCCTACGCTCCCGTCGGTCGCCTCCACCTTGTAACCGGTGAGATCGGCACCGGCCAGGTGACCCGAGGTCGACTTGAAACTCCACACATGCTCAGTCACGCGAAAACAACTCCTCCGGTAAAGGGAGGACGGCGAGGAGATTCCCGCCGTCTTTACTTTTCCGTACGTCGTGCGCGGCGCACTTCACGTCTCGCCGAAATTCCGCCTACCCGGCTTTCAGGATCCCATTCGCCTCATCCGGATGGGGTCCCGGCGCGGATCCGTCGAACGGATCCCTACCACCGATACCACCGGCCACTACCGGACTTGGGACGGGCGACGAACCCGATCAGCCAGACGACGAGCAGGGCGATCGCGATCCACCAGAGAATCTTCAGTGCGAATCCGGCACCGAAGAGAAGCAGGATCAGCAGAAGGACGAGAATCAGGGGAACCATGTTTATTACCTCCGGAACACCGTGTGCCCCGGTCTCCTCCGCACACACCTGCGAATGTCCGGACGTCGAATGTCGAACCCCTCAGCACCATCAGCGGGCATTGAACCGGGCCGGTCTCACGGCCGCCGTCCGACCCGGCTCTTCGTCCGGTCGGCGCGACCGGATCAGCGGACGGTGGGACGATGAGAAGGACATCGGCAGACGCGCGGGTACACGGGCGCGACCCTTCCCCAGTCAGACAGCAGGCCAAGCCATGACGAAGCAGCCGAAGCCGTCTCAGCCGAAGCACGGCAAGGGACAGAGTCCCCACGAGGGCACCAAGCAGCACGGTTGGTCCCCCGATGTGGACGAAACCCGCCAGCAGGACAACCCGAGCGCTCATCGATCCTTCCACCCGGACACGTACGCCCCGTCCAAGGGCCCCGGACGCACGGTGTCCAAGGAAGAAGGCGGAAACCCCCATGGCAAGCCGGTCAAGAGCCATGGCGAACGAGGTGAGGAGCAGAGTGAGGGCTCCGGGGAGAAGGGGATGCGCGATCTGGGCGCCCGTGGCCGCTCCCAGCGGCCCAGCGGAACGAAGGGTGCGTCCGCCACGACGGGTGTGGACCCACAAGAACCGCCCGGCAAGCGCAGCGCCGGTTAGGAATGCGGCGTCGCCAATGTGAGTGACGTACGGAGCACAGGTCGCTGTGCTCCTCGCTGCCGCCGGATCGCCGGATCGCCGGGCCTGGGTCGACCGCCGAGCCGCCGTGAAGTGCGCGTCAACGCGTACCCTCTCCAGGTCCACGTCGGCGCGGGCGGTCGTTCGGTTCGTGGCTGTCGGTCAGGCCCGCGGGGCTCTCGGCTCCATACGGAACTCGAAGCCGAGGGTGCCGGGGTCGAGTGCGGTCGCGCCGCCGTCGACGGTGAGCGTCGCACCGTTCACGAACGAGGCGGCGGGCGACAGCAGCCAGGCGATGGCCTCCGCGACTTCCTCCGGCTCCCCGGGCCGCCCGGCGGGCAGGACCCGGGTGACCTCCTCGTACGCCGCTTCCAGACCGTTCCCGTCCAGGCCCGCCTCGTCGGCGAACCGGCTCATCCGGCGGTCGGCCATGTCGGTGCGCACCCAGCTGGGGCACACCGTGTTGGCACGCAGTCCCGCGCCCCCGTAGTCGACCGCGAGTGAGCGGCACAGCTGGAGCAGCGCTGCTTTGGAGGTGGCGTAGGCGGTGTTCCCGACGCCGTTGCGCAGGGCGGACACCGAGGCCACGGCGACCACCGCGCCGCGCGCGTCGAGCAGATGCGGGAGCGCGGCGCGCAGCAGCAGGAACGGACCGGTGAGGTTGGTCCGCATGACCTCGTCCCAGTCCTCGAGGGTCACCTCGCCCACCCCGCCGCCCCGCCCGATGCCGGCGTTGAGCACCAGACCGTCCAGCCGCCCGTACGTGCCGACCACCGTCTCGACGAGAGAGGCCACCGCGGCGGGGTCACCGATGTCCGACGGTACGGGCAGGGCACCGGTCTCCTCGGCGACCAGCCGCAGCGGCTCGGGGCGGCGCCCGGACACCGCCACCTTGTGGCCGGCCCGGGCCAGCGACTGTGCGGTCGCCGCCCCGATCCCCGTTCCACCCCCGGTCACCAGGTACACGCGCTCGTCCGCCATGTCCGCCGCTTCTCCTGTGTCTCGTCCGCCGTCCCTCGTCCCGTTGATCCTAGGCGCGCGACGGCGACGACTACGAGCACCGGCCGGCTCTCCTGGAAGGGGTGGACAGGGTGCTGACGGGGTGTGCGCTCGCCGGCGTCGAACCGGCACTATCGTCCCGGACAGCGGCCCGGGGCAGGGCCGCACGGTCACTGACCCACGGCCGTCGCTACGAACTCACACCGCCCATCCTGCTCGCGACACGGCAGACGACATCAGGGTCTACCCGCCCCGAACGGCCCGAGGCTCCGCGGCGGGTACCCCTGGTTTTCCCTGTGCGGGTACGGATCCCGATCCTGCCGCCTGACGCGTGTCGGGCCGCAGTCCGAGCTGCTGTGCCGCATGCCGCCACAGAAGGGGCAGGAAGGCGTAGAAGCGGTCGGGGAGGAACACGGCGTCCGCGATGATCATCGCGCCGGAGAAGAGGGGCAGCCCCATGAGTACGGCGATGCCCAGGTGCATGCCGAGCAGTACGGTCAGAACGGGATACTTGAGCCTGCCGAAGAGCACGAACGGGAAGGCGACCTGCACGAGGACCGTCACGTAGCCGACGATCGTGATCACCATCGGGAACCCGTCCACGAGGTGGGAGAGCGCGGGCCAGGGCTGGAACAGTTCGAGGTTCAGCGCGTAGTGGAGAGCGGTGCCGCCGCCCCAGGTGGAACCCTGGACCTTGTACAGGCCGGCCGATCCGTAGAGGAAGCACACCTGTGTGGCGATGACCAGGATGCCGCAGTTGTGCACCACCGTGGTCAAGGTGATGCGCGCCTCGTGGAGTTGCTGCGCGTACAGACTCTTCACCGGTTGCGGCGCGGGGGCCGCGCGAGCCGTCCTGAGCCGGTCTCGGCGTGCGTCCAGGGACCAGCGCCGACCGCATGCGGTGAGAACGAGATACAGCGCCATCAGCAGGACCAGGTTGTCGCCCCCGTCCGTCATGAAGATCGCTCTTGCGTGGAACGAGATCACCACGACGGCGAAGAGGACGGACATGACGCGGGTCCGCCAACCCAGCGTGAACAGCGCGGCCGTGACGAGAGCCAGTAGGTAGCAGAGCTCGAAGTAGGCACGGCTGTCGGACAGCATCAGGATGCTGTTCCAGCCCGTCTGATCGAAGAGCTGTGCTGCCAGTGAGCGTGTCCAGGGCGAGTCGGGGCCCCAGATCTCCGCGCGGTGCGGGAACTCGCGGAGCAGAAAGACCAGGTAGAGCAGTCCGTAGCCGATGCGCAGCACCGAGGCGGCGTACAGAGACAGCGGCCGGACGGTGAGAAGTGTCCACAGAGCGCCGACCCGGCCGAGAAGCCGTCGGTGGACGGTGACGACCAGGGAGGTCTCCCGGTCCACGGGGCGGTGTGGTGCGGTGGCTGTCGGGGGGAATGGGGGAGTCTGCTCAGTTCCCACGAGGGGTCACCTTCCACCAGGGCAGGAGCCGGTTCTCGCTGGGCACCGGCGGGCGGTTCCCGGCTGTGCCGGGCGGGGCGATGGGCAGCGTGATCACCCGGAGCTGAATGAAATCGAAGGTGCCGCCGTCGTTGTGGGCGGCGACGCGGTCCGCGGCGATGTTGCTCAGGTACTTCTGCAGCATCACGGCCCGGTCCGAGCGTGCCGTGTCGCTTCCTCCATGTGTTTCGACGTAGGAGCTCCATGCGCGACGCACGAGGTTCTGTGCCGTGTGGCTCGGAAACGCATGGTGCTCGACGGCGGAATTGTCCACGGCGGTGAGGTCGAACCAGGGGCTCACCTGTACCGATCCGTTGGAGTCGGTGTGCGCGGTTCTCGCCAGGACTTGCCGGTTGAAGGAATCGGGGTCCGGGGCGAAGAGCCGCCAATTCTGTTCGAAGAGGGGATAGACCCAACCATTGACCTGCGTGCTGTACCGCTTCGACACGGGGTTCGGGGGAGCCACGTGCAGGAACACCATGACGACATGGACCAGGGTTGTCATCAGGCACAGGGTTACGGCGGTGTACAGCCCCGCCCTCAGGGCGCGGACACCCGTGGGCGAACTGTCCGGCGCGCCGCCTCGGTCATGACGTGGCGGGGAGACCGGATCGGAATCGGACTGCTGATGTTCCCTCACGGTCGCTGATTCAATTCCGCTCGACACTGCCCACCCTGGCTTTCTCATTTGTGTTGATCGCGCCTGAGGCCGCCGCGAATCTCACCGACGGCGCACGGCGCACGGCGCACGGCGGATTCGGTGAGGATTCCGCCGCGCGCCGTCATCTGATGAACAGGCTTCGTGCTGGCCGCTGCCTAGCCCTCGTGGCCCGCGGGCTTGTTGCCGTAGCCGAAGTGTCCGTACGGCTGCTCGTCGTGGCCGTCGTGGCCGTCGTGGCCGTCGTGGCCGTGGCCCGGCTTGCCCGGTCCCTCGTGGTCCCCGTGACCCGGTCCGCCGTGGTCCGGTCCGCCGTGCTCAGGCCCGCCCTGCTCCGGTCCGCCGTGGTGCGGTCCGCCGTGGTCCGGCTTGCCGCCGTGCCCGCCGGTGACGGCCCCGCCGGTCGTGTTCCCGGCGGTGATGCCCGAGGTGTTCCCGCCCGTGGTGTTCCCGGCGGTGTTGCCCGAGGTGTTCCCGGAGGTGTTGCCGGAGATGTTCCCCGAGGTGCCGCCGCTCACGAGGCCGACGCTCGGCCCGCCGATCAGACTGCCGCCGATCAGACCCAGTGTCGTGCCCGTCGTCGCCCCGGTCGTGGTGCCCGTCGTCGTTCCCGCGGTCGCCCCGGTGGTCGTTCCGGTGGTCGTCCCGGTCGTCGTGCCGGTCGTCGTTCCACCGGTGGCGCACCCGCCGAGGAAGATCCGGTTGTTGTTGAGCGTCACCTCGCCGTTACGGGCCAGGGCCCGGCCCTCGACGCTTGCTCCCTGGTTCACGAAGATCGAGGTCAGAGCCATGATGGTGCCGACGAAGGTGGAGGTGGTGCCGAGCGTCGCCGAGCTTCCGATCTGCCAGTACACGTTGCACGGCGAGGCGCCGTTCGTGAGCAGGATGCGGCTGTTGGTGGCCGTCGTCAGGGCTTCAGGGATCTGGAACACCCAGACCGCGTTGGGGTTTCCGCCCGCGTTCAGGATCAGATCGCCGGTGAGCCCGACACCGGACGTGGCCCTGTGGACGCCAGGAAGCAGTTCCTGCCCCCCGCCGATTCCTGCGGCGAGCGGGAAGTCCGGTGCCTGGCCCGTCAATTGGCCGGCCGCTTGGTTGTACGCCACGATCAGATCGATCTTGGCCTGGCGGGCCTGGTCGTCCGCGGGGTGTACCGCGCCGCTCACGAGGCCGGGCGGGAATCCGGTGATGGACCCGTTCGGGTGCGTCCCGAGGTCGTGGTCGAGCACCGAGTTGCCGGTGTTGGTGACTCCCTGACCCGCCAGAACGGAATAGCTGGCTGTCGTGCCCAGAGGCACGGGCGTTGCGATGGCCAGTGCCTGTGTCGACGTCACGGCGACCATGACGCCGGCAACCGTTGCGGCGAGAGTCGAGGCGAATCCGCCGGACAGAAGGCGGCGCTGAGTCCTTCGAGGGATGTGCAGCTTCATCAAGAGGCCAATTTCTGTGGGGGGGCCATGGCGTACCGGGCCCTACCGATCGCCCGGGATGCCTTCTAGCTGTCGCCGCATATTACGCAGGAAAATCCACGCACCAATGCCGGGTATTGGCGGGGAGGGGGGGATTGATATAAACACATTCAACATCGCGCGGCGTGATGAAAATATGCAGCCTTTTACCCTCGTTGAGTCCGAACATCACCGGATGAGTGGGGATCGTTCGACTCGCGCGAGCTGGTTCCGTACAACTGTCCATGGGGCCGAACTCGATGTGGACACGGATGTACGGCCGACCGGGTCAAATCAGGAATCCCGCAGAGTGGGCGTGGCGCACCGCTTCCGACGGATGCGGGCCGACTGGGGCGCCGCCTCAGGTGTTCATGACGCGAAGACCTTGATGGCGTCGGCGATGACGTCCCGGCTGTGCTCCGGGGTGAGGGCCCGGGCGCGCAGGTGGGCGTGCGTCACGCCGTACTGCCGCACGTCGGACGGCTTGTCCAGGCAGAGGCCGCTGGTGAACCTCTTCAGGTACACCACCGCCTCGCGGCTGTCGGGGAACTCCAGGACGGAGAACTGTCCCGACAGGCCTGGGTGAGCGCCCGCGCTGTGAGGGAGGACCCGCACGACGACGTGCGGCTCGGTGCTGAGCGCGTGCAGGTGCTCCAGTTGCTCGCGCATGATCTCCCGGCTGCCGATGACACGTCGCAGGACTGATTCGTCCAGGACGACCCGCAGGTGCAACCGGCGGGCAGGGTCGTAGATCCGGTACTGACGGCGAAGCCGCACCCTCAGCTGCGCGGCGGCCTGGTCGACCGTGAGGAGAGGGATCGTTTCCTCGATGACCGAGGCGGCATAGGCGGGGGTCTGCAGCAGGCCGGGGATCACCAGGGGCGCGTACAGGCGAATGGACGAGGCGGCCGCCTCCAGGTCGAGGTAGACGCTGTGGGGGATGTCGCCGTAGGCACGCCACCAGCCCTGCCGGCTCGATTCCTTGGCGAGCGCTGTCAGCCTGTCGACGACATGCCGGTCGGCGACGCCGTAGAGCCTGCAGAGGTCGCGCACGTCGCGGGGGCTGACAGGACGACGGCCCGTCTCCATGTGGCTGACCTTGGCCTGGGAGATCAGCAGTCGCGCCGCCACCTGTGTGCCGGTCAGGCCGCTGTCCTTACGGAGTCGACGCAGCTCCGTTCCCAGTCGTCGTCCTGTGACGGTGGGGTTGTTGTTCGCCGCCATGGGCGGTGTACCTCCGGCTCCAAGCCACTTCGTGCTCGAGCAGGGTGACATGGACCCCCGGCTGTTGATCATGCGCCATGCCGCCTGTGTCGGGCGGCGGGAAAAAGGATTGTGACGGTGTAATTTGCCGAGCGGCCGCTGCCCTCCTCGTGCATGCCATCCGGCTCCGGCCACGGATGCCGGGCCTGGTGGAAGACGCCACGTGCCCGGTGACCGGACAGGAGGCGGACGGAGGGGCCGGAGTACGCAAGTGCGCATCGGGGGCGCTTGGCAGGATGCGGCGGACGCCGGTGCGCGCCCGGTGCACATCCCGTGATGCGCGTGCCGTCACGAGCCTCCGGGGAGCCCCGCGCGCCCTACCGGTGCCCCTGGGGCGACGGAAAGGATGAGCGCACCGCACATGAACCAGCTGATCCGCACCCCTGTCCTCGGCCAGGTGGACATGCGGGCGGAAGGAGCTCACGGTGTTGCTTCTCATCTCCCCGGACGGTGTCGAGGAAGCCCTCGACTGTGCGAAGGCCGCGGAACACCTCGACATCGTCGATGTCAAGAAGCCCGACGAGGGCTCGCTGGGCGCCAACTTCCCCTGGGTCATCAGGGAGATCCGCGACGCGGTGCCGGCGGACAAACCGGTGTCCGCCACCGTGGGGGACGTGCCGTACAAGCCCGGCACGGTGGCGCAAGCCGCGCTCGGCGCGGTCGTCTCCGGCGCCACGTACATCAAGGTCGGCCTGTACGGATGTACGACTCCCGAGCAGGGCATCGAGGTCATGAGGGCGGTCGTCCGCGCGGTGAAGGACCACCGCCCCGAAGCGCTCGTGGTCGCCTCCGGCTACGCCGACGCCCACCGCATCGGCTGCGTCAACCCGCTCGCCCTGCCCGACATCGCCGCCCGCGCCGGTGCCGACGCGGCCATGCTCGACACCGCGATCAAGGACGGCACACGGCTCTTCGACCACGTCCCGCCCGACGCCTGCGCCGAGTTCGTCCGGCGCGCCCACGCCTCCGGTCTCCTCGCCGCCCTCGCGGGCAGCGTCAAGCAGGGAGATCTCGGTCCGCTGACCCGCATCGGCACGGACATCGTGGGCGTGCGGGGAGCGGTCTGCGCGGGCGGGGACCGCAATGCCGGGAGGATCCAGCCGCACCTGGTCGCCGCCTTCCGGGCGGAGATGGACCGGCAGGCCCGAGCGCACGCTGTCGGCACCCCGGCCGTGAACTGACCACCGGGATGCCGACACCAGAAGCCGGCCGCGGACCTGGGCGTCGTGCCGCACGCCTCGCCGTCCTCGACCCGGCCACCGGGAAGGCCTTCGACGAGGCCCCCGACCAGCGGCCGGACGAGTTGGACGACGTGGTCGCCCGGGCCCGGCGGGCCTGGCACGTCTGGCGCACCGACCCCGCGGTCCGCACCACCGCCCTGCGCGCCGCTGCCGACGCGGTGGAAGCAGCCGGCGACGACCTCGCCCGACTCCTCACCCGGGAACAGGGCAAGCCCCTGGCCGAGTCGTGCGCCGAGATCGTCCGTACGGCGGCCCGGCTGCGCTACTTCGCCGACCTGGCCCCCCGGACCCGCCGGATCGACGACGGAAGACCCGTGCACAGCGAGGTCCGCTGGCGGCCCGTCGGTCCCGTCGCCGCGATCGTGCCGTGGAACTTCCCGCTGCAGCTCGCGGCGGCGAAGTTCGCGCCCGCGCTCGCGGCCGGCAACACCGTGGTCCTCAAACCGTCCCCGCACACCCCGCTCGCCACCCGTCTGCTCGGCTCCGTCCTCGCCTCCGTCCTGCCCGAGGACGTCCTGAGCGTCGTCACCGGTCGCGAACCCCTCGGTGCCCGTCTCGCCGCCCACCCCGGCATCCGTCACGTCACCTTCACCGGCTCGGTGCCCACCGGTCGGGCCGTCGCCGCGGCCGCGTCGGCCTCGCTCGCCCGGGTCACCCTGGAACTCGGTGGCAACGACGCCGCCGTCCTCCTGGACGACATCGACGTGGACCGGATCGCGGACCGGCTGTTCTGGGCCGCGTTCCGCAACTGCGGGCAGGTCTGCATGGCGGTCAAACGCGTCTACGCCCCCGCCCGGCTCCACACCGAGGTCGTCGAAGCCCTCGCCCAGCGTGCGAAGGCCGTCGCGGTCGGATCCGGACTCGACCCGGACACCCGGATCGGTCCGGTCAACAACGCACCCCAGCTGGCCCGGGTCGAGCGGGTCACGCGGCAGGCCCTGGCGGCCGGCGCCCGGGCCGCGGCCGGCGGCCACCGACTCGACGGAGCGGGCTACTTCTTCGCTCCCACGATCCTCACCGACGTCCCGCCCGACAGCCCGGTGGTGACCGAGGAACAGTTCGGACCGGTGCTGCCGGTCCTGCCGTACCGGGACCTCGACGAGGCTGTCGACGCGGCCAACGCCAGCGGCTTCGGACTGGGCGGATCCGTATGGGGCACCGATCTCGACCGGGCCGGGGCCGTGGCCGACCGGCTCGAATGCGGCACGGCGTGGATCAACCACCACGCCGAACTCTCCCTCGCCCAGCCCTTCGCGGGCGTCAAGGACAGCGGCGTCGGTGTCGCGGGCGGACCGTGGGGCCTCTACGGCAACCTCAGGCCGTTCGTCGTACACCGACCGCGGGAGGAGGAAACGTGACGAGGAGGTTTCGGGCGGCCGTACTGCGCTCGTACGAGGACCCGTTCACGGTGGAGGAAGTGGCCCTGTGTACGGAGCCCGGCCCCAGCGAGATCCTCGTCGAGATCGCGGGAGCCGGGATGTGCCGTACCGACCTCGCGGTACGGCGATCGGCCGGCCGCAGCCCGCTGCCCGCGGTCCTCGGCCACGAGGGATCCGGGGTCGTGGTGGCGACGGGCGGCGGCCCCGGCATCGCGCTCGGCGTCGGAGACCACGTCGTGCTGAGCTTCGACTCCTGCGGACACTGCCGGAACTGCCGAGCCACCGCCCCCGCCTACTGCGACTCCTTCGCCTCCCTCAACCTCTTCGGCGGGCGCGAGGAGGAACCACCGCGCCTCACCGACGCGGCCGGAAAGGCGCTGGCTCCCCGCTGGTTCGGCCAGTCCTCCTTCGCCGCGTACGCGCTCGTCCCGGCCCGCAACGCCGTCCGGGTCGACCCCGCCCTGCCGCTCGAACTGCTCGGGCCCCTCGGCTGCGGCTTCCTCACCGGTGCGGGAGCCGTACTGAACACCTTCGCCGCAGGACCCGGCGACACCCTCGCGGTCCTCGGCGCGGGAGCGGTGGGCCTCGCCGCCGTGATGGCGGCCACCGCCGCCGGCGTGCGGACCGTGGCCGTCGACCGGCATCCCGAGCGGCTGGACCTGGCCGAACGGTTCGGCGCGACCCCGCTGTCCGCCGGATCGCACGGACTGCCCGAGCGGATCCGCCGACTGACCGACGGCGGAGCCCAGTACGCCCTGGACACCACGGCCTCGGCCCCGCTCATCAACGACGCGCTCCACGCACTGCGCCCCACCGGCACCCTCGGCCTCGTGGCACGCCTCCACACCCCGCTACCGCTCGCACCCGGCACGCTCGACCGAGGCCGAGGCATCCGCCACATCTGCGAAGGCGACGCCGTACCCGGACTGCTGATACCCCGGCTGACCGGCCTGTGGCAGGCCGGCCGCTTCCCCTTCGACCAGCTGATCCGCACCTACCCGCTGGCCGACATCAACGAGGCCGAACGCGACTGCGACGCCGGCCGCGTGGTCAAACCCGTCCTGCTGCCGGAAAGAAGAGACCGATGAGCGAAACCTTCACCACCAGGGAGCCCTCCCCTTCCGCCACCGGAGGAGACACGACCGCCACGTCGACCCGGCAGGGCGACGCGGACGGCGTGGACGGAGGGGTGGGGCTGACCGCCCTCCTGGTCGCCGCGGCCCGGGCGATCGAGACCCACCGCCACGACAGCCTGGCCCAGGACGTCCACGCCGAACACTTCGTACGCGCGGCCCCGGCGTGCGCGCACTGGCCGGTACGCATCGGACAGGTCCCGGAGGGGGACGACAACCCGTTGTGGGGCAGGTTCGCCCGCTACTTCGGGCTGCGGACGCGGGTCCTCGACGACTTCGTCCTCGGGTCGGTCCTCGACGGTGCCCGTCAAGTGGTCCTGCTGGGCGCGGGGCTGGACACGCGTGCCTTCCGGCTGGACCTTCCGTCCGACTGCGTGGTCTACGAGATCGACAGGGCGGGTGTGCTGGCCTTCAAGCACCAGGTGCTCACGGACCTGTCGGCCGCGCCGAGGGCGAAGCGCGTCCCCGTACCGGTCGACCTGCGCGCGGACTGGGTCACCGCGCTGATCTCCACCGGCTTCGACCCGGCCGTCCCGAGCGTCTGGCTGGCCGAGGGGCTGCTCTTCTATCTGCCGAGTCGCGCCGAGACGTACCTCATCGACGCGGTGGACCGGCTGACCACCGGGGGCGGCTCCCTGGCCTTCGAGGCCAAGCTGGAGAAGGACCTGCTGGCGTACCGCGACAGCGCGATCTACACGGCCACGCGGGAACAGATCGGCATCGACCTGCTCGACCTCTTCGACCTGGGACCGCGCCCCGACTCGGCGGCTCACCTGACGGCCAAGGGCTGGTCCACGTCGATGCGCACGCCCTTCGACTTCACCCGCCGACACGGACGCGGCCCCCTCCCCGAGCCGAACGACGCCTTGGAGGGGAACCGGTGGGTCTTCGCCCACAAGCCCGGGCCATGACGTCCTTCGGACCGACGGTGCCCCGGGGCGGCCGACGCCGCCCCGGGGCGCTCGCGACCCGGCCGTGTCACACGGCCGGGACGCCCACCAGCCGGTCGCCGGGAATCCCGGCCAGGTCCGGCGCGTAGTAGTCCTCGATGCCGGCGGCCCACGTGGCCACGGTGATGCGATCCTCGGCGTCCGGGGCGAAGGCGTCGAAGAGCGCGTGGATGTTCGCCTCCTCGAAGCCGATCGCCGTCATCAGCGACACGAAGAGCGGGCGCTCGATCAGGCCGTCCCCGTCCGGGTCGCCGAGTGCGGAGAGAGCCTCGGCGAACTCGGTCACCGTGGGGCCGAAACGCTTGGGGTCGAGCACGAAGGGGCGGAACTCGTCGACGCTGATCACGCCGTCACCGTTGGCGTCCAGCTCGGTGGCCAGCGTCGTCCACCAGCGGCGGAACGCGGTCCGGATGGCCTCCTTGGCGCCGGCGTCCGATGCGACCGCCACCTCCAGAACGCGTCCCGTCATGAGGTCGAAGTCGTCGGAGTCGATGACTCCGTTGCTGTTGGCGTCGAAGAGGGAGAAGACCAGCTCGACCCGCTTGGCGGCCTCAGTGCGCATGTCCGTCACCTGTCTCGTGCGGCCCGTCGGTCGCGGGCCTGGCTTGATGAGTGCTTCTACGTAACCGTGCTGGGGGGAGTGCCGTGACGGTGAGGCGGCCGCCGTTACCGGAAGGAGTGAGTGCGCCGGGAATCAGCCCCGGCCGCTCGGGCCGGTCACCCGCGATCCAGCGGTTGTGCGCTGTCGTGCCAACCCCTGGGCGCAGGAGGTCAACGCGGTCGGTCGGGTCGCTCGTAGCTTGAAGAAGTGCCGAGCCGCGGAGGTGGCGGGCACGCTACCGATCGCTTCGAGAGGACCCCTCATGTTCGACATCACCAAGGTGCAGGCCGCCCCCAGCAAGGATCTGCTCACGCCCGACAACTCGGTCATGCTCTTCGTGGACCACCAGCCGCAGATGTTCTTCGGCACGGGCAGCGGCGATCGCGCCGCGATCATCAACAGCACCGTGGGCCTCGCCAAGGCGGCGCAGGCCTTCGACGTGCCGGCGGTCCTGACCACGGTCGCCGCCGAGTCGTTCTCCGGGCCCCTGCTGCCCCAGCTCGCCGAGGTGTTCCCCAAGCACGAGGTCATCGACCGTACGACCATGAACGCCTGGGAGGACGAGGCGCTCGTGGCGGCGGTCAAGGCCACCGGGCGCAAGAAGATCATCCTGTCGGGGCTGTGGACCGAGGTCTGCCTGGTGCTGCCCGCGCTCTCGGCGCTCGAGCAGGGTTACGAGGTGTACGTGGTCTCCGACGCCTCCGGCGGCGTCAGCCCGGCCGCCCACGAGCACGCGCTCCAGCGGATGATCGCCGCCGGCGCCGTCCCGGTGACCTGGGTCCAGGTCCTCCTGGAGCTGCAGCGCGACTGGGCCCGCCAGGAGACGTACGGCGCGGTCATGGAGATCGTCAAGGCCCACGCGGGCGCGTACGGCCTGGGCGTCGTGTACGCGCAGAGCGTCATCGGCGCGCACGCGGCGGGCTGACCCCTGTGGACACCGGCATTCTGATCCTGCGTCTGCTGGTGGGCCTGCTCGTCGCCGGCCACGGTGTGCAGAAGATCAGCTCGCACCTGGGCGGCAGGGGCCTTGAGGGCGGCACGGAGGAGTTCCGCGCCGACGGATTCCGCGGCGGCGCCCTCACCGCCCTGGCGGCGGGCGGTGGCCAGATCGGATCGGGCCTCCTGCTCGCCGCCGGCCTCCTGACCCCGCTCGCCGCGACCGGCGCCATCGGGGTCATGACGGTCGCGCTCACCGTGAAATGGCGCCACGGGCTCTGGGTGCAGAACGACGGATACGAGTACCCGCTCGTCCTCATCGGCACCGCCGCCGCCCTCGCCGCCACCGGACCGGGCGCCTGGTCCCTCGACGCGGTCCTCGGTCTCACGCCGTACCCGCTGTGGTGGGCGGCCCTCGCGCTCGCGGCCGGTCTCGGCAGCGGGCTCCTCACCCGGCTCCTCCTGCACCGGCCCGCCGCCCCGGCGATCGCCGAGCGCTGAGCGCGAGCCGCGCAGACCGGTCCGGTCGCCCGCGTACCCCTGACCGGGCGGCCGGACCCTTCCCACCCTCTCTCCCGAACAGGAGCACTCGATGGACACCCTCACGACCCCGCACGGCGGCGGTCAGCCGCTGCTGCACCAGAAGGGCGCCGAGACCCAGGCGTTCGGCACGCTCAAGCAGCTGCCGATCGGCCTCGGCCACGACACCCGCATGTACGCGTGCCAGCGGCTGAACCGCGTCCTCGCCGACACGCAGATCCTCTACTCCCTCTACAAGAAGCACCACTGGCTCATGCGAGGGGCGACCTTCTACTCGCTCCACCTCATGCTGGACAAGCACGCGGAAGCCCAACTGGCCATCGTGGACGCGCTGGCCGAGCGGATCCAGAGCCTCGGCGGCGTCGCCGTCGGAGACCCGCGTCACGTCGCGGAACTGACCGCGATACCCCGGCCGCCGGACGGCGTCGAGCCGGTGCCCGTCATGCTGTCGCGGCTCCTCGACGCGCATGAGCGGATCCTGATCGACGCCCGGGACGCCGCCGCCCGGCTCTCCGAGGAGGGCGACGAGGGCAGCACCGACCTGCTCGTCTCCGATGTGATCCGCACCGGCGAGGCGCAGGTGTGGTTCCTGGCCGAGCACCTCGTGGACACGCCTCTGGTGCGCGGCTGATGGAGGACACGTACGACGTCGTCGTGGTCGGCGGCGGTCCGGCCGGCGAGGTGGCGGCCGACCGGACCGTCCGGTCGGGGCTGACCGCCGTCGTCGTCGAGGCCGAGGCGGTCGGCGGCGAGTGCTCCTACCGTGCCTGCGTGCCGAGCAAGGCCCTGCTGCGACCCGGCGCCGCCCGAGCGGCGGCCCGGTCGGTCGACGGGGCCCGGCAGGCGGTCACGGCGGCACTCGACCCGGCGCGCGTCCTGGCCCGGCGTGACCGTTTCACCGGGCGCGGTGACGACACCGGCCAGGCCGACTGGCTCGACGGTGCGGGCATCGCGCTCGTACGGGGGCACGGCCGGCTCGCCGGTGAGCGCCGGGTGGAGGTGACCGGGGCCGACGGCTCGGTCCGTACCCTGCGGGCCCGGCACGCGGTCGTGGTCTGCACCGGCACGCAGCCCGCCCTTCCGCCGGTCGAAGGGCTCGACCGGATCGGTGTCTGGACCAGCCGGCAAGCCACCACGGCCGACGCGGTGCCGGACCGACTCGTCGTCATCGGCGGGGGAGTGGTGGCCTGCGAGATGGCCACCGCCTGGCGCTCGCTCGGCTCCTCCGTCACTCTGCTGGTCCGCGACCAGGCCCTGCTGACCGGCTGGGAGCCGTGTGCCGGCGAAGAGGTCACCCGGGGGCTGAGCGATCTGGGCGTCACGATCCGCTTCGGGGTGTCGGCCGTCCGGGTCGCCCGTGACGAGGCCACCCGCGCGGTGACCGTGGACACCGACGACGGCACCGCTCTCGTCTGCGACGAGGTACTGGTCGCCGTCGGCCGGCGCCCGCGCACGGCGGACCTCGGACTGGACTCCGTCGGACTGCCGGCAGGCGACTGGCTCCCGGTCGACGACACCTGTCGGGTCACCGCGGTCGAGGGCGCGTGGCTCTACGCCGTCGGCGACGTGAACCACCGTGCGCCGCTGACCCACATGGCCAAGTACCAGGCCCGCGCCTGCGCTGCGGCGATCGCCGAGCGAGCCGCGGGGCGCCCGGCCCTCACCGGAGGCCGGCAGCCATGGAGCGCGGAGGCCGACCACATCGCCGTCCCGCAGGCCGTGTTCACCCGTCCCGAGGTCGCGAGCGTCGGTCTCACCGAACGCGCGGCACGCGAAGCGGGTCTCGCGGTACGCGTGGTCGAGTACCGCATCGACGACGTCGCCGGTGCCGCGCTCCACGCGGACGACTACCGCGGCCTCGCCAAGCTCGTCGTCGACGAGACCCGGGGAGTCGTCGTCGGCTGCACGCTCACCGGTCCCCTGGCGACCGAACTCATCCACACCGCCACCGTGGCCATCGTGGGCGAGGTCCCCCTGGAGCGCCTGTGGCACGCCGTGCCCGCCTTCCCGACGGTGAGCGAGGTCTGGCTCCGCCTCCTGGAGGCGTACGGCCTCTGAGGCGAGTCCGCCCCGACCGCCGCACCCGCTCGCCCCGACCACTCGCCGCATCCGCTGGGCCCCATCGGCGCACCCTTTCGCCCGACCGGCACGCGCCCGCCCGTCCGAGCGCACCCGAATGCCTCACGACCCGACAAGGAAACCCCATGCATCCCAAGAGGCGCACCCTCGCCCTCGCGCTGCCGGCCACGCTGGCAGCCCTGATGGGCGCCGCACCCGCCGCACCCGCCGCACCCGCGAGCGGCCCGGCCGCCGGCGCCGACCGGCACGGACCCAAGCCCACGATCGTCCTGGTCCATGGGGCGTTCGCCGACGCCTCCAGCTGGAGCGGCACGATCAGGCGGCTGCAGCGCGCCGGCTACCCCGTCCTGGCGCCCGCCAACCCGCTGCGCGGTCTCGCCGCGGACACCGCCTACCTGCGCGGCGTGCTGGCCGCCGTCGAGGGGCCCGTCGTCCTGGTAGGCCACTCCTACGGCGGCGCCGTCATCAGTGGCGCCGCGCTGGGCGACAGCCGGGTGAGAGCCCTCGTCTACATCGCCGCGTTCACCCCGGACAAGGGCGAGAGCGCGGCCGAACTCGCCGCCAAGTTCCCCGGCTCGACCCTCGGTGACGCGGTGAATCCCCGGTCGTACCCGCTGCCCGGCGGTGGCACCGGCACCGAACTCGTCATCGACCAGGCCACGTTCCACCGGCAGTTCGCCGCCGACGTCTGCACCGCCGACGCGGCCGTCATGGCCGCGACCCAGCGCCCGGTCGCCACCGCCGCGCTGGAGGAGAAGGCCGGGGAAGCGGCCTGGAAGACGATCCTGTCCTGGGCGCTGATCGCCACCGCCGACAAGAACATCCCGCCGGCCGCCGAACGGTGGATGGCCCGGCGCGCCGGTTCGCACATCACGGAAGTGGACGCGTCGCACGCCGTGGCCGTCTCCCGTCCGGCCGTGGTCACCGACGTGATCCTCGACGCCGTACGGGCGACCCGCTGAGCCCCCCACCTGCGCCCTCTCGTACGTCCCCAGAAGGAGAACCCCTCATGAAGAACCGTCCGATCCTCGAACCCGCCGCCCAGGCCTTCGCCGACGCCACCGCGCAGCCGCCGTACCTCTACCAGATCCCCGTAGCCGAAGGCCGTAAGGCCGTGGACGGTGTCCAGAGCGGTGAGGGCGTCCCCCTGCCCGAGGTCGACGAGGAGTGGATCACCGTTCACGGCGGCCCGACCGGCGACGTCCGGGCCCGGATCGTCCGCCCCCGCGGCGCCACCGGCCCGCTTCCCGTCATCCTCTACATCCACGGAGCGGGCTGGGTCTTCGGCAACGCTCACACCCACGACCGGCTCGTCCGCGAACTCGCCGTCGGCACCCGGGCGGCCGTGGTGTTCCCCGAGTACGACCTCTCGCCCGAGGCGCGCTACCCCGTCGCCATCGAGCAGAACTACAGCGTCGCCCAGTGGGTGGCACGCGACGGGCACCACAAGGACCTCGACGGCGCCCGGATCGCCGTCGCGGGCGACTCCGTGGGCGGGAACATGACCGCCGCCCTCACCCTCATGGCCAAGCAGCGCGGCGACGTCACTGTCGTCCAGCAGGTCCTCTTCTACCCGGTCACGGACGCGAGCTTCGACACCGACTCGTACCACCGGTTCGGCGAGGGCTACTTCCTGCGCCGCGACGCCATGAAGTGGTTCTGGGACCAGTACACGACCGACGAGGCCGAGCGCGCCCAGATCACCGCCTCCCCGCTGCGCGCCTCCACCGAGCAGCTGACCGGCCTGCCGCCGGCCCTGGTCATCACCGCCGAGGCCGACGTCCTGCGCGACGAGGGCGAGGCGTACGCGGCGAAGCTCCGCGACGCCGGCGTCCCCGTCACCGCCCTGCGCGTGCAGGGGACCATCCACGACTTCGTCATGCTGAACGCACTGCGCGAGACGCAGGCCGCGGAACTCGCCATCGGTCTCGCCACCGACACCCTGCGCAAGGCCCTCGCATGACCGGGCCGTCGACCAGCATGCCGGTGTCGGGCCTCGTTCCCGCCCCGCGTCGGGAGCACGAGCACGCCGACCTCCTCGTCCGCAACGCCAAGGTCTTCACCGGTGACCCCGACCGGCCCGAGGCACGCGCCGTCGCGATCCGCGACGGCCGGATCGCGGCCCTCGGCGACGACCACGATCTCGCCCACCTCGTGGGGCCGGGAACGAAGGTCGTCGACGCCCTCGGCCGCCGGGTGGTCCCCGGCCTCAACGACTCGCACCTGCATGTCATCCGGGGCGGCCTGAACTACGTACTGGAGTTGCGCTGGGACGGCGTACGAAGCCTCCGCCACGCCCTCGCGATGCTGCGTGAGCAGGCCGGCCGCACCCCGAAGGGGCAGTGGATCCGGGTGGTGGGCGGCTGGACCGCCGAGCAGTTCGCCGAGCGCAGGATGCCGACCGTCGCCGAGCTGAACGCCGCCGCCCCCGACACCCCGGTGTTCGTCCTTCACCTGTACCAGTCGGCGCTGATGAACCGGGCCGCCGTCAAGGCCGCCGGATTCACCCGGGAGACCCCCGACCCGCGCGGTGGGCAGATCGTACGCGGCCGGGACGGTGAACCCACCGGTGTCCTCCTCGCCGCCCCGAGCGCCCTGATCCTGTACTCGACCCTGGCCAAGGCGCCGCCCCTGGACGAGGCCGACAAGCGGGCGTCGACGCGCCACTTCCTGCGCGAGCTGAACCGCTTCGGACTGACGTCCGCGGTCGACGCCGCCGGCGGGTTCCAGAACTTCCCCGACAACTACGCCACGGTCGTCGACCTCGCCCGGTCGGGGGACCTGACCCTCCGGATCGCCTACCACCTCTTTCCGCAGACGGCCGGTCAGGAGCTCGCCGACCTGAAGCGCTGGACCGAGATGGTCAAGCCCGGGGACGGGGACGAGTGGCTCCGGCTCAACGGCGCGGGAGAGAACCTGACATGGGCCGCCGCCGACTTCGAGAACTTCTCCGAACCTCGGCCCGAACTCGCCGCCGGCTACGAGGCCGAGTTCGAGAGGGCCGTCCGGCTTCTCCTTGAGAACGGCTGGGGCTTCCGCCTCCACGCGACCTACGACGAGACGATCCGCCGCGACCTGGCCGTCTTCGAGAAGCTCGCGGCCGAAGGCCTCTTCCCCGGCGGCAACCGCTGGCTCTTCGACCACGCCGAGACGGTCTCGGCCGACAGCCTGGACCGGATCGCGGCCCTCGGCGGCGCCGTGTCCGTGCAGAACCGCATGTCCTTCCAGGGCACCGCCTTCCGCGACCGGTACGGAGCCGAGGCCGCCGCCCACACCCCGCCGGTCCGCGCCATGCTCGACCGGGGCCTCACGGTGGCCGCCGGCACGGACGCCACCCGCGTCTCCTCGTACAACCCGTGGGTCGCGCTCCACTGGCTGGTCACCGGGCGCACCGTAGGCGGCACGGCCCTCTACCCGGCCGGGAACCTGATCGACCGGGAGACCGCCCTCGGGCTCTACACCCGGGGCGGAGCGCGGCTCACCGGCGAGCAGGACGTCAAGGGCACCCTTCGAGAGGGCTGGTACGGCGACCTCACGATCCTCTCCGACGACTTCTTCGCTGTGCCCGAGGACGTCATTCCCGACATCGAGTCCGTCCTCACCGTCGTCGGCGGCCGCATCGTCTACGCCTCCGCCGAGTACGAGGGTCTCGACGAGGCCATGCCGTCGGTCACCCCGGAGTGGAGCCCCGTGGCCCACTTCGGCGGCTACCAGAGCGGCGCCCGCCAGGCGTCGGCCGTGGCCGACGCCGTCGCCGAGTCCGAGCGGCACCGCCGCTGGCGCGTCGCCCGCGGCTCCGTCCCCGACACGACGCCGTCCTTCGTCGACCCCTGCTTCGCGCACTGAGAGAGAGATCCACCCGATGTCCGCAGCATCCCCCGCCGCCGACGGCGGCGACACCCCGGCGGCCTCGCTGGACGCCCCGGAACGCCGTTTCGAGCCGGACCTCCGGTCGATGACACGGATCAACCTGCGCCCCATCGCCTCACCCATGCCGCTCGGCTTCTTCACGATAGCCATCGCCTCCGTGATGACGGGCTGCCTCCAGCTCGGGCTCTTCGACGAGGCGGCCCGCGCCGCCGTCGCCTTCACGGTGCTGCCGGCCTTCGTCCTCCAACTCCTGGTGAGCGTCCTGGCCTTCGGCGCCCGTGATGTGATCGCGGCGACGTTGATGGCGGTGTTCGCCGGCAGCTGGCTGCCCTACTCGCTCGTCATGCTCAGCGGCGCGCCCGACGGCCTCCAGGTCCTCGGCGTGTTCAACCTGGCGCTCCTCTGCTTCGGGGCCCTGATGACCGCCGTGACCCGGCCCAAGCGCGCGCTCTGGCTCGTCCTCGCGGTCTCCCTGCCCCGCTGGGCGACCACCGGCCTCGGGGGCATCACCGGCGCCGAGTGGCTGACGCGTACGTCCGGTGCGCTCGGCCTCGTGGTGGCGCTCGTCGCGATGTACACGGCGTTCGCCCTGATGCTGGAGGACATGCGCAGCGAGCAGGTCCTGCCCATCGGCCGCAGCGGCCCCGCCCACCTCGCGGTGGAAGGCGACCTGTCCGTCCAGCTCCGCAACCTGGAACGCCAGGCGGGCGTACGCCGCACGCTCTGACCGCACCCGCACCCGCACCCGCACCCGCACCCGCACCCGCACCCGCACCGGCACACCGTCACACCACGACCGCACACCGTCACACCACGACCGCACAGGAGCACCCATGGAACCGCAGGTGACCGACCGGCCCCAGAAGTCCCGGTACGAGATCCTCGCCGGCGACGACGGCACCGAGACCGCGGGCTTCGCCGAGTACCACCTCTCGGAGGGCGAGATCGCCTTCATCCACACCGAGATCGACAGCCGTTTCGCCGGCCAGGGCCTGGGCGGACTCCTTGCCCAGGGAGCGCTCGACGACGCCCGGAACCGTGGGCTGCGCGTCCTGCCGTACTGCCCCTTCGTCCGGGGCTGGATCGGCAAGCACCCCGAGTACACCGACCTGGTGCCCGAGTCGAGGCGCGCCCGCTTCGGCCTGTGAAGCACCACACATCCATCTCCCGCATCACCAGCCCCATCACCCGTCACGTACCGAGGAGTTCCCCCATGCCCCGACACGCCCGCCCCAGCGTCGTCCTGGTCCACGGCGCCTTCGCCGACGCCTCCAGCTTCGCCCGCGTCATCCCCGAGCTGACCGCCGCCGGCATGGAAGTGGTGGCCCCGGCGGTGCCCAACCGCGGCCTCGTCGACGACGCCGCGTACATCGCCTCGGTGATCCGCGCCGTCGAAGGCCCCGTGATCCTCGTCGGGCACTCCTACGGCGGTGCCGTCATCACCCTCGCCGGCGCGGAGGACAACGTCCGCGCACTGGTGTACCTCGCGGGATACGCGCTGGAGGAGGGCGAGAGCCTGGGCGAGCTGCAGGGCCGCTTCCCCGACTCCGGTCTCGCCGACGCGCTCGTCTACACCCCGTTCCCGGTGGCCGGCTCCACCGAGACCGGCACCGACGTCTCGGTGGAGATCGAGAAGTTCCCCGCCCTCTTCGCGGCGGACGTCGACCCTGACCTCGCCGCGGTGCTCGCCGTCTCCCAGCGCCCCCTGGCCGCACGTGCCTTCTCGGAGGCGGCGCCCGTCGCGGCGTGGAAGACCAAGCCCTCGTGGGGCCTGGTCGCCTCCTCCGACCGCACGATCAACCCCGACGTGGAGCGCTACGGCTACGAGCGCGCCGGCATGACCATCGTGGAGGTCGACTCCTCCCACCTGGTCATGCTTGCCCAGCCCAAGGCCGTGGCGGAGCTGATCCGGGACGCGGCCGGGTCCACCGCTCACTGACTCGATCGTTCAGGATCGAACGATTAGTCGATAATGTTCGCGCGCTGGTAGCTTCTGATCGCCCCCGAGGATCCTTCGGCGGGCGATCGGAGGAGCTACACCCATGAGGTTCGGCGCGAGGCTCGCGCTCGCCGTCATCACCCTCGCCGCCCTCGCCACCGCCTGCGGTGTTCCGCAGGACAGTGGTTCGCAGTCGCACACCGCCGTGGACTGTGGGCCGTACGCCAGGTACGGCAAGCACCCCGGCACCCAGGTCACCGTCTACGCCGAGAACCGGGACCGGGAGGCCGACCTGTTCGAAGAGACCTGGGCGGACTTCGCGGACTGCACGGGAATCGACGTCCAGTACGAGGGGGACGGGGAGTTCGAAGCCCGGATCCAGCTCCGGGTCGACGGCGGGAGCGCGCCTGACGTGGCGTTCTTCCCTCAGCCCGGCCTCCTGGAACGCTTCGCGCGGGCGGGGAAGCTCAAGCCCGCGAGCGCCGGGGTCGTGGCCCTCGCGAAGGAGGGCTGGTCGGCGGACTGGAACAGCTACGCGACCGTGAACGGCACCCTCTACGGCACGCCACTGGTCGCGAACGTGAAGTCGTTCGTCTGGTACTCGCCGAGGTTCTTCCGGGACAGGGGACTGAGCGTTCCCCGCACGTGGTCCGAGCTGATGGCCGTGACGGAGAAGGTCGCGGCGTCGGGAGTCAAGCCGTGGTGCGCGGGCATCGAGTCCGCCGAGGCGACCGGCTGGCCGGTGACGGACTGGATCGAGGACGTCCTGCTGCGTCAGCAGGGCACGGACGTCTACGACCGGTGGGTCGCCCACAAGATCCCGTTCAACGACCCGCGGGTGATCAAGGCCATGGACACCGTGGGGTCCATCCTCAAGAGCGACCGGTACGCCAACGGCGGTTTCGGTCCGGCCCGTTCGATGGCGTCGATCTCCTTCCAGGAGGCCGGCACACCGGTTCTCTCCGGCGACTGTGCGATGCACCGCCAGGCCTCGTTCTATGCCGACATGTGGCCGAAGGGCACCGAGATCGGACCGGACGAGGACGTCTACGCGTTCCTCCTGCCGGGGGTCGAACCGGCCAACCGCCCCGTACTGGGCGGTGGAGTGTTCACGGCGGCGTTCGCCGACCGTCCCGAGGTACGGGCGTTCCAGGAGTATCTGGCCTCCGCGGACTTCGCGAACGCGCGCATGAGGAAGGGCCCGTTCGTCTCGGCGAACAAGGGCGTGCGTCCGGCGAACGCCGCGACCCCCGTCGACAGGCTCTCGATCCAGTTGCTCCAGGACCCCAGGACAGAGTTCAGGTTCGACGGTTCGGACCTGATGCCGGCGTCGGTCGGCGCCGGGACGTTCTGGAAGGGAGCCGTCGACTGGACCGGTGGCGCGAGCACCCGGCAGGTCGCCGACTCCATCGAACGCTCCTGGCCGAGCCACTGATGTCGTTCGACGTCGTCGCCCAGCAGCCCAAGCTGCTGTACCTGCTCCAGGGCGTCGCCGCCTTCGCGGCGGTGGTCTCCCTGACCCTGCTGGCGCTGCACCGGGGGCCGGTACGGAGGAGGGCCGCGGCCCTGATCCTGCTGGCCCCCGCGCTGCTGCTGCTCACGGTCGGTCTCCTGCTGCCCGGCCTGCGCACCGCGATGCTGTCGTTCACCGACAGCAGGGGAGACACCTGGGTCGGCTTCGACAACTACGTGTGGATGTTCACCGACCCCACGTCGCTGGTCGCGCTGCGCAACACCCTGACGTGGGTCGTGCTCGTGCCGCTGACGGCGACCTCGGTCGGTCTGCTCTACGCGGCGGCCGTCGCACGGTCGCGGTTCAGAACCTTCGCGCTGTCCCTCGTCCTGACGCCGACGGCGATCTCCTTCGTCGGCGCGGGTGTCGTCTGGAAGTTCGTCTACGCCTACCGTCCCGCGGACGCCGGGCAGATCGGGCTGCTGAACCAGCTCGTCGTCGTCTTCGGCGGCGAACCGCGGCAATGGCTCGTGGACCCTCCCTGGAACGTCCTGTTCCTCATCATGGCGATGGTGTGGACACAGGCGGGCTTCGCGGCCGTCCTGCTGACCGGCGCGATCAGGGCCGTTCCCGGAGAACTGACCGAGGCGGCCCAGCTCGACGGCGCGTCCCCCCGGCAGATCTTCTGGCGGATCACCCTGCCGTCGGTCAGGCCCACGCTGCTCGTCGTGGTCCTCGCCCAGGCGATCGGCACCATCAAGGCCTTCGACATCGTCGAGACCATGACCGGTGGGCAGTTCGACACGGGCGTCATCGCCCAGGAGATGTACGACCAGGCCTTCCGATACGGCGAGACAGGGCGCGGCGCCGCACTCGCGGTGCTCCTCCTCGTCCTCGTCACGCCCTTCGTCGCCCACCAGGTCCGGGCACAGCGGAGGGCGGGGTGAACGGCGTCCGGGAGCGACTGGCGTCTCGCGCCGCCACATCGATCGCCGTGGTCATCGCGGTCCTCTGGACGACGCCGACCCTCGGTCTGCTGCTCTCCTCGTTCCGCCCCGAGCAGGGGATCAGGACGACGGGCTGGTGGACCGCGTTCGGTACGCCGCGCCTCACGCTCCACAACTACGGCGAGGTGCTGTCCGGCGGCGGGAACGGGTCGGGGCGGCTCGCGGAGTACTTCGTCAACTCCGTCGTCATCACCCTTCCCTCGGTGCTGTTCCCGCTCGTGCTGGCGTTCTTCGCGGCCTACGCCCTGGCGTGGATCGACTTCAGAGGGCGGGACACGCTCGTCGTCGGCATCTTCGCGCTCCAGGTCGTGCCGCTCCAGATGGCGCTCGTCCCCCTCCTGAAGCTGTTCTCCCAGGGCTGGCTGTTCCTGCCCGCGTGGAACCTCACCGGTCCCGCGCGTTTCGGCCAGGTCTGGTTCGCCCACACGGTCTTCGCGCTGCCGTTCGCGGTGTTCCTCCTGCACAACTTCCTGGCGGAGCTGCCCCGGGACCTGATCGAGGCCGCCCGCGTCGACGGCGCGTCGCACGGGGCGCTGCTGCTCCGGATCGTGCTGCCCCTGGCCCGCCCGGTCCTCGTCTCCTTCGCCGTCATCCAGTTCATCTGGGTGTGGAACGACCTCCTCGTGGCACTGACGCTGTCGGGCGGGACGGCCGAGACCGCGCCGATGACGGTCAGACTGGCGAGCCTGGCCGGGACGTACGGCAACGAGTGGCAGCGGCTCACCGCAGGAGCCTTCGTCGCGGCATTCGTCCCGCTGCTCGTCTTCTTCTCCCTCCGGCGGCACTTCGCACGGGGACTGCTCGCCGGATCGGTCAAGGGATGAGCCCTGACCGGCCCGAGGGGACAGGTGGGGCGGTGCCCGGGAGCGCGGCGCTGAGCCGGCCCGGGCTGCGGGGCCGCGAAGCCGAGCTGGAGCGGCTGCGGGCCCTGGTCGAGGCGGTGCGCGACGGCGACGGAGGAGCGATCGCGCTGCTCCTGGGCGAGCCCGGGATCGGGAAGACCGCACTGCTGCAGGAGGCCGTCTCGATCGCGCGGGCTCACGGGTTCGTCGTCAGCCACGGACGCGCCGAGGAACTGCACGAGCTGGCACCGCTCGCCTCACTGGCCTCCGGCCTCCTGCACGGTGACCCGCCGCTGCTGACCAGCACGGACTTCGCAGACCTCGCGGGCCATCACGGCCAGCGCATCTGGCTCGTCGAACGACTGGCCCAGCTGATCGAGGAACGCTCGGCGGGCACGCCCGTGCTGATCGCGGTCGACGACGTCCAATGGGCCGACCCGTTGAGCCGGTTCGCCCTGGGTGTCATGCCGGCACGGCTGCTCAGCTCCCCGGTCCTCTGGCTGCTCACGAGCAGGAACGACCCGGAACCCTACGGACAGGGGCCACGGACGACGACCCTCCCCCTCCGGCCTCTGTCCGACACGGCCCTGGCCGAGCTGGCACAAGACGTTCTCGGCGGGGACGCACCGACGCAGGTCGCGGAACTCCTCGACGGGGCGGGAGGCAACCCCTTCCTCGCGGCCGAGATGCTCGCGGGCATCGCGGCGTCGGGCGCGGACGCGCCGCAGCCGCCGGAGCGGCTGGTCCTCGGCGTACGCGACCGGCTGGCCGACCTACGGGCGGACACCCTCCACTTCCTGCGGATCGGCTCGGTCCTCGGCCGCACGTTCTCGCTCGCGGACGCCGCCGCCCTGTGCGGCCGGCCCGCCTCCGGACTCAGCGCCGAAGTGGACGAGGCGATCGCCGCCGCCCTCCTCCACGACGACGGCGAACGCCTCCTGTTCCGGCACGACCTGCTCCGCCAGGCGGTGTACGCCGATCTCGCCCCTTCCGTACGCCGGGCGCTCCACCGTGAGGCCGCGAGCCGGCTCGTCGCGGTGGGCCGGAGCTCCACCGACGCTGTCCCGCATCTGCTGAAGAGCGCCGAACCCGGCGACCAGGAGGCGATCGGGCTGCTCGGCACGGCAGCCACGGACGTGATCGCCGTGATGCCCGATCTCGCCGCCGACCTGGCCGTCCGCGCACTGGAACTCGTACCGCCCCACGCGCCCATGGTGTTCGACGTGGGCGAACGGGCCATCGTCGCGCTGACCCGCGCGGGCCGGTACACCCAGGCACGGGACACCGGCGACGCACTGCTCGCCCGCCAGCCGCCCCTGGACGTCTTCGCCCGTCTGCAGTCCGTCCTCGGCGACACGCTGTGGCACCTCGACGACGTCCATGAGCTGACCCGGCGCTCGACGGCGGCACTGGCAGCCGTCACCGACCCGACGATCCGCGCCCGGCTCACCGCCCGGCAGGCTCTCGCCCAATCCCGCGGGCGCGACCTCGGGGCCGCTCGCGAGACCGGCGAACAAGCGCTCGCCGAGGCGGAGCGGTCCGGTGACCGGGAGGCCCGTGTCCTCGCGCTGTGGGGCCTCGGCGAGATCGCACTCAACGCCGGCGACTGCGCCACCGCCGTCGAACACCACACGGCGCTGAGCGTGTTCGACACGGCCTTCCTGCCCGAGGAGGCCGTCGCCCGGATCCACATGGACGACTTCGACACCGTACGGCGACTGCTCCGGACGGCGGGCGACGCTCCCCTGCGCCCCGCCATGCTGAGCTGGGCCCAGGGAACCCTGAACATGGGGCTCGGCCGAATCGACGACGCGGACGCCGATCTCGTCACCGCCGAACGGCTCGAAGCGGACCTCCACCTGCCCGGCAACCTGGTCAACATCCGCGTCAACCGCGGCCTCCTCGCGTTGCTGCGCGGCGACCGCGAGGCCGCGCGGGAGCATCTGGACGTCGTGCGGGCGACCGTCGCCGAGCGGCCGAACACGGGCAACCACGCCACGCACCAGTACTTCGAGGCCGTGGTCGCCGACGCCGACGGCGACCACGCGGCAGCGGCCGAACTGCTCCGATCCGTGCAGCGGGACCATCCCTTCCTCCGGTGGCGGCTGCTGCGCCCCCATGTCGTCCAGGCCGTGCGGATCGCCCTGCGCGGCGGGGACCGGAACCTGGCCGAGGACCTCGCGGCCCAGGCTGTCGAACACGCCACCCGCAACCCCGGCGTGCCGACCGCCCAGGGGGCGGCCGCCCACGCGTCCGCCGTGGCGAAAGCCGACCCAGGACTCCTGGAGCGGTCGGTCCGCATCCTTCTCACCGGCCCCCGGCCGCTGCCCCTCGCCGCCGCGTCCGCCGACCTGGGGCGGGCGCTCCTCACCGCAGGCGACCCCGCCGCGACAACCGCTCTGACCAGAGCCCACGACATCTACGCCCAGGCGGGGGCCGATGCCGAGGCCGACCGGGTCCGGGCCGATCTGGAACGGGCCACCAGCCGTTCCGGCCGGCGCGCCGGAAGCCTCCGGCCGCGCCCCGGCCAGGGCTGGGACGCGCTCACGGCCTCGGAACGCAAGGTTGCCCGGCTGATCGCCGCGGGCCACACCAACCGGTCGGCCGCGGAGGCCCTCGTCGTCTCCCCGCACACGGTCAACACCCATCTGGCGTCGATCTTCCGGAAGCTCTCGGTGCGTTCGCGGGTCCACCTGGCCCGGATCGTGCTTGCGGAGGGCGACACCGGAACAGCCACCGGCGGCTGAGCGACCTCTGCGCCCCCGTGCAAGGTGTGGTGCGTCGTACGGCAACAGGAGGTGCGGGACCGGTCCTAGCGTGACGGGCATGCCGCGCCGCTTCGACGCGCGGACCAGCCGAACCGAAACGAGGAAGCATCCCCATGCCGTACATCACCGTGGGCCAGGAGAACACCAACCCCGTCGAGCTGTACTTCGAGGACCAGGGCGCCGGGCAGCCCGTCGTCCTCATCCACGGGTTCCCGCTCGACGGCCACTCCTGGGAACGCCAGAGCGCCGCGCTGCTCGACGCCGGCTACCGCGTGATCACGTACGACCGCCGCGGCTTCGGGCAGTCCTCGCAGCCGACCGTCGGCTACGACTACGACACCTTCGCCGCCGACCTGAACACCGTGATGGAGACCCTCGACCTGAAGGACGCCGTCCTGGTCGGTTTCTCCATGGGCACCGGCGAGGTCGCCCGCTACGTGTCCACGTACGGCTCCGGCCGGGTCGCCAAGGTCGCCTTCCTGGCCTCGCTCGAGCCCTGCCTGCTCAAGAGCGACGACAACCCGGACGGCGTCGCCCCGAAGGAGTTCTTCGACGGCGTCGTCGCCGCCGTCAAGGCCGACCGCTACGCCTACTACACGGCCTTCTTCAACGACTTCTACAACCTCGACGAGAACCTGGGCACCCGCATCAGCGAGGAGGCCGTCCGCAACAGCTGGAACACCGCGGCCCGCGGCGGCTCCTTCGCCGCGTCCGCCGCGCCGGCGACGTGGTACACCGACTTCCGCGCCGACATACCCGCCGTCGACGTGCCGGCCCTGATCCTGCACGGCACCGCCGACCGCATCCTGCCGGCCGAGGGCACGGCGCGCCCGTTCCACAAGGCGCTCCCGTCGGCCGACTACGTCGAGATCGAGGGCGCCCCGCACGGTCTGCTGTGGACCCACGCCGAGGAGGTCAACACCGCCCTCCTCGCCTTCCTGGCGAAGTGACGCCGCACCGTTGACCCGCCGGGTGACGCCGGAGCCCCCGGCGTCACCCGGCCACGGTTCCCCTGCGCGGGAACCGGACGAGCCCAGGAGAGCAGAAACCCCATGCAGTTCGGCATCTTCACCGTCGGGGACGTGACCCCCGACCCCACCGACGGCCGTACTCCGTCGGAACACGAGCGCATCAAGGCGATGGTCGCCATCGCCCTCAAGGCCGAGGAAGTCGGCCTGGACGTCTTCGCGACGGGCGAGCACCACAATCCGCCGTTCGTTCCGTCGTCGCCGACGACCATGCTCGGCCACATCGCCGCCCGCACCGAGAAGCTGATCCTGTCCACGTCCACGACGCTGATCACCACCAACGACCCGGTGAAGATCGCCGAGGACTACGCGATGCTCCAGCACCTGGCCGACGGCCGGGTCGACCTCATGCTGGGCCGCGGCAACACCGGTCCGGTCTACCCGTGGTTCGGCCAGGACATCCGCCAGGGCATCAACCTCGCCAAGGAGAACTACGCGCTGCTGCGCCGGCTGTGGCGCGAGGACGTCGTGGACTGGGAGGGCACGTTCCGTACACCGCTCCAGGCCTTCACCTCGACACCCCGGCCCCTGGACGGCGTCCCGCCCTTCGTCTGGCACGGCTCCATCAGGTCCCCCGAGATCGCGGAGCAGGCCGCCTTCTACGGCGACGGCTTCTTCCACAACAACATCTTCTGGCCGGCCGACCACACGAGGCGCATGGTGCAGCTCTACCGGCGCCGGTTCGCGCACCACGGCCACGGGCGGCCGGAGGACGCCGTCGTCGGCCTGGGCGGACAGGTCTTCATGCGCAAGAACTCCCAGGACGCCGTCAGGGAGTTCCGCCCCTACTTCGACAACGCTCCCGTGTACGGCCACGGCCCGTCGCTGGAGGACTTCACCGAGCAGACCCCGCTGACCGTGGGCTCTCCCCAGCAGGTCATCGAGCGGACCCTGTCGTTCCGGGAGAGCGTCGGCGACTACCAGCGCCAGCTGTTCCTGATGGACCACGCGGGCCTGCCTCTGAAGACCGTCCTCGAACAGCTGGACATCCTCGGCGAAGAGGTCGTGCCCGTCCTGCGGAGGGAGTTCGCGAAGGGACGTCCGGCCGGCGTGCCGGAGGCCCCCACGCACGCGTCGCTCCGAGCCGTCCGGGAGGTGTCCGCCGCATGAGGCTGATCGTCGTCTCCGCGGGGCTGAGCACCCCCTCCTCCACCCGCCTGCTCGCGGACCGGCTGGCCGAGGCGGCCCGCGACGAACTCTCCGCCCGGGGGCACGTGGCGTCGACCGAGGTCGTGGAGCTGCGGGAACTGGCCGGCGACATCGCCAACCACCTCGTGACCGGCTTTCCGCCGCCGCGACTGGGCGCCGCGATCGACGCGGTGACGGCGGCTGACGGCCTGATCGTGGTGACTCCCGTGTTCGCGGCCTCCTACAGCGGTCTCTTCAAGTCCTTCTTCGACGTGATCGATCCGGACGCCCTCTCCGGGAAGCCGGTCCTGATCGCGGCGACGGGCGGTACCGCCCGGCACTCCCTGGTCCTCGAGCACGCCGCCCGCCCGCTCTTCGCCCATCTCCGTGCCGTGGTCGTCCCCACCGCCGTCTTCGCGGCCTCCGAGGACTGGGGCTCGGGGGGAGACGAGTACACCGACGGCCTGCCCGGCCGCGCCCGCCGGGCGGGCGTCGAGCTCGCCGCGCTCATGGCGGCGCGCCCGGTCGGTGAAGAGCCCGAGGACGACGTCACCGTCCTCGAACGGCAACTCGCCGACCTGCGCTTCGACTGAGACGGGCACCCGGTCCGGGCACCCCGGGCCGGGCGACGGCGGGGTGGTTCATATGGTTCATACTGTTCCGCCGTATGAGCGTGAACCGAGTGACGACAAGGACCGTGCCCGAGGAACTCGAGGGTGTACGGACGCCCCTCCGCGGCAGGGACGCCGAACTGGCGTTCATCGAGGCGCGGCTCGACGCGCTCGACCGGGGCGAAGGCGGGATCATCCGCGTCGAAGGCCCCGTCGGCATCGGCAGGTCCAGGATCCTCGCCGAGGCCGCGGCAGCCGCGAGGCGGCGCGGGACGAGGGTGTTCGAGGGAGCGGCGGACCCCGACGAACAGTTCGTGCCGCTCGGCCCGCTCCTCGACGGTCTGCTCTCCGGCGAGGAACCGCTGTCGGGTGCCGTCCGCCTCAGGGACCTCGCCACGACACCCGGCCAGCGCTTCTGGCTGCTTCAGGAACTGGGGGACCGCCTGCGGGAGACGGCTCGGAACGGACCCCTGCTCGTCGTCCTCGACGACCTCCAGTGGTGTGACGACCTGACCCTTCTCACCTTCAACACCCTCGCGGCCGGACTCTCCTCGCACGCCATCCTGTGGCTGGTCGCCGTGCGCGGCGGTGGCGTGCCCTCGGGAGTGCGCACGACCCTGGACAGGATCCGGCAGGCAGGCGCACACGAGCTGGCACTGGGAGCGCTGGACGACCGGGCCACCACACGGATCACCGAGGACGTCCTCGGTGCCGCCCCCGACCCGGACGTCCTCCGCGTCGTCCGCCGTGCCGAGGGAGTCCCGCAGCTGCTGGTCGCACTGCTCGGCTCGCTGCGGGAGGTGGTGACGATCGAGAACGGCACGGCCACGCTGCCGGCCGGTCCCCCCGCCCCACGGGAACTCCCCTCAGTCGTGCGCCGCCTCGACCAGCTGTCCGACGAGGCACGGGAGCTGGTGCAGACGGCGGCCGCCCTGGGCGGCCCGGTCACCGTCGCGCTGCTGGCCGAACTGCTCGGCAGGCCCTCGGCGGCGCTCATCACAGCGGTACGGGAATCCCTCGACGCCGATCTGCTCATCGAAAGCGGCGATCACCTCGCCTTCCGCCACGAACTGATCCGCGAAGCGGTGGAAGCCGGCCTCCCGTTGCCCCTGCGTCATGCCCTGCGTGGTCACGCCGCAGAACTGCCGCCGGGCAGCGCGGCCTCCCCCGTCGAGCGTCCCGGGCCGTCGACCGGGAGAGCGGCGGCGGACGCGGCGGAGGCCGACCGGCTGCGCACCGCCGCGGCGGAACTCGCGGCCACCGCTCCCGGACCCGCCGCGGAACGCAGCCTCAAGGCCCTGGAACTCACCACGGCGGCCGCTCCGGAGCGGCCGCGGATCATCGCCGAGACGATTCCGCTGCTCTGGCAGACGGGCCGGGCCGCCCAAGCGCGTGAGCTGGGAACCTCCGCCCTGGCGACCGGCGCTCTCGGACCGGAGGACGAGGCGCGCATACGCCTCGCCCTGGCACGCCTCGCCGTACCGTTCGACTTCTCCGAGGCGGTCCGCCAGGCCCGCGCCGGGTCGGCGCTGCACGGGATCCCCGTGGACGTGAGGGGGCGACTGCTCGCCATGCTCGCCGTCGGCCTGTCGATGTCGGGCGAACACTCGGCGGCCGAGCGGGTCGCCGCGGAGGCGTGGGAGACCGCGGCGGCAGCGGGGGACCGCTCCGCCGAGGCCACGCTGACGACGGTCCGCTCGGCCGCGAGCTTCCACCGCATGGACCTGACCGAGGCGTTCCGGCAGGCCGAGCGGTCCGTCGCGCTGGCCGACGCCCTGGGCGTCAGCACCTCGCTGTGGGTTCCGGAGGCCTTGTGGCACGCTCTCCTCTCGCACACCACCGGACGCTCCGCGGAGGCGCTCGCCGCCGCGGAGGACGGCATCCGGATCACCAGGGAGCAGGGCCGGACGGCGGCCACCGGTATGTGGCTCATGACCCGGTCCCGCATCCTTCTGGAGGCCGGACGACTGACGGACGCCCGGGCCGACGCCGAAGCCGCGTCCGTGACGACCGACGACCTCGGCCCGGGCAACCTCGCCGACGTCACGCTCCGGTACGTGATGATGCGCGTCGCCCTCCACACCAACGACCGGCAGACCGCACGAGCGTACGCGGCGGAGGCGAGGCGCATGCGGAGCGACGGCGCACCCGTCGTCCGGCACTTCGGCTCCTGGATGCTGGCGCTGATGGCCGACTTCGAAGGCCGGCCCGATCGTGCCATGGCCGAACTCGACGAGGTGATGACGTCGCCCGCAGCGGACCGGCCGGCCTACGCCGGCCTGGTCGACCCCGCGGACGCCCCGGTCCTCGTCCGCCTGGCTCTGCGTGCCGGCGCACACGCACGGGCCGCGCAGGCAGTGGCCCTGGCCGAGCGACTGGCCGCGCTCAACCCCCACCTCACGTTCCTGGCCGCCACCGCCGCGCACGCCCGGGGGCTCCTCGACAACGACCTCGCCCCTCTCGTACGCGCCGTCCGGCTGTACGAGGACTGCCCTCGGCCGCTGGCCCGGGCGTCGGCACTGGAGGACGCCGGACGCAAGCTCGCGGCCACCCGCACGTCCGAGGCGGTGCCGTACCTCGACACGGCCCTCGCGCTCTACGCGCGGGCGGGCGCCGAGCGGGACGTCGCCCGCGTCCGCCGGCGCCTGCGGGCCGCTGGTGTCCGCCGCCGGCCATCGATGGCCGGACTCTCCGGGGCGTGGCCCGAGCTGACGGCCGCGGAGATACGGGTGGTACGGCTCGTGGCACAAGGGCTGACCAACCAGCAGGTGGCCGAGCACCTCTCCCTCTCGCCGCACACGGTGGGTTCGCACCTGCGCCGGGCCTTCACCAAGCTGGACATCACCTCGCGCGTGGAGCTGACCCGGCTGGTGAAGCACCGCGACAGCGGAGCGTAGTCGCTTCGTATCCCCTGCGGGTGTCATGGCAATGGACGATTCGCGCGATGTGCCGACGTCGTCGCTTCCTCAGAATGATCAAGAGCCGCGGAATGGAGAAGTCCGCGGGGAACCGTTGGTCGAGAGAGGAACAGCGCATGACCGTAAGGCTCCAGCGAGCCCGCCCCGGCAGCCCCGAGCTCCAGGCGCTTGTCGACGAGCTCGCGGAGCGGCTCGGCCGGTCCGTCGCCGTCGACGACCCGCTGGTCCGCATGGTCTGTACGAGCCGCCACTTCGGCGACGAGGACCCGGTCCGCATCGGCACCCTGTTGCAGGGCCGCGCCGACAACGCGAGCATCCGCTACGTCCTCGACCAGGGCGTGACCCGGTGGTCCCGAGCCGGATTCATCGAGGGCCGTGACGATCTCGGACTGCTGCCCCGCTATGTCGTGCCCCTGCGTGAGCGCGGGCATCTCCTCGGACTGCTCCTGGTGGTCGTGCCCGAGAAGACGCTCGCGGAGCACGAGACGCGTGCCATCGCCCGGGCCGCGGACGCCATGGCAGCCCAGATGCACGGAGAGCGCATCGCCACCGACACCCGGAAGGCGGATGAGCGGGACCTCGTCCTCGAACTGGTCGGCACCGACGTCGCCGCCCGTACCACCGCAAGCCGGCGAGGCCGGGAACTCGGACTGCTCGGAGCAGCCGAACACGTCCTGGTCACCATCGTCCAGCTGAGCTGCGCGACCGAGCTGGTGCGGCAGTCCGAGGCGGCCCTGTGGGGGGCGCTGGAGGGGTTCCGGCAGACGCGTTCGGCCCAGGGCCTCATCGCGATCGGCAAGGAGCGGGCGACACTGCTCCAGCTGCGCGACCGCCCACCCGGCCAGGACGAGGTCACCGCACAGTCCGCCCGCATCCTCGACGAACTCCACACCTTCCTGGGCCCGTCGGCGGACCCCGTGATCGGCGTCGGAGGCCGGCACCCCAGCCTGAACGACGCATGGACGTCATACGAGCAGGCGCTCGTGGCGGCACGCGCGGCACGCCGACTGCCCACTCTGAAGAGCGCCGGTGACTGGGAGCTGCTCGGGGAGCTCGCGGTGCTGTTCCAGCTCCCCGAGCACGCCCTGAACGCGTCCCTGGTCCCCAAGCCGCTCCGTACGCTGGGCGACACCCATGGCGGCGACCGCCTGCGGGACACCCTGCGCTGCTTCCTCGAACACGCGGGATCGATCCCCCGTACCGCGGACGCGCTGGGAATCCACCGCACCTCGCTCTACTACCGCCTGCGCCAGATCCAGGAGATCACCGGACTGGACCTCGACGACGGCGCCCACCGGCTCACTCTGCACCTCGGCCTCAGGATCGAGGAACTCCTCGCCCCGGGCGGCGACGGGGCCGTCTGACCACGGACTCGCTTCGACAAAGCGAGGAGGATTCACGGCCCGATTCCTACAGCGCGCGGTGGTGCGGGCGGCGGGCCCCATTCGATGATGTTCGTGACGGGCGGGAGCGATGTACCGCCTCTGACCAGGGGAGAGGTCATGAAGGAACTGATCACGACGGACGGCGTACGGCTTGCGTACCAGGACACCGGCGGCGAGGGCGTCCCGCTGGTGATGCTGCACGGCTGGGGGCAGACGCAGGCGATGTTCCGCCACCAGGTCGAGGGGCTGGCGCCCGGCCGTCGCGTCGTCACCGTCGACCTCCGCGGCCACGGGAGGTCCGGCAAGCCGCGTCACGGCTACCGCGTCGCCCGGCTCTCCCGCGATGTGCTCGAACTCGTCGACCATCTCGGTCTCGACCGTTTCGACGCACTGGGCTGGTCCATGGGTGTCTCGGTGTGGTGGAGCTTCATCGACCAGTACGGGACCGGACGGATCCGGCGCTTCGTCGCCGTCGACCAGCCCGCGGCGGTCGCCGCCGTGCCCTGGATGACAGAGGGGGAACAGCGGGACTCGGGTGCCATCTTCGATGTGTCGGGGCTGTTGTACCTGGGTGCGGCTCTCGCGGGCCCGGAGGGCGACACGGTCCGCGCCGACTTCGTGCGCGGCATGTTCTCCGGCGAGGCCGACCCCGAGGTGCTGGCCTTCGTCGGCGAGGAGATCCGGTCGACACCCGCCTACGCGGGCGTACCGCTGCTGTTCGACCACTGCGCGCAGGACTGGCGCGACGTGCTTCCCCGGATCGATGTGCCGACCCTGGTGATCGGCTGTGAGGGAAGCCATGTGCACCCCGATTCGCAGCGCTTCGTCGCCGAGCGGATTCCCGGCGCACGCCTGCACGTCTTCGCCTCCGACGTGGCGAGCTCGCACTTCCCCTTCCTGGAGAACCCGCCGGCCTTCAACGCCGTGGTGGAGAAGTTCCTCGCCGAGGAGCCTTCGAAAGGGGCGTGAGATCCGCCCTCCGCCCGCACGCACCTACGGCTAGGAATGCCCATGCCCCTCACACTGATGTCACGTGCGCCCGAACGGGTGCCCCGGCAAGCGCCCGATCCGACCCCGCCCTCCTCCCGCCCGGGGTGGCTGGTCCAGATGCTTTCCGAGATGCCGGAGACGAACGACCGGACCCACGTCTACCTCGGCGTCCACGTCCGTGGGCCCGTCACCGTCGTCCACGAGCGCGCCAGGACCCTGTTGGAGCCGAACGACCTGGTCTTCTGCGACCCGGCCCGACGGCATCTGCTGCGGTTCGGCGAGGACTGCCAGATGATCTTCTTCCGGGTGCCCCGCTGCTATCTGGGCGTCACGGAGTCGGAACTGAACCGGGTGCTCGGCGTACCCGTACGCGGCGGGGAGGGGATCGGGGCGCTGGCGTCCGACTTCCTGACCGCGCTCGCCGCCAAGGAGGAGTTCCGCCGGTCCACGATCGGGGACCGGCGGGCCCGGACGGCCGTACACCTCCTCTCCGTCCTGGTCATGGAGCTCCTCGAAGCGGACACGACGGACGAGACCGACGACCCGTCCGGGACCGTCAACGAGATGCTGTCCCGTATCCACGGCTACATCGAGGAACATCTGATGGACCCGGACCTCTCACCGGAGGGGATCGCACGGGCCCACCACATCTCCGTCCGGTACCTGCAGAAGCTCTTCCAGAACGACGGCAGCACGGTGAGCCAATGGGTGCGGGAACGCAGGCTCGAGTTCTGCCGGCTCGAACTGAGCCGCTCCAACCGGAGGATCACCATGGCCGCGGTGGCCCACCGCTGGGGCTTCAGCAGCCCCTCACACTTCAGCCGGACGTTCCGCGGGGCCTACGGCATGAGCCCCACCGAATGGCAGGCGCTGGCGACCTCGGCCTTCGCGACGACGACCGCCGGCGCCCAGGACGCGTGAGGCGCTGAGGCGCGTGTGCGCTGTCATGACAGCGCGGCTGCGCGCACGTACAAGAGGAGCCGGTTCCACGGTTCTACCGTGAGCAACCACCGCACGGACCTCTTGCCGAATTCCGGGCCGCGACCTGACCGTCGTGACGACGCCCCACCCGTGGCCCGACACCGAGAAGAGAAATCGCATGACCAACCCCACCGTCGTCCTCGTGCACGGTGCCTTCGCCGACGCGACAGGCTGGATAGGCGTCATCTCGGAACTCCGGAGCAGCGGAATCCCGGTGATCGCTCCGTCGAACCCGCTGCGGGGCCTGACGTCGGACGCCGCCTACCTCACCTCCGTCCTCGCACAGGTCGACGGCCCGGCCGTACTCGTCGGCCATGCCTACGGCGGTGCGCTGATCACCGTGGCCGGCACCGCGGAGAACGTCGTCGCACTCGTCTACGTGGCCGCCTACGTGCCCCACGAGGGCGAGAGCCTCGACCAGCTTCGAGGAAGCTTCCCCGCGTCCCCGCTGACGGGCCACCTGAAGGAGTGGACGTACCCGGTCCTCGACGGCGACTCGGCGGTCGAGGTCACCATCGAGGAGGCGGCCTTTCCCTCCGTCTTCGCGGCGGACGTGCCCGAGGACGTCGCAGGTGCCCTGGCCGCGGCCCAACGCCCGCTTGCCACGGCCGCCTTCACCGAGACCGCGTCCGCGGCGGCGTGGCGGACCAAGCCGTCCTGGGCTCTGGTGGCCGGGGCGGACCGCACGATCAGCCCCGAGGCCCAGCACTTCGGCGCCGCACGGGCCGGAGCCGTCGTCGTCGAACTTCCGGACGCCTCCCACGCCGTTGCCCTGTCCGAGCCCACGAGGGTCGCCGACCTGATCAGGGACGCGGTACGGGCGACGAGCCGTCTTCGTACGCATCGGCGCCGGTGAGGTCGAGACTCGTTCAGCAGACCGTTTCGTTTCCTGGGCGGTCGGATCGGGTACCCAGTGCCGGGCGCGGAGAGCCTTCGCGGAGGTCAGGAAGTCTCCTTCCCCACGTCATGCGGAACGAGGGAGAGGATCTGTGTGTGCGCACACGAACCAGCCCGGTACTGGTGACGGACGCGGGGTCATCGAGTCTGCGTCTGACGGTCTTCGGGGACGGCGGTGAGGTTCTGGGCGAACACCACAGCGAATCTCCTCCCGGCGAGAGCGCATTCGGTTCGCTGCGGCAATTGCTCAGGGAAGGGCCGGCTCCCGCGGCTGTGGGCCACCGCATCGTCCACGGCGGCTCGGAGCTGCGCGGCCACGCCCTGCTCGACGACGAGGTGCGTGCCCGCCTGGACCGGGTGGCGGAACTCGCGCCCTTGCACGTTCCGCAGGCCTTGACCGTTCTGGACGCGGCCCGGGACCTCCTGCCCGGAGTTCCGCACGTGGTCTGCTTCGACACCGCGTTCCACTCCGGCCTACCGGCTGCCGCACGGGAGTACGCCGTACCCGCCGGCTGGCGCGAGGCGTATGGACTGCGCCGCTACGGCTTCCACGGCCTGTCCTACGCCTGGGCGCTGGCCCGCACCGCTGAACTCCTCGGCCGCCGCCCGGAGCAGCTGCAGCTGGTGATGGTGCACCTTGGCGGCGGCTGCTCCGCCTGCGCGGTGCGCGAGGGGCGCAGTGTCGACACGACGATGGGGTTCACGCCCTTGGAGGGTCTGGTGATGAGTCGTCGCAGCGGCAGCGTCGACCCTGGCGCCCTGACCTGGTTGCTGAAACGGAAGAACGTGTCTGTGGACGAGATCGAGGACGCCCTGAACCACAGGTCCGGTCTGCTTGCCCTCTCCGGCACTTCCGGCGACACGCGCGACCTGGTCCGCAGCCGGGCGGCGGGCGACGAGCGAGCCGCACTCGCCCTTGACGTCTTCACCCACCACTGCCGTCGCGGTATCGCCGAGATGGCCGCGTCTTTGAGCCGTCTGGACGCTCTCGTATTCACGGGTGAGATCGGTGAGGATCAGCCCGAGGTACGTGAGGAGGTGTGCGCCCGGCTGTCTGTCTTCGGCCTCACGGGCGGTCTGCGACCGCTGGTCGCCGAACGGCCTGAGATCGTCAGCGCGCCGGACGCACGTGTTCCCGTCGTGGTCGTTCCTACGGGAGAGGCCCAGCAGATCGACCTTGAGACCCGGGCGCTCCTGGCCCACGCCTGAGCCGCACAGCCGTTGTGGGGGATCAGCTCGATCTCCCGAGCATGATCTTCCACACTCGGGTCGCGACCTGGAGGTTGAGCCGGTCCTCGACGTCCGTGAGGTCGTTGCCGCTGATCTCACGGATGCGCTGCAGCCTGTAGCGCAGCGTACTGCGGTGGATCGCGAGGGACGCGGCGGCCTCGTCGTAGTTGCCGCCGCAGTCGAAGTACCGGGAGAGGGTCTCCACCATGGTTGCGTGATGCCGGGAGTCGTAGTCGATGAGCTGCCCGAGCCATTCGTGGACGAATGTCTCCAGTTCCTGGCGATCGGCACCTGGTCCCAGGATGCGGTACAGGCCGAGCTCGTCGAAGAAGGTCGTGCCGTATCGCTCGCGGGAATTGAGGCGCGCTTCGAGGGCGCGCTGTGCCTCCTGGTAGCGGTGGGGGATGTCGGGCACGGAGTCGGAGGGGGCGCTCACCCCGATGGTCCCGGACTGTGTTCCGGTCTCCCGGGCGAGCGCCTGGTGCAGCGCGCGAGCGTGCGGCCTGTCGTCAGCGACCAGGACCACGTGGTCGGAGCGTCGGGTCAGCAGCGAGTTCATGCCGACGGCAGAGGCCGCCCGCCCCACGGTCCGGGCGAAGGAGTCGTCTGCGGTCCGGTTCGACCACTCCACGACGACGACGTAGTGGCTGCGGTGCAGGTCGTGGCCGACTGCCTCGGACCGGGCGTAGGCGCTCGCGGAGTCCGTCCCCGCCAGGAGGTCGTCGACCAGCTCGCGGTGCAGCCTCAGCTCCACTTCGGCCAGATTGCGCAGGTGCGCCAGCTGCAGGGCGAGCGACGCGGCGGCGTGTTCCAGTGCGAACACGGTGTGCTCGTCGGCCTCACCCAGGGGGTCGACCAGTCCCAGCACGCCCAGGATCTCGCCATGGGGGCGGATCAGCGCGATCAGCCGGTCCTTCCTCCGTACGGGCCCGGCCTTCCGTGCGACGGCGTGCAGCATGTTGTTCTGGCGCACGGGGTCCGGTTCCGGGTAGGGGTCGGGTCGGCCGGGACCCGACCAGGCTTTCAGCCGTCCGAAGCGGTCTTCGACCAGCGCCGGAAGTCCGGTGAGCTCGTGCAGGGCGCGGGTGACGGCCTCCTCACCGCCGCCCGAGGCGGCGATGGCGGCCATGAGCGCGTGAACGGCCCGCTGGTTCACCAGCTCAGCCGCCACGGAGATCAGCTGCCGCTGAAGAGTGGCGCGTTCCTCCCTGACCCGGTGGAGCTCCAGCGCGTCCTCGCGTCGGCGGCGCTGCGCGAAGGCGACGGACAGGGCAGCGGCGGTGTGCCAGACGAGCGTGGCGAGCAGGGACCGCTGGGCCCCCGTGGGCCGAGTTCCGGAGGTCACCACGAGGTACCCGTGAAGTCGCTCCGTCCCGCGTAGCCCCAGGGCCCAGCCCCAGGGCCGGTCGGGGACGGTCACAGGCCCGTCCTGCCCCTCCAGTTCCCGAACCCTCCGGTCCACGGACGCAGCATGGGTGTGGTCGTTCCTCGGACTGGGGACCAGGTCGCCGTCCACCTCGAGGTATCCGGCTTCGGCACTGTACGGCCCGGCGGCGGTTACGCGGTGCATGGCCAGGCGCAGGATCTCGCCTTCGCTCGGAGCCTCGAACAGGGCGCGGGAGAGCTCCATCATCTCGTGGGGGGCAGGGGCAGGGGCAGGGGCAGGGGCAGCGGGCTGTCGCTCGGCACTACCCGGCGGAAGGCTGCCCTCCCGGTCGGAGTAGCGGCCGTGCACGTCGCACGCCCGGCGGCCGGCCATGGGATCACTCCGTTCATCCCGGAGCCCTGGGGAGACGATCCCCATATTTTTACCCACTCAGGGGCGACTCATTCGATATGTCAAGAAGTTTCTCTCTCGTACTCGCGGGGTGACCAGACCCGCGCATTCCTGACTCGTCAGGGGCAGGCGCGAAGCCATCCGGCTCGTGACCCTGGGGAGGGTCTCGAAGGTGCGCCGACGAGGCTGTACGGCTGATCGGCGCGCTGAGTACCACCGGCGGAGATTCCCCTCGTACCTGAATGAACGTGATCCGGAGAGTCGGCGCGGGACCGCCGCACCGGAAGGAGATTTCTCATGGCCAAGGCAGTGGGTATCGACCTCGGTACCACGAACTCGGTGATCGCCGTGTGGGAGGGCGGCGAACCGTCCGTGGTGCCCAACAGCGAGGGCAACCGCACGACACCGTCTGTAGTGGCCTTCACCGACACCGGCGAGCGTCTGGTGGGCCAGATGGCCCGGCGCCAGGCGATTCTCAACCCCAAGGGGACCATCTACTCGGCCAAGCGGTTCATCGGCCGGCACTTCGATGAGATCTCCGAGGAGGCCAGGGCGGTCGCGTACGACGTCGTCGAGGGCGACGGCGGGGCGGCCCGCTTCAAGGTGCGCGACAAGTTGTACGCGCCCGAGGAGATCAGCGCCCAGGTGCTGCGCAAACTCACCGAGGACGCCTCCAAGCAGCTCGGGGAACGGGTCACGGAGGCGGTCATCACGGTGCCCGCCTACTTCAACGACGCGCAGCGCACCGCCACCAAGGACGCCGGCCGGATCGCCGGACTGGAGGTGCTGCGGATCATCAACGAGCCGACAGCCGCGGCCCTCGCCTACGGCATGGACAAGCAGCAGCACGAGACCGTCCTCGTCTTCGACCTGGGCGGCGGGACCTTCGACGTGAGCATCCTCGACGTCGGCGACGGCGTGGTGGAGGTGCGCTCCACCGCCGGTGACAGCCACCTGGGCGGCGACGACTTCGACCGGCGCCTGGTGGATCACCTCGCGGACGACTTCCAGAAGGAGAACGGCATCGACCTGCGCCAGGACCCGCAGGCGCTGCAACGACTGTTCGAGGCGGCGGAGAAGGCCAAGACCGAGCTGAGTTCGGTGACACAGACGCAGGTCAGCCTGCCGTTCATCACCGCCGACGCCTCCGGCCCCAAGCACCTCACCGACTCGATCATGCGGTCCACCTTCGAGCAGATCACCAGCGACCTGGTGGAGCGGTGCCTCGGGCCGGTCCAGCAGGCCATGACCGACGCCAAGGTCGGCGAGAGCGACATCGACGAGGTCATCCTCGTCGGCGGCTCCACGCGCATCCCCGCCGTCCAGTCCCTCGTACGCCGGCTGACCGGCGGCAAGGAACCCAACATGAGCGTCAACCCCGACGAGGTCGTGGCCTTGGGCGCCGCGATCCAGGCCGGGGTGCTCAAGGGCGAGGTCAAGGACGTCCTGTTGCTCGACGTCACCCCCCTGTCTCTGGGTGTCGAGACACGCGGCGGCGTGATGACGAAGATCATCGAGCGGAACACCACCATCCCGGTGCGCCGCTCCGAGACCTTCTCCACCGCCGAGGACAACCAGCCCGCCGTCGACATCGTCGTCCTCCAGGGCGAGCGCGAGCTCGCCGCCGACAACCGGGTGCTGGGGCGGTTCCAGCTCACCGACATCCGGCCGGCGCCGCGGGGCGAACCACAGATCGAGGTCACCTTCGACATCGACGCCAACGGGATCCTCAACGTCACGGCCCGTGACCAGGACACCGGCAAGGAACAGGGCATCACGATCAGCGAGAGCTCCAACCTCGACCGCAGCGAGGTCGAACGCATGGTCCAGGAGGCCGAGCGCAACCAGGGCCAGGACCAGGCACTCCGCGAGGCCGTCGACGCCCGCAACGAGCTCGACGCCGTCGCCTACCAGGTCGAGAAGCGCCTCGCGGAACTGGGCGACACGGCCCCCGCGCACGAGAAGGCACGCGCCGAGATGCTCGTGTCCGATGCCCGGGCGGCGGTCAAGGAAGAAGCGGGCGTCGAGCGCGTGCGGCCCCTGACCTCCGAACTCCAGCAGTTGCTCGCCGGGCTTGCGGCCCACCAGGGCGCCGCCGACACGGGCGGCCCCGGGCAGGACCCCACCGCCGACGGTCCCCCGAGCGGCAGTAGCGGTGACGACGACGTCATCGACGCCGAGTTCGACAAGGACTGAGGAACCGCCATGCCCATCCACCCGAAGGAACCCGACCCGGCCGTGCCCGACCACACCGATCCGGCCTGGGACGACGCCGTACGCCCGTCCCCCGGGGAACCGCCGGGCTCGGGCTCCCCGACGGGGCGTGGGCCTGCCCCGGACGAGCGACCCGGCCCCGCCGAGGCGGGCGGAGGCCCCACACCGTCCCAGGACGCGTACGAGGCCGAGCTCAAGGAACTGGAGGACCGCTGGCGGCGCGCCCTCGCCGACCTCGACAACCTCCGCAAGCGCCACGCCAGGGAACTGGAGCGGGATCGGACGGCCGAGCGGTCCCGCACGGCCGCCGCCTTCCTGCCCGTCCTGGACAACCTCGAACTCGCCCTGACCCATGCCGGCGCCGATCCCGGTGCCATCGTGGAGGGCGTCCAGGCGGTCCGCGACCAGGCGGTGAACGTCCTCGAACTGCTCGGCTACCCGCGGCACGCGGAGACCGGCGTCGTGTTCGACCCGGCCCGCCACGAGGTGATCGGCGTCGTCCAGGACCCCGACGCCGCGCCGGGCACGGTCGTCGACGTGCTGCGCCCGGGCTACGGGGACGGAGAACGGCAGCTCAGGCCCGCCGCCGTGACTGTCGCGAAGCGGGAGTGACCGGTGATGGCACAGGACTTCTACGAGGTGCTGGGCGTCTCGAGAACCGCGAGCCAGGACGAGATCCAGCAGGCGTATCGCAAGCTCGCCCGCAAATACCACCCCGACGTCAACAAGGACCCGGGGGCGGAGGAACTGTTCAAGGACCTCAACGAGGCGTACAGCGTCCTGTCGGACCCGAAGACCCGGGCCCGTTACGACCGCTTCGGCGAGGACTTCCGCAAGATCCCCGAGGACTTCGACGAACGCGTCGCGGCCGGCGCGGGCGGCGGCTTCCGCGGCCGGAGGACCGCGGGCGCGGGAGGCCCCCGCGTCCGGTACGCCACCGGCTTCGGCGACGACTTCGCAACGGACGGTGTCGACTTCGAGGACCTGTTCGGCTCGCTCTTCGGAGCAGGCGCCGCCCGCGGCGGCGTACCGGGAGCCGACCAGGAGGCCGAGCTGCCGCTCACCGTGGAGGAGGCGTACAAGGGCGGCCGTCGCACCGTCACGCTCGCCGGTCCCACCGGTCAGCCGCGGCGGTACGAGGTCAAGGTGCCGCCGGGCGTCACCGACGGGCAGCGGATCCGGCTGGCGGGGGAGGGCGGCCAGGGAAGTGGTGACGCCCCCGGCGGAGACCTGTACCTGCGGGTGCGTATCCAGCCCCACCCACAGTTCCGGCTGGACGGCCGCGACGTCCACGTCCAGGTACCGGTCACTCCCTGGGAGGCGGCCCTGGGCGCGACCGTGCCGGTGCCCACCCCTGGCGGTGGCACGGCCAAGGTCACAGTGCCGGCGGGCTCGTCCAGCGGCCGGCGACTGCGGCTGCGCGGCGAGGGCATGCCCAACCCGCGCGGCGCCGACGGCGACCTGTACGCCGAACTCCGCGTCATGGTGCCGCCCACCCTGGGCGACCGGGAGCGCGAACTGTTCGAGGAACTCGCCGCCACTTCCTCGTTCGACCCCAGGAGGACGCGATGAACGACCGACCCTCGGGAGCGGCAGGCACCGGCCGGGCCGGCATGAGCGACCGTCCGGTACGAACGGGCGCCGACATCACCGCCTCGACGTCTGTCCGGTATGCGCTCGTGCCCGCCCCCAGGCTCTCCCTGCACGCGGTGGCCCGTCGCTCGGGCCTCCACCCCGATCTGGTCCGCCGCTTCGTCGCCCTCGGCCTGGTCGACGCCGACCGCGACGCCGCGGGACACCTGGTGTTCGACCCCACGGCCCCGACGGTCCTCGCCCGCATCCAGCGGCTGCGCTCCGGACTCTGCCTCAACTACGCATCCATCGGCCTGGTGCTGGACCTGCTCGACCGCATCAGCCTGCTCGAAGCCGCCCTGCGCGGCCGCGGCACGAGGAGTGAAACACCCCCATGGACATGAACCGTCTCACCCAGAAGTCCCAGGAAGCCCTCCAGGAGGCCCAGACCGCGGCCGTCGGCATGGGGCACACCGAGGTCGACGGGGAACACCTGCTGCTCGCCCTTCTCGATCAGGAGGACGGTCTGATCCCGCGGTTGCTGCAGCAGGCCGGCACCGAGCCGGAGGAACTGCGCGCAGCCGTGCGCGAGGAACTCTCCCGCCGTCCGAAGGTCACCGGCCCCGGGGCGGCACCCGGCCAGGTCTTCGTCACCCAGCGCCTCGCCCGTCTGCTCGACGCCGCCGAACGGGAGGCCAAACGCCTCAAGGACGAGTACGTGTCCGTGGAGCACCTCCTGCTCGCCCTGGCCGAGGAGGGCTCCTCGACCTCGGCCGGGCGTCTGCTCAAGGAGGCCGGCATCACCAGGGACTCGTTCCTGGGCGCGCTCACCCAGGTCCGCGGCAACCAGCGCGTCACCTCCGCCAACCCTGAGGTCGCCTACGAGGCTCTGGAGAAGTACGGCCGCGACCTGGTCGTGGAGGCCAGGGCCGGCAGGCTCGACCCGGTCATCGGCCGGGACGCCGAGATCCGTCGTGTCACCCAGATCCTCAGCCGCAAGTCCAAGAACAACCCGGTCCTCATCGGCGACCCGGGCGTCGGCAAGACCGCCATCGTCGAGGGTCTCGCCCAGCGCATCGTCCGCGGCGACGTGCCCGAAGGACTCCGCGACAAGATCGTGTTCGCTCTGGACATGGGTTCCCTGGTCGCCGGGGCCAAGTACCGCGGTGAGTTCGAGGAACGCCTCAAGGCCGTACTCAGCGAGGTCAAGGCGGCGCAGGGGGGCATCCTGCTCTTCGTCGACGAACTGCACACCGTCGTGGGCGCGGGCGCCGCCGAAGGAGCCATGGACGCGGGCAACATGCTCAAGCCGATGCTCGCGCGCGGAGAACTGCACATGATCGGCGCGACCACCCTCGACGAGTACCGCAAGTACATCGAGAAGGACGCCGCCCTCGAACGTCGCTTCCAGCAGGTGCTGGTCGACGAACCGAGCGTGGAGGACACCATCTCCATCCTGCGCGGACTGCGCGAACGTCTGGAGGTCTTCCACGGCGTGAAGATCCAGGACACCGCGCTGGTCTCCGCGGCCACCCTCAGCCACCGCTACATCACCGACCGGTTCCTGCCGGACAAGGCCATCGACCTGGTGGACGAGGCGTGCGCGCGGCTGCGCACCGAGATCGACTCCATGCCCGCCGAACTCGACGAGATCACCCGCCGCGTCACCCGCCTGGAGATCGAGGACGCCGCCCTCTCCAAGGAGACCGATGCCGCCAGCGCGGCCCGACTGGAAGAGCTGCGCAGGGAACTGGCCGACCTGCGCGCCGAGGCCGACTCCAAGCACGCCCAGTGGGAGGCCGAGAGGCAGGCGATCCGGCGCGTGCAGGAGCTGCGCCAGGAACTGGAGCAGGTCCGCCACGAGGCGGAGGAGGCCGAACGCGCCTACGACCTCAACCGCGCCGCCGAACTCCGTTACGGCCGCCTCCAGGACCTGGAGCGCCGGCTCGCCGCCGAGGAGGAGCAACTGGCCGCCAAGCAAGGGCAGAACCGGCTCCTGCGCGAGGTCGTCACCGAGGAGGAGATCGCGGAGATCGTCGCCGCTTGGACCGGCGTCCCCGTCGCCCGCCTCCAGGAGGGCGAACGCGAGAAGCTGCTGCGCCTCGACGAGATCCTGCGCGAGCGCGTCATCGGTCAGGACGAGGCCGTCAGGCTCGTCGCCGACGCGATCATCCGCGCCCGCTCCGGCATCCGCGACCCCCGCCGCCCCATCGGATCGTTCATCTTCCTCGGCCCCACCGGCGTCGGAAAGACCGAGCTGGCCAAGACCCTCGCCCGGGCCCTGTTCGACTCCGAGGAGAACATGGTCCGTCTCGACATGAGTGAGTACCAGGAGCGGCACACCGTCAGCCGGCTGGTGGGCGCACCTCCCGGATACGTCGGCTACGAGGAAGGCGGTCAGCTCACCGAGGCCGTGCGCCGCAAGCCGTACTCGGTCGTGCTGTTCGACGAGGTCGAGAAGGCGCACACCGATGTCTTCAACACCCTGCTGCAGGTCCTCGACGACGGCCGCATCACCGATGCCCAGGGCCGCACCGTCGACTTCCGCAACACCGTGATCATCATGACGTCCAACATCGGCTCCGAGCACCTCCTCGACGGCGCCACCGCCGAGGGGGAGATCAAGCCCGACGCCCGCGCCCTGGTGATGGGTGAGCTGCGCGGCCACTTCCGCCCGGAGTTCCTCAACCGCGTCGACGACATCGTGCTGTTCAAGCCGCTCGGTGAGCGGCAGATCGAGCGGATCGTGGAGCTGCAGTTCGACGAGCTGCGGAACCGGCTCGCCGAGCGCCGCATCACCGTCGAACTCACCGACCCCGCCAGGGAGCTGATCGCCCACCAGGGCTACGACCCGGTGTACGGGGCGCGGCCGCTGCGCCGCTACATCTCCCACGAGGTCGAGACGCTGGTCGGGCGCGCCCTGCTGCGCGGCGACGTCCAGGACGGCGCCACGGTGCGCGTCGACGCCCAGCACGGAGAGCTGGTGGTCACCTACGACCAGCAGCAGGAGGACCGGGAGGCGAGGGCGGCGTGAACACCACCAGGACGACGACGGTGACCTGCCCGAACTGCGAGCGCGTCAACCGGATCCCCGTGGCCGCCGAAGGACGACCCACCTGCGGCAACTGCAAGCAACCCCTGCCCTGGCTCGTGGACGCGGGCGACGACGACTTCGCCGAGGTCGTCGAGCGGGCCACCGTGCCCGTCGTCGTCGACCTCTGGGCCACGTGGTGCGGCCCCTGCCGCATGGTCAGCCCCGCCCTCGAACAGGTGGCCCGCGACCTGGCCGGACGCATCAAGCTCGTCAAGGTCGACGTCGACAGGAACCCGCGGCTCAGCCGGCGCTTCGAAGTGCAGGCTGTGCCGACCCTCCTCGTCCTGAACAAGGGCGAGACGATCGCCCGGCAGGCCGGCGCGGCACCCGCACACGTCCTGCGCTCGTGGGTCGAGCAGGCGATGGAGGGCCGGCGAACCACTGCGGGAGGGTGAACCGCTGCGGACGGTGTACCACTGCGGGTGGTGAACCACCGCGGCTGGGTGAACCACTCCAGGTGGATGAACACGACGGTGCGGTGGCCCGGGAGCCCACCGAATACGCGATCCCGACATCGCCCGGTCGCCGCGCTCGCTCAGCGCCCCAGGCTCGGCGGTACTGAGGAGGACCACCTCGGGCCCCGGCCGATCAGGCCTCTTTCACGGAAGGAGAACCCTCATGGCCACGATTCCCGACCCCCACCTGACGATGGTGCGCGCGGTGATCCCGCGTACCCCCGAAGGCTGCGAGGAGTGCCTCAGGGAGCATTCCCCCTGGGTACACCTGCGCCTCTGTCTCACCTGCGGGCACGTCGGCTGCTGCGACTCCTCTCCCCTCAAGCACGCCCGACGGCACGCGGGGAGCGTCGGTCACCCCATCGTGCGGTCCTTCGAGCCGGGAGAGGACTGGCGCTGGTGCTTCGTTCACGAGGCCCTGGTCTGATGAGCGCGGCCGAGCACGAGCATGGTGCGGTCCGTGAGACACCTGACCGGTACGGGGCGTTCCCACGTCTCACGCCGGAGCAGCTCGAGGAACTGACCCGGCACGGTGAACGCCGCAGGACCGCCGAGGGCGAGGTGCTGTACCGCGAGGGCCGGCCGATCCGCGAGTTCCTCGCGATCCTCAGCGGGACCGTCGAGATCCTCCACGACCAGGGCGGGCCCGACGAGCGGACGGTGGCCGTGCACGGACCCGGCAGGTTCCTAGGGGAACTCGGGCTGCTGGAGGGCCAGGCAGCGTTCGACACCGCTGTGATGCGCCAGGCGGGCGAGATCCTGGCCGTACCGGTGGAACGGCAACGCACTCTGGTCGGCCGCGACCCCGTCCTCGGCGACCTGATCCTCCGCGCCTACCTGGGCCGCAGGTACCTGCTCATCGGCATCGGCGCCGGCTTCCGGATCCTGGGATCGTGCTATTCACCGGACACACTGCGGCTGCGGGAGTTCGCCGCACGCAACCGGCTGCCCCACCGCTGGGTGGATCTGGAGAAGGACAAGGAAGCGGAGGCCCTCCTGCGCCGGTTCGGCATCCGTCCCGAGGAGACACCGGTGGTCCTCTGGAAGGGCGACAGGGTGCTGCGCAATCCGAGCAACGCCGAACTCGCCCGGATCATCGGGCTGCCGGCCCCCGCCCCCTCGTCCGATGCCGGACGGTGCGACGTGCTGGTCGTCGGTGCGGGCCCGGCGGGCCTCGCCGCCTCCGTGTACGGCGCTTCCGACGGCCTCACCACGGTGACCGTCGACGCGGTCGCCACCGGAGGCCAGGCCGCCACCTCGTCACGCATCGAGAACTACCTCGGTTTCCCGTCGGGCATCTCCGGGGGCGAGCTCATCGAACGCGCCGTGCTCCAGGCCCACAAGTTCGGTGCCCGCCTCATGGTCCCGGCGCAGGTCGACGGGCTGACCCCGCAGGACGATGAGTACGCCGTCACCTTCACAGACGGGTCCCGGGCCCGCGCGGGCGCCGTGGTGCTCGCCTCGGGCGTGTGGTACCGGAGGCTCGAAGTGCCCGGCCTCGACCGCCTGGAAGGCGTCAGCGTCTACTACGCGGCGACGGTCCACGAGGCCAGTCTCTGCCAGGCGGATCCGGTCGCCGTGGTCGGCGGCGGGAACTCCGCCGGGCAGGCGGCGCTGTTCCTCGCCAACCACGCGTCCAGGGTCCACCTCCTCGTCCGGGGCGGTGATCTCCATGCGGACATGTCGCGCTACCTGGTGGACCAGGTGGAGCAGCACCCCAAGATCGAGGTGCTGCTCCACACCGAAGTACGGGGCGTGGGTGGGGAGGAGAAGCTGGAGTCCCTGACAGTGGAGGACAACACGAGCGGTGCGCGCCGCGAGCTGCGGGCCGCGGCGCTGTTCGTCTTCATCGGGGCCCGGCCGCACACGGAATGGCTCAGGGGCGTGCTGGCCCTGGACGAGAAGGGCTTCGTCGTCACCGGCGCCGACGCCCAGGCGCTGGCCGACGCGAGTGTGTGGGCCTCGCTGGGCCGCGATCCGATGCTGCTGGAGACCACCCTTCCCGGGGTCTTCGCCGCCGGCGACGTACGAAGCGGCTCGGTGAAACGGGTGGCCTCGGCGACCGGTGAGGGTGCCATGGCGATCCGGCTCGTGCACGAGCACCGGGAAGGGAAGGGAAACCGGGTCGTCACCGGCTCCCAGGAACACCAGCCGGATCCCGGAAACGGACCCGGAAACGGACCCGGGAACGGACCCGGGAACAGCCTCAAGCGGAGAGGGATCCGAGGGCAGGAGACGGCGGCGCGGCTGGCGCGACCCGGTAGGGGGTCCGGCTAGGGTCATGCCCGTGACGTGGCTGCGGGCCCTCCGGGAAGTCGTGCGATCCGGGCTCACCATCGAGGAGACGCGACTGGAGCCCCTGCTCGCGTTGCGCACAGCTGTCGGGGTGGCGATCATCATCGGGCCGGCGCTGTGGCTGGCCTCCCCGGCGTACGCCGCGTCCGCCGCCCTCGGTGCCTATTCCGCGGGCGCGGCCACTTTCCAGCGCACCTGGCGTCCACGCAAGGTGATCGCGCTCGGCGCGGGCGCCGGTCTGGCCCTCAGCACCTTCGTCGGCTATCTGGCGGCGGGGCGCCTCGTGACGTTCCTCCCGCTGCTGGCCGCATGGGCCTTCGTCGCGGGGATGGCGTGGGCCGTCGGATCCACCGCCGGGATCGTCGCGGCGACGATGGTCGGCAGCATGCTGGTGACCATCACCCTGCCCACGAGCGTAGGACGAGCTCTGGAACACGCCGGGGTCATCGCGCTCGGGGGCGTGGTGCAGGCTGTGCTGATCCTGCTGTTCCCGATCCGCCGCTGGGGGGCGCATCGGGACGCGCTCGCCGACGCCCTGGCCGCCGTGGCGGACTACGCACGCCGGCTCCGGCACGACCCGACCGCCCCGTTCGACCCGGAGCCGTTGATGACGGCCCGGGACGCGGCCGCGGTCACGCCATCACAAGCCCGCACCCGCCCCTCCGCTCTCCACGGCCCCCGGGGACTCGCCGAGCGCATTCTGCCGGTCGTCGCCGCACTCGCCGACCCGGACGTCGGCGCGCCGGCGGAGGGACCAGGGCGGGACCGCGCGCGGGAGCTGCTCGACGCGGCCGCAGAGGTCCTCGACGCGGCGGCCCGTGCGATCCGCCGCGGCACTCCCGCCGAGGTGCCGCCCGGAAGCACAGACGTCCTGCACGTCGACGAGGAGCACGAGGTGCTGGAGGGCCCCGCGCGGCAGGCCGCCGAGCGGCTCGTGGAACTGCTCGGCGAGGCGTTGGAGATCGCCGGGATCGGCGACGCGCGCGGGAAGACGCCCGCGCCACCCGGCCCCGCGGGCGCACCGATCCTGGTGCGCCCGACATTGTTCCGGCTGGTCCCTGTCGTACTCCGGGCCGTCCGCCGGGAGCTACGCCAAGACTCGCCCGTGTTCCGGCACGCCGTCCGCCTGGCGGCGGTGGCCACGCTCGGCTACCTGATCGCCGCCCGGCTGCCGGTGGGGCACGGCTACTGGGCGCCCATCGCCTCGGTGATGGTGATGCGGCCGGACTTCCATCGGACGTACGCGCGCGCGGTGGCCCGTCTCGCCGGGACCCTGGCGGGGGTCGGGCTCGCCACCGCGGTGGTGCGGGCCCTCGGCCCCGACGCCTACGTGTTCGGCGCGCTGGCGGTGTTCTCGGCGGGCCTGGCGTACACCCTGATCCGTACCGGCTACGCCTACTCCCAGTGCTTCACCGCCGCGTACGTCGTCTTCCTGCTCGGCATGGGCGGCCAGGCATGGGAGCAGACGGTCCCGGAGCGGGTGGTGCTCACCCTGCTCGGCGGGGCCCTGGCGATGCTGGCGTACGTGGTCTTCCCCGCATGGGAGACACCCCGGCTCACGGGCCGGCTCGCGGACTGGCTCGCCGCCGACGGCCGGTACACGGCCGCGGTGCTCCGCAGCTACGCCGAACCGACTCGCGAGCATCACGCCGACATGCGCAGGGCCCTCCTGGCGAGCAGGGAGGCACGTGCCGCCTGGCACGAGACATACGACCAGGCGAGGCAAGAACCGGTACGCCCGACGGGTCTGACGTCGCGCGAGGCGCAGGAGGCGCAGGAGGCGCTCCAGGGGTTCGGCCGGGCGGCGATGCTCATGGAGAGCCACGTCCCGCGGGCCGGTAACCGTCCCGTACCAGAGGCGAAGCGATTCGCCGAGGCACTGGAGGCGGACACCGCGCAGGCGGCGGTCGACGTGCGCGAGCACAGGAACCCGGAGTGGGAGCGCGTGGAGGAGGCACTCCACGCGTGGGAGGGCCCAGCCCCCGGGGACGGCAGCAGCCCGGCGCTACGGCGCGAGGCGGAACTACAGAAACAGGCCCTGGAGGACCTCGCGACAGCCGTGAGCCGTACACCCCTGGAACGGGACGTCGGCTCCGCTCGCGAGGAGCGAAGGGTGCGGGCGGCCGCGGCGGCGGAGGACGACGGATCAGACCGGTAGCCCGCCGGGCTCCGGTCGGACGGCGGGACGATGCCCCGGTCGGATTAGTACCGGATCGTCTTCACCGTCAGTCCGGCCCGACGGGACAACTCCCCGATGGAATATCACGTGTCGCTGTGCATGCCCCAGCCTTTCGTCTCCCCCTACGGGAGACTCAACCGGGGCAGACGCAGCGGGGCTTGGACACTCATGTGGTGAGGAGCACGCAGCCTGGCGGTACAGACAGTGGCACCGCCGTCGGGTGGGGTGACGCCGCGGCGTCGTGATCGTTGGCGGTAGGTGATCACATTACTCAGGCGCGTCCTGTCGCCGATGGCCTCGCTGTCCCACACTGCTACGTCCCAGACCCAGCGGCCGGGTTCCGCCCGCCGAACGTCCTTGCGAGAGCTGTGTGCGCATGGCGGCTTGCGTGCCGACCGCCCGGCCGGAGCGCTGCTGTGATCCCGGCGCAGAGTGCGCGGACTCTCAGGGACGTGCGAGCCGTGGTCGTCGGAGCGGGATTCTCCGGGATCGGCGCCGCCGTTCGGCTTCGCGAGGCCGGGTTCGACGACGTCCTCGTTCTGGAGAAGGAGACACGCGTCGGCGGTACCTGGAGGGAGAACACCTACCCGGGCTGCGCCTGCGATGTGCCGTCCACGCTCTACAGCTACTCCTTCACCCCGAATGCCGCCTGGAGCAGAGTCTTCGCCGGACAACAGGAGATCCTCGCCTATCTGCGGGCCACGGCCGAGCGCTACCGGCTCGGCGACGTGGTGCGCTGCGGTGTGCGGGTGCTTGCGGCACGGTGGGACAGGGCAGCCGGCCGCTGGCTGCTGGAGACCAGCGACGGACCGTACAGCGCGGCGGTACTGGTCCTGGCCACCGGCCCGTGGCACCTCCCGCGCCGCCTGGCCGCCCCCGGCATCGAGGACTTCGACGGTCCCGTGTTCCACACCGCCCAGTGGGATCACGACGTCGATCTGACCGGCCGACGGGTGACCGTGGTGGGCACCGGCGCCTCCGCCGTCCAGATCGTCCCGGCCATCGAAGGACGGGCCGCGACCGTGAACCTCTTCCAGCGCACCGCCCAGTGGGTGCTGCCCAAGCCCGATCTGCCACTCCCCACGGCGCTCAACCGGCTCATGGACCGCTTGCCCGGAGCGCGCGGCGCCCTGCGCGCCGGCCAGTACGCCCTGCAGGAGGGCTTCGGCTACGCCTTCCGCCATCCGCAGGCCGCTCGCCTCCTCGAGGCGGGCGCCCGCGTGCACCTGCGCCTGGCGGTCCGCGACCGGCAGCTGCGCCGGCACCTGACCCCGGATTACCGGTTGGGCTGCAAGCGCCTCCTGACCTCCAGCTCCTTCTACCGGGCCCTGTCCCAGCCGCACGTGCACGTGCATCCCACCGCCGTGAGCGCGGTACGCGGCAACGAGGTCGTCGGCGCCGACGGCACCGCTGTCCCCACCGACGTGCTCATCGAAGCCACCGGCTTCCGCGTCGGCGAACTGCCGCTGGCCAAGAACCTCCACGGCGCGAACGGCCAGACACTCGACGAGGCCTGGGACGGTGAACCGCAGGCGTACCTGGGCACCACCGTGAGCGGCTTCCCCAACCTCTTCCTGCTGCTCGGGCCCAACCTGCTCGGCGGCTCCACCTCCGCGATCACCGTCCTGGAAGCGCAACTGACCTACCTCACCGCCGCCCTGGCCCACCTCGACCAAGGCGGCCATCGTGCCCTGAACGTCCGACCGGCCGCACAGGCCGCGCACCAGACCTCCGTCCAGGAGGCGCTCGCGACCACGGTCTACAACACAGGCGGCTGCACCAGCTACTACTTCACCTCCACCGGGCACAACACGTTCGCCTGGCCGTGGTCCACCGGACGGCTGGTACGCCGCCTGCGCCATTTCGACGCCGACGCCTACTCCTTCGACACACCGGCCCGGCCCCTTCCTCTCCCCGCTCAGGCAAGGCCGCAGCCTGGAGACCGTACGGACGCCGCGAACACGGAGCAGCCATGACGCGGCGGTCGAAGCCGCGGCCCCGTGTTCATGCGGCACCGGCTCGTGGACGCGGGCGACGACGACTCCGTCGAGGTCGTCGGGCAGTCAATGAAGGTGACCCCCAGGAGCAGCGTGTCACCGCGGCTTCGGCCCGACGCCGGGGCATCCTGTGAACCCTTGCAGTCGCGGTGGGGCAGCCGAGGAGGATGGTCCGGTCGTGCGGGTGTCGTCGCAGGACGTTACGGTCGTGGCTCTCCTGGCGGATCCGGAGGCGCCCACGGACATCGCGCAGCGTATGGCCCGGATACTTCCTGATCGGCTCGCGGAAAAGGCGGGCCCGGGCCGACGGTTCGACGTCAAGGTGGTCAGTGAACCGTTCACCTCAGGGACCGAGGACCCGCCCACCTTGATGCGCCGGATCATGGAACGCGGAAGCAAGGAGAACTGGGACATCGTCGTGGCCCTCACCGACCTTCCGCTGCACTCGCACGGGCGCAAGATCGTGGTGGATCTGAGTCACGAACACGGCTTGGCACTGCTGTCTCTCCCTTCCCTGGGGGGCCTGCGGCTGCAGACGAGGGCTCGGCGGGCCGTGGAGGAAGCCGTGCTCGGCTTGGCGGGTCCGCCGGCCACGGGGCGGGAGGGGCTTCCGCAGAGTCAGCCGCTGCTGGGGCCTTTCGCCGGTCGTCTCACGCCCTTCCATCCGGGCCGGGTGGGTGAGGAGGAGACTGCCGATCTTCGGTACGTCGTCAGCGGGCCGCGGGGCTATCTGCGGGTGCTCGTCGGTATGGTCCGTGCCAACCGGCCTTGGCGATTGGTACCGGGCTTGTCGAAAGCCCTGGCGGCCGCACTCGCCACGGGGGCCATCGCCACCCTGGACTCCACCACCTGGAGCCTCGCTGGGGCCCTGAGCGCTCCGCGCCTCGTGATCGCCATGGTCGGGTCCGTCGGACTCATGATCGGCTGGCTGATCGTGGACGGCGAGCTGTGGCATCGATCAGCAGAGGCAGCGCCGGACGCGAGGCAGAGGGCCCGGCTCTACAACACCTCGACGGTCCTGACCGTGGGTATCGGGGTGCTCGCCTGCTACGTGGGCTTGATGGTCATCAACTTGGTGTGGGCGCTGTTCATCCTCAACGACCGGGTGTTCGTTTCCATGACACAAACCCCGCTGCACGCCACGGAGTACCTGACGTTGTCCTGGTTCGTCGCTTCGGTCGCCACGGTGGGCGGCGCGCTGGGATCAGGCCTGGAGAGCGACGAGGCGATCCGCGCAGCCACCTACTCCAAGCGCGAGAAGGAACGTCGCCTCGTGCTCCAAGGCGACCACGGTGACTAGGAGCTTCCGGTCGACGATGGTCGACGAGACCTTCGGCCACGTCGTGTTCGCCCCGAGCATCGGCCGCCTCAGCCCGCCCTGGAACGTGCTGCCGCGAACCGGTGCGTAGAGTTCGGCCTCAGCCATGGCGACCGACGAGGCAGAACTCGTCGGTGGGCGTCATGAGTCCCACTGGTCGCAGTACTCGATGTGGATCTCTCGCGCGTTGCCGAGAATGCCGTCGTTGGAGTGGAGCTCGGTGCAGAACTGCGGGTAGCTCGGATGGACGGGGACGTATCCGGGGCCGTTGTGGGCGACGTCGAAGAAGTGTCGGGCGGTGTCCCTGAAAACCTTCGCGCTGCCAGTCATGAACAGGGTCTCGGCGTGGAGATGCTGGTGGAACAGATCCCGGTTCTCCTTGTAATGGCGCGTCTCGTGATCAATCACGGATTCGTCGGTGTGCCCTGCGCCAGGCAGCGTCACGGTCTGGGGACGGCCCGGGCCGAGCCGTCCTCGAATTTCCTTCCAGCGCGAGGGTGCGAACTGGAGTGAGTGGTGCAGCAGCACCAGATCAAGCTGCCGTGAGCCGTTTTCTGGCAGCTTGTGGGAGGGGCCACGATTTCCCCGAATCGGAATGTGGACCAGCGAGCGCGGCGAAGAAGCAGCGATCCTCCATAGCCCGCCGATTCGCTGTGCGGCGTCCTGATCGAGATAGGCGTCCAGGTGCCGATCGTGGTCGATGAGCACGGCGTGGATCAGGGGTCGGGCGGGTCGGATGACCTTGAACTCTGTCGATCCGAGACGTGCTTGGTGAATGGTGACAGGTATCTTCATTGTTTCTCCGGGACACGGCGGCTGACATCGGCGACATAACGGGCCCAGCCGCCGGCTGATGCCTTGCCACTGGACGGCGACGGTGAACAGTGCGGTGGAGCGCCATCAGCCCAGAACGTTGCCAGGACCTCACCGATTTGCGCCATGACAGGCAAGACTGAGGTGCAACGGCTTCAGATGCAAGATCATTTCCACTGTCAGCTCCCTGTCAGCCCCCTGTCAGGAGCCCGGGGTCACCACCCGAAGCGCCGACGGCGCGCCCCCGCTCATCCGTGAACGACGGCATCCCCGCCACCCCTTCGGCGCCCCTCCCGTGCCGGGCGAGGACCTCTACCGCCTGCCACGGGCGAGCACCCCTCCCACGTGCGCAGCAGCTCGATCGCCTCGTCGACGCGCCCGAAACGCTCCAGGACCCCGGCGACGATCAAGTCCGTGGGCGGCTGCTCCTCCGGCGGCCGAGTCGCCGCGTACGCCAGTGCCTCCTCGCACCGGTCGGCCTGGCTGAGCAACCAGCCCCGATTGCCGGGGGCCCAGTCGCTCTCGGCATCCAGCGCCTCGGCCACGTCCAGCTCCTCCACGATCCGCAGGGCCGCGTCCGCCTGTCCCGCCTCGACCAGCGTGTGGACGAGGGACTCCAGGAGTCCATTTGGCAGACGCCCGAACGTGCCCGTGGCCTGCTCGCGTAGTTCTTCCATACGTCCGTGCCTCGCAAGCAGCTCGGCGAGGACCTGGCTGGAGCCCACCATGATCGTGTCACGGACCCAACGACCGATCTGCGGAGCGTCTGGATCGCCTCCTCCAGCCGGCCGGCCGCTCCAGAACCCGCGCTCGTCAGAAGATCCGCGAGACTCCGGCGGTCCTCGGCCGACAGCGGCTCGGTCTCTCCCCGTCGGACCTGCGCCAACCCTTTCTCCGTCCGTCCCGCCCGCACCAGGATCCGGGCCGTCTCCCACACTGCCGGCTGCCAGCCGATCTCCACGAACGGCCCGGTGATCGTGAACGCGCGAACGATAGCGGCGGGGACGGACAACGCCGCTGAAGGGGTGGCTCGATGGGTGCCAGGGGGCGGGACTACGTCACTGGGTACGACGGCGATGTCGCGGCCTTGGCGACATTGCAGACCAGGGTGTTCCCGCAAGGAGTACGGCAATGCTGCCCGGTACCGAAGCCTGGAGGACCTCTACGAGGACGAAGGGTTCATGGGGACCGAGGGCAGCCCTACGATCGTCGACATCGACAGGGTTGTTGCCACGGATGACCCGCCGACGCGTTCTGGCATCGCTGACTACGGCCCCCTGTGCTCTGTGGCCCTCAACCATCGAATGCACCCCCTGCGCGAGCAGGACCTGATCGCCGTCGGCCTCGGTCAGGCCGCCTGAGCCGTGAGCTGAACCAGCCGGTTCTCGTGAGTCCTCGTCGCACTTCGGTGGGATACCCGCGTTGTTCTGCCAGCGGCGGAACACCAGCCGAACCGGGCTCGACGATCACTACAGTCCAGTCTCATGACGACGATTGCGACGCGTATGGTCGAGTATCCGGCCGACGGCTTGACGATGATCGGGCACCTCGCGCTCCCGGCCGGTGTCGGCCGCCGGCCCGCGGTGCTGATCGGCCCAGAGGGCATGGGGCTGAGTGACGTCGAGCGCCGGCGGGCCGATGCTCTCGCCGAACTGGGATATGTGGCGCTGGCCTTCGACCTCCACGGCGGGCGCTACTTGGGCGACCCCGAGGAGATGCTGGCCCGTTGCCTGCCGCTGCTCGCCGATCCCGACCGTATGCGGGGCGTCGGCCATGCGGCGCTCGACGTGTTGCGCACCGAACCGCGGACCGACCCCGACCGTATAGCCGCGGTTGGCTACGGCACCGGGGGCGCCATCGCGCTGGAACTCGGGCGCGACGGCGTCGACCTGCGCGCGATCGGGACGGTCAACGCAACCACCACGGGCCGACCGGGCGAGGCGGCGCGCATTCGCTGCCCGGTATGGGCCGGGGTCGGGTCGGAAGACCCGATCATGCCGCCCGCGCAACGGAACGCGTTCACCGCTGAGATGCAGGCCGCGGGCGTCGACTGGCGCCTCACGGTCTACGGCGGCGCCTTTCACGCCTTTCACCACCCCCCGGTCGACCACCCCACGGTCCCCGGCGTCGGCTACCACCCACAGCACGCGCAACGAGCGTGGCGCGACGTCGTCGACCTGCTCGCCGAGTGCCTGCCCCTGACGGAGGATCTGGGGGCATGACCCAGGTGAGCATGCGGGGGCCGGGCCGGTCCGGCGTCGGGCACTGACAGTCCCCTCCTCTCAAGTCCGCACAGCAGAACCGCATTCGGTGGATGCTCGCCGGCGAACCGGCACGCCGACCGGACCCCCCCACCGGGGCGGGAAGCCCCCGTCTTCCCCGTCGCCGCGATCGACGATCTGGTCTACGAGTTCGCCGCACGGGCCGACGAGGTGCTGTGCCTCGACGTGGCGTGGAAGACCTGTATCCGCAGGACAAGCGGGCCAGGATCACAGCCAAGGGCCGGGCGACCGAATGGATTCACTGGCAGTCCGGCACGGTCCAGCTCCTGCCCCGTCTCATCGCCCGGCGTACCGCGGCCTGCTGTTCTTCATCGACCGCGGGGCCCCGCCGGGAGGCCGACGTTGGACGAGTGCCCCGAGGCCGGCCGGGCCCCGATCTCCTGCCACCAGGCCGAGGCTATCTTCGAGGAGAACACCCGGTCGCTGGCCAACCCGCTCGCCTCGCCCTAGGACAGCGAGGACCTGGACGGCGAGGACCTGGACGGCGAGGGCCCAATGGCACGTCGTGGGCCGTGGGAAGGGGCACCTCGCTGCAACACTCGCGAACACGCTCGTGAGCTCCTGCCTCGGGATGCCGAATCGGTCCGCCGGGCGAGGCAGGACCGGAAGAAGGCGGGATCGCCCGCCCCTTCCGTTCGAACTCCTCCATGCACGCCGTGCGCGCGGGCCGCGGCCGGACCGCCCCGCCGCTGGCCCGAGCCGGTCCGTCCCGGGGGGTCACGCAGGCCGCCCGGTGACCGAGGCCGCCGAAGGCGACCACGACCACCGGGCGGAGCCGCCCGGTTCCCGGACGGTGTCGACGCGCGCCGCTCAGCAGTTACGGATGGACCACACGGGCGTCCAGTCGTACGTGAAGGGCGTGGGCTCCGGCAGGACGACGTCCAGCACCTGGCCGTTCTGGCCGTAGAAGAACGCGGCGGCGCCGACCTGGTTGTTCACCACCTGGCCCACGCCGTTCCAGTGGGACAGGGAGTACTGCTGGCACCGGTAGAGGAAGAAGACCTTGTACTTGCCCACCACCGGGTCCCAGACCCCGGTGCAGAGATTCCCCGACGCGCACGTGACAGGGCTGCCCGACGTCGTGTGCACGTAGTCCGCCCAGGGCGAGACCGTCGGCGATACGGCCGCCACGGCACGTGAGGACGGCCCCTCGCCCCGGGGCGCCGGCGGCATGACCATGGTGTGGCCGCCGCCCTCGCGAGGCCCGTCCGAGGCAGCTGCCTGGGCCGGGCCCGCCGCGAAGACGGACACCAGCACCCACAGGAAGGCACCGGCCACACCGAGGGTGGAACGCCAGGTACGCGACATCGTCACTCCTTCTCCGGGAATCCCCGGGTTCACTTCTGACTCGTGCACAGCGGTACGTCCGGCAACTGGTTGTCCGGATGGCTGATGTAGATGTTGGTGACGTAGCCCCCGTACTGCGGCAGATACGCCCACCAGTCGTTGGTGTACGGCGGGACGGAGACGAGCTGCCCCTTCTTCTGGCAGCCCACCAGCACCTCCACGCCGGCCGGGAGCCGGGTCACCAGGTTGTCCCCGACGACCGGTTCCGTCCGGACGGCGACGTCCTGACCCCACGTCCCGTACCACTTCCCCTTCGGCGCAGTTCCGCCGGGAACGTTCAGGGAACGGGTCAGCCGGCCGAGGTCGGTGTACGCCTTTCCGTACGACGTGCCGTCCGGGTGCAGCGTGAGGACGGCCACGATCGAACGGTCACCGGCCCCGACGGTGCCGGTCGTGTGCAGCGCCGGTCGGCTCAGGTCGACGCTCGCGTCACCCGCGCCGGCGGGCGCGGAGGCCGGAGTGTCGTCGCCACGAGCCGCAGCCGCGCTCGCGGAGCCGCAGGTCCCCTGCGCGTACCTCCCCGACCAGCCCTGCTTCACGGCCCACGGGCGGTCGAACGCGGCGGCGATGCCGAAGTGCTGGTCGAAGGAGTCCGACGCGCACCGGGTCGACTGGCGCAGACGCTGCATGACGAAGTCACGTACCGGCGCGGGAGCGGACTCCAGGATGTACCGGTACGTCTTCACGGTGTCGCGGGCCGACATGGCCGTGTAGCCCCAGTACCCCTCGTAACCCGCCGGCGGGGGAGCGGTGTCGGCGAGCCCGAGCCGCGTGACCATGCGCTCGACGATCGCCGGGCCGCCGTACGTCGACCAGTAGTGGCTGGCGGCGGCGTCCTGACTGCTGCGGAGCATGGCGTCCAGCCGGGTGCGGTCGGCGGAGGGGATCGTGTCGGGGCTGCGGTTCCACAGGAAGTCGAGGGCGATCAGGAGCTTGACGACCGACGCGGACCGGAACGTCGCGGCCGGGGCGAGCTGTTCGGTGAACGTCCCGGTCTGCCGGTCGAACACCGCCACGCCCGCCGTGACCCCCGCGGGCACCTGGGGGCTCGCGGCCGTGACCGACAGGGCGTCACCCGACGGTTCCGTGGCGGCCGCGACGGAGTGCGGGAGCGCCGCGCCGGCGAAGGAGAGGGAGAGGAAAGCCGCGGTCGCGGCGAGCAGGCGCCGAGGCGTACGGCGAGCGGTGGTGTGGGAGTTCCTTACGATGCGGAGCATGGCCTGAGGGGTCCTCGCTGGTAGGAGAGCGGGCTGCCCGGCTGTCGGCACGGGGCGGCGGGACCGCGGCGCGGAGCTCCCGGCGACGTGCGAGGGGCTCCGCGGGAGCGGGCCGGGCGGGCGGCTCCCGGTGGCCTACGGGATGTTGCACTCCGTCATGCCGGGCCAGGGATCGGTCGACGTCCACACGTCGACGGCGGGGATGAAGCCCCACCCGTGATTGCCCTCGTGACCGGGAGCGATGCGGTCACCCATGGTGTAGTACCAGATGTTGTTGCCGCCGCTGTGCGGGGGGCCGCTGGCCCAGCACACGAACCAGCTCGTCGAGGTGTCGATCCAGCCGATCACCGGGCACGCGGGGATGAAGCTGCCGCAGCCGCGCAGCGGGGCGCCGGCCCGGTTGCCGCACACCCAGTCACGCGTCCAGGTGCGCCTCGTGTACGCGTCGTAGTGACTGACGTTGCGCGCGGTGCACGACGCCTGGGCCGCGAGGGGCGCGGCCTCGGCCGTGGGCGGCGCGCTCAGCACCGCGCGGGTGGTCATGCCGGCCTGCGGCGACGACGCCTGAACGGCGCCTGCGCCGAACAGCACGGCCAGGAGGGCGGCGAGCATCGCCACCGCTCGTCTCACAGACATGTTTCGGCCCCCGTTGTCGAGAAAGCAATGGTCGGGACGGCCCTGTGGAACCGATGAGGATGCACGGGACGTCGCTTGAGAGCCGAGCCTTCCACCCCCACTCCGTCCGTGTCATCGCTTGTGGCCATGCGACATGGAAGACGATCGATAAGGGATTCATCATGGTTACTGGCGAAGCGGCCGCTGGAGGCGCCGCGCCGACGGGCCCCGACCCGAAGACGCCGAGCGCCCATCAGCTCCGGCTGTTCGTCGCCCTCGCGGAGGAACTCCACTTCTCCCGCGCCGCCGCCCGGCTGTTCATGACGCAGTCGGCGCTGAGCCAGCAGATCAGAGACCTGGAAAGACGTCTCGGGGTCAAGCTGTTCGACCGTTCGAGCCGCGCCGTGCAGCTCACCCCGCAGGGCCGGGTGCTGCTGGCGGACGCGCGCGGGGTCGTGGCGGCGATGGACCGGCTGAGCCGCAGCGCCTCGACCCAGGCGCGCCGCCTCTCCGGACGGCTCGTCGTCGGTACCATCGGCGCGGAGGCGGCGATGCCCTACACCCAGGCCGTGCTGCGTCTGCTCAACGAACGGCATCCGCTGGTCGAGGTCGACCTGCGCAGCCTCCACTTCGCCGACCACTTCGACGCCCTGTTCCGCCATGACGTCGATGTGGCCTTCCTCCGTCCACCGGTCCCGCCCGGCGTCGAGGTGCAACACCTCGCCACGGAACCGCGGTTGGCCTGTCTCCCCGCGAGTGACCCGCTGGTGGACCGCGACCGGATCACCCTCGCCGAGCTGGCCCGCCACCCGGTGATCGACGTCCCGCCGCAGGTGCCACGGCTCTGGTGGGACTTCTGGGCGGCCGACCCGCGACCCGACGGCACCCCGGTCCGCTACGGACCCGTCGCCTCGGACCTTGAGGGCCTTCTGCACCTCGTGGCCCAGGGCAAGGGCATGTGTTTCCTGCCGGCCGCCGCGCGCGACCTCTTCCCGCGCCCCGGCATCCGCTACGTCGAGGTCACGGACCTGCCCCCGTCAACGGCGGGTCTCGCCTGGCTGAGGGAGAACCGCACGGAACCGCTCATCGAGGCCGTGGTGGCAGCTGCCGGACACGTGGCCTCGGCACGCGACCGGGAGGCCGTCCGGGGGAGGAGCCGCGCCGAGGACTGACCCCACGTCACAGGTCGCGGCCACTCCGGGCGCGGGGTCCCGGCAGCTGCCCCTTCGCGTCCGGCGGTGGGCGGCCGATCCTTACTGATCGTTTCAGAATGAGTGCGGGGCACACTCGGGGTATGAGCCAGCCCATCGAGCCCCCCGATGCCCTCCTGCGCGCCACCGTCGCGGCGATCGCCAGCCGGACGGCGGAGAACCCGAGACCGGCCGAGGCGCTGCAGTCGGTTCTCGAACTCATCGACAATGACGAGGCAGAGCTCGCCCTGGACCACCTCGCGCGGAGCGTGGCGTACCACCGCATCCCGGTGCTGCGGGAGGAGTACGACTGGCTGGTTGCCGAGGCGGCCCGTCTGGACTCTGAAGAGTCGCTGTCGGACACGGGTCTCGAACAGTTCGTCATCGGCTGAACCCACACGGGCCGCGTCCCTGCAACTGTCGTGCCGGGTGGCGTGATCGATGAGTGCGCCACCCGGCACCGCCGCATGACCGCCTGATGATCCGCTCGCCGCCGATGGACTGATCGCTTCAGAATGAGTTCGGTGTAGGGGGTTGGCGATCGGTTCTGGTGGCGGCAGAGTGTTGTGGGTGCCGGATCGGGTGACGGCCTGGCTGCGGCTGCGGGACTGGACCGAAGCCGGCGTCTGGCCCCGTCTGCACGAGGTCCTCCTGGCTGAACTGCGCAAGACCGGCCTGCTCGGCATGGACGACGCCGCGATCGACGCCTCGCACGTCCGGGCATTGAAAGGGGGGATCACATTGGACCTACGCCGGTCGATCGCGCACGGCCGGGCAGCAAGCACCACCAGATCACCGACCGGCAGGCACGCCCCTCGCCGTCACCCTGACAGGCGGAAACAGGCATGACGTCACCCAGCTGACACCCCTGCTGGACGCGATCCCCCGCATCCGCGGAGTCCGCGGGAGCCCCCGGCACCGGCCGGGTCGACTGTTCGCCGACCGTGGCTACGACTACGACAAGTACCGGCGCATCCTGCGGGCCCGCGGCATCACACCCAAGATCGCCCGCCGAGGCGTCCCACATGGCTCCGGCCTGGGCAAGACCCGCTGGGTTGTGGAACGGACCTTCGCCTGGCTCCACCAGTTCGAACGACTCCGCACCCGCTACGAGATACGCGCCGACGCCCACCTCGGCCTGCTTCAACTCGCCGACCCGGCCGCGGACTGGCCGGATGGCGTCGAGCAGCGGCAGCAGTTGGGTAACGTCGTTGCGGTTGCCTCCGGTGAGGATGACCGCGAGCGGAGTGCCGCGCCCGTCGGTGATCAGATGGTGTTTGGAGCCGGCCCGGCCCCGGTCGACCGGCGACGGACCTGTGTGGATCCCCCCTTTCAACGCTCGCACGTGACTGGAGTCGACTACGCAGCGCGACCGGTCGAGCCGCGATGCGGCATTGAGTTCGGCAAGGAGTGCCTCATGCAGTCGTTGCCAGACTCCGGCCTGAGTCCAGTCTCGTAGTCGTCTCCAACAGGTCATGCCCGACCCGAAGCCCATCTCGGTGGGCAGGTACTCCCACTGCATGCCGGTGTGCAGCACGTACACGATGCCGCAGAGAACCTTCCGGTCCGGCACGGGCTTGCGCCCCGGATACCGGAACCGCCGTTGCTTGCAAGGAAGCAGCGGTTCGATCCGCTCCCACAGCTCATCCGACACGATCCACGGTGAAGCCCCCATGTGATCAGAATGCTCAGCCCGCCCTGCGGGCACCACAGCTTGGGCCAAGGCACCTCACTGCGTTGACCGTTGATAGCCGGAATGCGACATCACCCGTGAAGGGCAAGGGTGCAGTCGCAGATCTGCCAGCCACCTCTCGATGAGACCTGCTGAACTGATCACGAAACGCGCTGCCTTACACAGGACGGAACGCCATGCCGGCAACCACCACAGCTTCAGTCAACGGCAAACTCTTACCCCCTCGGTCCCCGCTGATGGGGTGGCTGGCTGTGGTCTCGGTGATGCTGGGGATCTTCGCCATCGTCACCACAGAGATCCTGCCGATCGGTCTGCTGACCTCGATCGGATCCAGTTTCACCGTCTCGGACGGGATGGCTGGACTGGTGATGACCATGCCGGGCTTTCTGGCGGCGATCGCCGCTCCGCTGGTCACCGTGGCCACGGCACGCTTCGACCGCCGACTGATGCTGTGCGTCTTCATGCTCTTGCTGGCACTGGCGAACTTTCTTGCCGCCGCGGCACCCGACTACTGGCTCGTACTGACCTCCCGGATCATGGTCGGGATCACGATCGGCGGCTTCTGGTCGATCGGAGCCGGGTTGGCGGAACGACTGGTGCCGCCGGCCTCGGTCGGCAGGGCAACTGCTGTGATCTTCTCCGCCGTCCCGCTGGGATCCGTCCTCGGCGTGCCGGCGGGCACCCTCATCGGAGACCTTGCTGGATGGCGAACGGCCTTCACCGTCATGGGAGCTCTGACAATCGGTGTACTGACCATGCTGCTCTTGTTCGTCCCACCGCTTCCTCCGGTACGGGCCACACGGCTGGGCGTCCTGGGCGGCATGCTCCGCAGCGTCACCACTCGCTTCGCACTCCTGCTGACATTCCTTGTTGTGCTGGCTCACTTCGGCACCTACACCTACGTGACACCATTCTTGGAACAGGTCACCCACGCCAGCGGTGGTCTGATCACTGCATTCTTGCTGCTCTATGGTGCCGCCGGCATCCTCGGCAACTTCCTGGGCGGCGCCTGGGTGGCCCGGTATCCGCGGAGCGTCTTCGGGCTCGCGGCCGCCCTGATCGCCACGGTGACTCTCCTGCTTCCAGCGTTGGGCCGCTGGGAGACCGGCGCAGTGATGCTGCTGATCGTATGGGGCATCGCGTATGGCGCCGTACCAGTCGCGTCGCAGACCTGGTTCTCCAAGGCGGCACCGCACGCTCCGGAAGCGGCATCGGTCTTGTTCACGGCTTCCTTTCAGGCAACGATCTCGATCGGTGCACTCGTAGGGGGAGTCATCCTGGACCGCACCTCTCCGTCCGCGGTCATGCTGCTAGGCGGTTGCACCGCAGTGCTTATGGTCCTGGCAGTAGGGGCACGCCTCGTCGGGCCGGACTGCAACGAGTAGTCCTGAACACACAGAGATTCGCCCCCAGGCTTCAGTCGAACACTTATCACATGGCCGTCGACCTGGCTCCCGCTCGGTCAGCCACTGACCACTTGGCTCATTGTGTGAGCCGTTGTGAGGCCACTTGTCGGGTGACCTACCGGCCGGGCGCCGATGTGCTCACTTCCGCGAAGGTCTTCCAGAGGGTGACAAGCGCGAGCAGCTGTGCCAGGAAGAACGCCAACGAGGCGAAGCGCATCTGGTAGACGTAAGCGACGAGACTTGCATTGGTCGGCCAGTAGCGGCGCTCGTTCTGGAAGGTCTGCAGGTCCATCATCAGGCCGGTGCACGTCATCACCGAGCCGAATGCCGCGATCTGGCCGATCACCTCAGGCAGGCTCCCGCCGACGACTTGGGCGATGAGAAAGTCGGCTGCAGCAGGGATGGCGAACGCGAGCGCCACGAAAAGTGCCTTGGTCGGTCCGTGACGGCCCGGCAGATCACGCCACAGCGCCCCGAGGAAGAATCCCCCGACGATCCAGGAGACCTGCCAGAAGAGAATCACGACCGCGATCCAGACGAACCCCGCCGCATCCTGTGCATACACAATCCAGGAGTCACCCTTTACCAGGGTGATCCAGTACATCAGGCCTGTCGCGGGCAACCCGATCAGACAGGCGTTGACGGCCCCTCTGCGGGCATTTCCCCACCACGTGGACATCGGGCCGCAGGCGAAGGGGAGATCGGCGGGTCTGACCCCTGCCGGCAATGCCTGGTCCAGTCTGTCGATCTCGGCCTCGATCGACTCCCGCTCCGCGTAACGATCCGCCTGGTTCGACGTGCTGAGTTGACCCAGGCGTGCCTGCAGTTCCCGGAATCGGCGCGCCAAGCGCAGCACGTCGGCCCTGTCGGTCAGCGAGACCGTCCTTCCCAGCGGCGCGTTGTCGGCGAAAGGCTGCTCCAGAACGGAGACAGATGAGCCCAGGGCGAGAACTCCCCAGGCCGTGCACAGGCACAGCAGCAGGGTGAGAGCGTAGGCGGAGAAGCCGAAGTAGTACGTGTCGGGTGCGAAGGTGATGGCGAAGAGGGCCACGAGCAGAAACTTCTCCGCCGGCGCAGGTGTGAACGCCCCCTGCTCGTGCTGCTCGACCCGGCAGACGCGCAAGACGCCCAGTACGGCCAACGGCGCCAAGATCCTGAAGAGGATCAGCAGCGGTTCCACGGCCCTTGCCGGGAATTGCAACCACCATGTGTCGAGCGATTCGACCCAGAACTCCTGGAAAACAGGCGAATGCGGGTCGGCGAGCCAACTGATCCGCTCCCAGGTGCGGTCAAAGGCGAGATAGGCCCACAGAACGGTCGCGGTCGCTGCCACAATGCCGGCGGCGACCATCACGCGTGGCGGGATCCGCGTCTCTCTGATCAGCAGGGTCCGCTGTCCCACGGCGATCACTCCGGTCCAGCACACTGCCGTCAGGGCAGCGCAGGCCACCGCTGCCACGGTCCAGCCCGGAGCTGACAGGTATCGGTCCGCTGTGGGGAGGAAGGTGAAGTCGTACACCTCTGACACCACGTACCAGCCCAGTACACCCAGGACGAGTACGCCCACGCTCACGAGGAGGCGCTTCGACCGACTGCCGAGCAGACACAGTGCAAGCCCGAGGAACGCCAGGGTGAACACCCCGACCGTCTGTTCGTAGCTGTGATTCCAGCCCACCATTCGGTGGAGCAGCCGGTAGAGGTTGTCCCCGAGGTGGATGATCAAGCCCAGGAACATCAAGAGGAGCGCCCACCACCGCAGAAAGGTCAGCGCTTTCGACTCCTCCCGCGTCGTTCTGCCGGTCAGACTGCGCCTCAGTCGTCTGCCCGCGACGAGCAGCAACGCGCCCGAGGCGACGTACCAGAACGCTGCCGAGGCGCTGTAACCTCCCCACGTCTCCCATACCTGCCAGGTTTCCTCCAGCGACGTCGTGATGAAGTCCCAGTGCTGCACCGTGGGCGGACGGAAGGTGACCGTGGGATTCTGGTCCGGCTCTTTGTGCCGCCAGCTCAGTTTCGCTCCGCCTTCGCCGAAAGCCGGCCGGGGGGCGGCGGTCAGGGCACCCCGTCCGCCCAGGTCGACCTGCACGCTGTCCCAGTCGGCGTTCTCCAGGGCAGGGGGAGGCCGCAACGCGATGTTCCAACTGTCCTTCGAGGCCTCCAGTGTCCAGGGGCCGACAGCGTCGAGGGCCCAGGTCTGGACCCACGTGGCAGCCTCGTAGTGAACCTTGACCCACTGACCGTCGGCCTTCACGGTCACCGGCTTGAACCGGTACTCCCCATCGCGGAAGTCGTTCCCATCCCCTACGGGCTTGCCCACCAGGCACGCCAGCGCGAAGCGGTAGGCCGGTGCATGAGCGTCCAGGAGCAGATCGGAGGCGTGAGCCCACGGGGCGGGCACGTCGATGTCCATGGTGCTCGTCACCATGCTGAAGGTGTTGCCGCGGTGTTTGAACTCGGCCAGTGCCGTGACCTTGGCCTTCTTGAGCTGGTCGGCTCGGCAGTCCGTCGGAGCGCTCTCAGCAGCGGCAGTCCCACTCATCGCAGGCAGAAGAAGACCGAGAAGCAGCACAAGTACATGCAAGCAGCGCGGAGCGGGCCGGCCGGAACGGATCACCGCCCCAGGATCTCCCTCCAAGGCGCGCACGATGCCGAGCGAAGCCCCGACGCGCAGGCCGTCCACCCCAGCGGCCGAGGCGCCCGCGCCCTGCGTCGCCGTTCAGGGACTGCCGCGGAAGGTCCGCGTCAGGCAGGCCTCGGAGTTCACCGAGCCGGCCGCCCGTCCCGCCCCCGGGGGACGTATGGACGTGACCACCACACGCAGTCGTACTGTTGCACTAGATTCGATCATGACGGCTGAACGGGACTCCCGGAGAAGGCCCGGCGGATCGGCCCGAACCACGAGGAACGGCCCGCAACCGCCGCACACATCGACAGGCGGAGGAGCGAACCTGCCATGCGTACCACTACGCACACCGAGATAGTCGTCGTCGGAGGCGGGCCGGTCGGCATGCTGATCGCTGCCGAGCTGGGGGCGTACGGGATCGATGTCGTGGTGCTGGAGGAGAAGAGCGCGACATCCGGTCAGCCCAAGGCCGGTACCGTCCACGCCAGGGCCGTGCAGGCGCTGACCCGGCGGGGCTACCTCGGGCTGCCGCGCCTCTCGGATGCCCCAGTGACTGAGCAGTTCCACTTCGCCGGAATGCCCGGGCTGACGATCACGGTTCCCGCGGCCGAGCCGGAGCCCGTCCTCAAGCGCGCACAGGCCGATCTGGAGCGGGAGTTCGAGGAACGGGCCCGGGAACGCGGAGTGACCGTGCTGCGCGACCACCGGGTGACCGCGCTGAGCCAGGGGCCCGACGGGGTCGACGTGGTGGCCGAAGGACCCGGGGGCGAGCACACGTACAGCGCCGCGTTCCTGGTGGGGGCCGACGGCGCGCGCAGCACCGTACGCCGGGAGGCCGGCTTCACCGAGGACACCCACCCCGCGACGGTCTCGGCGATGATGGGCCTGGTCCGGCTGATCGAGCCCGACAGAGCGCCGCGGGGCTGGTGCCGTACCGAGCGGGGCTGGGTCGTCGCGAAGCCCGTTCCCGACGGACACACCCTCCTCCGCACGCTCGACTGCGACGGGCCCCATCCCCACCGGCAGACACGGGCGACTGTGCAGGAACTGCAGGACGAGGCATCCCGGATCGCCGGATACGACATCCCGATGGGGGATGCGCTCTATGTGACGCGGTTCAGCGACTTCACCCGGCTGGTGCGCCACTACCGCAAGGACCGCGTGTTCCTGGCCGGGGACGCCGCCCACGTGCACTTCCCGATCGGGGGGCAGGGGTTGAGCACCGGACTGGTCGACGCGCTCAACCTGGGCTGGAAGCTCGCCCACGCCGTGCGCGGAACGGCGGGCAAGGGGCTGCTCGACACGTACGACGACGAGCGCAGGCCGGCCGCGCAGCGGGTCATCGACAACACGCGCGTCCAGCTGACGCTGATGCGTCCCGCCCCCGAATTCGACCCGCTCCGCGCGATGGTCGCCGAGCTGCTGACGCTGGAGCAGGCCCGTCGGCACATGGGCGACCTGATCAGCGCGCAGGAGACGGTGTACCCGGCTCGCTCGGGCTTCTCCTCCCGGTGGGAGGGGCGGTTCCTGGAGAACGTCGTGGTGCGGGACGGCGGGGAGCCGCAGGACGTCACGGGGCTGCTGCCCGACAGTCGGTCCCTGCTTCTCCTGTCCGGCGAGCAGGCTGCGGCGTACGGCGAGTCGGCCCGGGGCTGGGCCCATGTGCTGAACATCGTCGCCGCCTCACCGGATGCCGCCCTCCCGTGCGACGCGGTGCTGGTGCGTCCTGACGGCCATATCGCCTGGGCACCGGACGCGGGCGACCTCACCGACGCGCTGCGCCTGTGGTTCGGCGAGCCCCGGTAGGCGGCGGCGGGCGGCGGCCTGCCTGCGGATCGAGCCCCGGTCGGGGCGCGGCGGAATCGGTGCTCGACCGGGCGGCCTCCACGGGTCTTCCGCCGTGTTCGGATCGCCCGACCCTGCCTCGCCACGCCGCTGCCCTCGCGCCTGTGACCTGGTCTCTTCGTTGAGCCATCACGTGATCGACGTAGGATCATCTCTCTGATTGGATCTTGTGTCGGGGCGCGGCTCGACTGCCGCCGCCGCTGGAAACCACGGGGGATTTCATGAACACGACGACGATCGATGAGGGCAGCCTCTGGTCGCCCAGCGGGCCGTTTCCCGCTTCGCTGGCTCAGCTGCATCGCGCCAGGGAGGCCGACGCCTTCCCGGTCAGCTGGACGCGGACGCAGGACGACCACTACTCGGTCGTCGCCCACTGGTCCGGCGGACACCCTTACTTCATACCAGTGCACGGGCACCGCTACGATCCGCTGCTCGTCACCGAGACCATGCGCCAGGCCACCCTGCTCGTGCTGCACGCGGGGTACGGCGTTCCCATAGGGCACCACTTCCTCCTGTCGGAGCTGCGGTTCACCTGCCGCATGGACCTGCTCGCCATCGACGACGGGCCCGGAGAGGTGGAGGTGCAGGTGGTCTGCTCCGAGGTGAAGCGGGCCCGTGGGCACGTGTCCCAGATCAGGGTCGACATGGTCGTGCACCGCGCGGGGTCGGTCGTGTCCACGGGCGTCATCGTGGGGCGGATCGTCGGCCCGGAGGCCTACCGGCGCATGCGGGGCGACCGTGCCGTCCCGGGATTCGAGGTCCCGCGGACACCTCCGGTGACGGCCTCGCTCGTCGGCCGGTCACGCCCGGAGGACGTTCTGCTCTCGACCACCCCGCAGGACCAGGTATGGCAGCTGCGGGTCGACACCGGGCACCCGGTCCTGTTCCAGGGCGAGAAGGACCACGTGCCCGGGATGCTGCTCCTGGAAGCAGCCAGGCAGGCGGCCGAACTGGCGACGCCGTCCCAGCCGTTCGTCCCCTCCTCGGGACGCATAAGCTTCCAGCGCTACGCGGAGTTCGGTACCCCCTGCTGGATACGGGCCCACGCCCTGCCCACATCGCGCGCCGGAACGACCGGCATCACCATCACGGGGAGCCAGGACGACGGCGCGGTGTTCCTCGCCGAGTTCTCCTCGGCCCTTCCCATCTCTGACGGACGGTAACGCAGACATGATCCTTGTCACCGGAGCAACCGGCACGGTGGGGCGGGAGGTCGCCCGCCTGCTGGCCCCCGACCGCCCGCTGCGCATCCTCACGAGGCGGCCCGAACTCGTCACCGCCCAAGGGCCCGACGTCACCGTGGTCCGTGGCGGCTTCACCGACCCCGAAAGCCTCCACCGGGCGCTGACGGGAGTCCACGCCGCCTTCCTGGTCACCAACCGGGTGGCGGAGGAGGACGACGCGCGGTTCATCGACGTGGCCCGGGCCTGCGGCGTACGGCATCTGGTCAAACTCTCCGCGGCCGCCGTGCAGGATCCGGAGGCGGACGACCTCATCACCCGCTGGCAGCGCGAGAACGAGCGGGCCGTGCGGGAATCGGGGCTGGAGTGGACCTTGCTGCGCCCCCGGTCCTTCATGTCCAACACGCTGTCGTGGGCACCGGCCGTCCGCTCCGAGGGCGTCGTGCGCGCGCTCTACGGGGAGTCGGCCAACGCCTGCGTGGACCCGCGCGACGTCGCCGAGGTAGCGGTGCACGCTCTGACACAGGACGGGCAGGAAGGCCGCGTGCACGCGCTTTCCGGTCCGGAGGCGGTCAGCGCGATCGAACAGACCGCCGTGCTCTCGAAGGTGCTGGGGCGACCACTGCGCTTCGAGGAGCTCGGGCCGGAGCGGGCCCGTTCCGCACTGCTGGAACGCTATCCCGAGGCGATCACCGAAGCACTGCTGCGCAGCGCCGGACGCCAGCAGGCCGGTGCGAAGGCACGGGTGGACTCAGCGGTGCCCACGATCCTGGGACGACCCGCACGGACCTTCGAGACCTGGGCGGCGGACCACGCGCAGGCGTTCGCCTGACCGTCCGATCGTCGGGCCGCCGGGGTTCATGTCGCTTGAGCACGTGGCGGGCGTCGAGCACGTCCTCGCCGCCTCGGACGTCTTCTGCCTCGCCTCGCTGCTCTGTTACGCGGCGACGGGAGGCGGCCCGTTCGGCGACGGCCCCCTTGCCGCCGTCCTGTTCCGCAATGCCCGGGCCGAGGCCGACCTGAGGGGGCTTCCGCACGGGCTGCGCTAGGTGCTCACGCCGTGTCTGGCGCCGGACGCGTCGAGCCGTCCGGACACGGCCGAGCTGGCCCGCCTTCTCGCGGACGAAGATCCCGCGGACGCCGACGGCGGGGGAGCGGCGGACGTCCCGTGGCCCGCACACGTCACCCGTGACATCGCCCGACGCGAAGCCGAACTGGGAGAGCTGGACGCCCGGTTGGGGGACATCGCCGCACCTGGTGTGCACGACCTGCCGACCGTGACCGCGCCCCGCCGGGGCCGACGCCGTGGGTCGGCGGCGGCACCGTGTGCTGGCCGTGGCCGTCGTGGCGTCCCTGGCGCTTCTGGCCGGTGTCGGGATCGGCGGCACCTACGCCACCGGACGGTGGCCGTGGCCGCAGTCGCGCGGCGGCGGCCTGGCGACCCCCGGGCCGTCCGCCTCAACATCCGGGGCCGGAGGCAGTGCCGCTCCGGCCGCCGCACAGGCCTCCTACGTGGACGAACTCGGCGGCCCCGACCGGGGCAGGAGCTTCGACGCCGCGCCCTCGCTCCGCGTTGCGGTCGTCAAGGACACCGGGCTGTGGTCAGTGCGCCTGCCCCGACCGCGTGGGGCCGGTCGTCAGCAATGAAAGCCGTTGCTCCTGGCGCACGTTGAGCAGATCCCTCCCCGCGCGGCTTGTCACAGATCCTCGTTGAAGACCACCGTGACCGGGCGGAAGCGATCTCTCAATATCCCCAGCCGGCGTAGATGGTGACGTTCTCGCCGTTGTCCCTGGCCCCGACGCACAGGTCACGCCAGTCGAGCAGCCAGCCGCTGGAGCGGCACCTCTCCTGCTGCAGACCCAGTTCGCGGATGATCTCCGGCCGGGACAAGCCGTCTTCGCTGGTGACCGTCGCAACGCGCCAGCAGCCGCCGGAACCGCAGCTGGTGCCTTCGTTGATCATGCTGATGCCTGGCGGCATCGAGGGGAGAGCCTTGGACGGCGGCGCGTCCGAGCCTTCGCTGATCATCAGCGCGTACAGGAGGCCGGCCACGAGGGTGAGGGCGAACTGCATTCCCAGGAAGCCGATCGCTCCGTTGCGGCGGGCCATCCATTCCGGGGGAGGGGAGTTCTCGTGCCGGCCTTCCAGTCCCGCACCGCAGACGATGAGCAGAGGCGAAAGGATCGTGAACACGAGATGGGCGTCGGGCCGGGGGGCATGGATCCAGCCCTGCTGGACGCCGATCAGCAGACTGCCTCCGGCGAGCAACATGCCACCGATCGCGAAGCCGACAGGGCGGGTACGGGCGATCGCCGTCCAGACCACGGCGGGCGCGACGGCAAAGAGTATCCCCAGGACGGTCAGCATGTACGGGGGGACGTGCGGCTTCAAGCGCCCGGTTCCGCACGGCCGGGACTCACCAGCCGCATGGTCTGGCCAACCGGGTGCGGAGGCTGCCGTCACGGGGCGCGCAGGTCCTGAACCTGCTGATGGACCTGCGCGAGGAACTCGGCCTCTCGCTGCTGTTCCTCTCCCACGACCTCGCGGTGGTACGCCACTTCTGCGACCGGATCGCGGTCCTGAACAACGGAGAGCTGGTGGAGGTGGGGCCGAGGGACACCGTCTTCGACACGAGGCCGCCTCCTGCACCACGGAGCTGCTGGCCTCGTTCCCGCAGCACCTCCCGCCCACGGGCGGCCCCGCCGAGGGCTGAACGGCACGAGCGCCGCACCGGTCGGACGACCGGTGCGGCGCTGTGGCGTGCACGCCCGAACACAGGGACGCGGTCGACAGACGTCTGGGTGCCCCGTCCCGCGCACCCTGTCCGGGACCGGCCCCCGGCCGCTCACGTACAGTAGGGCTCGGGCCGTGACTGGCGCTTGAGGTGGATCACCACCGGGGAGCGGCCCGGCGGGGGCGTGCTCGACCGGCGCGACCGTACCGATGCCGTGCGCCTGGGCGAATCACCTGTCAGAGACGACGCCCAGGAGTTGCCATGTCCACCAGCACCGCCACCCTCATGGACGGCACGGCCCTCGCCCGCCGTACGGTCGAGGAGACTGCCGCCCGCGCCGCCGAGATCACCCGGCGCACCGGTGTCACGCCGTGTCTCGCGACCGTCCTGGTCGGTGCGGACCCGGCCTCGGTCACGTACGTGAAGATGAAGCAGAACCGCTGCGCGAAGGCCGGAATCCGCTCCAAGCACGTCGAGCTGCCCGCCACCACGACGACCGAGGAACTCGTCGCCGCGATCACGGCCCTCTCCGAGGACCCCGAGGTCCACGGCATCCTCCTCCAGCACCCCGTCGGCCCGCACATCGACGAGCGCGCCGCCTTCGAGGCCATCGCCCCGGAGAAGGACGTCGACGGCGTCACCATGGCCTCCTTCGCCGCCATGGGCTTCGGCCTGCCCGGCTTCGTCTCCTGCACGCCCGGCGGCATCATGCGCCTCCTGGACGCCTACGACGTGGAGCCCCGCGGCAAGCGCGCCGTCGTCGTCGGCCGCAGCGCGATCCTCGGCAAGCCGGCCGGACTCCTCCTCCTCGGCCGCGACGCCACCGTCACCTACTGCCACTCCCGCACCGAGGACCTCTCCTCCGTCGTCCGCGAGGCCGACATCCTCGTGGCCGCCGTCGGCAAGCCGAACTTCATCAAGGGCGCCGACATCAAGCCCGGCGCCGTCGTCATCGACGCGGGCTACAACCCGGGCAACGTCGGCGACGTCGACTTCGCCTCGGCCGCCGAACGCGCCTCCCTCATCACCCCCGTCCCGGGCGGCGTCGGACCCATGACCATCGCCGTGCTCCTCGCGCAGACCGTCGAGGGCGCGGAGCGCCAGCTCGGCCTGTAGGACCGGTTCATGACGGGGCGGCGGGAGGGAGAGCGGGCGGGATCGCGGCTGGCGATGGTCACGTTTCTGTACAGGCCGCTCCCCGCACCCCTAAAAAGGTGGCCCCGGAGCCGCCGACCGGCGAACCTTGACCTTGTGCCCCACCCGTCCACCGCCACCCCGTCGCCGGACCGCCGCCCGGGCGAACCCGATTCGCCTGGTGAGCCCGACTCGTTCGGTGAGTCCGCCCCGCCCGGTGCGCCTGACTCGCTCGACACGTCCGACGGCTCCGGCGGTGCCGACGGCTCCGGCGGTGCCGATCGCTCCTGCCGTGCCGACCTGTCCGTCCCCTCGGATTCGCCCGATGTTGATAATGCGGACGATGTGTCCGACTCGTACGGTCCGTCCGGCGCGTCCGACTCGCTCGGTGAGGCCGGGCCGCTTCACGCGTCCGGTACGAGCCCGGTGACCCGCTCCGACGCACCCGCCCGACCTGGTTCCGCTTCCGGTTCCGGTTCGGACTCCGGCTGGTCGCCCCGCATCGCCCGGCTCGGCGCGCCCCGGCCCGGGCCGGCCGCCCGGGGCGCCCGCCGGTTCGGCGTGCCGCTCGTCCCGCTGCTCGTCGCCGGGCTCGTGGCGACCGCGTTCGTCACCTCGCGGGGCGGGATCGAGCAGAGCCTGTCCACGGCCGAGCGGACGGAGGGCGACCAGGTCGGCGCGCCGTCGCCCGTCATGTCCGGCGACGGCCGCGCCGAGGTCACCCCGCCGGGTGGCGGAGGAGCGGCCGACACGCGCACAGGCGACACCGGGGCGGTCGGCACCCCCACCGCCGACACGCCGTCAGCCGCCGTGACCTCGGACGCCACGCCGACCCGTGGCACCTCCTCGCACCGGACCACCGACCCCGAGAAGGACGCGTCCGCGACGCCCTCCCGGACCGGCGCCACCACCGCCACACCCCGGCAGACCCGCCCCGCGACGGGTGGCGCCGGCTCGCCCCGCCCCGTCTCCTTCGAGGCGCTGCGCGTCGGCGACTGCTTCGACATCGACCGCGGCGCGCCGGGGACCGCACTCCGCCGCTCCTGCGACACGCCGCACCATGCCGAACTCATCGCCCGGCTCCGGCTGACCGGTCTCCACGCCACGGACACGGCGATCCGAGAGGCGGCCACCCTGCTCTGCCGAGAACCGCTGCGCCGCAAGGCGGCACGGCAGCCGCTCGGCACGCGCTGGACCACCTTCGTCCAGTACCCGTACCGGACGAGCTACCTCCTCGGCTCGGACGCCGTCGCCTGCAGCCTGGCCGCCGCCTCCACCGGTGACGGCACCCTCAGCCGCCGGCTCCAGTAGGACCGGCGGCGAAGGCCGTGGCCAGAGCCGTCGCCGGATCTCGGTCCGCCGGTCCGGCGGGAGACCAGCGGGCACCCGACTTCAGGTACGGCCACCAGCGACCGTCCTCGCCGAGCCGCAGCTGCGCCTCCCCGCCCACCACCGTCCACCGCGCGCCACCGGACCGTCGCAGGACCGGGCGCTCGTCGTCCTCCCAGGCCTCCGTGAGCCGGGTCCCCGCCCAGGCGAGGGCCTCGCCGTCCGGCGTCCACTCCTCCTCCAGTACGGCGAGGGCGGCGGCGCCGCCGAATCCCCACGCGCGCGTGGCGAGGTCCATCTCCGCCCGCGTCCGGCCCGAACCGGAGGCGAGCCGTGCCGTGATCCAGGGCACGGGGGACTCCCAGCCGAGCCGCACCGCGTCCTGAGCGACCGTCAGCGAAGCCGCCGAAGTCGCCGACGCCGGGGATCCGCCATGGACCGACGCCCGGCCGGCCGCCCCGCCGGCCGACGCCCCGTCGGCGAGCGCCTCCACCAGCATCCGGTGTGCGCGGTCCGCCGCGTCCGACGCGAGGAACTCCAGGGCGGTCGGGTCCACCCCGGGCTCCGGTTCCGTCTCCGTGTCCAGGGACGGCGACCGTCCCGGCGCGTCCTGAGCGACCGGAGGCGCGGGGAGCGGCGGCACGAGGAACCCCGCCGCGTAGGCCTCCTCGGCCGACACGCCCGGCATCCCTCCGGCGCCCTCGGCTGCGTCCGCGCCCGGTGTGTCGTCGGCTCCCCGCCCGCCGTGCGCGGCACGCGCGGCGCTGCGCGCCTGCAGCTGGTCCAGGAGCGTGCGCTCGCCGCGGCCCCGCATGAGGAGCAGGACGAAGGGATCCTCGTCGAGCAGGCGGGCCACCTGGTAGCAGAGCGCCGACGTGTGCGGGCAGTGGTCCCATGCCTCGCAACCGCACTCCGGGTCGAGATCCCCGATCCCCGGCAGCAGATCGAGCCCGGCCACCGCCGCGTCCTCGACCAGGTGCGGCGGCATCTCGCGGTCGAGCAGCGCGGCGATGTGCCCCGCGCTGTCGACGGCGAGGTCCAGCAGCCGCTCCCACTCCTCCTCCGAGAACTCCCGCACCAGGACGTCGCTGCGGTACGCCGTGCCGTCACGGTCCTTCACCACCGCCGTGATGCGGCCGGGCCGTACCGACACGGCGCCCACCGCTCCCGCGCGCGCGTGCCGCCGTCCCGCCTTGAGCTGCTGGCCGTCGAGCGCGGTGTCCTCCAGGGCCTTCAGCCAGGCCAGGCCCCACCAGGTCCTGGCGAAGGCCGCACCCCGCGCGGGAGGCAGCGCGGCGAACGTCCGCTCGTCGCCCTCGTGTCCGTACCCGCTCATCGTGCGTCCCCCCGCAGTCGTACGAGCTCCGCCAGCTCGGCGTCGGTCAGTTCGGTCAGCTCCGGCGGGGTGTCCCCGCCGGTCCCGAGGACGGTGTCCGCCAGCTCCCGCTTGCGGTCGAGCATGGTCGCGATCCGGTCCTCGATCGTCCCCTCGGCGATCAGCCGGTGCACCTGCACCGGGCGGTCCTGCCCGATGCGGTACGCGCGGTCGGTGGCCTGGGCCTCCACGGCCGGGTTCCACCAGCGGTCGTAGTGCACGACGTGTTCGGCGCGGGTGAGATTGAGACCCGTCCCGGCGGCCTTGAGGGAGAGCAGGAAGACGGGGACCTCGCCGCTCTGGAAGCGGGCGACCATCGCCTCGCGCTCCGCGACCGGCGTGCCTCCGTGCAGGAACTGCGTCCGCACCCCGCGCGCCGCGAGGTGGGCCTCCAGGAGCCTGGCCATTCCCACGTACTGGGTGAAGACAAGGGTGCACGCGCCCTCGGCGAGGATCGTGTCGAGGAGCTCGTCGAGCAGCTCCAGTTTGCCCGAGCGGCCCTCGATCCTCGGCCGCTCCTCCTTGAGGTACTGGGCGGGGTGGTTGCAGATCTGCTTGAGCCCGGTCAGCAGCTTGACGACCAGGCCGCGCCGCGCCATGCCGTCGGCCCCGGCGATGGCCGACAGGGTCTCGCGTACCACCGCCTCGTAGAGACCGGCCTGTTCCGGCGTCAAGGAGACGGCCCGGTCGGTCTCCGTCTTCGGCGGCAGCTCGGGCGCGATGCCGGGGTCCGACTTGCGGCGGCGCAGCAGGAACGGGCGGACCAGCGCCCCGAGTCGCGCGGCCGCGGCCGGGTCCCGGCCGCCCTCCACGGCGGCCGCGAACCGGGTCCTGAAGGCGCCGAGGGTGCCGAGCAGGCCCGGCGTGGTCCAGTCGAGGATCGCCCACAGCTCGGAGAGGTTGTTCTCCACCGGCGTGCCGGACAGCGCCACGCGCGCGCGTGCCCCGATGGTCCGCAGCTGCCTGGCCGTCGCCGAGTACGGGTTCTTGACGTGCTGGGCCTCGTCCGCGACGACGAGTCCCCAGCTCCGCTCGGCGAGCCGCGCCGCGTCGAGCCGCATGGTGCCGTACGTGGTGAGGACGAAGCCGCCGTCGGCGAGGTCCTCCAGGTCACGGGTCGCGCCGTGGAAGCGGCTGACCGGCGTGCCCGGCGCGAACTTCTCGATCTCGCGCTGCCAGTTCCCCATGAGTGAGGTCGGACAGACGACGAGGGTGGGTCCGGCGGACGCCGGGTCGGACTGGCGGTGCAGATGCAGCGCGATGACCGTGATCGTCTTGCCGAGACCCATGTCGTCGGCGAGACAGCCACCGAGGCCGAGCGAGGTCATCCGGTGCAGCCAGTCGAGCCCGCGCAGCTGGTAGTCGCGCAGGGTCGCGGCGAGCGCCGGGGGCTGGGAGATCTGCGGGTGGCCGCCCTCGGGGTCGGCGAGCCGCTCCCGCAGCCGTTCCAGCCAGCCGGTCGCCGCCACCTCCACGGGTCGGCCGTCGACCTCCGTGGTGCCGGTGAGGACGGCGGAGAGCGCGTCCACCGGAGTCACCGGGCGGTCCTGCTGCGACCGGGCCCGGCGCACCTCGGCCGGGTCGACCAGCACCCAGCGGTCACGCAGACGGACCAGGGGCCGGCCCGCCTCGGCGAGCCGGTCGAGCTCTGCGCGGGTCAGCTCCTGATCGCCGACGGCGAAGCGCCAGTTGAAGCCGAGCAGGGCGTCGGCGGAGAGGAAGGAGGGGAGGGTCGAGGAGGAACGTGCCTCCTCCGCCGCTTCGCCGGACCCGAACCCTTCGGCGCCGGACCCGGATCCTTCGGCGGTGCTCCGTCCTTCCGTCAGTTCCCCGCCCGCCGGTACTCCCGCCGGTCCGTCCACCGGTCCGATCACCGCACTCGCAGTCAGCCGGTCCGCGAGTTCGCGCGGCCAGTGCACCTGGACGCCCGCGGCCGCCAGGGCCTGGCTCGCCGTACCGAGCAGCTCCGCGACCTCCTCGTCGGCGAGTTCGACGGTGTCGGGCACCGCCGCCGTCAGAAGCGGGGCCAGTGGGGGCCAGGCCCGTGCGGCGCGTCGGAGAGCGAGCAGCGCGTCCATACGGGCCCGGGGGCCGAACGCGGCCGCCGTCCGGCCGGAGCCCGCCCACACCTCCGCCGCGTCCGCGACGAGGGTCGGGTCGGCGACGCCGTGCAGCTGCAGGACCGCCCGGAAGTCGGGCGCCTTCTCCGACTCGGCGGTGAAGCCCGGCAGTTCGAGCCGGAGTGACAGCCGGACGCCCGCGTCGTGCACCGCCGCCACATCGGCGGCCCACGCCCGCTGCTCGGGAATCGGCTGCGGCGCGTCGGCGGCGAAGGCGGGGCCACCGGCGGCGAGCGGGGCGGCCGGGGTGCGGGGGAAGGTGTCCGCGACGGCGTCGGCGAACGCGCGCAGCAGCGCCTCGGGTTCGGGCAGGAACAGCGGCTCGTCCGACGAGAGCGGGACGGCGTGGGCCTCGGGAGGCATCGAGGCGGCGAGCGTCCGCAGGGCGTCGAGTTCGCCGGGCCCGAGCGGACCGGCCCGCCACGCGTCGACGTCGCCGGGGGAGAGGCCGGGCAGCAGCAGGCCGCGGGAGACCAGATCGACGGCGAGGAGCGTGGCGGCACCCCAGAAGGCGCTCGCGGGCGACGCGGTGTCGGAGAAGCGGGCGCGGGCGAGCAGCGGCAGGGCGTCCCGTACGGAGAGGACACGTGCGGGGACGGTCACCGCCAGGAGGCTCTCTCCGTCGACGACCGTGATGTCGACGGCCGTGCTGCCGGTGCCACTGGCACGAGGAGCGTCGGAGTCAGAGTCGGTGCCGGTCCCTGTGCCCGGCCAGGTGCCGGCCACGAGGGCGTCGGGGCTCGGCGGCGCGTCCCCGTCCGTGGACCAGAAGGCGATCCGGCCCGCGCGGGGCGGGTCCGCGGGGAGGAAGACGGCGGGGTGGCGGGTGAGTTCGCGGAAGGCGTCCCCGCAGGTGTCCCGAGGGGCGTCGTGCCGGGATGGCTCCTGGGTGGATACCGAAGGGGGTACATGAGCGGGTTCGCGGGCGGAATCATCGGGTCCGTGCGACAGCGACAACGCATTCCTCAAATTTGACTACCTGAAGTCCGAGCGGCCGAGGGTACCTCACCGCACCGGCTCGACGAGGGGCTCGCCTCGCGTGATCCACGCCACAGTCTCCCGGGGGTGGGGCTCGCCCCACCCCCGGCCCCCGGCGCACCCCCGGCCGGGGACGGGTGGTGACGCCATGGCCCCGGACGATCACGGATCCGTAGGTTCTCGGTAGGTGCCCAACGACCGTCACCGATACCGATGTCGACAGAAACCGGAGCCCGTCATGTCCCAGGCCACCGTCCTGCCCCCGGCCGCCGCCGCGCCCGCCGCCGCGCCCGCCGCCGCGCCCGTCGCGGCGCCCGCCCGTGCCAGGGGCGGCAGCGAGTTCACCCCGCTTCTGCGGACGGTCAGGTCACAGGGTCTCCTCGAACACCGCCCCGGGTGGTACGCCCGCGGAATCGCCGTCAACCTCCTCGGCATCGCCGCCGTCGTGGCCGGGCTCGCCCTGATCGGCCCCTCCTGGTGGGCACTCCTCCTCGCCGTCCCCCTCGCGCTCCTCTCCGCCCGGGCCGCGTTCGTCGGCCACGACGCGGGCCACGCCCAGATCACCGCGAACCGCAAGGTCAGCCGGATCCTCCAGCTCGTCCACGCCAACCTCCTCCTCGGCATGAGCCGCGAGTGGTGGAACGACAAGCACAACCGCCACCACGCCCACCCCAACCACCTCGACAAGGACCCGGACGTCGCCGCCGACATCCTCGTCTTCGCCGAGCACCAGACGGCCGGCCGCACGGGACTGCGCGGTTTCCTCACCCGTCACCAGGCGTGGCTGTTCTTTCCGTTGACGACCCTGGAGGGCATCGCGCTCAAGGTGTACGGGGTCCAGGCCCTGCTCGCCAAGGACGGGCCCTGCCGTTCCCGCCGTGAGCGGCTCGTCGAAGGCGCACTGCTCCTCGCCCACTTCGCCGGCTACGCGACCCTGCTGCTCACCCTGCTCACCCCGGTGCAGGCCCTCGTCTTCGCCCTCGTCCACCAGATGCTGCTCGGTGTGCACCTGGGCATGGCCTTCGCCCCCAACCACAAGGGCATGGAGCGGCCCGACGAGCACGCGGACGGCGACAGCTGGGGTCACCTGCGGCGCCAGGTGCTCACCTCGCGCAACATCCGGGGCGGCGCCCTGACCGACTGGTTCCTCGGCGGTCTCAACTACCAGGTCGAGCACCACCTCTTCCCGAGCATGCCGCGCCCCAACCTGCGTCTCGCCCAGCCCGCCGTCCGGGCCCACTGCGCCGCGCTGGGCGTCCCGTACACGGAGACCGGTTTCGTGGACTCGTACCGCCAGGCCCTCGGTCACCTGCACGACGTGGGCGCGCCGCTGCGGTCGGAGTGGGCCGAGTAGGGTCGCGGAGGGTCGCATGCGATGTGACCATCGGTCCGATGGTCGGTGTTTCGGCCGCCGGAAAGCGGAGAAGGGGAGCTCCTCGCCATGAGCGACGGTACGGTCACCACGGTCAGCAGCAACGGCACGTACACATTCACCAAGCCCAACCGCGAGGGCATCACCCTCCTCGCCGGGCTCGGCGTGGAGGGCGACGTCCACGCGGGCGTGACGGTCAAGCACCGGTCGCGCGTCGCCCAGGACCCGACCCAGCCGAACCTGCGTCAGGTCCACCTCATCCACGCGGAACTCTTCGACGACGTCGCCGGAGCCGGCTTCGAGGTCGCTCCCGGCGACCTCGGCGAGAACGTCACCACCCGGGGGATCGACCTCCTCGGCCTGCCCACGGGCACCCGCCTGCACCTCGGCACGGAGGCGGTCGTCGAGATCACCGGACTCCGCAACCCGTGCGCTCAGATCGACAAATTCCAGCACGGACTGCTCAAGCAGGTGCTCGGCCGTGACGAGAACGGCGAGATCGTACGCAAGGCCGGGATCATGGGGATCGTCCTGACCGGCGGCGAGGTGCGCCCCGGAGACCCGATCCGCGCCGAGCTGCCGGAGGGCCCGCACCGCCCGCTGGAGAGGGTCTGAGCCTCGGGGCCTCTCTCACACCGAGGGGGCGGGAGCTGATCCCGCGGCTCACCCCGCCAAGGCGCAGGAGTTGACCACGTCACCACTCGCGGGCCGGGTGATCGTTCGGTCCGCCGGCGGAGCCGTACCCTCCTCGACCCAGTTCGTCAGCGCGTCGAACGCGGAGCGGTAGCACGGCAGGATCGGACGCAGCCGGTCCGGATACGTGTCGTACAGGCCGTCGGTGTGCGTCCCGTCCTGCACCGTGTAGAACCGGTGCAGCCCGCCCCGGCCCCGCGCGTCGATCATCCGCGCGTACACGTCGGAGTCGGTGGAGAGGGGCAGCAGCGTGTCGAGGTCGCCGTGGAGGGTGATGAGCGGCTTGCCGATGCGACCCGTGAGCGCGACCCTCGCCACCGCGCGGTGCACGGAGGCGGGCCGGGAGGCGTAGTCGTACGAGGCGTCCGAGGCGCAGGGCGCGAAGATCTGCTCCAGGGTGCCGCCGGCGGTGGAACCGGGGCAGGCGGGGTCGTACGAGGGGTCGAACTCGGCCCGGAAGATCTTCTGGGTCAGCCCCCAGTACGCCTTCTCGTGGTACGGCCACAGGAAGCGCGACCCGGGTGCGAAGCCGGCCCCGATCAGATCCTCGTCGGAGGCCTGCCCCAGCGACCGGGCCACCGTCACCGGCAGGCTCGTCAGGAGGTTGGGGCCGCGCGAGGTCCACAGCACGCCCTCCCAGTCGACCCCGCCGTCGTACAGCTCGGGGCGGTTCTCCAGCTGCCAGCGCGTCAGATAGCCGCCGTTGGAGATGCCCGTCATGTACGTGCGCTCCGGGGCAGTGCCGTAACGCTGCCGGACGGCCTTCTTCGCGGCCCGCGTCAGCTCGGTCACCCGGCGGTTCCACTCGGCGACCGCGTCGCCGGGACCGCGCCCGTCGGTGAAGAAGTCCGGTCCCGTGTTGCCCTTGTCGGTGGCCGCGTAGGCGAAACCCCGGGCGAGGACGTGGTCGGAGATGAGCGCGTCCGTCGAGTACTGGCGCCGGGTGCCGGGCGCGCCGGTGACGACGAGGCCACCGTTCCAGCGGTCGGGCAGCCGGATGACGAACTGCGCGTCGTGCGCCCAGCCGTGGGTGGCGTTGAGCCGCGAGTCGTCGGGGAAGTAGCCGTCGATCTGGACGCCGGGCACGCCCGACGGGTTACGGGTCCCCAGGGCGGCGAGCCCGGCCTGGTCCGCCGTGTCGGTGTACGGCGTGCCCGCGAGCCCGGCAGTCGTGAGATCCGCCAGGCAGGCGGCCTGCTGGTGCTCGGCGCCGGGAACGTGGAGCCGGTCCTGGCGCGCGCAGTGCGCCGTGGTGCCCGCCGCTGCCCGCTCCTCCGCCCCGGCGGGACCCGCGGGAGCCAGGACGGTGACGGCGGTCAGGAGCGCGGCGAGCAGCGGGACGCCTGGGAACAGGCGCATGGAGGCCTCCGGGGGGGGCGAGGGAATGGGATGCGGCGCCACATCGTGCGACGCACCCACACCACCGGGCCATGTCCCCGGACCACACCTCGGGCTGCCGGGCCGTGTGGACCGGCATGACGCCCTCGGCGGGCCTCCTGTCCAGCGGCAAGCGAGCAGAAGACGACCGGGGGCAGATCGGGCCGATCGGAGTCGTTCGGAGTCGGTCGGGTCGATCAGACGGGCCGGACGGCCATCGCGTCGAGCCCTTCGAGGAGCGCGGGCAGCCGAGGACCGCGTGCCACCGGCAGGACCTCGCCCGGCAGCTCGTCGAGCAGGACGAAGGCCATGTCGTCCGGACGCGCCACCAGCGACCAGCCGGGGCCGTCCGCGCGCAGCGTCCGCACGCCCCCGTCCGTACCGGAGCCGGAGGACCGCACCCGCCCGACCGGCGGCGGCTCCTCGAGGTAGCCGCGGAGCTCGTCGAGAGCCCGGCGGACACCGGCGTACGGATCGGCGGCGACTGCGTCCGCGGCCGGCGCCGCGTCGGTGGACGGCGCGGCCTCGCCCGATGCCGCCGCGTCGATGGACGGCGCCGCCTCCGCGGACGGCGCTGCCTTCATGGGCGGCCTCGCCTTCATGGAGGAGGGCCTGTCGAACCACGTCGTGGGCCTGGGCGTGGCCTCGGCCGGCACCTTGGGCGAGGCGGCGGGCACGGACGACGACGCCGCGGTGGCGGGCGACGATGCCGCGGTTTCGGACCGGACCGGCATGTCGGACCGGACCGGCGTGTCGGACGGGACCGCCGCCCCCGCGCCGGCCGGCGCGTCGTCCGTCACCTGGCTCCGCCAGGCGTTCCACTGGAGTGCCACCTCGTCCGCGCCGAGGCGCCGCTGGGCAGGCCCCCACGCGTCGCCGGACGGCGGGACCAGCGGCGCCGGGTCGCCCTCCTCGGGCTCCGGGTCGTGCGGGGCGGGTACGCCGGGCGCGCGGGTCGCCACCGCGAGCGGCCAGCCCGGCAGCCCGGCGACCACCGAGTGTTCGTCGGGGGAGAGGTCGTAGGCCATGCCGCAGTCCCAGGAGGAGATGGCCACCGCGACGAGCGACACGTCGTCGACGACGACCGTCCACCGCGCGCCGAGCCCGTCCTGGCCGAACACGAGCCCGTACCCCTCGGCGTACGGCTGGAGCCCGAGCGCCGCGCAGGCCGCCGGGTAGTCGTCGCCGAGCACGCTCGGGAAACGCGCGGGCGTCAGCAGTGCCGCGGTCAGCACGAACAGCGCGTCGGCAGCGCCGTCGGCCTCGGCCTCGGCGATCGGGTCCGTCCCAGCCACGCATGCCTCCCCATCTGGTTGTCGGCGCACCTTAACCAGTGAGTAGGGAGCCCTGTCCATAGCCCGGCGCCGTGACCTGCATCGCCGTACGGGCGCGGGCCGGGCGGCGGGCCACGGCGCCGCCGCGTCTCCCGCACCCGGGCCCGCCCCGCACCGCGGGTCCTACGCGCCGGCCGCCGGCCGCCGCGCCGGGTCCTCCCGCAGGCCCAGCAGCGAGCGGGCCACGGTCCTCGGCGACTCGTTCCGTTCCCGGGCGAGGGTGAGGAGGGCCCGGCAGGCCAGTTCGTTGACCCCGAACGACAGCATGCCGGGGGAGACCCTGCTGGCCGCCTCCTCGGCCCGCGCCGGATCGTCCTCGGCGCACGCGGCCACGTACTCGGCGGCCGCCTCGAAGAGGTTGTGCCCCTGCCGGGGGCGCGGTGGCGCCGGCGGGGCGGCCTCGGCCGCCCGCCGGGCGGACGGAAGGAGCCTGCGCAGTCTTTCGGATACCCGTGCCACGCCGCACCGCCTTTCCCGGGCACGACTGCCCGGCACATCCACGGTAGTCAGTGAAGTGCCGGGAAAGAAGGGTGCGTTGGGATCGGCTGAAACGCCTCGCCGCCGGCGGATCACTGCTGGACAGGCGGCGTGGCATCCTTCAGGAGCGGGAGGTTCCTCTCGACGGCCTTCTTCCAGGAGCCGTCGTCGATCATCTTTTGGAGCGCCCCCCGGATGGTCCCCTTCGCGTCGCCGCCCTCCGGGACTCCGATGCCGTAGGGCTCGTCGCTGACACTGAAACCGGCGAGCTTGAACCGGCCCCTGTACGTGTCGTGCGCGGCGTAACCGGCGAGCAGCGCGTTGTCGGTGGTGACGGCGTCGACGGCGCCCGATTCGAGGTCGTCGATGCAGCGGGCGTAACTGTCGTGCGTCACCACCTGCGCCTGGGGGGCGAGCAGCGTCCGGATCAGGAGCGCGGTGCTGGAACCCGTGGCCGTGCAGACCTTCCGGCCGTTGAGATCCGTCCGGCGCTTGATCGTGGTGTTGTCCGCGGGGAGCAGGACGTCCTGATGGGCCATGAAGTAGGGGCCGACGAAGTCGACCTTCTTGTCCCGTACGGAGTTGATCGTGTACGTGGCCACGACGAGGTCGACATCGCCACGGGTGAGGAGCGACTCGCGCGTGGAGCTCCGGGCCTCCTTCCACACGATGTCGGCGGGGTCGTGCCCGAGCACGCGGGCGACATAGGTCGCCACGTCCACGTCGAGACCCGCGTACGTGCCGTCCGGGTTCTTGAAGCCGAGTCCGGGCTGATCGAACTTGATGCCGATGGTGATCTTGGGGCCGCCGCCGGTCGGGGTCGCCCCGGACGCGCCCGTTGAGGGGGTGGAGGGTGCCGACGGCGCGGAGGACCCCTGGCCGCTCGGCTTGCCCTCGACGCGGTCGCCGGCTCCGTCGTCCTTCTCGCCGCCGAGCGGGAGGAGATTCCAGACGAGCACGCCGCTGAGGACGACGGCCGCCCCTGCCACCGCCGTGTACATCCCACCGCGCCGCTTGTGTGCGGTGGGCGGCCCGGTCGGTACCGGGGGTGCGAGGGGGAAGGCGGTGGCGGTGTCCGCGCCGGCATCGACGTCGACGGAGGGGCGTCCGTCGACCACAGCCGCATGAGGGATCTGATCCTGATCCTGAGGCTGAGGTCGAGACGGGGGTTGTGGCTGTGGCTGAGGCTGATGTCGAGTTCGAGGTCGAGCGTGAGCGTCGGCCCTGGTTTCCGCCTCCACTCCGGCGAGCATCCGGTCCAGCGCCTCGCCGTCGGGGCGCGCCGCCGGATCCCGTACCAGCACGCTCGTCAGAACCCGTGTCAGCGGCCCGGCCCGGCGGGGCGGTGGCACCTCCTCGCCGAGGACGGCCGCGAGCGTGGCGAGGGTGTTCGCGCGGCGCAGCGGATGGTGGCCTTCGACCGCGACGTACAGCGTCATGGCCAGCGACCAGAGGTCGGCGGCCGGGCCGCCCTCCTCGCCGCTGACGCGTTCGGGCGCCATGTAGTCGGGCGTGCCGATGATGGACCCGGCGGCGGTGAGGGCGGTGGCCCCGTGGATGGCCGCGATGCCGAAGTCGGTCAGGACGGGCTGTCCGTCGGGCCGCAGCAGGACGTTGGGCGGCTTGATGTCCCGGTGCTGGATGCCCGCCGCGTGGGCCGCCCGCAGCCCCGCGAGGATCCCGCGCCCCAGCGTCGCCGCCTCGCCGACGGCGAGATCACCGCGGTCGAGGCGGTCCTGGAGGGAACCGCCCGGGACCAACTCCATGACGAGCCAGGGGTACGTGCCCTCGCCCCCGTCCACGATGTGATGGATGGTCACCACCTGGGGGTGGGCCACGCGCGCGAGTGCCCGGGCCTCACGCAGCACCCTGATACGGAGCTCCCGGGCGGCCTCGGGGTCGTACTCGGCCAGCGCGGGGTCGGGCGGGCGGACTTCCTTGAGAGCCACCTCACGGTGGAGCGCCAGGTCCCGCGCGCGCCACACGGTGCCCATACCGCCCCCGCCGAGGCGCTCCACCAGCTCGAACCGATCGTCGACCACCCGCGCCACTCACAGCCCCCTCAGTCACACCGCCGACCCCGCCCCGACTCTGCCACATCCCGGTGAGGGATCCGGCCGGATCAAGGACGGGGCCACGGACCACGGGAACGGGCGGTCGAAGGCCCCGCACGTCTCGCACACCCGGACGCCCCGGCCACCTGGACATCCTGCTCCGCACGGCGGTGCCAAGCGCGACGATCCGCGCCTCAGCCCTCCCGTACGGCCATGGCCAGGTAGCGCGCGTCCTCGTCGACGTAGCTGACGAGCCGCCAGCCCGCCTCGGCGAGCACGGGGCGCAGCCGGGGTTCGGCGCGCAGGTCGTCCGGGGTGATCTGCCGGCCGTGGCGGGCCGCGAGGGCCGCCCGCCCGATCGGGTGGAAGAGCGCGAGTCGGCCGCCGGGCCGTACGACGCGGGCGAGTTCACGCAGACCTGCGACGGGCTCGGCGAGGTGCGAGACGAGTCCCGCCCCGAAGACCGCGTCGAGCGCGCCGTCGCGTACCGGCAGGCGTCCGACGTCGGTGAGCAGCAGCGTCGCCGTCCCGGCCGTGCCGCCGCGCCCGGCGGCGACGGCCCGTTCGAGCATCTCGGGGGTGAGGTCGGCGCCGAGCACGGTCCCGGACGGGCCCACGGCGGCGCGGAGCGGCGTGAGGGCGCGCCCGGTCCCGCAGCCGGCGTCGAGCACCGCGTCGCCCGGGCGCAGGCCGAGCTCCTGCACGGCGGCCGCGTACGCGGGTCCGTCGTCGGGGAACCGGCTGTCCCAGCCGGCGGCGCGAGCGCCGAAGAACTCTCGGACGTCTGTGGGGTCATCGCTCATGCGCTCATGATTCCGTACCCGGAGGAGTGACCGTCGTGTGTGAACATTTTGTGTGCACCGTCTGTGTACACGTTCGAGCCCGGTGCGATCGTTCGGGATCATCTCTCTGTCATATTCCATCAGCTTTCGAAATGCGCCCCTGGTGCGCCCCCCGATGCGCACTAGCGTCCGGGAGCCATGGGACACCTGGACCACGCCACCTTCGGCTGGCTGACACCTGCACTGTCGTACGCGATGGCCTGCGTCGGCGCCGCCCTCGGGCTGCGCTGCACCGTACGCGCCCTCGACGCGACCGGCCGCTCGCGGCGCAACTGGCTGCTCACGGCGGCCTCCGCGATCGGCACCGGCATCTGGACGATGCACTTCGTGGCGATGCTGGGCTTCGGCGTGACCGGCACCGACATCCGCTACAACGTTCCGCTCACCATCCTCAGCCTCGTCGTGGCGATGGCCGTCGTCGGTGTCGGGGTGTTCGCCGTCGGCTACGGACGCGACCGGGTCCGCTCGCTCCTGATCGGCGGACTCACCACGGGTGTCGGCGTGGCGAGCATGCACTACATGGGCATGGCCGCCCTCCGGCTCCACGGCGAGGTCCGCTTCGACCCCCTGCTCGTCGGCCTCTCCGTGCTCATCGCCGTCGTCGCCGCCACCGCGGCCCTGTGGGCGGCCCTCAACATCCACTCACCCGCCGCCGTGGCCGTCGCCTCGCTCGTGATGGGCGCGGCCGTCAGCAGCATGCACTACACCGGCATGTTCGCGGTGGGGGTGGACGTGGCCCCCTCGACCGCCACCCTCCCCGGAGCCACGGTCATGCAGTTCATCTTCCCGCTCGCCGTCGGCCTCGGCTCGTACCTCTTCATCACCTCGGCCTTCGTCGCCCTCTCGCCGACGGCCAAGGAACGTGCGGCGTACGCCTCCGCCGGTCGCCTCACCGACGAGCGCGCGGTGGACGTCGCGCCTCCCGGCTTCCGGACCGCTGAATCCGCCCGTACACCCGCGAGCTGAACCGAACCCCGTACGTCACGCACCAGAGACCGTCGCAGCCGGAACGAGGAGGCCATGCGAACTCCCCGCAGGACCAACGACGCCAAGGCGTCGGCGCCGCCGTCGGCGGCCGCGCGCGGGCGGCGCGCACACGCCGGGCCGCCCGCCGACGAGCCGGGCGAGCCCACTCCCGAGGCCTTCCCCGGCACCGGACACCCGCACTCCGCCGGACACGCGACTGCCGCGGGACACGTGACCGGCGCGGGTCGCACGGCCACCACCGGTCGCACGGCCACCGGAGACCGCTCCGCCGCCCACGGCCCGTCCGCGCCCCACCCCGCCGCGTCGATCGGACTCCCCGCCCCGCGTCGCGGCCTGCGGCCCCGCACCGTCCGCGCCAAGATCGTCTCGCTCCTGATGGTCCCGGTCGTGTCGCTCCTCGCGCTGTGGGGTTTCGCCACCGTCACCACGGCGCAGGACGTCGCCCGGCTCCGCCAGCTCCAGCGCGTCGACGCCGAGATCCGCGAGCCCGTGACGGCCGCCCTCGCCGCCCTCCAGGCCGAACGGCGCGCCGCCGTACGGCAGGTCGCGGCCCCCGGCGCCACCCGGGCCGCCGAACTCAAGGACCGGATACACCGTACGGACGAGGCCGTGGACCGCCTCCGCCTGGACGACACGCACACCGTCGGTGACACGGGCGACCTCCCGGGCGACGTCGGCGAGCGGGTCACCGCGTTCGTCGGCAAGGTCACCGGCCTCGCCCGGCTCCGTACCGCCGCCACCGGCGGACGCGCCGACGGGCACCAGGTGTACGAGGAGTACAGCGCGGCGGTCTCCGCCGCGTTCGCCGTCGGCGGTGCCCTCACCGGCATCCAGGACACCCAGCAGGGCTCCGACGCGCGCGTACTCCTGGAATTCGGCCGGGCCGGCGAGATGCTGTCCCGCGAGGACGCGCTGCTCACCGCCGCCCACCTCACCGGCCGGTTCTCGGAGGAGGGGCTCCGCGCCTTCTCCGGCGCCGTCGAGACCCGGCGCACCCTCACCGCCTCCGCCACCGCCGACCTGCCCGCCGCCGAACGCGCCGCGTGGGACCGGCTCGCCGCCGGCGGAGACCACGCACGGCTCACTCGCGCCGAGGACCGCATCCGCGCCGAGAGCCCCGGCCGCACCGCCGCCCAGGCGGTCCCCAGCGCCGACTGGGACGACACCCTCGCGGCCGTACGGAGCGGACTCACCGCGATCGAGGCCGACGCCCGCACCGCCGCGGCCGACCGCTCCGACCCCTTCGCCGGCGGTGTCCTCACCGCGGGCGGCGCGGCGGTGATCCTCGGCCTCGCGGCCGTCGCCGCCTCCCTCGTCATCTCCGTCCGCATCGGCCGCGGCCTGGTCGTCGAACTCGTCAGCCTCCGCAACACCGCCCTCGGCATCGCCCGAGGCAAACTCCCCGACGCCATGCGCCGGCTCCGCGCCGGGGAGGAGATCGACGTCCGGGCCGAGACCCCGCCCGGTCCCGTCTCCCAGGACGAGATCGGCCAGGTCGGCGAGGCCCTCACCACCGTCCACCGCGCGGCACTCTCCGCCGCCGTCGAACGCGCCGAGCTCGCCAGCGGCATCTCCGGAGTCTTCGTCAACCTCGCCCGGCGCAGCCAGGTCCTCGTCCACCGCCAGCTCAACCTCCTGGACAGCATGGAGCGGCGCGCCGACGACCCCAACGAACTCGGCGACCTGTTCCGGCTCGACCACCTCACCACCCGGATGCGCCGTCACGCCGAGAGCCTCATCATCCTCTCCGGCGCCGCCCCCGGCCGCGCCTGGCGCATGCCCGTTCCCCTCACCAACGTCGTCCGCGCCGCCGTCTCCGAGATCGAGGACTACGCGCGCGTGGAGGTGCGCAGGCTCCCCGAAACAGCCGTCGTCGGTGGCGCCGTCGCCGACCTCACCCACCTCCTGGCCGAACTCATCGAGAACGCGGCCCAGTTCTCCCCGCCCCACACCAAGGTCCGGGTCAGCGGCGAGCCCGTCGGCAACGGGTACGCCCTGGAGATCGAGGACCGGGGACTCGGCATGGGCAAGGAGACCCTCGCCGAGGCGAACGCCCGCATCGCCCAGTCCGAGGCCCTCGACCTCTTCGACAGCGACCGGCTCGGTCTCTTCGTGGTCAGCAGGCTCTCCTCCCGCCACGACATCAAGGTCCAGCTGCGGACCTCCCCGTACGGCGGCACCACGGCCGTCGTGCTGCTCCCGACCGATCTCCTCCAGGGCGCCCTGCCCCCCGGCCGAGGCATGGGGGCGACCGGCCACGGAACCGACACACCCCACGCCGGAACCCCGCAGGCACGCGATCCCCGTACGGCAGCCCCCGACCGGGGAGAACCGGTCGCGGACCACCGGCAGAGCGGCGAAGACCGGGCGACGGGCGACCGGTTCGGCGCCGACGGACTCGGCGCCCACCGCCTCGGCCCCGACCGGCGGCCGGACGACGCGCGCGCCGCACGGGAACGCGAGGAGGCGCAGCGCGCCGAGGCCCGTCGCTTCGGCCGTCCCCAGGTCTCCCGTCCGCCGGCGCAGGCCGCTCCGCCCGCCCCCGCCCTCGGGGGAGGCGCCCCCACCGGCCCCGTTCAGGCACCCCGCGGGACCGCCCCGCAGTCACCGGGCGGCACCCGGCCCGGGATCCTGCCCGGGGGGACGAGCGGCTCCCGGCCGCCGGTCCCGCCGCAGGCGCCCGCGTCACCGCGCCCGCAGTCCCTGCCGCGTCCGACCGCCGTGCCCGCGCTGGGGGCGCCCGCAACGTCCGCAGCGCCCGCGGAGCCCGGTCCGCCGCCTGCCGGGGTCACCGAACTACGCCGCCGCGGGCCCTCCGTACCGCAGGTGACGCGGCAACAGCAGCCCGGCACGCCCGCAGGTGCCGCGGGTGCCGCTCGTCACGCCGGACACGGCGACGACGCGGAGGGCGAGCTGCCGCGTCGGGTACGCCAGGCGAGCCTGGTCCCGCAGCTGCGCGAAGCCCCCGCCTCGGCACCGGTGTTCGTACCGGCCGAGCCGGGCACGGACGCCCGCACCCCGGAAGCGGTACGCGACCGCATGGCGGCCTACCGCGACGGCTGGCAGCGGGGCGGCGGCGCGGCCCCGGGCAGCAGACGCCCCCTCGGCACCGGCACCGGTCACGAACCCGGCCACGGCACGACCCCCCTCGACGACCCCCGCCCCGAAGGAGACCAGCCATGATCGACCACGAGAGGATCTCCCACCACCGGTCCGGCGAGCTCGACTGGCTCCTCGACGACCTCGTCATGCGGGTCCGGGAGGTCCGCCACACCGTGGTGCTCTCCAACGACGGACTCGCCGTCGGGGCCTCCAACGGTCTCAGCCGCGAGGACGCGGAACACCTGGCCGCCATCGCCTCCGGCTTCAACAGCCTTGCCAAGGGGGCGGGCCGCCAGTTCCACACGGGAGGCGTCCGCCAGACCATGGTCGAGATGGACGACGGCTTCCTCTTCGTCGCCGCGGCGGGCGACGGCTCCTGCCTCGCCGTCCTCGCCTCGGTGAGCGCCGACATCGGCCTCATCGCGTACGAGATGGCCCGCCTCGTCAAACGCGTCGGCGAGCACCTGCACACCCCGCCGCGGCTCACGGTGACCCCGCCGGCCGCCGGCTGACCCGGAGAAGGCCCATGAACGAGGACAGCACCGGCGGCGGCCCGTCCGTGCCGGGCAGTCAGTGGTACGACGCCGACGCCGGACCGCTCGTGCGCCCGTACGCGATGACCGGAGGCCGGACGAAACCCGGTCCCAGCAACGTACGGTTCGACCTCATCGCCCTCGTCGTCGTCGACGACGATCCGCCCGGACCGGCGGAGGAGTCCCTCCTCGGCCCCGAGCACCGGTCCCTGCTCGCCCTGTGCCGGGCCGAGACCCAGTCGGTCGCGGAGCTCTCCGCCGACGCCGACCTGCCCGTCGGCGTCGTCCGGGTCCTCCTCGGCGACCTCCTCGAATCGGGCTTCGTACGCGTCAGCCGGCCCGTACCGCCCGCACAGCTCCCCGACGAAAGAATCCTGAGGGAAGTAATCGATGGCCTACGAGCGCTCTGAGAGCACCGGCGCGGAAGACGGCGGGGACGGCGGCACGGACACCACCGCCCTCGCCCTGAAGATCCTGGTCGCCGGTGGGTTCGGCGTGGGAAAGACCACCCTCGTCGGCGCGGTCAGCGAGATCCGGCCGCTCCGCACCGAGGAACAGCTCAGCCGGGCCGGGGAGTCGGTCGACGACACCGGGGGAGTCGACCAGAAGACGACCACCACCGTCGCCATGGACTTCGGCCGCATCACCATCCGCTCCGGGCTCTCCCTGTACCTCTTCGGGACGCCCGGCCAGGACAGGTTCTGGTTCCTGTGGGACGAGCTGTCACAGGGCGCCCTCGGGGCGGTCGTCCTCGCCGACACCCGGCGACTCGAGGACTGCTTCCCGGCCGTCGACTACTTCGAGCACCGCAAGATCCCGTTCGTGGTCGCCGTCAACTGCTTCACGGGCGCGCGTACCTATGGCGCGGCCGATGTCTCCCGCGCACTCGACCTGGACCGGGGGACGCCCGTCGTACTGTGCGACGCGCGCGACCGCGACTCCGGGAAGGAAGTACTCATCCGGCTCGTCGAGTACGCCGGGCGGATGCACACCGCCCGGCTCCTCGACACGGTCGGCTGAGCCGCCGTACCGCGACCCGGGCCGTCAGTCGGCCACGCCGGCCTGGGCGATCACGTTCTGGACGCGTACCCGGACGAGGAGTTCGCCCGGGACCGCATTGCGCTCGCCGAACTCGTCCGCCCGGTCCTCGCCCATGTACCGGGCGCCGATGCGGCCGGCCCAGTGGCGCAACTCCGCCCGGTCCTCGCTGAGTTCGGCGCGACCGCTGAGCGAGACGAAGGCGAACGGCGGAGTGTCGTCGTCGACGCACAGGGAGACCCGTCCGTCGCGCGCGAGGTTGCGGCCCTTCACCGTGTCCTTGCCCGTGGTGAAGACGAACTCGTCCCCGTCCAGGAGGAACCAGACCGGTACGACGTGCGGACTGCCGTCGTCGCGCACGGTCGCCAGCTTGCCCGTACGGGTTCCCTCGGACACGAAGGTCCGCCACTGATCATCGGTCATCCTCGTCATGCCCCCATCCTGCGGCACGCGCGGGCGTGATGCAGTGCTTGCCCTGTTCACGACAGTGCGTAAGGCTTGCGGCGATACGGCGGACCACCGCGGCACGGGGACCACGGGACAACCGGGTCGTCGGGACGCACCACCCAGGGGGAGGACCACTGATGGCATTGGACAAGGGACTGGACTGGCTGCTCGACGACCTGACCCAGCGAGTCGGATTCATACGGCACGCGCTCGTGCTGTCGAACGACGGACTGGTGACGGGCGCGAGCAGCGGACTCGCACGTGAGGACGCCGAACACCTCGCGGCCGTCTCCTCGGGCCTGCACAGCCTGGCCCGGGGCTCGGGCCGGCACTTCAGGGCGGGCCGGGCGCGCCAGACGATGGTGGAGTTCGACGAGGCGCTGCTCTTCGTGACCGCGGCGGGCGAGGGCAGCTGCCTCTGCGTCCTGAGCGCGGCGGAAGCGGATGTCGGCCAGGTGGCGTACGAGATGACGCTGCTGGTCAACCGCGTCGGCGAGCACCTCGGCGTGGCGGCCCGGCAGCCCGGGCGCCCGGAGGGCGGCCTGATCTGATGCCACGGCCGCCGTCCTGAGGGCGTTGCCCATGCGGCCATACATGCGGCCATACATGCGGCCGTCCATGCGGCCGTCCATGCGGCCGTCCGTGCGGTCGTCCGTGCGGTTGTCCACAGGCGGTTGTCCACAGGCCGTGCGAGGTTCGTCACTCTGCGTTACGTTCGCGGTGGTGGGTCGGAGAGATCCACGACACGCAGAGAACACGGACGTACGGGGGAGGGCCACGCGATGACGGTGGACGAGGGGACGCGCACGGTGACGGTGGCACCGGGGCGGGCCGCGCAGGAACTGGACCTGAGGGGCGAAGAGTTCCGGCTCGCGGTCCAGCTCGGCCTGGTGAGGACGGTGCCGGCGGGGGAGGGTGGACGACGGCGGGTCGAACGGTGCGAGGTCGACCGGCTCAGGGCCGCGCCCGACTTTCCCGCCGGCCTGCGTGAACGGGTGCGCGCGGTCGGTACGGCGGAGGCCGCGGCGCTCCTGGGGATCACCCCGGAGCGCTTCATCAGGCTGGCCCGGACGGGCCACGTCAGTCCCGTGCGGTTCTCCCTGAACCGCTATCGGGCGGTCGTGTGGACGTATCTCGCGGAAGAGGTCGCAGAATTCGGCCTCACGTGTCCGGCGCTGCTCACCGGGCGACTGCCCATGGAGCTCCGCGAACGACTGGCCGCGCACGAGGACCTGCGACCCAGGAACTGGCGGGCACGGCGGCTCGGCGCGCTTCTCCGTGCCACGGACGACCCATGGGCACAGGCCGCCGCCATGGCCTCGATGCTCGACCCGGTCCAGGTGGCCGAGGTCGTGGACGACCCGTACGAGCGTGCCCACCTCGACCGGCTGCGCCCGCCGGCGCCACCTGGAATGCCGGTGCGGGCGGCGGCCCGCGACATCGCCGAGCGGCTCACAAGGGCCGACGACCCGGACGAGATCCTCTGGCACCGGATGAGCCTGGCCCTGGCGCTCGACGAGGCCCGGACGGAGCAGCCCGCGCCGTATCCGGGTGGTCCGGGCCGTTGGGGTGCGGCGGGAGGACGGCCGGGTGCCGGGGTGCCCGTGGGGGTGCTTCGGCAGCCGGCTCCGACCGTGGCGCGCGTGCTGCCCCCGCCGCCCGTACTGCCCCCACCGCCGGTACTACCCCTGCCGCCCGCGCCGGCCGTACCGCCCTTGCCATCCGAATCGGCCGTACCGCCCCTGCCGTCGGCCGTGCCAGTGGCTGCGGTTTCGGCTTCGGTTCCGGCTCAGGCTCCTGCTCCGGCGGGGCGGCCGACTGGGATGGAGCGTCCGCCGAGTCGTCCGGCCGCCCGTGCCAGGCTCCTCGACCGGCTGCGGCGCAGGCGGGCGGCCGACGGCAGGCGGGCCGGCGGACGAAAGCGCCCGGTGTCCTGGCCCTGACGGCGACGCGCGCGGCGCGTGGCGTGCGGCGCGGGCGCGGGGTGGGGAGGATGGGCTCATGCTGCTCGCCCGTGTTGCGGAGGTGTCCCGGGAGATCGCCGCCGTGCCGGCGCGCTCACGCAAGATCCAGCTCCTCGCCGAGCTGTTCGCGGAGGCCGATCCCGAGGAGAGCCCCCTCGTCATCGCGTACCTCTCCGGCCGGCTCCCGCAGGGGCGGATCGGGGTCGGCTGGAGCGTTCTCAAGGAGGTGGTCCCACCCGCGGTCCCGCCCGCCGAACGGCCGGTCCTCACTCTCGGACGTGTCGACGAGGCGATGACGGAGCTGGCGGCGGTCTCCGGAGCCGGCTCCCGCGCCGAGCGGACCCGGCTGGTCCACGCCCTGTTCGCCGCGGCGACCGACGACGAACAGCAGCTCCTGTTGCGGCTGCTCACCGGGGAGGTGCGCCAGGGGGCTCTTGACGCCATCGCACTGGAAGGCGTCGCCCAGGCCGCCACCGTGCCGGCCGCCGAGCTGCGGCGTGCCGTGATGCTCGAAGGCTCGCTGCCCCCGGTCGCGCAGGCGGTGCTCGCCGGAGGCGCCACCGCGCTCGACCGGTTCACCCTCCGGGTCGGCAATCCCGTGCAGCCGATGCTCGCGCACACCGCGCCCTCCGTCACCGAGGCGATCGGTGCTCTCGGGCCCTGTGTCGTCGAGGAGAAGCTCGACGGCATCCGTGTCCAGGTCCACCGGCGCGGTGACGACGTCCGGGTCCACACCCGCTCGCTCGACGACATCACCGACCGGCTTCCCGAAGTGGTCGCGACCGCACGCGCCGTACCGGCCGACGGCTTCATCCTGGACGGGGAGGTGATCGCGCTCGACCCCGGCACCGGACGCCCCGTGGCGTTCCAGTCCATCGCCTCCCGGGTCGGGTCCCGCACCGACGTCGCCGGTGCGCACGCGACTCTTCCCCTCACCGCGGTCTTCTTCGACGTCCTCGCGGCCGACGGCGAGGGACTGATCGACCGGCCGGGCCGCGACCGGCACGCGGTCCTCGCCCGGCTGCTCCCCGAAACCCAGCGGGTCCGCCGTCTCGTCGTGGCCGATCCGGCCGATCCCGCGCAGGTGGAGGCAGCCGAGCGGTTCTTCACCGACACGCTGTCCAGGGGGCACGAAGGCGTGCTGGTCAAGGCGCTGGACGCGCCGTACGTGGCCGGCCGCAGGGGACGCACCTGGCTGAAGGTGAAGCCCGTCCACACCGTCGACCTGGTCGTCCTCGCCGTCGAGCGGGGGCATGGGCGCAGGACGGGGCTGCTCTCCAACCTGCACCTCGGCGCGCGCACGGCGGACGGCGGCTTCGTCATGCTCGGAAAGACCTTCAAAGGACTTTCCGACCGCATGCTCCGCTGGCAGACCGAGCGGCTCGGTGAACTCGCCGTGGAGGACGATGGATTCACCGTGCGGGTACGGCCCGAACTCGTCGTCGAGATCGCCTACGACGGACTCCAGACCTCGACGCGCTACCCGGGCGGTGTCACCCTCCGCTTCGCACGGGTCCTGCGGCACCGCCCCGACAAGCGGGCCTCCGAGGCCGACACCGTCGAGGACATCATCGGCCGTTCCTGAGCGGAGGCCGGCGGCCCTCGCGGGACGGCGCCCCGCGAGGGATGCTGGAGACGTGGCACGACGAGTGCCGGCACGACGAGCGCGAGGCGCCACGAGCGGCCGGCGGGCCGCGAGGAGATGAGCGACGTGTACGACTTGCACATCGACACCGACGTGACCGTGCAGCTCAGTGGCTGCAGCCGGGAGGACGCGCAGGCCGTCTTCGACGTCCTCGACGCCGTCTACGAGCTGGAGGACGTGTCCGCCCCGGGCCCCCAGGCGGCCGCCGCGCTTTCGCCCACCGTCTGGACGGCCACCTTCGACACGGCCGGCGGGCGCCACCAGGAGGTGCGTCCCACCCCTCTGACCTCCCCGGTCGGCGCCACGCTCAGCGGTGGCTACCACGCCGTCAACGAGGTCGAGAAGGTGCTCGCCACCGGCTTCGACATCCAGTCCCAGCAGTCCGTCTCCGGTGACCAGGAGACCGAGGCCCGACTGCTGCTCGCGTCCCGCTGAGCCTGAGGCGCTGAGGCGCTGAGGCGCGAACTCCCCGGACGGAGCGGACGGGCGCCGTCCGGGGTTCGCGCATGCCCGCGTGCTTGAAGGACCCCCCTGCCTTCCCCGGTATACACCGTGTGTAGAGTCTTCCGTCTGCCGTGAGTGCCGCCCTGACCAGGCGGTTTCCGGCCGTACCGAAGACATCACCGGGGAAAGCGGGTTTCACCATGTTCCGATCCAGGCTGGGCCGACGCGGGGGCAAGGCCACTGTCCTGATCGCGGCGGCGGCGTTGATGTTGACGCTCAGCGGCTGCGGGGTCGACACCATCACTCCGCAGGACGCCAGGGGAGAGGGTGGAACGGACGACAAGGCGGGCACCGCCGCCCGTCGCGTCGACTGCGACAAGGCGAAGTGCATCGCGCTGACCTTCGACGCCGGGCCCGGCAAGGACACCCCCCGGCTCCTCGACATCCTCAAGGAGAAGCAGGTTCCCGCGACCTTCTTCCTGCTCGGCAGCAAGCACGTCGACCGCTACCCGCAGGTGGTCAAGCGAATAGCCGACGAGGGTCACGAGGTCGCCAACCACACCTGGACCCATCGGATCCTCACCGATCTCGACGAGTCGGAGGTCCGCGACGAGCTGTCCCGCACCCAGGACGCCGTCGAGAAGATCACCGGCCGGAGGCCCACCCTCATGCGCCCGCCGCAGGGCCGCACCGACGGAGCCGTGTCCGACGTCAGCCGGGAACTCGGGCTCGCCCAGATCCTGTGGAGCATCACGGCCAAGGACTACTCCACCACCGACTCCGCCCTCATACGGCAGCGCGTGCTCGAGCAGGCGCACGGCGACGGCATCATCCTGCTCCACGACATCTACGACGGCACCGTCCCCGCCGTTCCCTCCATCATCGACGAGCTCAAGCGGCGGGGCTTCACCTTCGTGACCGTGCCCGAACTGCTCGCCCCGGGCAAGGCCGAGCCGGGCGCCGTCTACCGCCCCGAGAAGGACTGACGAGACCACCCGAAACCGGGTGAGGTGACTCACACCGCCCACAGGGGAACGCTCGGAACATTCGGGAAAGGTTCACCGTTCATACCTATGTGACGTCGAAGGGGCCCGGTCCCCAAGGTCCCCCCCTGAGGTGACCGCTCTTCGCGTCACGGCAGATCGGCCCCGGTTGGAATCCCCCGTCCAACCGGGGCTCTGTCGTTCCCGGCCACCCTTCCGCACGGCACGGCAGCGGCGCGTGAGCGGCGCGCACCCCGGCGCGTTCGACCCGTTCGAGTGAGCCCTCGCATGGTGGCTCCGCCCTCGGGCAGTGATCATCCCGAGCGTCGAGTCGATCACTCGCCGGCCGCTCCGACCAGGGACGATCGAAGGGGGACCCATGCTCCACACGACCCCGCGCACCCGCCGCGCGCTCCTGACCGCGGCCGCCGCGCTCCTGTTGTCCGGCTGCACCGCCGTCGGGCCCGGAATCCCCACGCACCCGGGCGTTCCCTCCGGCAAGACGGCCCAGGACGCGCTCCTCAAGGCCGCCGAGCACCGGCTCGTCGGGGACTGTCTGAGCGGCCGGGGAATCTCGCTGACGTCCAGGCCCCGGGCCCCGGGCGAGGAGCGGAAGCTCCAGGCGGCGCTGTTCGGCGCCGGTCCCCGAGAGCTCTCCGTCACCCTCGCCACGGGCGCCACCGTCACCGCCCACGAGGACGGCTGCGTCGCAGGCGCCCGGCAGCGGCTCTACGGCGACCAGCGCCGCTGGTTCCGGGCCCAGGTCGTCGTCGACAACCTCCGCGCCGAGGCCCAGGCCCGGATGCGCGCCGACCCCGCCCATCAAGCGGCACTCGCCCGGTGGACCCGATGCGTGACACCACCGGGCGGCCCCCGCCCCGACCGTCCCGATCCGGCCGTCGCCGGTCGCTGCTCCCGCGAGAGCGGACTCGACGAGGTCCGCGCGCGGCTTGAGGCCGCCGAGCTGGTCACGGTGCGCGCGCTGCGCCGGGACGAGCTCACCACCTACCGGCAGCTGCGCGACCGCGCACTGCGGCAGGCAGTCGAACTGCCCGCGCCCACCCACCCGCAGAAAGGCACCACCCACTCGTGAAGCGACTTCTCGTCACCACCGCCGCGGCCCTGTTCGCCGCCACCGCCGGTCTCGCCCTCGCGACCTCCGCCGGCGCGGCCGAATGCCCCAGCGGTGAGTTCTGCGTCTGGCAGGACTCCAACTTCGGTGGCCAGCGCGCCAACTGGAGCGGGGACGACGGCTGGTGGGAGAGCTGGATCTCCGACACCGACTCCTCCTGGGCCAACCACGGCATCTCCGGACCCGGCATCAAGGACCACGTCAAGGTCTACGAGAGCGCCTGGCAGGGCGGCAGCATGACCATCTGTCTCGCCCCGGGCCAGGAGGTCGGCTACAACGGAGCGGCCAACGACCGGGGTGACTCCCACACCTGGTCGATGGGCTGCTGACCGACTCCACGCGCCCTCCCCGCGCCGTGGCACGGCCGCCCGTGCCCCTCCCCGCCCCTCACCGGTCGGGGAGGGGCTCGGCGCGGCCCGTCCGGGCTCCGGAGCCGCCCGGCATACGTATTAGGGGTTCCGGTGTGCGTGTGAGGAGCGTCGTCGGTAGTGCCGCCACAGCCACCAGCCGCCCGAGGCCAGGCAGCTGGCGGTGAGGACGATCCCCACGACCGGCCACCGTCCGCCCGCGATACGGATGTCCGTGACGATCACCAGGAAGAGGGCGACGGTCGGCAGCAGAACGGAACCGACGGCCTTCAGCCCCGCACGTGCCATGAGGGGGTCGAGCCGGACACCCCGCGAGGAGCGAGGGTCGGGGGAGCCGACGTAGAAGACGGTGGCGCGGTCGGTCAGGAACGTGGTGCCCCGGTGGTACCCGACGGCCATGTACGGGAGCCAGACCAGCGGCGCCACCAGACCGACCAGGAACACGGCGCCGAGGAGCGCCCATCTGCCGACGCGGACCCAGCGGCCGGCGCCGTCGTCCGGCGTGACGAGACCGAGGAGCCGCGCCATCCTCGCGATCAGGTCCCGGAACGCTGCCAGGCGCCCCCGGCCGCCTCCGCTCCCGGGCCGGGTTCCGCCCGGATCGAGCGCTGCACGCGCGGTCTCGGTGTCCTCGTACACCCCTTGCAGAACGAGGAGTTCGGCGCCGCGCTCAGGGTCGGTGGAGTCGCGCCCCTCGACGGCGGCGATCTCCAGCACCGTGCGCACCTGGGTGAGGAGCGCACCGCAGAAGGCCAGGGGGATGAGCAGCAGGAAGGGCCCACCGACGAACGCGCCCTCCGCCGTCACCGCCCGTCGCCCACGGGTCGCGACCAGGGCGCGCAGCGCGGCCGCGTCGGCCTCGGGGTGGGCCTCACGGAGGCGGGCGACGCTCGGGCCGGCCCCCGGGCCCAGATGGCGCAGAGCGAAGGACGCGAGCGACTCCGGAAGCCTGCCGGGCTCTGCCAGGACCTCCTTCAGCAGGGATCCGGCGAGCCCGGCGGCCGGTGCCGCCCGCGCCCTTTTCCGCACGTCCGCGTGCGCTCTCTTCTCATGCTCCTCCTGGGCCTCAGGCCAGGATCTTGGCCTTCGCCTTCTCGAACTCCTCGGGCGTGATCGCGCCCTTGTCCTTCAGCTCGGCCAGCCGGGCCAGCTCGTGGGCGGCACCGCCACCGCCTTCCTGGGGGCCGGCGGTCTTGCGGATGTAGTCCTGCAACGCGGCCTCGCTCTCCTTGGCCCGTTTGACGTCACGCTCGCCCATGCCCTTGCCCCGGGCGATGACGTAGACCAGCACGCCCAGGTACGGGAGCAGGATGCAGAAGATCAGCCAACCGGCCTTCGCCCAGCCGTTCAGGGAGTGGTCCCGGAAGATGTCGCTGATCACCTTGAACAGCAGGAACAGCCACATGATCCAGAGGAAGAACCACAGCATGGTCCAGAAGAGGTCGAGGAGAGGGTAGTCGTCCATACCGGCGCACTCCGTTCCCGCACCGGCCGGGGAGGCCGGGCATGGAGCGAGTTTCACCCAGCCCGGCCGCCTCCGCATGTCGTGGCCGCTCCACGTGCGGGCCCCCGGCGACCGTGTTCGGATGGATGCCGCGTACCGCACGAGGAACGGAGCGCAACGGGGCCGGTGGAATGTGTCGTGCTCGCTTTCCCGGGAGAGCGGCTGACGCTGTCGGCGGTGACGGCCCAGGCGGATCTGCGCCGCGGGGACACGGCCGCCACCCCACCGGCGCCGGTGACCGATCAGCTCGTCCGGCTCGGCGAACTCGCCCGGCAAGGGCTGCTCACCCCCGAGGAGTTCGCGGCCGCCACGGCCGCACTCCTCGGCGCCTGAGGCAACTCGGGGTCGGCTCAGGCGCCGCGCAGGGCCGCGAGCGCGCGGTCGGCGTGGGCGCTCATGCGCAGTTCGCTGCGTACGACCTCCCGCACCCGCCGGTCCTGGCCGATCACGAACGTCACCCGCTTCGTCGGCGCGAGCGAGAACCCGCGCTTCACGCCGAACCGGTCGCGCACGGCACCGTCCGGGTCCGACAGCAGGGGATAGCCGAGGGAGTGCCGTTCGGCGAACTCCTGCTGTCGCTCCACCGGGTCCGTGCTGATGCCGACGGGCAGCGCGCCGACGGCGCGGAACTCGGCCGCGAGATCCCGGAAGTGGCAGGCCTCGGCGGTGCAGCCGGGGGTGAGTGCCGCCGGGTAGAAGAAGAGGACGACCGGCCCTTCGGCCAGCAGACCGCTCAGAGAACGCGCGGCCCCCGTCTCGTCCGGCAGGCTGAAATCCTCGACGAGGTCACCGACGTTCATAGAGGCCCGTCCCCGATCCGTACGTGCTCCGCCACCGGCGCGTCCGGTGGCCGGCCGGTGACGTTACCGCACGGTAGGACCCGCCGTCACCCTTTCGGGTGGCCGGTCAAGCCCGGTCAGGCTTGCTGCGCCGTAGTAGCAGTAGCAGCCGTAGTCGCCGCCGCCCCGCCCCGGGCCGTGGCGCGCCGGTCGAGCACGGTGAGGGCGCGCTCGCCCCAGCGCAGGTTCTCCTCCTCGAAGAACCGGCCGCGCATCAGCGTGAGGTACGGGCCGACCCGCTCCGCTTCGTCGAGGTACGTCTCCTCGTCCCGTCCGGCCAGCATCCATTCCCGCAGCCGGTCGTAGCGCGCCAGCTTGGCCCGCGACGTCTCCATCCGCTGGGCCACGAACCCGCGCACCGCCGCCGTGTCGCCCTCGTCGCAGGCCTGGACCTGGACCAGCAGCTCGTCCCGTACGGCGCTGGGGCGCGGCGGCGTGGCCGTGTAGGAGGCCAGATCCCGCATGCCCGGCTCCGTGAGGCTGAACATCCGCTTGTTGGGACGCCGTTCCTGCTCCACCACGCGCGCCGTGATCAGGCCGGCCTCGGCGAGCTTGTCCAGCTCGCGGTAGAGCTGCTGCGGGGTGGCGGCCCAGAAGTTGGCGACGGACACGTCGAAGATCTTGGCAAGGTCGTATCCGGAGGCCTCGCCCTCCAGGAGAGCTGCGAGGACGGCGTGCTTGAGGGACATCCCGACACGCTAGCAGCACGTTGAATAGTTTCCTCCGCACCTATTCAACCGGCGATCCCCAGGCCGGACGGGGGTCCTACGCTGGCACGTCCGTCCGGCGCCTGCCTAGGCTGGAGGGAGGGGACGGCAGATCCGAGGGGCAGCGCGATGGACAGCCACACGTTTGTCTACACCACCTATATCCGGACCACCCCCGACGAGCTGTGGAAGGCGCTCACGGACCCGGCGTTCACCCGGCGGTACTGGGGTGTGGCCTTCGAGAGCGAGTGGACCCCCGGCGCCCCCATGGTCTGGGACGAGGACGGCCGCCGGACCGTCGACCCCGAGCAGGTCGTCCTGGAGGCCGAGCCCGGCCGCCTCCTGTCGTACACCTGGCACACCTTCACACCGGACTGGGCGCGGGCCGTGCGGCTCGACCAGGACGTGTACGAGCGGCTCGCCCGGGAGCCCCGGTCCACGGTGACCTTCCTGATCGAGCCCTCGGGCGACACGGTCAAGCTCACGGTCACCCATGACGACCTGGACCCCGACGGTCTGATGAAGGGGATGATCGGCGAGGGCTGGCCCGCGCTGATCTCCAGTCTCAAGTCCCTTCTGGAGACGGGCGAGGAACTCCCGGAACCGCCCCGCTGAGCCTGTCGCCGACCGCCTCCCCGAGCCGGTCGGCGACCCTCTTGAACCGGTCGGCAACTGCCCTCCCTGAGCCGGTCGGCAACCGCCCTCCCTGAGCCGGTCGGCATCGCCCCGCTGATCCATTCGAGTCGTCTCAGCCGCCACTCCGGCGCCACACCCGCCCCCTTGATCATCTGTTTCTCCTTTCATCCGATTTGATGCTTAGGTCGGCATCGTCTGCCGGCCTCCTGGTCGTCGTCGGAAAGGGGAGGGTGTGTCGGACGTGTCGTCACGCAGATACGTACGGGGGTGGGGAGCGCTCTCCCTGGCGGTCGGAGCCGTTCTCGTCAGTACGGCGGCCCAGTCGCCCACCGACCCCGACACGCGTTCCTTCGCGGTCCCGGAACCCACCGCCCTCGTCACGGTGGACGGCTGTGCCGCCGCCGGCGGTCTCTGCTCCGCACCCCGCCACACCGTCGAGCTCCGGGGCGGACGGGTCCTGACAGGGGAGGCGTTCACCCTCGGAGACCAGGTCTCCGGACCCGTGGAACTCGCGCTGCGCACCCCCGGCGTACTCGCCGACGTCACCGTCACCGATCAGCGCGGCCGTCGCGTCGCGGGGGCGCCGAGCGGCGACGGCACCCGCTGGACCAGCGCCGTGCCACTCCCCGCGGGCGCCCGGTACGCGGCCCGCCTCGTCGTCGAGCGGGCCGGGACCCAAGGCGCCGACCGTCACGTGGCCCGCCTGGACTTCCGTACGACGGCCGCCCCCGCCGGGGAACGGCTCACCGTCACCTTCGGCCCCGACGACGGCGGCACGTACGGCGTGGGCCAGCCGGTCACCGCCGAACTCAGCCACCCCGTACCGGCGGACGAACCCCAGGCCCGCCGCGTCGTCGAACGCGCCCTCCTCGTGCGGGCCGAACCCCATGTCGAGGGCGCCTGGTACTGGGTCGACTCCGACACCCTCCACTACCGGCCGCGCGCGTACTGGCCCGCCCACACCACGGTCCGGGTGCGCAGCGGCCTGGACGGGGCCAGGGTCATCGGCGGCCTGTACGGGGGCCGCTCACAGCCCGTCACCTTCACCACCGGGGCCAGGCTCGAAGCCGTCACCGACGTCGCCGCCCTCACGACGACCGTGTTCCGCGACGGCGAGCCGATCCGCACCTTCCCGGTCACCACCGGCAAGGCCGGCTACCGCACCCGGGGCGGCACCAAGGTCGTCCTCGGCAAGGAGCCGCTCGTCCGGATGCGCGGCGACTCCATCGGCATCACCCGTGGCAGCGGCGACTACTTCGACCTGAAGGTCCGCTGGGCCACCCGGGTGACCTGGAGCGGCGAGTACCTGCACGCCGCGCCCTGGTCGCTCGACGCGCAGGGCAGCGAGAACGTCAGCCACGGTTGCACCGGCATGAGCACCGAGGACGCCGCCTGGCTGTTCTCCACCGTGCGCGAGGGCGATCTCGTCCGCGTGGTCAACGGGTACGGCGAACCCATGACCCCCTTCGACAACGGCTTCGGCGACTGGAACCTCAGTTGGCCCGAGTGGCTCCGGGGCAGCGCCTTCGCCTCCGGCGCCGCGGCCCACCGCTCCGGAAGCGCCGGGGCCGCCCTCCGCCCGGCACTGTGACCGCTCGCCGGCCCGGCACCGGAGGTTCAGCGCCCCGGCGTCGGCCCGTCCGCCCCGGTCGACGTCTCCGGCGCGGTGGGAACCGTCGCCGGGGAGGGCTCGCCGACGCTCAGCCTCGGACGCCGCCGCAGCCCCGCACCGACCAGGACGCCCAGGGCGATCGCGGCCACGGTGATCACCGTGTTCACCAGGCTGTCCAGGCCGCCCCCGGTGTCCCCCTCCACGATGATCTCCGAGACGCTCGTGAGTCCGACGGCGCCGGGCACGAGCAGCCAGAAGCACGGCAGGAAGATCACCTGGTCCGGAGTGTGCGAGTGGCGCGAGATCCAGCGCGCCATCAGGGGCAGCAGCATGCCGGCCGCGAAGGCGCCGAAGGTCACCCCGGCGAACTCGGAGGCCACCGACTGCACGAACCGCTCGGCGACCAGGGCGCCGAGCAGCCAGGGGGTGACCCGTGGCGGGGCGGAGAAGTACAGCAGGAACCCGAAGCCGAGCAGCAGCACGCCGACCCAGGGCGCCCAGGTGCCGAGCGGTTCGGCCGCCGGCCCGGACGACGGGTGGGGCTTGACGAGTTCGGTGCCGACCAGGATGCCGAGGGCCAGGAGCAGCAGCACGTTCAGGGCCCCGGCCAGCCGGGCGATGCCCGACAGGGCGGCTCCGGTGGCCAGTTCGATGGCGCCCAGCGTCAGCGCGGCGCCGGGCAGGAAGGCGATCAGCGGCGGGATGTACAGCACGGTCGGCGCCTCGTGCAGCAGCGGGCCCGCCCAGCGCAGCGAGGCCGCCGTGACGAGGATCGCCGCGACCACCGGCAGCGCGGTACGGGCAGCGGGGAGCCGGTCCCCGAAGAGCCGCAGCAGACCGACCCCCGCGCCGAGCGCCGTGTAGCCGATCACGGCCGGGACGGTCGCGTGCCGCATCGCGCCCAGGCCCACGGTGAGCAGGACGTAACCGAGCACGGCGGCCGCCGGACTGAACGGCTCCGGGCGCTCCCTGAGTTCCCGGAGCGCCTGTGACACGTCCTCGAACGGCATGGCCTCGGCGCGCATCCGCTTCACCAGGGACTGCAGCGCCTCCACCTGGTCGAGCCGCAGGGCGGGCCCTTCGACAGGGGCGAAGTCCAGCTCGCCGCCCCGGCCGTCGGGGCCGCCGCCGACCCGGACGAAGAGACCGGTGGGGACCACGAAGGACCGCACCCGCATCCCGTAGCGCGCGGCCACGTCGTGCAGCGCGCTCTCCACCTCGGCCGTCTGCTCCCCGGCCCGCAGCAGCTCGGCGCCGAGCTCGCAGAGGAGCGAGGCGAGATCCCTCAACCGCTCCCGGCCGGCGTCCTCCGCCTCCGGCACGGTGAGGGCGTCCCGGCCACGCCGCCGCGGCCACAGGGCGGCCGCCCTGCGGCCGAAAGCACGCACGTCGAAGCGGGACAACAGGCGCATTCGGGAGAAACTAGCAGCACCTCGCCCCGCACACCCGCCCGCCGCCCGCCGTGTCCACCAGAGTGAGTCCTGGCGGTACTCGACCGTCAGCCCTCGCGGTACTCGACCGTCAGGGTCACCGGCGTCGCCTGGTTCACGAAGAGATACGCGGTCCCGGTCGGCGCCGACGAGAACCCGAGCCTGAACTGCGTGACCCCGCCCCGGTTCAGCGCCGCGAGCGCCTCGGCCGAAAGGTCCGTCGACACCGCGCTCCCCGACGTGAACGCGTCGACGCGCGCCGCGCCCGGCACCGTCGCCGCCGCCGACCAGTCCGCCGGCTCGACCGCGCAGCCGCCGAAGCACCCCGTGCGCAGGTCCACCTGCAGCCGGTTGCCGGAGGGCGACGCCCAGGGGTCACCGGAGCCGCTGGACCTGGTGACGGTCAGCCAGGCCCGGGTGACCTCCTTGCCGGCCGGGATCCGGGAGGTGTCGAAGGAGACCACCGACCGGTTCACCTTGCCGTCCGTACCCCGCCCCAGCGCGAGCCCGTACACGTCCTCCAGGGTGCCGGCCGCCGCGCCCGAACCGTCCGCCGCCGCCTTCACGTACCCGTCCTCGGCGTCCGTGCTCGACAGGACCGTCCGGTCGCCCGTGGGCGGGGGCGTGCCGGTGCCGCGCAGCGCCCGCACCATGCCCATGATCGCCTCGATCTGCTTTCCGCCGTGCCGGGCGTAGGCCGCGTCGCCGAGGTAGCCCCACCAGTTCCAGCAGCCGTTCGGGTTCTCCAGGGTCGCGGTCGGTGCCGCCTGCGGATACAGCACGATCATGTCGTTGGTGTCGGCGTACTCGTTCAGATACGCGTTCTCCACGAACCGGGTTCCGAAGCCCTGGTACGCGTACCCCTGCTTGCAGCCGTGCAGCGCCACGAGCAGCTTGCAGCGGGCCCCCTGCGCACACGAGGCAGGGACGTACGCGAACCCCTCCGCGCCCATCGACAGGGCCGCCGCCGAGCCGCCCGGCGCGTACGCGTTCTGGTCGAAGCGGATCAGCGAGCCGCCGGTGCCGGAACCGGGCGCCACGACCGAGCCGAGGAGATGCCCGAGCAGCGCCCCCTCGGCGTCGATCCCGCAGTTGTTGAGGAACGGGGTCTGCGTCACCGTGCAGGAGTTGGGGCCGAGCGGAGTGATCCAGGCGTGCCCCGCCGCCGTCGACCGGTCGTACCGGACCCGGGCGCCGAAACGACCGTAGTAGTCGGCGAGAGCGTCCGCCACCGGCCGCTTCACCGTGGTGTCGCCGGAGCCGCTGAACACGTACACCGGGTCACCGGCCAGATTCGCCACCGGGTCGACCTGGCCCTGCGCCGACCGGTCGCGCGTGGCCTGTTCCAGGGCGGCGAGCTGAAGGTTCTGTGTGGTGTCCATGCAGGCGTTGAGCGCCGTGGCGAGCTGGCCGCGCGCGCAGTCGTACGGCCCCGACGCGAACGCCGCCGAGCCCACGAACGTACCCGAGTACGCGACGTGCAGCTGGGTCGCCATGTACCCGCCGGACGACACCCCGGCGCTGAACACGGAGCCGATGTCGTAGCCCTGGAGCGTGCCGGGCACCGGCGGGGGAGCGGCGGCCCCGGCGGGGGCCGCGGTGGGAAACAGGGTCGCGGCGACGCACAGCAGCAGCGCCGCGAAGCGGTGTGGCCCGCGGCGACGGGTGGGACGGGGTGAACGCATGGGATCTCCCGGGCGGCTCGTTCCTGACGGAGGGTCGGCCGGGAGGTTATGGGCGGTCGGCAGCCCTCCTCCATGGGCGAGGACGCCACAATCCGGCCACTCCGGTATGGCGGCCCGTCACCTGGCAGCCGCCGTGGGGCCGCCCGACGCGAGCTGCGAGGATGAGGTCATGACACACCACGAGGACAGGGACGGCCGGCTGGCCGAGGCGGTCGCACTGCGGGGGCAGGGCCACCGGGAAGAGGCCCGCGAGCGGCTCGTCGCCCTCGCCGCACGGCACCCGGAGGACGCGGAGATCGCGTACCAGACGGCCTGGGCGCACGACGTCCTCGGTCTGGAGAAGGAGGCCGTGCCGTACTACGAGCGCGCCCTCGCGGGCGGGGCCACGGGCACCGGGCTCACCCCCGAGGACCGGCGCGGGGCGCTCCTCGGTCTCGGCAGCACCTACCGCGTCCTCGGCCGCCACGAGGATTCCGTCGCCCTCCTGACCGGCGCCGTCGAGGAGTTCCCGGAGGACGGCTCCCTGCGGACCTTCCTCGCGATGGCCCTCTACAACACCGGCCGGCACCACGAGTCGACCCGGCTGCTGCTCCGTCTGCTCGCCGCCACCAGCGAGGACCCGTCCGTACGGCAGTACCGGCGGGCCATCGAGCACTACGCCGAGGACCTCGACGCGATCGGGTGAGCCGAGGAGGCCCGCGTCGTCAGTCGTTCACCGCCGTCAGGAGCACCACCGCGTCGTCCAGGGCGGTGATCCCGTGCCGCTCCCTGAGCATCCGCAGCGTGCCCGTCGAGAGTTCCTCCGTGCGGCCCGCCATCGTCAGGTTCACCCGGCCCCGCAGCACCTGGAGGCTGGCCGCCGGCGGCGCGTTGTGCTCGTCCAGGGACGTGCCCGCCGTCAGGGCGATCACGGACTGCCGGAGTACCCCGTCGTGCATGATCAGGTGGGCGCTGCGCCCGTGCGGCGCGGTGCGGGCCGCGGCCATGTGCTCGTCGGCCAGGGCGGTGAGGTCCAGCTTCATGACTCTCCCTGCGGGATGCGCGGGCGGATACCCCCAGCCTCCCGTGTGACGTCCGGGACGCAACTCGGGACCGTCTGTCCGGAACGCGCCACCACGATCCCGCCGGCGGCGACGCACACCCCGGCGGCGAGCAGCGCCGCGGACCAGCCGTGCTCCGCGTACAGCCAGGTCCCGGCGAGGGAGCCGAGGGCCCCGCCTCCGAAGGTGGACAGCATGAAGACCGTGTTGACCCGCGCGGCCACCTCCCGGCCGATCCCGAAGATCCTCGCCTGGTTGGCCACCTGGCAGGAGCTGACCCCCACCACCAGCAGATTCGCCGCGACGACCAGGCCCGCGGGGGAGTGCGGGACCAGGCCGGCCACACCGAGCCCGAGCGCCGCGAGCCCCAGGCCCCCGGCGCTGACGAGAGGGGCCCCGTACCGGTCGGTGAGCGGCCCCGCCGTCGCCGAGAGCAGCGCGGCGGGCAGCGTCAGCACCCCGAAGAGCCCGGCCGCGCCCGGCCCGTACCCCAGCGGCGACGCCGCCAGGTGGAAGGCGAGCACCGCCCAGAAGACGCTGAACGCGGCGAAGACACAGGCCCCGAGGAGCGCCGAGACCCGCAGCGCGCGATGGGCCGCCAGGAGCCCGGGCAGCCCGGCGAGGAGCCCGGCGTACGAGGTGCGGCCGCGCGCGCCCAGCCGCTCGGGCAGCCGGCGCGGCAGGACGCACAGCAGGGCCGCCGTCGCCGCGGCGGCCACGAGGTAGGCCGCCCGCCAGCTGCCGCTCGCGTCGGTGACGGCGCCCGAGACCGTACGCGACAGGGTCGAGCCCAGCGTGAGCCCGAGACCCATGAGCCCCACGGTCCGGCCCTGCCGCCCGGGGCCCGCGAGCACGGCCGCCACCGGGGTGAGGATCTGTGGGAGCACCGTCGTCGTGGACAGCGCGAGCGTCGCGAGCGTCAGCGTGACCACACCGGGTGCCGCCGCCGCGACGAGCAGCGCGGCGGTGGTGAGGGCGAGCAGCACCGAGGTCAGGCGTCGGAGCCGCGCGGTGTCGGCCAGCGGCACGAGCAGCAGGATGCCGAGCGCGTACCCGATCTGCGCGGCCGAGGCGACGAGTCCCGCCGTCCGCTCCGACACGTCGAGGCCCCGTGCGACAGCGGCGAGGAGCGGCTGCGGGAAGTAGATGTTGGCGACGGTGACGGCGCCGGCGACGGCGAAGAGGGGGACGTTCACCCTCACCGGCCGCCCGGGCGCGGTGGAGGGGGTCGGGGCGGTGGCGCGAGGCTCCACGAAGTCTCTTCCGTACGGGGGAGGGGGACGCCTCCAGGCTCCCCGCCCCCGCCCGGGCGGAACAAGCTGTCATCATGAAACCGGCGTTGAGCCACACTCAACGATCACAGCGGTCGTACAGGAGGTCCGGTGCTCGAACGGTACGAACTGGAAACGTTCCTCACGCTCGCCGAGGAGCTCCACTTCGGGCGCACCGGCGAGCGTCTCGGCGTCTCCACCGGCCGCGTCAGCCAGACCGTGAAGAAGCTGGAGCGCCGCGTCGGCACCCCGCTCTTCGCCCGCACCAGCCGCAGCGTCGTCCTCACCCCGGTCGGTCTGCGTCTGTACGAGGACCTCCTGCCGGCCTGTGAGCAGATCCGTACGGCCCTGGCGCGGGCCACCGAGGCCGGACGCGGCGTCCACGGGAGACTGCGGGCCGGCTTCGGCACCCCCTGGGACGCAGAAATCCTCACGGCAGCCGCCGACGCCCTCATCGGCCGCCATCCCGGCTGCGAGATCACCGTCCGCGAGGTCCCCCTCGACGGCGGAGTCCGGCCCGTCCAGGACGGCGAGCTCGACATCCAGATCGCCGCCTTCCCCGTGCGCGAGCCGGAGCTGACCACCGGCCCCGTCGTCGTCCGCGACGACCGCGTCCTGCTGCTGCCCGCCGCCCACCCGCTGGCCGGACGACCGTCCCTCGGTCTTGAGGACCTCGCCGAGCTGCCTCTGATCACCATCGCGGGCGCCCACCCGCGCCATTGGCTCGACCACCACTACCCCCGGCAGACCCCGTCCGGGGCCGCCATCCCCCGGGGCCCGGTCGCGGCCACCTGGCAGGAGGTCCTCTCCCATGTGACGGCGGGCCGTGGCGGCACCCCGGGCGCGGCCCGGGGCGCCCGCTACCACCCCCGGCCCGGCATCGCCTACGTCCCCCTGCGGGACGCCCCGCCCCTCGAGTACGGCCTGGTCTGGCCCACCGCCGCCGAGTCCGCCCTGATCAGGGCGTTCGTGGCGGCGGTCGGGGCCGTACGGGAGGCATGACCCGGCCGTTCAGCCGCCGTCGCGGGGGACGAGCGCGCCCGTCAGATGGTCGTACGCCACGTGCGCGTGCAGCCGGACGCCGGTGACGAGCGTGTCGTCGTCCGCGTAGAAGTGCGGGTTGTGGTTGGTCACCAGACCCCTCCTGCCGGGCACCGGCACCGGTCGCCCGGACGCGTCCAGGGTGGCGTCCTGGACACCGAGCATCACGTACAGGCCGCCGAATCGGCTGACGAACTCGGAGACGTCGTCGTACCCGAGCGTCCCGCCCGTCTCCACCAGCCGCTCCTCGCCCACCACACGGCGGAAGGTCGGAAGGCCCGCCGCCACCCACGGCCCGCTGTTGTGCACGGGCGGCACGGGCTGCAGGTACTCCACCGTCGCCGTCGCCCCGAACGCCGCCGCCGAGTGCTCCGCGAGCGTCGTGAGGCGCTGCTCGACCCGTGCCATGTCGGACTCCACGGCACACCGGACCGTGCCCCACAGCGTCACCGTCTGCCCGACGATGTTGAATCGGCCGACGTCCTCGATGTGCCCGATGGACACCGTGACCGGGTCGAACGCCGACACCTGCCGGTACAGCTGGCCGATGCCCGTCAGGACCGCCCCCACCGCCGGCATCGGATCGATGCCCTCCCAGGGCGTGGAGCCGTGGGTCTGCTTCCCGGTGACGACGATACGGACGAGGGCCGAGGCACCGTACTGATTGCCGACCCGGTAACCGACGTACCCCTTCGGATGCGGAGTCACATGCAGCCCGAACGCCATCGTCGGCACCGGATCGGCGAACGCGCCCGCCTCGACCATCGCCCGCGCCCCGCCCTCCTCGGTGACCGGCGGGCCCTCCTCGGCGGGCTGGAAGACGAGGAGCACGGTGCCCGGCAACCGGTCGCGCACGCCCGCGAGCACCGTGGCCGCGCCGAGCAGCGCCGCCGTGTGGCAGTCGTGCCCACAGGCGTGCGAGACGGGGAACGGGCCGCCCGGGTAGGCGGTGTCGACCGCCTCGGAGGCGAAGTCCGCCCCGCACAGGTCCTGGACCGGCAGCGCGTCCATGTCCGCCCGCAGCGCCACGACCCGCTCGCCCGCGGTCCCGCCGCGCAGCACGCCCACGACCCCGTGCCCGGCGATACCGGTGCGGACCTCGTCCAGGCCGAGGGAGCGCAGGTGGTCCGCCACCAGGCGGGCCGTGTTCACCTCACGGTTGGACAGCTCGGGATACCGGTGCAGGTGGCGGCGCCAGGCCACCACCTGGTCCGCCACCTCGGCCGCCCGTCTGTCCAGTTCGTCGTGGATCGCCTCGCCGCCCAACGTGACTCCCTGTCGTTCCGGCCGATGACGATCGGCCGTGGCCATGGGGTACGTGCTCCACCAGGCTGCCATCCCGGGCGGCACCCGGCACGGTCCCGGCGGGCACCCGCCGCACCCTCACGATCGCCGAGCTGATCGCCGGGCCGTTCGTCGAGCTGATCGCCGGACCGTCCGCCTAGCCGATCGTCACCACGCGCGCCCAGTCCGGCGGGGTGTCCGGCCGGTAGTCGGGATCGCTCTCGATCCACGAACCGCCGCGCGACCCGTCACGGGGGAACAGCCCCACCACCGTCCGGCACGGCGGCCGCTCGGAAGGCCACGGGGTCTGGCCGTCCGTCAGGACCACGATGACGTCGGGCCGGGGCGCCGTCCGCAGCGCCCGGGAGAAGCCCGCACGAAGATCCGTACCGCCGCCGCCCACCAACGGGATGCCCTCGGCACGGCACAACGGATGCACGGTGCGGGCCGCCGCGTCGCACGACATCACGCTCACCAGGTCACGACGCCCGCCCACAGCCCGGGAGATCGCGGCCACCTCCAGGAGCGCGCCCCCCAGCTCGGCGTCGCTCACCGACCCCGACGTGTCCACGATCACCGTGACCCGGGGCGGCCGGCGCCGAAGACTCGGCAGGACGGCGCCCGGCAGCCCCGCCGAGCGCCGCGACGGCCGGCCGTACGAGTAGTCCTCACCCGCGCCGGAGGCGGAGGCCGCCGAACGGACCGCCGCCCCCAACAGGTCCCGCCACGGCTGCGGCGGGTGGAAGACCTCCTCCGCCCACCGCTTCCACCCCCTCGGCGCGCTCCCCGGGCGGCCCTTGACGGCCTGCGCCACCCGGAACCTGACGGCGTCCTGCTGCTGCTCGCTGAGGCCGTCCGCGCCGTCGGACCCCAGATCCCACTCCCGTTCCAGACCGTCGGCACCGCTGCCGCAGTCCAGCCAGGCGAGGTGCTGCATGCCGGAGCCGAGGCCGATCTGGCGCAGATAGTCCTCCATCAACTCGCCGGAGGTGAGCCCGAGGGAGCCCGGAGTGACCGCGTCCTCGGGCATGACCAGGCCGTCCCCGAACACGTCGTCGTTGATCTCGCAGTCCGCCGCGATGTTCGTCAGCAGCCTGGCGCCCGGGCCGGTGAGCCCACGGTCCCGGGCGACCCGGTCACCACGCCCGTGGTGGTCGCGCAGGAAGTGCGACACCTCGTGGACCCACACACCGGCCAGTTCCTCGACCGGCGTCCGGTTGACGAAGGCCGGCGAGACGTAGCAGCGCCAGTGCCGGTCCACCGCCATCGTCGGCACCTGCCGGGACTCGACGACGTGCAGGGCGAACAACGCGGTCGCCAGATAGGGCCGGGCCCGGACGGCCAACAGCCGGGCGGCGAAGAGCTTGTCGAGATCGAGCGACGGTCCGGCGCCGGCGCACGGGCCCGCGCCGGCGCTTGCGTCCGCGCCCGCGCGGGCATCGGCGCCTTTGCCCGCACCCACGCCCGCGCTCATCGTGCGCCCGCGGCAGAGGCCGCGCCGTTCGCGCGCCGCGCGCCGCTCGCGACCAGGGCCGCCGCCTCGTCCGCGCGCCGGGACATCGAGACCGCCCCCGCGAGCCGTTCGATGGTGGGCGGCACGTCCCACTCCGTACGGCGGAGCGAGGCGAGCGTGGTCGCCGGTACGACGACGAGATCCGGCGCGCCGGTCTCCGCCGCCCGGGCGAGCAGGGCCCAGGCGGCCTCCCAACGGGCCTTCTCGGGGCGCGCCCCGACCGCGGCCACGACTCCGTCGAGTGCTGCCTGGCGCAGATCACCCCGCTCCGGCAGCTCGGCGCCGTACGGGTCGGCGAGCAGCGTCTCGGGGTCCGGGAGGTCCATCCGGTCCAGACTCGCCAGGAGTTCGAGCCCCGGACCGTCCCCGACGGTGCCCCTGACGAGCAGCGAGATCACCTCGCGGGAGGACCCGGCGGCGGTCGCGAACGCGATGAGGCGCAGGCTCATCTCCCAGCTGCGGGGCGAGGGCCAGGCGCCACCCCGCCGGGTCTCCCCGCTGGGCAGCCGGTGGACGAGCGTGGGGCGGGTGGCGAGGAGTCCGCACACCGCGCGCCGCGCGTAGTCCACGGCGTGCGGCAGGCGCTCCGGGTCGAGCCGGGGCAGGGTCGCCCGAGGCCAGGTGCCGCCGAGGCCGCGGACGACGACATCGTGGTCGTGGGTCCACTGGAGGTGTACGAAACGGTTGGCCAGGGGCGGACTCAGCTCCCAGCCGTCGGCGGCCGAGGCCCGCGGGTTGGCGGCGGCCACGATCCGCACCCCGGACGGCAGCCGCAGGGCACCGACCCGCCGTTCCAGGACGAGACGGAGCAGAGCCGCCTGCACCGACGGTGGGGCGGTGGACAGTTCGTCGAGGAACAGCAGGCCGCGGCCGGCCTTCACGAGCCGTACCGCCCAGTCCGGCGGGGCCATCGGGACGCCCTGCTCGGCGGGATCGTCCCCGATCACGGGCAGTCCGGAGAAGTCGGACGGCTCGTGCACGCTGGCGATCACCGTCGTCAGCGGGAGGTCCAGCGACTTGGCTAGCTGGGTCAGCGCGGCCGTCTTGCCGATCCCCGGCTCACCCCAGAGGAGTACGGGCAGGTCGGCGGCGACGGCGAGGGTCAGGGCCTCCAGCTGGTCGTCGGGGCGCGGCTCTGTCGTGGAGTCGCGCAGCAGGGCGAGGAGTTCGTCGGCGACGTCGAGCTGGGCGGGGGAAGGGGTGCTCAAGGGCATGGATGATCACCTGTGGGTTCGTCGTGGGTGCGCCGGTACGGGCGTGACCGCCGGTACCGGCGACATGAGGGGATGCCGGTGGGGCGGGCCGGTACCGCTTCGATCAGCGGGTGCGGCTGTGGCGAGGGCGGGCGCGATGGCTCCGAGGGCGGTCCGTCCCGGGCAGCACACGTCCCGGTCCCGGGCCGTGGAGGCCGGCTCGGTAGAGCCCGTACGCGATCCGCCGCCGGGCGGCCGACTCCAGGGCGTCCCGCAGCGCGCCGTTGCGCAGCGCGGCGCCGGGGCCGAGCAGGCCCTCGACGACGGCCAGCGCGCCGGCGGTGTCGCCGTGATCCAGTCGTTCGCGGACACCCGTGAGGCAGTCCGGACGGCGGTGGGCGTCGTCGATCACCTGGAGGCAGGGGAGAGGAGGACCGCCCAGCGCGACCAGGAGCTCCTCCCGCCGGATCTCGGCGGGGGGGTGGTCGAGCGGGACGAGGACGCCGTCGGACAGGCCGATCCGGTGCCGGGCTCCCCGGCAGTCCACCGGACGTGGCTGCCCGGGCGGATCCGCGAACGGGGCGGGACCGGCGGGCCGGTGGTCGGGTACGAGCGCGGAGGCGACCAGCGGATGCAGCCGGCCGGCCTCGATGAGGCCGGCGCGCAGCAATTCCAGATCGGGCAGCACCCAGGTCGCCGCGTCGGGCAGTGTGGGCAGCGCCCGCACCGCCGCCGGAGGCATCACCGGGGCGACCGATGCCGGGCCGCCGCCCGCCGGCACGTCGAGAACCACCTGTCGGCGGCCCCCGAGCCGTACACGGACGCGCCCGGAGTCCCGCCCCTCGGCCCGGAGCAGGATCCCGGCCTCAGCCGCCCAGCGGTCGACGGCGTGGCCGGCTGCCTCCTCGTTCGGCGACGACGGGTCAGCGGGCGTATCCGACGGCGGATCGACGGACGGCTCCTTGTCCGCCCCGGAACGGACCCGCAGTTCGTCGCTGCGCCGCGCGTCCCAGAGATGGCGATGGAGATCCAGCCGGTACCGCCTACTCGGGCGCGGATGCGGATGGCGGCGCTCGCCCGCGGAACGGGATCCGTCCCACAGGGCGAGGCTCATCCGCTGTCCGGCGTCCGCCCACGCGGGCGTGGTCCGCACCACGAGGTACAGCGCGTGGGAGGCGATGTCCCCCACGTCGTCGGCGCCCACGTCGTCCCGCGCGACGGCTCCCGGGACCTCGTAGCGTGCCAGCGGGACGGTGAGCCCCGGGCGCAGTAATCCGTCGGGAGCGATCCGCGGCATGTGCCAGCGCAGCAGGTCGGGAGCGAGTTGCCGGAGATCCGCCCGGACCAGGGCGGTGAGTTCCCGCCCGTACGCACGGGCGGCGGAGCGGAGGTCGACATCGACGTCGACGTTCGCGGCGGCACAGGCGCCGGCCCAGTCACCGGCGGTGCGCCGCCGGTCGGCGGTCTCGATCATGGAGGGCGGCACGGCGAACTCGCGCACGCGCAGCCAGAGGGAAAGGCGGGTGTCGCCGTTCGCGGAACGAGTGAGCATCAGCACTCACCTTGCGCGGACGGGACCCCCGATCTGATAGCGGAGTAGGTCGTCATCACGATGATCGTAACGAGGACCGAGCGGCGGGACCAGAGGTTTTCTCCGGCCCAACCACCCGTCGCGGGGAGGGCTTCACCGCCCGGACCGGGAGGCCCGGCCGGCGAAGCCTCCCCGGTGCTCCTAGCCCTCGCTCACCGCGTCGGGACCGCTCCGCGCGATGATCGCCGCCGTGTCCACCCCCGCGGGCAGCGTGCCGAACGCGAGGCCGCGGTCCCCGTCGAGCCGCGACGCGCAGAACGCGTCCGCCACCGCCGGATCCCCGTGCCGTACGAGCAGCGAGCCCTGCAGCACCAGGGCCAGGCGCTCGACGAGCCGCCTCGCCCCGTACGCCGCCGCGTCCGGGTCGCCGAGCCCCGCCAGGTCCTTGCGGAGGCCCGCGACGGCCGCGTCCAGACGCCGGTCGGCACCCGCGCCCAGGTCGACCTCCGCGAAGAACGCCTCCACCGCCTGCGGCTGACGGGCCATCGCCCGCAGCACGTCGAGTGCGGCGACGTTCCCCGAACCCTCCCAGATCGACGGCAGCGGTGACTCCCGGTAGAGCCTGGGGAGGCCCGAGTCCTCCACGTAGCCGTTGCCGCCCAGGCATTCGAGGGCCTCCGCCGCGTGGGCGGGCGCCCGCTTGCACACCCAGTACTTGGTGACGGCGAGCCCGAGCCGCCGCAGCTGCTCCTCCTCCGCGTCGCCGCGCGTGGCCCGGTCGACCGCGCCGGCCAGGCGCAGGGCGGCGAGCGTGGCGGCCTCCGCCTCCACCGCGAGGTCGGCCAGGACGTTCCGCATCAGCGGCTGGTCGACGAGCCGCGCCCCGAACGCCTCGCGGTGCGTGGCGTGGTGCACCGCCTGGACGAGCCCGAGGCGCATCCCGGAGGCCGAGCTGATGGCGCAGTCGAGCCGCGTCATGTTCACCATCCGGATGATGGTGGCCACCCCGCGCCCCTCCTCGCCGACGAGCCGGCCGAGGGCGCCCTCGTACTCGATCTCGGAGGAGGCGTTGGAGCGGTTGCCCAGCTTGTCCTTGAGCCGTTGGAGGCGGATCGCGTTGCGGCTGCCGTCCGGCAGGACGCGCGGCACCAGGAAGCAGGAGAGGCCGCCCGGTGCCTGCGCGAGGGTGAGGAAGACGTCGGACATCGGCGCCGAGGTGAACCACTTGTGGCCGGTCAGCGCGTACTGGCCCGGCTCGCCCGTCGGCACGGCCCGGGTCGTGTTCGCCCGGACGTCCGAGCCGCCCTGCTTCTCGGTCATCGACATCCCGGCGATGATCCCGCGCTTCTCCGTCGGCACGCGGAGGCCGAAGTCGTACGACGAGGAGGCCAGCAGCGGCTCGTACACCTCGGCCAGCTCCGGCTGGGCGCGCAGCGCCGGCACCGCCGCGTACGTCATGGAGACCGGGCACAGGTGTCCCGCGTCGGCCTGCCCCCACACGAACACCTTCGCCGCGCGGGCGACGTGCGCGCCCGGCCGCTCGTCCCGCCAGGGCGCGCCGTGCAGCCCGTGCCGGACGGCCACGTCCATCAGGTCGTGCCAGTGCGGGTGGAACTCGACCTCGTCGATCCGGTGGCCGTACCGGTCGTGGGTGTGCAGCACGGGGGAGTGGCGCTCGGCGAGCCGCCCCCATTCCTGGGCCTGTTCGCCGCCGGCCCGTGCGCCGAGCTCGCGGACCTCGGCCTCGGCCCAGCCCGCGCCCTCCCGGCGCAGCGCCTCCAGGAGCGCGGGGTCGGCGGAGACGTCGTAACCGGTCAGGGGCGGTACCTGGTTGGTGACCTCATGCGTGGTCGGCATCGGGGACTCCCAGTGCTCGCAGGGTGAAGGTGACGAGTGCGGGTACGGTGCCGGGCCCGACGGACCCCTCCGCCAGCGGGCCGACGAGCGCCTCGGCGCCCGCCCCGACCAGTGCCGAGGCCGTCAGGACCGGGTCCTGGGGCGGCAGCTCGCCCGAGCGCACGCCCTCTTCGACGCGCGCGGCGAACACGTCGCGGAACGCGCGCCGGAAGACCAGCCGCTCGGCGTCCACGGCCGGGTCGACGGGCTCGGCGAGCAGCGCGTAGGCGAGGCGCGGCGACTTGAGGGCCCGCAGGGCGAAGGTCTCGATGACGGCGACCACCCGCTCGGCGGCCGAACGGTGTCCGGGATGTCCGGCCGCCTCGGAGACGGCCGCGACCTCCCGGCTCACCACGGTCCGGAAGAGCTCCACGGAGAGCTCCGTCTTGCCGGGGAAGTGGCGGTACACGCTGCCTGTGGCGATTCCGGCGCGGGCGGCGACGGCTGCCACCGTGCATCCCGCGTATCCCTGCTCGGAGAGCAGTGCCCGGGCCGCGTCGACGACGGCGGCGCGCTGGGCGTCGAGCCGGGCCTGGACGGCGGGGGTGCGTCGGTAGGGCATGGAAGAAGTGAAGCAGTGATTCACTTCTTCATCAAGGGTCGGGGCACGCTCCGGGCGCGGGCGCGGGCGCGGGCGCGGGCGCGGGGACGGGAACGGGAACGGGAACGGGAACGGGAACGGGAACGGCGAACGCCCCCACCCTGCGGGGGTGGGGGCGTTCGCCGTGCGTTCGCCGCGCGATCGGATGCCCGGTCTCAGCCGGTGAAGACCTCGGTCAGGGACCAGATCGCGAGGCCCGCCATGCAGATGCCGCCGATGCGCTGCACGGTCTTGAGCGGAACGCGCTTCGCGATGAAACGGCCCGCGACCAGGGCGAGCGCGGAGACGCTCATCAGGGCGGCGAGGGAGCCGATCGCCGTCGACCAGGTGCCGTTCGTGGCGGCCAGGTTGGCGGTGGTGATCTGGGTGAGGTCGCCCCACTCGCTGATGAAGACGGCCATGAAGGCCGTCGAGAAGACGGGCAGGAAGCCGGTGACGGTCTTGCCACCCTCGTCGGCCTCGTCGTCGTCGCCCCCGCCGCGCAGCAGCATGAACGCGCCGAAACCGAACAGCAGGGCGGAGACGAGCTTCACGGACCAGCCCGGGAGCAGCCCGAGCAGGCTGCCTGCGCCGACCGCGATGGCGACGTGCGCGAGGAAGGCGGTCGAGGTGCCGATCCATACGTAGAGAGGACGCATCCGCGTGCCCATGGCGAGGGACGCGAACATCGTCTTGTCGGGAAGCTCGGCGAGGAAGATCAGCCCGAAGGCGGTGAGGATCGCCAAGGGGTCGAGGTGCATACCGGGGCTCTCTGCTCGGTCCGGGCCTGTGGACTCGGCACGGCACCTCGGTGGGCGACGGGAGGACCACTCGGCCCGGCATGACGGACCACGCCCACGGAAGCGCGGACGCGGTTGATGCCTGGCCGAAGGTCTCGCCCGCCCGCGTCGAACGCGGACCCGGTCACCGGGAACCCGAGGGTTCCAGTATGTCGACGACCGATTTGCAGGGCTACTCCCCTTCGCTGTCCCTCAGTGTAGCGGACCGGGGCGCGAGAGTGAGTAGACAGCGTCTACTCGATCTTGGTAGACAGTGTCTATGCATGAGGAATCCGAAGATCACCAGGCCGAACACCACCAGACGCCCGGGAGCGAGGCCGACGACCGGAGCGACGGCGGGCTGCGGGAGCGGCTCGTCCGCGTCGGCGTCGAGCTCGTGAACGCCGAAGGCGTCCAGGCCCTCTCGCTGCGTGAGATCGCCCGCCGCGCCGGCGTCTCCCACGGCGCCCCCCGCCGCTACTTCCCGACCCACCTCGAACTCCTCTCGGCCATCGCCCGCCAGGGCTTCACCGAGCTGACCGCCCGCGTCGCCGCCGAGGACCGGGAGACCGCCGCGCCGCGCCAACGCATCGCGCTCCTCGCCCGCGTCTACCTCGACTACGCCGGCAGCCGACGCGGCATGTACGAGCTGATGTTCCGGCACGACCTGCTGGAGAGCGGCAGCCTCGGGCTGCGGGAGACGAGCCTGCCGCTGTTCGCCCGGGTCACCGAACTCGTCGCCCGCGTCCGCCCCGCCGCCGACCCCGCCGTCCTCGCCGGCGCGCTCTGGGCCAATCTCCACGGCATCGCCCAGCTCTGGCACTGGGGCAGCCTCCGGCTCGCGACCGGCGGTGACGACCCCGCCCCGTTCCTCGCGGCCGCCCTCGACGCGCACCTCGGTCCCGCGGGGCAGGCCTCATGAGCCCGCGCCGTGCCCCTGTCCTGGCGTGCAGCGTCGTCGGCGCCGCCGTCGTCGCCCTCGACGGCACCGTCCTCAGCGTCGCCCAACCCGCCCTCCAGCGCGATCTTGACGCGGACGTCGGCCAGGTCCAGTGGACCAGCACCGGATACCTCGTCGCCGTCGCGAGCCTCCTGGTCTTCGCCGGACGGCTCGGCGACCGCTACGGCCACCGCCGGGTCTTCGCCATCGGCGCCCTCGGCTTCGCCGCCGCCTCCACCGGAATCGCCCTGGCCCCCGGCATCGGCACCGTGATCGTGCTCCGGGTCCTCCAGGGGGTGTGCGGTGCGCTCCTCCAGCCCGCCACGCTCGGCATGCTCCGGACCGCCTACCCGCCGGATCGGCTCGGCACCCCCATCGCCGTGCGCACCGCCGCCATCGGCCTCGCGGCCGCGGCCGGCCCGCTCGTCGGCGGCGCGCTGGTCTCCGCGTACGGCTGGCGCTCGGTCTTCCTCCTCGGCGTCCCCCCGACCCTCGCCATCGGCCTGCTCGCGCTCGCCACCCGGGAACGCCCGAGTGAACCGAGCCCGTCGCACGAGCCGAGCCCGGAGTACGAGACACCCCCTGCCCCGCGGCAGACCGCCGCCACCGGCCTTTCCGCACTCGACCCCGCAGGTGCCCTGCTCCTCGCCGTCACGCTGGGGCTGTTCGTCCACGGGCTCGTCGAGGCCGCCCGTCCCGGCGGCGCCCCCACCGGCCTGCTCGCCGTCGCCGGGGCCGTCGTCACCGGACTCGTCCTCGCCCGGCACGAGCGCCGCGCCGCACGCCCCCTGCTGCCTCCGGAGCTGCTCCGGAGCGTGCCCGTCGTCGCCGGCCTCGCCGTCCTGCTCGCCGCCTCGGCCGCCCTCTTCGGCTCGCTCTTCGTGGCGACGTACTTCCTCCAGGACGTCCAGGGCCTCGACCCCCTCGACTGCGCCCTGCGCGTCCTCCCGCTCGCCGTCCTCATGGTGCTCGGCGCGCCCCTCTGCCCGCCCCTCCAGCGCCGCTTCGGTCCCCGGAGCACGGCGACCGCCGGCGCCGCCCTGCTCACCCTCGGGGTGCTGCTCCTCTCCCGGCTCGACGCGACGGCCGGCGCCGTCCCCGTCGGCGTGAGCGCCGCACTGCTGGGCGCCGGGTTCGTCACCCTGATGGTCACCGCGACCTCGGTCGTCGTGCACCGCGCCCCCGAGGCCCACGCCGGAGTCGCGGGCGGCCTCCAGCAGACCGCGATGAACGTCGGACCCGCGCTCGGCGTCGCCACCGCGACCCTGCTGCTCGCCCTCGTCCCGGACGGCGGCTTCGTACCGGCCCGGGGGGTCGTGCTCCCGGCCCTCGTCCTGATCGCCGCACTCGCGCTCCCCGCGGCGCTCGCCCTGCCCCGCGCCGCCGACCGGCGGCGGACACGCCCGGAGCCGCCGTCACCCCGGCCCCAACCCCGATCCTGCGTACGATCATGAAATGCCAGCAGGTCAGCGGGCTCGCCCCGAAGCCCCGACGCGCACCCAGTTCAACCTCGGCCGCGCGCTCCCCTTCCTGGTCCTGGCGCTGGCGTTCGTCGCCGATCTGCTGACCCCGGACCGGGACCGCTTCGACCGGCTCCTCGTCGCCGCTCCCGCGCTCGCCGCCGTCACCTGGAGCGTGCCCTGGACGATCGTCATCGGGCTGCTCGCCGTCGTGGCCCGGCTGGTCCTCGGCCTCATCAGGGGCGAGTTCGCCGCGGCGCCCGAACTCGTCTCGAACCTGATCGTGATCACCGGCGTCACCGCCGCCGCTGCCTGGGTCAGCCGGGTCCGCACCCGCTACGAGCGGGACATGCGCGAACTCACCGCCGTCGCCGAGGTCGTCCAGCGGGTCGTGCTGCGTCCGCTCCCCACCCACCTCGGCCGCTTCGACCTGCATCTGCTGTACGTGGCGGCCGCGGCCAAGGCCAGGATCGGCGGCGACTTCTACGAGGCCGTACGGGTCCCCGGCGCCGTACGCATCATGCTCGGGGACGTCCAGGGCAAGGGTCTCGGCGCCGTCGAGACGGCCTCCGTGCTCCTCGGCTCCTTCCGCGCCGCCGTCAACGACGCCGCCGACCTGGCCGTGCTCGCCGACCGGCTCGACGAGGGCCTCGCCCGCTACGGCGCCTGGGACCCGGACTCCGACGCCGCCGAACGCTTCGCCACAGTCGTCCTCGTCGAACTCCCCGACGGCGAGGACATCGCACGGCTCCTCAGCTGCGGCCACCCCGCCCCGCTGCTCCAGCGCGGCGGCGAGGTCGAGCCCGTGCGGTTCGCCGACCCCTCGCTGCCCGTGAACCTCGCGGGCCTCGCCGACTCCCACCACCGCATCGAGGAGGTGCCGTTCGGGCCGGGGGACCGGATGCTCCTCTACACCGACGGCGTCAGCGAGACCCGCGACCGGACCGGCACCTTCTATCCGCTGGAACTGCGCCTGCGCGGCTGGGTGCGGGAACCGGCCGAGGAGGTGCCGGCCCTCCTCCACAAGGACCTCACCGACTACGGCGCCGGCGGCCTCGACGACGACGTCGCCGCCCTGCTCGTGGTGGTTCCGCCCGTGTCCCGCTGAACCCGGCCCGCCCGCGTCGTCCCCAAACATCGAGTTCGGGGCGGCTTGTGTCGTTCCCGACCGGTTGCGTGACGCGTGCGCCGTTCGTGCGCTCTGGCCGCTCCGCCCCGCATAGGTGAGGCTTGCCAGCGTCCGCATCGCGGACAGTCACCAGTCCAGTCGAGAGGAACGGGTGCACGTGCCCAAGGAGAACCCCTTCACCACCGGCTCGTCCGAAAACTTTCCCGGCTTCCCGGACGTCACGGCGGCCCTGACCGCGGCCGAGACCTCCCGGATCACCGCACGCGGCCTCTGGGCCGCCGACGGAACGGTGGACCCCGGCGCCGTCCGCCTCGGCCAGACCCTCGCCAACGCGCTCCTGAGTGACACGACCGAGGGCGCCGACACCGCCACGGCACTGCTGCCCGCCGAACTCGCCGCGATCGTCGAGGAGGTGCGCGGCCTGGCGCTGCCCGCGTACCACCGCATCGAAGGGGCCGCCGAGAGCGAGGGAGCGGCGGAGAACGTCCGGCTCTCCGCGTTCAGCCTCCGCCAGCTCGGCCCGGGCCCGCACCCGCTCGTGATCGTGCCCGCCGGATGGACCCCCTTCGGCTGGCCGCTGTTCCTCTGGTCGTACCTCGTCCTCGCCCGCAAGGGCTACCACGTCCTCGCCTACACCCCGCGCGGACTCGGCATCCCCGGACTGCCCTCCACCTCCAGCGGTTTCGTCGACGTCGCGGGCCCCCACGACTGGGCCGACGGCTCCGCGGTCATCGACTTCGCCGTCGACCGCTTCGCCCCGGGCGTCATCGGCTTCATGGGCGAGTCGTACGGCTCCGGCATCAGCCAGCTCGTCGCCGCCCACGACGACCGGGTCGCCGCCGTCGTCGCCCTCAGCACCTGGGGCAACCTCGCGACCAGCCTCTACGACCACAACACCCGCCACCTCGCGGCCGTGAAGGCCCTCCTCGCCCTCACCGGCGGACCCGTCGAGACCAAGTTCGACGAGGCCAACCGGGAGATCCTCGCCGACTTCCAGGCCGACCGGAACCTGGACGCCGTCGTCGAGTGGGGCCTCAAGCGCGCCCCCGAGTCGTACCTCCGCCTGACCAACGAGAAGGGCACGCCGACCTTCTTCTCCAACACCTGGCACGAGAGCCTCTTCGCCGTCAACCAGACCCTGAAGACCTTCGACGGCCTGGACGTGCCCAAGCGGCTCAACCTGTGGATCGGCGACCACGCCGCGCCCGAGGGCCCCGCGCTCATCGGCCCGCCCGCCGTCCGGGGCGAGGTCAACCTCCCCATGGCGGAGGCGTACGCCTGGCTCGACCACCACCTCAGGGGCGAGCGCAACGGCGTCGAGGAGTGGCCGCAGGTCTGCAACCAGGTGATGTTCTCGTACGTGACGGAACCCGTCCTGGACCCGGAGACCGGCGAACCCACCGGCGAGAACCGGATCGTCGTGCCCGCCCGCCGCGAGACCAGCCCCGGCTGGAGCGAGGTCACCGACACCACCGAGGTGTTCGGCCTCACCGGCGACGGCGCGGGCGGCACCGACGGCCGGCTCGTCCCCTCCGGCGAGCCCGGGACGGAGCAGACCGGCTGGCGGCGTGCGTTCCTCGCGGGCGTGGACACCGAGGCCACCGCCATGGACGCGATCATGAAGACCGGTCAGGCGGAGTGGCAGGGCAACCCCAAGATCTACGACACCCACAAGATCGACCGCCGCCACGCGGTCGCGTGGACGACCGAACCGCTCGTCTCGCCCGACGGGGAGGAGGGCGTCGGCCGCCGCGTCCGGGGCATCCCGCGGCTGCGCCTCACCGTCCGCTCCACGGCCACCTCGGCGAGCGTCTACGCCCACCTCCTGGACGTCGCCGAGGACGGTACGGCCCGGATCATCAGCCATGAGCCGCTCAACGTGTACGGCCTGACGCCCGAACAGGACACCACCGTCACGTGGAGGCTGCAGGCGGCCGCGTACGACATCCCCTCGGGGAACCGGCTGATGCTGGTCGTCGACAGCAAGGACCCGCTGTACGGGGACGCCTCCGTCACCTGGACGCAGACCGTCATCGGCTCCCCTGAGGGCGAACCGTCCCGCCTGGAACTGCCGCTCGGCTGACCCGGTCGGCTCCCGACCGAGTCGTACGACGGACGGGCACGCGGCTGCACGCGCGCGTGCCCGTCCGTCGCGGGCGGCACACCACCGGATCCGGTCCGGGCGTCACACCACCGGGGCGAGCCCCAGATGCTCCCGGAGCGTCGTCCCCGTGTACGCCGACCGGTACACGCCCCGTTCCTGGAGCTCGGGCACGAGCAGCTCCACGATGTCGTCGAGACCGTCCGGCACCAGGTACGGCGAGACGTTGAAGCCGTCGAGGGCCCCGTGCCGGACGAACCGGGCGAACTTCTCGGCGAGCCCGGCCGGGGTTCCCACATGGCCGCGCTGCGGGCCGAGCTCGATGACCGTCTCGCGCAGCGTCCAGCCGTTGGCCTCGGCCTTCGCGCGCCACTCGGCCACCGTGTCCAGGGTCTCGCCCAGCTGGCGGGTGCCGAACTTCCCGTCGTACGCGGCGACCACCGGGTCCTCGGCGGGCAGCGGCCCGTCGGCGTCCCGCCCCGACAGGTCGAAGCCCCACAGCCGGCTCGCGATGCCGAGGGCCACGGCGGGGGTGACCTGTTCGAGGCGGACCCAGCGCGCCTTCTCCTCCGCCTCCTTCTCGGTGGCCCCGATGACGATCTCCGTACCCGGCAGGATCCGCAGCGCGTCCTCGGCCCGGCCCGCCGCCCGCAGCCGGCGCCGGATGTCCTCGGCGAAGGCGAGCGCGTCGTCGAAGTCCGTGCCGTGGGCCGAGAACACCACATCCGCCTGACGGGCCGCGAAGTCCCGGCCCTCGCCGGAATCGCCCGCCTGGAAGATCACCGGATGACCCTGCGCGCTGCGCGGCAGCGTCGGAACCAGGTCGACGTCGAAGTGCGCGCCCTTCGACCGTACGCGTCCCACCGCGTCCGGCACCGACCAGCAACGGGCCTCGACGGACCCGGCCACCGCACCCTCCGCCCAGCCGTCCCACACGGCTCGTGCCACCGTCAGGAACTCCTCGGCGCGCCGGTAGCGGTCGGCGTGGTCGAGGAAACCGCCGCGCCGGAAGTTCTCCCCGGTCCAGGCGTTGTGCGTGGTCACCACGTTCCAGCCGGCCCGGCCGCCCGACAGCAGGTCGAGACCGGCGAGGCGCCGGGCGAGATCGCCCGGCTCGTTGAACGTGGTGTTGGACGTGGAGACGAGCCCGATCCGCTCCGTCGCGGCGGCGAGCGCCGCCAGCTGGGTGATCGAGTCCGGGCGGCCGGCGACGTCCAGCTCGTGGATCCCGCCCTCCGACTCGCGCAGCCGCAGACCGTCCCCGAGGAAGAAGGCGTCGAAGAGCCCGCGCTCGGCGGTCCGCGCCACCCGGAGGAAGGAGGCCGGATCGATCTGGGAGCCGCTCGAAGGGTCCGACCAGATCGTCCAGTGGTTGACGCCCTGGAAGAACACCCCGAAGTGCAGCCGCGCGTCCGGGCGGGGGACGTCGGCGGGATCGGTGCGGGTCATCGGATCTCCTCCCGTACGGGCGTTGCGGCGGCACTGCCGGTCGTCGTGAAGCGGCTGAGGGGCCGGGGAAGGCCCAGGGAGGCACGCAGGGTGGTGCCGGGCAGCGGCCGGGCCGCGATCCGCCGGACGAACAGCTCGGGCAGGACGAGCCGGGAGAGCACGGCGAGGTCCTCGTCGAGCACGAGCGGATGCAGCCGCACCCCGTCGACCCGCCCGTGCAACTCGGTGAGGAGGGCGACCAGACCGGCGGCGGGGCCGGTGTACCGCAGCCGGTCCGGCCGGGCGGTCCACGGGGCGAACCGCTCCAGGTCGGTGATCCGTTCCCCCGCCGTCTCGTGCGGAGTGTCGAGGGCCACCTCGATCTCGGCGAAGGCGCGCGGTGACGCGCTGCCCTCCGTGGCCGCCACGACGTCGGCGATGCCGCCACCGCCGACCAGGGCCACATCGGTCAGCTCGGCCGGAACGATCCCCGCGCGCGCGAGGACCACGGGCCGTCCCTGCGGCGGGCGCGGCACGATCGACGGCCCCTTCACGGAGTACGTCTCACCCGTGAAGTCGATGGCATGGAGCCGCGACCGGTCGAGATAGCGGCTGGTGGCCACCGACCGGATCACCGCGTCGTCCTCCCACGAGTCCCACAGATCCCGTACGACCCGGAGTCCGTCGCGGGCCTCGCGCGCCGTCGCGTCGGGCCCCTCGACCGGCGGCCGTCCCCAGGCACGGGCGGCGGCGGGGTCCGACTCGACCCCCACCACCCAGCCGGCCCGGCCGGCCGAGACATGGTCGAGCGAGGCGAGCTGCGAGGACACGTGGAACGGCTCGGCGTAGGTGGTCGCGAGCACCGGGGCCACCCCGAGAACGCTCGTCGACGCGGCCACGAACGCGGCCCGTTCGACCGCGCCGATCCGGCCCGCGGGACCGGCGGCGGAACCCGGCGGCAGAATCGAGTCGTCCAGGGTGACCAGGGTGAACCCGGCGTTCTCGGCGACGGCCGCGACCCGGGCGAGCCGACGCGGGGTCAGCAGCTCGCCGGGGGAGTGCGCGGCACGGCGCCACGCGGCCGGATGGGCGCCGTCACCGTCGATCTCGACGGCCAGGCGCAGGGCGGGGCGGGGCATGGGAAGTCCTTCCGGAAGACAGGGGCACGCGCCGGGACCCACGGGCGCACGGAGGCGCGACGGCGCGGGGCCGGGGCGGCGGGATGTCAGCGGACGCGCGGACCCACGGGAGTGGGGTCAGCCGCGAGGGGAAGGACAGATGGCCGAGGAGGTACGGCAGAAGTCGACGTGCCGCCGGCAGACGAGCCACGCCCCCACCCGGAGGCCGGGACGGAGGGCGTGCGGCTCAGCGCTGGCTCCGCGCACATCCGCCTCCCCGCAGGTCCGGGCCGAGATCCCGTCCGGGTTCAGGAAGGGAGCGCTTCAGCTTAGGCAGGCCGCCTTCCGCGCTGTCAAGGCCGTTCCGGGGGTTGGGTAGGCGTACGGACGTGGCCGGCGCGGGAGTTCGCGCGTGGCGCCGGCAAGCGCCCCGGGACCGGGGTCACTTCACCCGAACCGGAGCGCGTACCTCTCTGGTCGGACGGCACATGGGCCCGCAGCGGGACGCGGTACGGCGACGGGTGCTCCTAGCGTGTCCTCATGATCCGAATCACCAGGGCGGCTGTCGCCGCCCTCCTCGCCTGCTCCGTCGCCTTACCCGCCGGTGTGGCCACCGCGGCCACTCCCGACACCCCGTCGCCGTCGGCCGCACAGCAGGCGAGGACCGCCACGCTGCCCGCGCCCACCGGTCCGTACGCCGTCGGAAGCACCGTCCTCCCGCTGGTCGACCGGACCCGCACCGACCCGTGGGTTCCCACCGCCGACGGACGCGCGCTCATGGTCACCCTCCACTACCCGGCCGCGGGCGCCGGCGGCGGCCGCCCCGCCCCGTACGCCACCGGGGAGGAGGCACGCCTGCTCGCCGAGCAGCTAGGGCCCGGAGTCTCCGGCGACGTCCTCGCCCGTACGCGCACCCACAGCAGGACCGACGCGCGGCCCGCCCCGGGCCGACGCCCCCTGGTACTGCTCTCACCGGGCTTCAGCGTCTCCCGCTGGACCCTCACCCATCTCGCCGAGGACCTCGCCTCCCGCGGCTACGTCGTCGCCTCCGTCGACCACGCCTACGAGTCCTACGGGATCAGCCTCCCCGGCGGACGCACCCTCACCTGCGTCGCCTGCACGGCCCTCGACGAGGGGGGCGTGCACGGCAGCGTCGTCACCTCGACCCGCGCCGCCGACATGCGCTACGTCCTGGACCGGCTCACCGCGCCCCGGCCCGTGTGGAAGCACGCCGACGTGATAGACACCCGGCGGATCGGCATGGCGGGCCACTCCATCGGCGGGGCGAGCGCGGCCTCCGCGATGGTGGCCGATCGGCGCATCGACGCCGGGATCAACATGGACGGGTCCTTCTGGGAGGAACTGCCGGCGGAGGGTCTGCGGGGCCGCCCGTTCATGATGCTCGGGACCCACGACGCCATGCATCTGCCCGGGGGGACGGACACCACCTGGGACCGGACGTGGAACGGCCTCGACGGATGGAAGCGCTGGGTCACCGTGGCCGGCTCCGAGCACTTCACCTTCTCCGACGGCCCCGTGATCTCGCGCCACTTCGGCCTGCCGCAGCCCGAGCTGCCCACCGACCGCGCCGTCGCCGTCACCCGGACGTACGTCGCCGCCTTCTTCGACCAGCACCTGCGCGGACTCCCGCGCCCGCTGCTCGACGGCCCGTCGCCGGCGAACCCGGAGGTCCACTTCCAGCACCGCTGACCCACCAGGAGCCCGGCGGCCGTCACGCGACGGCCGCCGGGGTCGTCACGGGGGCGTCACCCTCAGGCGCGGTACGGGGTGTTCGCCGCCGCCCAGTCGGCGAGAACCCGCGCGCAGTCGGCGACCGACTCGCGCCAGGTGCGAGCGGCACCCTCCCCGGCCTCGTCGCTGACGTGCTTCACGATCCGCAGCGGCACCCCGGCGGTCGCGGCGACGTGCGCGAGGGCGTACCCCTCCATGTCGACGAGAGCGGCCTGCTCCGCGAGCCGGGCGCGGGCGGTCTCGTCCGAGATGAACGTGTCCCCGGTAGCCAGGACCGTGTCAGCGCCGTCCGGGAGCGTCAGCGGCGCGCCGTACGACTCGCCCGTCAGCGTGGCGAGCAGCCGGCCGTCGAAGTCGTGCTGCACCACGGTGCCGATCACATGCGTCCCCGTCATGCCGGGACGCAGCGCCCCCGCCGTGCCCAGGTTCACGATCCCGGACGGACGCGGGCCGCGGCCGAGGGCGAGCGCGAGCGCGGTCGCCGCGTTCACCTTGCCCATGCCGGTCAGCAGCACCGGCAGGTCCGTGTCCAGGAACTGCGCCTCCTCCTTGACGGCGAGGACGAGCAGCGGACGGTCGGCGGTGATCTCTCCCAAGAGTTCCATGGGGGTCACGCTAGTTCGCGGCCCCTTCCGCCGTACAGCCGAGGTCCCGGTGGGCGCGAGGGGCGCTCACCGGAGCGACAGGCCGCGCTCCGCGAGTGCCCCGGCGAGCAAGCGAAGCGCCTTCGGGCCCACACCGTGCAGGGCGGCGAGTTCGGCGGCGGGAACCCCGTCGAGCTGGTCGAACCGGGTGTAGCCGGCTGCGGCGAGCGCACGGGTGGCGGGCGCGCCGATGGCGCGGGGGAATTCCGTCTCGGGACGGTCGGATCCGGTGGCCATGGACCGATGGTGCCACGCGGGGGAGGGCTCCGGCCCGTTCACCGCCGTGGTGAGACGCGCGGTCACACAGGCAGCAGGCGCCCGATCAGAGCCCCCAGCTGGCGGGCGTTGCGGCACGGGCGCATCTCGACGAGAACGGCGTAGGCCGGGGCCACCGAGTCGCCCGTTCCCCACAGCGCGGGCTGCTCCGGGTTGAGCCAGTGGACCCGGCGGGCCCGGTCCGCGATGCGTTTCAGCGCCGCGAGGTTCGGATCGGAGCCGTTGGTGCGGGCGTCCCCGAGGACGAAGACCACGGTGCGCGGGCCGAGGGCCTCGGCGTACCGGTCGGCGAACTCGCCCAGGGCCGTCCCGTAGTCGCTCTGCCCGTGCCACCCGGTCAGCTCCGCCTCCGCGAGGATGCGGTCGCCGAGCCCGGCCGGATCCGCGGAACCCCGGGCGATCAGCCCCGTCACCTCGTCGACCCGGTTGACGAAGGCGAAGACCCGTACCCGGCTGAACTGGTCGTGCAGGGCCTGCACCAGCAACATCGTGAACTGCGCGAAACCGGCCACCGACCCGGACACATCGCACAGCAGGACCAGCTCCGGCCGCCGGGGAGGGCGCCGGCGCAGCACCGGCCGCACCGGCACGCCGCCTGTCGACAGCGAGCGGCGCAGCGTCCGCCGCAGATCGATCTCTCCGCGCGACGCCCGGCGCCGACGGGCCGCGAGCCGGGTGGCCAGCTTCCGCGCCAGCGGCCGCACCGTACGCCGCAACTCGTCCAGCTGCGCCCGCCCGGCGAGCAGGAAGTCGACGGTGTCCGCCGTGCCCCCGACCGCGCGGCGCGCGACCCGGTCGCGGCCCTGTCGCTCGGCCACGCGCCGCCGGGCCTCGGTCCGCACCCGCTCGCGGAAGGCCTCGATGCGGCGCCGGATCTCGTCGTCGAGCAGCCGCTCGGTGAATTCGGGCTCCTCCGTCCCGGGCGCCGCCCGGAGCCGCTCCCGCACGCGGGCGAGCAGCGTCTCGGGGCGCAGCCGGGACAGCGTCTGGTACGAAGACCAGCCGTCCGACTCGGGGCCGGAGCCGAAGCCGCCGAAACCGCCCACCGCCTCGGCGGCGAGCCGGTCGAGGGCGGCGCCGTCAGCGGTGCTGAGGGCCTCGGCGAGCCGGTCGCGCAGGGCCGCGAGATCGGGCGGACCGGCCGGGGCGGTCCCGTCCGCCTCCGCGGCCCGGGTGTGGCCGAGGGGAAAGTACAGGTCGAAGACGCGGTCGAACACCGGGCGCTGCGGCTCGCCGTGGAGCAGGGTCGCGGCGAGCGCCTCGCGCACCCGCTCCCGGTCGGTGAAGCCGACGGCTTCGAGGGCCTGCCCGGCGTCGACCGTCTCGCCGGTCCCGATCCCGAATCCGTGCGCGCGCAGGGCCCCGACGAGACCGGTGAGGCGGGTGGCGGCCGTCGTCGGCGGGGACGCGGCGTCCATGCCGCCGGCGGGCCCGCTCACACCGCGTCCAGGTCGAGCTTGGCGGCGGCCCTCACGATGTCGTCCTGGTGCTTGAGGAGGACGCCCAGGGTCTCCCGTACGACGTGCTCGTCCAGCCGGTCGGCGCCGAGCGCGAGCAGCGTACGGGCCCAGTCGATCGTCTCCGACACGGACGGCACCTTCCGCAGGTCCATCGCCCGCAGCGCCCCCACGACCCGCACCACGGACGCGGCGAGGGCGTCGTCGAGGCCGGGGACCTTGAGGGTGACGATCCTGCGCTCCAGCTCCTCCTCGGGGAAACCGATGTGCAGGAAGAGGCAGCGGCGGCGCAGGGCCTCGGAGAGCTCACGGCTCGCGTTGGAGGTGAGCACGGTGAAGGGGCGCCGGGTCGCCTTGATCGTCCCGAGTTCGGGAACGGTGATCTGGAAGTCGCTGAGGACTTCGAGCAGCAGGCCCTCCACCTCGACGTCGGCCTTGTCCGTCTCGTCGATGAGGAGCACGGTCGGCCGCTCGGAGCGGATCGCGGTGAGCAGCGGTCGGGGGAGCAGGAACTCCTCGCCGAAGATGTCCGTCCGCGTCTCGTCCCAGGACTCGCCCCGCCCGGCCGTGATCCGCAGGAGCTGCTTGGCGTGGTTCCACTCGTACAGCGCGCGGGACTCGTCGACGCCCTCGTAGCACTGGAGCCGGACCAGACGCGCGCCCGTGACCTCGGTGACCGCCTTGGCGAGCTCCGTCTTGCCGACGCCGGCCGGGCCCTCGACGAGGAGCGGCTTGCCGAGGCGGTCGGCGAGGAAGACGGTCGTGGCGACGGCGGGCGAGGCGAGATAGCCGGTCGCGGCGAGCCGATCGGCGACGTCGTCGACGGAACTGAAGAAACCGGTCGTCATTGGCTGTCCCCCCGGGGAGCGGAATCTCGTACTGGCCAGTAGCCTCTGCTGTACTTGATCAGATCAGGCACCGCCGCACAACCGCCCCGCGCAAGGTCCGTGCCGCGCGCGGGGCGCCACCCGCTGGTGCAATGGGGGGACCGGGTACGCCACCCGGGGACCGCGCGGCCGTGGAGGTGTCGTGGCGGAACGGGAAGCGGAGCGGGAACAGGCCCTCCCCCTGACCAGGGTGCGGGCCATGGAACAGGCGGTCGGCGAGATCGGCACGACGCTCGACGAGACGAGCACCTGCCGCGAACTCGCCGCCTTCGCCGCCCGACACCTGCACGCGGCCACCGCGGTCGACCTCCTGACGGAACCGGGCGCCCCACCGTGGCGCGCGGCCCACGCGGCACCGCCGGAGCCGGCGGGCCCGCCGGGGCTCTGGGGCCGGGCCGAGGCGGCCCCCGGGGCCACCGCGCCGGGTGGCCCGACCGGTCTCGGGGTGTCCGCCGTCCCGGGTGGCCCGACCGGCCTCGCCGCGCCCGCCGTCCCGGATGGCCCGGCCGTCGGCCTCGGGGCGCCCGCCGGTCCCGCGGCTCCCGGGGGTGCCGCGCAAGGCGACGCGGCCCCCGCCGGCGGACCGGGTCTCCCCGCGGAGTCCGCCGCTCCCGCCCCGAGCGGATCCGCCGCCCGCGTTCCCGCCCCGCCGGGCGACACCGCCGCCCCCGGTGGACCCGCCACCCACCGGCTCGCCCTCCCCCTCGCCGTCCACGACGAGGAGCCGCTCGGGACGGTCACCCTGACCCGTACCGGCGGCACGCCCTTCTCCGATGACGAGGTCGCGCTGGCCCGGTACGCCGCCCGCCTCGCGGCCCGGCATCTCGGGCACGCCCGTCGTCTGGTGGCCGCCGAGGACGCCGCGCTCCACCTCCAGCGCGCCCTCGTCGCCGAGCCCGGACGGCCGCACCCCAATCTGGAGATCGCAGGCGGCTACCTGCCCGCCGGGCCCCGCGCCCTCGTCGGCGGGGACTGGTTCGAGACCGTACGGCTCCACTTCGGCCGCAGCCTGCTCGTCGTCGGCGACGTCATGGGGCACGGCCTCGACGCGGCCGTCGACATGAACGCCTACCGCAGCGCACTCCGCGAGGTCGCCGCGACCGACCTGCCCCCGCACCGGGTACTGCGCCACCTCGACTCGGTGGTCGCGGAGGACGACGCCCGCCGCCCCGCCACCGTCCTGCTCGTCCGGGTCGACCCGGCCCGCGGCACCGCGACCTTCGCGAGCGCCGGGCACCTCCCGCCCGCGGTGTTCGGCGCCGACGGTTCGGCCGAGCTCGTCGACCTCCCCGTCGGCCCGCCCCTCGGCACCGGCGTCGGAGGCTACGAACCGACCACGCGACCGCTCCGCCCCGGCGACACCCTGCTGCTCTTCACCGACGGACTCGTCGAACGCCGCGGCGAGGACATCGACGACTCCCTCGGCCGGCTCGCCGCCCTCCGGCTTTCCCCGGACTCCGGCCCCGACCAGGTCGTCGACGAGGTGCTCCGCCGCCTCGGCGCGCACGGCGCGGAGGACGACGTGGCCGTCCTCGCCGCCCGCATCCGCGCGCGGACATCCCAGTGACCCACGGTCACATCCGCCCCACGGAACGCCGTGACACACGGTCACACCACCCCCGTCTCCAGCATGTTTGAGCCCTGAGCGGGATTCTTCCGGCCGGACGCTTGTGCGCGGCCCCGGGGCCCGGCACGCTCCTCGTATGAACACGGCCAGGCATGCCAGTGAACGTCTGATGAGCTGGCCCTCGCTGACCCCCGGCAGCGCCCATTGCGGCGCCGCGCTCGGACTGGGCACGGCGACGCAGGAGATCGTGCATTTCCACGGCGAGCACGAGGCCGACGTCCACCTCACCCGCGCCATGGTCGCGAAGCTGCGCCCGGCCCTCCTGGGGTCGAGCGCGGTCCGTCTCCGCGCCGGATCGGGGTGGGTGACGGTCCGTCTGGACATGGGGTCGGACATCGACCTGCTCGCCACCCTGGTGAGCGCCGCCCTCCAGGCCAACGGCGTGCCCGACGTCGCCCCGGACGGCTGCACCCGCACCCGCCCCGTCCCCGGACACCGCTGACAGCACCGGGGTGCGGGACCCGCCCCGAACCGATACCGGTCCCGTCAGAGCCTCCGCCCGGACGGCTCTACGCGCGCGTGCTCCCCGAACCCCCCCGCCGGGACCGGGAAGAGCATGCACGTGCTGGTCGCGTGGGCGAGCAGCCGGTCCTCCGCGTCGTACAGGCCCGCCTCCGCGAGCGCGGTCCTGCGCCCGCGTGAGATCACCGTGCCGATCGCCCGCACCTTGCCCGTGTCGACCGTGATCGGCCGGAGGAAGCGGGTCGACAGGTCGAGCGAGGTGTACGCCGTGCCCAGCGGGAGCGTCGAGTGGACCGCGCAGCCGGCGGCCGAGTCGAGCAGGGTCGCGTAGACCCCGCCGTGCACGCTGCCGATCGGGTTGTAGTGCTCCTCACCCGGCTCGAAGGTGAACACCGCGCGTCCGTCCTCGACCTCCTCGAGGCCGAAGCCGAGGAGCGCCGCGATCGGGGGCCCCGGCAGGCGTCCCGCCACCATCTCCCGCAGGAAGTCGAGGCCCGCCATCGTCCCGGCGGCCCGTGCGGTGGCTCCGGCGTCCTCCCACTCGACCGTGCGCGACCGCCCCATGACCACTCTCCGCCCGACGTGGCCGGCTGATTCCCAGCTGGCTCTGTACTGCGAAGCTAGCTGTCCTGAAAGCTGACTGTCAACGACACAGTCAGGTGGCTACAGTGTGACGATGAAGTGGCTGGAGACGGACACGGAGAACTGCCCGGTCCGCCGCGCCCTGGACCTCGTGGGCGAGAAGTGGACCCTGCTGATCCTGCGCGACGCCTTCAACGGCGTCCGCCGCTACGACGAGTTCCGCCGGCACCTCGGGCTCTCCGAGGCCGTCCTCGCCGACCGGCTCCGCAAGCTGGTCGCGGCCGGAGTGCTGCGGGCGGAGCCGTACCGGGAACCCGGTTCCCGGACCCGGTACGAGTACCGGCTCACCCGCAAGGGCGTCGACCTCTGGCCCGTACTCCTGGCGCTCAAGCAGTGGGGTGACACCCACGCGGCGGAGCCGGAGGGGCCGGTCCTCGACATCCGGCACACCGACTGCGGATCCCCCGTCCGCGTCGTCGTCCAGTGCGAGGGCGAGGAACGGGCCACCCTGGCCGCCCGAGACGTCACCGTCCGCCCCGGCCCCGGCGCCCGCCCGCTCACCCCCTGACACCCGGCCGGGCCGTCCGTCGGGCGAGCCCCTGGATCCACCGAATCCTCCCGCCCCGGCACCCGTTCGGCCGCACCCCTGCGATGTCCCACCGCCCAGCCGGGTACCTCACGAGGCATGCCCTCCACACCCGGTCCGCCGTACGACGGTGCCCCCGCCGAAGACGGCCCCGAGCACGGCCGAGAACACGACCGCGAGCACGGTCATGAACATGGCCACTGGTTGCGGCGACTCCACACCCGCGCCCTCGTCTCACCCGTCGGGCTCGCCTGGAACCGCGGCCGCGCCATGGAACTCATGCACCGCGCCATGGGCTTCGCGGCGCTCAGCCTGCTCACCCTCGTGCCGCTCCTCATCGTCATCGCCGCGGCCGATCTCGCCAGCGGTCAGGGCTTCGCCCGCTGGCTCGTCCAGGGCCTCGGCGTCTCCGAGGTCTCCGAGGAGGAGGTCGAGCGGCTCTTCGGGCAGCCGGGGCAGGCCCTGCAACGCACCACCGCCTTCGGCCTCGCCGCCCTCGCGGCCTTCGGCGTCACCTTCGGATCCGCCGTCCAGACCGGGTACGAGCGGGCCTGGGACCTCCCCACGGCCCGCTGGCACACCATGTGGCGGCACGTCGTCTGGCTGGCCGTCCTCGTCGCCTGTCTGCTCCTGTTCGTCGCCACCCCCGCACCGGCCGAGTCCCCGGCGATGGTCACCGCTCTCGTCGCCCTGGGCGACCTCGTCGGCACGTTCCTCTTCTTCTGGTGGTCGCAGCAGTTCCTGCTCTGCGGACGCATCCGCTGGCGCGCCCTCGCCCCGGGAGCCGTCCTGACCGCGCTCGGCCTGCTCGGGCTGCGGATCTTCTCCCAGCTCGTCTTCTCCCCGCTCATCGCCTCGAACGCGGTCACGTACGGCCAGTTCGGCACCGTCCTCGTCCTCCAGTCATGGCTCGTCGGCGTCGGCTTCGTCGTGTACGGAAGCGCCCTCGTCGGCCGCCTGGTCCACGAGCGCCTGCTCGACCGGCGCCTGCGCCGCGACCCCCCGACCGGCGCCTGACCCCCCGCCCGATCGGCCCGACCACTCCGACCGGCCCGAGCGCCCGCCCTGTCACCCCTGGTCGTGCACCCCTGGTCCGATGAACGCCGCCCGGCCTCCTGACGCCGGAGGTCCGACGGGTGGCGACCTGACAGAGCTCCGACGGTGGCGACCTGACAAAGCACGGCCCGGACCGGCGGGAAATTGATCACACGATCCGGTGATCCACCCCCGAGCGGCCTGGCGCCGTCCCCCGGACCGCTTGGATGAGGGTGATCCCATCGGCCCGTCGAAAGAGAGCCGCCCATGGCGAACATCTGGCTGCCGCCCGTCGAGTACGTCGCGACCCTGCCGAGAGCGACGGCATACGCCTGCCTCTACTTCACCGACACCCGAGGCCGCCCCTTCCAGCTGCGCGCCAGCTACGACACCGAGCTGTGGCAGTGGCCCGGCGGGAACATGGACCCGGGGGAGACCCCCTGGGAGACGGCCGTACGCGAGTGCCACGAGGAGACCGGGATCACCTTCGCCGGCGAACCGCGGCTGCTCGGCACCCACTTCGTGACCGACCGGGGCGAGGACTGGCCGGCCAACCACATCGGCTTCGTCTTCGACGGCGGTGAGCTGACGGACGAGCAGATCGCCGGTGTCGTCCTCGACCCCGGGGAGCACAGCGAGTACCGCCTGCGCACGCTCGACGAGTGGGAGCGGGAGATGGAGCCGCGCGAGTTCTCCCGCCTCGCGGCCACCGACCGGGCCCGCAGGACGGGCATCCCGTTCTACCTGGAGACCGGCTCCGAAGGGGACCGGCCGTAGGCGTGCGAGGGAGGAGTACGGAGGCGGGGCCGGCCCTCCGAACGGCCCCGCCTCCGGCCGGACCCCTCAGGCCCGGCAGCCCACCGGGTGGGCGATGTCGACCACGAGGCGCTCCGGCGAGTGCAGCCGGAAGGTCTTGTAGGCGGGTTTGGTGTCGAAGGCGGCTCCGATGGTGACCACACCCTCGAAGTCGCCGGTCAGGGCGACCCCCTTGAGCGCGGGCAGATGGATCTTCAGCAGCCGGGGTCCCTGGTAGACGGACCTTCCGGCGTCGTCGTGGGCGGCCGCGGGGGAGAGGCGGATCTCCAGGAACTGCTTGCCCGCCAGCGGGACCCGCCCGCCCGAGCCGTCGTAGTACAGCGCGCCGACCTGACGCACGGTGACCGGGGGCATGGCACCCCGTACGTCGATCACGAGCCGGTCGAAGGTCGCGTGGCCGCCCCAGCGGGCGTTGACGACCAGGGCCGTGGCCTGCGTCGACGAGCTCGGGGACGGGGCGTTCGTGGCGCCGGCCGGGATCGTGGCGCCGATGCCGGCGGTCAGCAGGATTCCCGCGGCGACGGCCGCGAGGGTGTGACGGTGATGCATGACGTCCCCCATTTCTGTTGCTCCGGGGACAGTGGTGTCACTGAGAGAGACATCCACCCACACGCTATGGTTCCACCTGATATGGGGTATTTATTCGCCTTTCTGGGCGCGTGTGTGTGCGCGTACGAGGGGCGTGCGCCTGGGGCCGTGGTGGCCGGTGGGTGGGCTGTTCGTCCGGATCCGGCGTAGCCCGTAACTCCTCGGCCGCTCAGCAGTTGACCAGGGCATGAAGAAGCGCAGCATGCTCGCCATCGCCTCCCTCGCCGCAGGCGTCGTCACGGCCCTCGTCACGCCTCCGCCGCAGGCCAACGCCGCCGAGAACCCCCTGGGCGGTGCGACCGGCCTCCTCCAGGAGGACCAGGGCGTCGACACCGTCCTCGACACCGTCCAGGGCGCCCAGAGCACCCTGCCCGCCCCCGGCGCGGGCGGGCTGCTCTGACCCGTGCCACCCGCGACGACCGGTGCCCCGCGCCCCCGACGGGCCGCGGGGCACCGGCACGCCGTGACCCGGGAGGAGGCGGCCCGTGCGCGCGCCGTGCGTGACTAATGACAGGATGTCCCCATGAGCGACAACGTTTACTTCGACATCACCATCAACGACGAGCCCGCGGGCCGGATCGTGTTCCAGCTGTTCGACCAGGACGTCCCGAAGACCGCGCAGAACTTCCGCGAGCTCGCCACCGGCGAGCACGGCTTCGGTTACGCCGGCTCCCCGTTCCACCGCGTCATCCCGCAGTTCATGCTGCAGGGCGGCGACTTCACCCGTGGCAACGGCACCGGCGGCAAGAGCATCTACGGCGAGAAGTTCGCCGACGAGAACTTCAAGCTGAAGCACGACCGCCCGTTCCTGCTCTCGATGGCCAACGCCGGCCCGAACAGCAACGGCTCGCAGTTCTTCATCACCACGATCGTCACCGACTGGCTCGACGGCAAGCACGTCGTCTTCGGCGAGGTCGTCGAGGGCCAGGACCTGGTCAAGAAGATCGAGGGCCTCGGCTCCCGTTCCGGCGCCACCTCCGCGGTCATCAAGGTCGCCGAGTCCGGCATCGTGAAGGCCTGATCGCCTTTCCGAGCTGAGCCGAGGGCGCCGCGCGCCCTCGCTCGCCCCACCCGGCCGGGGCGGGGCACGCCGTCCGAGCGACGCGCGTCCCCGCCCTCGCCGAGGTATCCCGCCCCGCGCCGCCGTCCCTCAGGTGAAGGCGGGCGCGTTGCGCTCCGCCCACGCCGCGAACGGTCGCGGCGCCCGGCCGAGGACCCGCTCCACGTCGGGACTCACCCGCTGCTCCTCCGCGCTGGGCTCGCCCATCACCGACAGCATCCCGTCGACGGCGTCCTCCGGCAGGAACCGCACCAGCTGGGACCGGGCCTCGCTCGCGCTCAGCGCCACGAACGCGACCGGGTCGCCCACCACGCCGGCCAGGGCCCGCACCTGCTCCCGAGGCGACACCGCCACCGGCCCCGTCAGGACGTACGTCCGACCCGCGTGTGCCGCCGGGTCGCGCAGCGCCTCCGCCGCGACGCCGGCGATGTCCAGCGGGTCCACCACCGGCAGCGCCACATCGGCGAACGGAGCCGCCACCGTACGCGCGGAACGGACCTGCTCGGCCCAGAGGAAGGCGTTCGAGGCGAAACCACCCGGCCGCAGCACGGTCCAGGCCAGCCCCGACTCCCGTACCGCCGCCTCGAATCCACGCAGGACGTCGTGCGACACCGAATCGGTCCGCGTCCCCACCAGCTGCGAGGACTGGAACACGATCCGCCGCACCCCGGCGGCCACCGCCGCCGCGACGATCTCGCGCGGATCCAGCTCGTCCCCGAGACCCGCGACGAGCAGGTACACCGCCTCCGCGCCCTCGAACAGCCCCTTGAGACCGTCCACATCGGCCAGGTCCCCCTGCCGGTGAGTCGCCCCCGCGGGCAGCCCGCCGGCCGGCCGACGGCTCACCGCCGTCACGCGCTCACCGGCCGCGGCCAGCAGCTCCACCAGCGGTCGTCCGACGTTTCCGGTCGCTCCGGTCACCAGGATCACAGTTCTTCCCCTCCAGGGAGTCACCGGCGGAGCGCGAGCGCTCCGCCGTCTTCGTGACCTCATCCTGGAAGGCGAACTGGCCATCTTCTGGCCAGTTTCACGGAGTTCTCAGCTCTCCTCGCCGAAGCGCCGCTCGAACTTGGCGATCCGGCCCTCGGAGTCCACCGTCCGCGCGGTGCCCGTGTAGAAGGGGTGGCTCTCGGAGGAGATCTCGACGTCGATCACGGGGTACGTGTTGCCGTCGTCCCACTCGATGGTCCGGTCGCTGGTCGCGGTGGACCGGGTCAGAAAGGCGTACCCGGCCGAGCGGTCACGGAAGACCACCGGGCCGTACTCGGGCTGCTTGTCCTGCTGCACGTGTCCTCCTCGGGCTCACGCCCTGGCTCGTCCGGCCTGATCGGCACGGCACCCCCAGCCTCCCCGTGCCCACGGCGACCGACCAGCGCCACGGGCCCGACCGGGTGACCGTCAGTCGTGTTCCGGCCGGCGCGCCGCGAGCAGCAGCGCGATGTCGTCCGGTCGGGACGTGACCTGCCGGGCGTCCCGGATCACCCGGTCGGCCGCTTCCGCGAGCGGCATCGACGTGGTCGCCGCGAGCGCCCGGCGCAACTGCTCGATCCCGTCGTCGATGTCCTGGCCGGGCTTCTCCACGAGCCCGTCCGTGAACAGCGCGAGCACCCCACCCGGGTCCAGCTGCAGCCGCGTCACCGGATACGAGGCACGGACGTCGATCCCCAGCACCATCCCGCCCGCCAGCTCGACCCGCTCCGTCACCCCGTCCGGATGCATGAGCAACGGCGGCGGATGCCCGGCCCGAACCGCCCGCAGCTGCCCCGACTTCGGATCGAGGAGTACGTAACAACAGCTCGCGAACTGCCCGGGATCCAGGTCGATGAGGAGCCGGTTGGTCCCCCGCATCACGTCCTGCGGCCGATGACCGGCCAGCGCGAAGGCCCGTACGGCGCTGCGCAGCTGCCCCATCGTGGCGGCGGCCGCCACCCCGTGCCCCTGGACGTCACCGATGACGAGCGCGAGGCGTCCCCGCCCCGTCTCGATGACGTCGTACCAGTCCCCGCCGACGTCCATGCCCTGCGTGCCCGGCAGATAGCGGCCCACCGTCTCCACGCCCTCGCGGACCGGAAGCCGGTGGGGGAGCAGCGCGTCCTGGAGGCCGCGCGCGACCGCCGACTCCGTGTCGTACCGCTGGGCCCGCTCCAGGGCCTGCGCGATGAGGCCCGCGAGCGCCGTGAGGACGGTGCGCTCCTCCGAACTGAACCCGCGCGGCCGGTCGAAGCCGAGGATGCAGGAGCCGACCGGCCGGCCGGAGGCGATCAGGGGCAGGAACGCCCGCGCCCCCGAGTGCGCGTCCAGGGGCAGATCCGGATACCTGCGGCCCAGCTGCTTCATCGACTCGAAGAACAGCGGCCTGCCCGTCGTGAGCGTCTCCACACCGGGCACGTGAGCGTCCAGGGCCACGCCGTCGAAGGGTTCGAGGAAGCCCGGCGGGAACCCCGTCTCCCAGGCCAGGTACAGCCGGCGGTCGCTCAGCAGGTAAATGGCCAGCTGACGCCCGCCGAACGCCGGAAGCAGCTCCTCCGTCACGACCGCCGACACCTGGCGGGCCGTCACCGCCTCGGACAGCGCGATCGCCAGGGCCACCGGCCGGTACAGGGCCGAGACCTGGTCGTCGGGCAGGGACAAGGTGTCGGCCGTCGGCCCCGTGGCCTTGGGGTGGTCCCGGGTGGGCCGGCCCGGATCGTTCTCCGGGACCAGGACCATGGTCACGCCGTCCCGCCCGGGGTGGAGGGAGACCGAAAGCCACTGACTCCGCTCGGGGCGGGCCAGGAAACGCACCGGGTCACCGGAGAGCATCGCGGCGCGGAGCTGCTCCTCGTGGAACGGGAGACCGAACCAGGGCAAGGCCTCCCACAGGGGCCTTCCCGCCAGGGCCGCGCGGGGACGGCCGAGCAGCCGCTCGGTGCGCTCGTTGACGTAGGTGACGCGTCCGAGGCGGTCGATCGCCAGGATCGCCCGCGGAAGCCGGTCCGTGGCGTCGGAGCCGATCAGACCCGTACCGAGGTCGACGAGGGTGCAGGTCAGCCGCAGACCGGTGCTGACGCCGCCGATGCCGAGACGGGGCGCCGCTTCTCCCCCTGCAACCGCGCCCGCTCCTCCCGCACCCGTGCTCGTCGCCGCGCCCGGTGAGGTCTTACGCGCCCGCGTGGAGAGCTCGAGCAGGTGCAGGCCTCCGTCCGGGCCCTTCAGCCGGATCCGGCGCACCACGGGTCGCCCGTCCGGCCCCGTCGCCTGCCGGGCCGCCGCCCACAGCGCGTACCCGTCCTCCGGCTCCAGGAGCGAGGTGAGGACGTCGATCGGGCACGGCGAGGGCACGTCGGCGCCGAGGATCGCCAGGAGGCCGGCGTCCAGCGTGACCATGCCGGTGTCGAGGTCCCAGTCGAACGAACCGAAGCGGACCGGCGGCGCGCCCGAGGTGGAGAGCTGTACGCACACCGGGTCGCCGGGCCATTCGAGGGTCGTCCCCTGGCGGGCCAGCTCGGCGAGGGCCTCGCCGAGCTGCAGACCGCCCCGCATCATCCGGTTCCGGTCGCGGGTGTCCACCGGGACCCCGGGCGTCGGCGCCCGCAGCGCCACGAGGACGCCGTACCGTTCCCGACCGGCGACGACCGGCGTGTACAGCGAGGCGAAGGGGAACGGCAGGCTGGCCACCAGCTGCGGAAACCGCCGCATCGCCTCCTCGACGTCATGGAGGTGGACGGCCTGTCCGGAGCGATGGACCTCGGCGATCGGGAAGGGCCGGTTCGTGTGCATGCGGAACCATGGGCGGAACAAGGGACCCGGCAGCCCCACCAGGGCCGCCATCCGCAACAGTCCGGGTGTTCCGGAGCGCAGGTACACCCCGCCGGCGTAGCCTCCGACCTCGTCGACCGCCCGCAGCGCCGCCTCGGCGAGCGTCCAGGTCAGAGCGCCGGAAAGGGGCCCGTCGGCAGCTCCTTTCCCGGACGGACGCCCGCTACTGCCCGCCGGGCCGGGGGCGGTCGTGCCGTGCGAGGTCACACAGCCAGGATGCGCCTCACCGGAAAGGCACCGCATCCCGGACCCCTTCCCTGCCGGGTCCGGACAGGAGGGGTGTTGACCACACGCGTCCGCGCCGTCACACTCGGTCGTCGACCGGCGCCGCAGGGCGCGCTACACCACCTCATGACCAGGGGGCAGGATGACGGGCCGGGTTCTTCCGTACGAGGTGCAGGGCGAGGGTCCGAGGCGGGCCCTCGTGCTCCACAACTGGTTCGGCGACCGCACCAGTTTCGCCCCGCTGCGGGCCCATCTGAACGACGCCTCGGGCTCCTACGCCTTCGTCGACTGCCGCGGCTACGGCGAGGCGCTCGACCACGCGGGCGCGTACACGATGGAGGAGGTCGCGGCCGACGCGTTCGCGGTCGCGGACGACCTCGGCTGGGACTCCTTCTCCGTCGTCGGGCACTCGATGGGCGGCAAGGCCGCGCAGCTGATGCTCCTCGACGCCCCCGACCGCGTCCGTTCGATCATCGGCATCTCGCCCGTCTCCGCGGCCGGCTTCCCCATGGACGGCGAGACCTGGGACCTCTTCGCCGGCGCCGCCGAGAAGGCGGCCAACCGGCGCGCGATCATCGACAACACCACCGGCGGCCGGTACGACGACGCCTGGCTGAGCACCCTCGTCGAGCGCTCCGTGCAACGCTCCTCGGCCACGGCCTTCCGGGCCTACCTGGACTCCTGGTCGCGCACGGACTTCCACGAGCGCGTCCGCGACAACCCGGCCCCCGTGCTGCTCGTCGTCGGCGCCCACGACCCGGCGCTCGGCGCCGAGGCGATGGAGGCGACCTGGCTGCGCTGGTACCCCAACGCGCGTCTGGAGGTCCTCAAGGACGCCGGCCACTACGCGCCCGAGGAGACCCCGCAGGCGCTCGCCGAGGCCATCGAGGCCTTTCTCGCCGCCTGACGGAACCTTCCGGGGCGTCACCGGGGACTTCGGTCCCGGGTGACACCCCCCGGCCGCCGGGCACCCGACCCGTGAAGGGCGCGTGCGCTGCGCGCACCGGCCGGAGGAGCGGAAGGGCGGGAGAGGGATGGCGGAGCGGGGCGCGAGCGGGGCGGGGACGGCGGCGGGGACGGCCGCGGGGTGGCCGCAGGGACGGTCGCGGCGAGAACCTTCACGGTCAGGTTCAGGGTGAGGGTGAGGGTCACGTTCGGGATGAGAGTCAGGGCACGCAGGGTGCCCGAACCCCGGCCGTGGCCCGGAGCCCGGGTGACGGCGGCCAGGGCGGCCGGGGCGGCCGGGGCCAGGACAGGGAACGGGTACTGGTCGGGGTCGGCGGCTCCGACTCCGCGCTGCGGGCCGTGGAGGCCCCGGCGCGCGAGGCCAGGCTGCGCGGTACCGGTCTGAGCGTCGTCCACGCCTTCATCTGGCCGCCGCTCAAGGTGCCCCTCGGCCCTTCCCCGTACGGCCCGCCTGACGGAGGCCTCCGTCAGCAGCCCAGGACATCGTCGACACGGCCGTGGCCCGGGGCCGTACGACCGCCCCTGACATCGATGTCGCCGGGAGATCGTGGTCGGCGAACCGCTCACCGTCCTGGCCACCCGCTCGCGGTCGGCCGCGCTCGTGGTCGTCGGCAGCCGGGGCATGGGTGCCTTCACCGGGCTGCTGCTCGGCTCGGTCGCGCCGTCCATCTCGCGGCGCACGCCGCGTGCCCCCGTCCTCGGCGTACGCGGCCGTGAGCGGGCCCGTTCTGCCGGCGGTCGACGGCTCCGTGGACTCCCGCGCCGCTGTGGACTTCGCCTGCGCGGAGGCGGCCGCCCGCGGCGCGGAGCTGCGCGTGGTGCACGCGTGGACGCCGGCGACGGGACCGGCGGATCTCACGCCGCTCTTCCTCCAGCATGCGGAGTGCCCGGTCGCGGTGGTGCGCGGGGAGGCCGTGGAACGGCCGGGCTGACGGCGCGGCCGCCGTCGCCGGCTCGGCGTCGACTTCGGCATCGGCATCGGCATGGGCGTCGGTACCGGCATGGGCGTCGGCGTCGGCGTCGGCGTCGAGGAATCTCATCCGAACGTCGAAGAGGGCGACGACTTTCGAGGACAGCGGTGCGGCCCCTCGACACCGGATCATCGTGCTCACGACCTCACGGGGCGGGTCCCGCACCGACCCGCCCACGACCAGCAGGAGCACGTTCGATGGGCCTCGCGCAGACGCAGCACCGCTTCCTCGTCCGGCAGAAGGTGACGCCCATGGCCAACCGCTACCTCGTGCACACCGCGGGAGCGGACGGCGAGGAGGGCGAACTCGTCGCCTTCGCCCATCAGAAGAGATTGGCCTTCAAGGAGCACGTCACCTTCTACACCGACGAGTCCCGGCGCCAGGTCCTCTTCACCTTCAAGGCCCGCCAGGTCGTCGACCTCGGCGCGACCTACGACGTCCACGGAGCGTCCGGAACCCGGCTGGGCAGCTTCCGGAAGAACTTCGGCGCCTCCCTGCTGCGCAGCACCTGGCACCTGAGCCGAGAGGGCGCCGAGGGGGAGACGACCGGGCAGGAGCGGAGCGAGGGCCTCGCGCTGCTGCGGCGTGCCTGGGAGTTCCTCCCCTACGCCGACCTGCTTCCCTTCGTCGTGCCCTACCACTTCGACTTCACCGAGTCGGGCCGCTCGGTGATGTCCGTGGAGAAGCTCTTCGGTCTCCGCGACCGGTACGTGCTCGACATAGCGGACCCGGAGCTCGACCGGCGGCTCGCGATAGCCCAGGCGGTGGCCCTCGACGCCCTCCAGTCCCGCTGACGGCCGGCTCACCCGCCCGCCGGGGAAGGGGCGTCTTACCCTGGAGGGACGGGCAGGGGACGGAGCACGGCGTTCCTTCCCGAGCCCGGAGCCGTGCAGGCGGAAGGACGGCGGGCCATGTTCTTCAGTGATCGCACCGACGCCGGTCGGCAGCTGGCCGCCCGGCTCGACCACCTCAAGGGCCATGACGTCGTGGTGCTCGGTCTGCCGCGGGGTGGGGTGCCGGTGGCGGCAGAGGTGGCCGACGCCCTCGATGCCCCGCTCGACATCTGTCTGGTGCGGAAGCTGGGGGTGCCCCAGCAGCCGGAGCTGGCGATGGGCGCGCTCGGCGAGGGTGGCGTACGGGTGGTGAACGAGCGGGTGCTCCACGAGGCCGGGGTCGGGGCGCGTGAACTGGCCGCGGTCGAGGAGCGCGAGCACGCCGAGCTCGATCTGCGGGCCCGCCGCTATCGGGGCAGCAGGCCTTCCGTTCCCCTGGGAGGCCGAACGGTCCTGGTCGTGGACGACGGTCTCGCCACGGGCGCCACGGCGCTGGCGGCCTGCCGGGTGGTACGGGCCCGGGGCGCCGCCCGGATCATCCTCGCGGTGCCGGTGGCGCCCCGCGGATGGACGGCCCGGCTCGGGGGTGAGGCCGACGAGACGGTGAGCGTGCACGCGCCGGAGATCTTCTACGCGATCGGACAGTTCTACCAGGACTTCACGCAGACCCCGGACGCGGAGGTCATCGCCTGTCTCGACCGGATCCGCGCCGCGCACGGACCGGTCGTCCAGGACGCGGACGTACGGATCCCCGTCGCCGACGGTGTCACGCTCGCCGGACGACTCGCGGTGCCCGAGGGCGCGACCGGCATCGTCCTGTTCGCCCACGGCAGCGGGAGCAGCCGCCACAGTCCCCGCAATCGGGCGGTGGCGGGGGCGCTCAACCGGGCGGGACTCGGAACGCTGCTGTTCGACCTGCTCACCGAGGCCGAGGCGGTCGACCGGGCGCATGTCTTCGACACCCCGCTGCTCGCCGGCAGGCTCGCCCGCGCCACGGAGTGGCTCGCCGGGCGGCCGGAGAGCGACGGTCTCCCGCTGGGCTACTTCGGGGCCAGTACGGGAGCGGCCGCCGGGCTGTGGGCGGCGGGCGACCCCGAGTCCTCCGTGGCCGCCGTCGTCTCACGCGGTGGCCGGCCGGACCTCGCGGCCGACCACCTGGCGCGGGTGAAGGCCCCGACGCTGCTCGTGGTCGGAGGCAGGGACGCGCTGGTCCTGGACCTCAACCGGCGGGCCGAGTCGCTGCTGCGCTGCGAGAGCCGGCTGGAGGTCGTGGAGGGCGCCACGCACCTCTTCGAGGAGCCGGGTGCCCTGGAGGAGGTGGCGGAGCTCGCCACCTCCTGGTTCACCGGGCACTTCCGGGATCAGTAGGCGCCGTTGACGTTGTCGATGGAGCCGTAGCGGTCGGCCGCGTAGTTGCAGGCGGCGGTGATGTTGGCGACCGGGTCGAACAGGTCCATCGACGTGCCGGGCACGTGATAGGCCAGGAAGGTCGGCTCGATGACCTGGAGCAGCCCCTTGGAGGGCGTGCCGGCCACGGCGTTCGAGTCCCAGAGGTTGATGGCCTGGGGGTTGCCGGAGGACTCCCGCATGATGTTGCGGTGGATCCCCTCGTACGAGCCGGGGATGCCGCGCTGGGCCATGATGTCCAGCGACTCGCGGATCCAGCCGTCGAGGTTGTTCGCGTACTGGGTGGCGGCGACGGGCACGGCCTGGACCGGAGCGGCGGCGGCCGCGGGAGCGGCGGCCGAGGCACCGGTGGTGGCGACGGCCGGGGTGGCGCTCCGGCGCTCGGAGCGGCTCGCCCGTTCGGTCGTGGCGGTCTTCTTCGCCTTCGTGGGAGCCGCGGCCTTCGCGGGAGCGGCGACCTTCACGGAACCCGGACGAAGCGTCAGTTCGAGGCCCGGGTGAATAAGTGACGGATTGTCACCCACGACGCTCTTGTTGGCGCGGTAAAGACCCTTCCAGCCGCCCTGAATTCCCTTCTTCTGGGCGATCAGAGAAAGCGAGTCGCCACTGACGACCGTGTAGGTGCGCGCGGCGGCGGGAGCGGCGGGAGCCTTCGCGGCGGCCTTCGTGGCGACCGGGGCGGCGGGGGCGGTGATGGTTTTGGCGGCGGTTTCCGGAGCTCCGGAGACAGGCGCGGCGCCGGCCACAGCCGGGGCGATGAGCGGGAGGGCGAGAGCGGCTCCGCCCGTGCCGACGAGCGCGAGTCCACGCGAGACGGGGCGGCGGCGGGGGCGGCGGTGCTTACCGTGAGCAGGCATGACGGGATTCCTCTCCGGCGCCTTCGGGGTGAGCTGTCGGGTTCGGACTGGAGATGTCCGGCCGCGCGCACGCGGCTTCACCCCGAGCCGTTCCGGAATCCGGGCCGGCGTATTCGTGGGTCCCCCGCTCCTGCCGTCGGGTGAAAGGGAGGTATTTCGAACGGTGGCAGGATTCGGCGATCCGCTCGAATGGAGGTGACCGTAGGCCAGTAATGCGACCGAGAACAAGAGGATCTGGGTCCAGGGGTCGGTGAAAGGATCACCGAATTCATGGAATTCAAGATCGAGGGCGACTCCCGCGCATCGAACTTCCTTGTCCCGCACGGCCTGCGCGGATTCCGATCACCGGGGAGTCTTCTGGAAAGTGAGTCGCATCACCAGGTGCTCAATGTCCGAATATGCACGTTAATTCTGTTAATGGGGTAGTGGGCGATAAGGCCCCGTTCGGCCGCGTGGGCACTCAAGGGCATAAGTCGCAAAACCGACATTCCTCGTGAAAGATGGAGTCACCCCGACCGAGGAGCCGCCCGGATGTCGCCCTCCGCCTCCCTGCTCACCCCCGAGACCCTCGACCGTGAGGCCGCCGCCCTCTACGAGAGCGCCACCTGGCAGCGGATCGTCACGGACTGGACCGAGCCGCCGGTGTCCGCGCCCGCCGTGGAGAGCTGGCGTGACCTGCTCACCGTGCCGGTGGAGCGGCTCGTCGCCGACGCGCTCGCAGCGCTGCCGCCGTCCCCTCCCGCCGAGCATCGGCTCCCCGGCCGGATCGGGGCCGTCCTGCCCGACCGGCTGCACGCCTGGCGCCGTGTCGGCCGGCCAGAGCTGCGCCCCTCGGTCCACCTCGGCTACGCGCGCCTCGTGCTGACGGAGTGGGGCTGGCAGAACGCCCCGTACAAGCTGCGAGACCGCCGCGGGGCCCGGTGTGTCTGCGGTGCCCTCCTCGCCGCGCACCGTCTCGGCTTCGGCAGCGCGGCCACGATGAACGAGGCGGCAGCCTGGATCATGGCCGAGCTCCGGTCGCGGGGGTGGCACGAGCTGATCGGGCCGTGGAACCGTGCCCCGGGCCGTACGGCCGCCGAGGCGGTGGCCCTTCTCGACGCGACGATCCACCGCGCGGCGCACGCCGGACGCTGACGGCCCTGACGCCCCATGCCTGATGGCCTGTCCGCAGGTGCGGGGCGGCGCCGAAGCGGCCGCCGCCCCGCATCCGGGGGCGGGATCAGCCGGTGATGCTCGGAGCTCCGGTCTCGATGTGACCGGTGTACCGGCGCGACCAGGTCCCGTCGATGTCGGCCAGAACGGTGAAGTCGTACCAGCCGTTGTTGTAGGCGACCGCGTTGAAGAAGTCCTCCCGTGTGGAGTTGGCCGGGACCGTGTAGGTCCAGGGGCCGTCGGTGCGGTAGGCGTTCGAGCGGATCGTGAAGGTCACCGGTCCGGCCGAGGTGTTGCTCAGCTTGAACCACAGGGCCGTCCGGCCCGTCCCCGCCTCGGTCGCGAACCGGGAGGTCACCTCGATGGCCTTGCCGGCCTTGGAGGCGTCCCCGATGAACCGGCGCAGGAAGCGGTTGGGGCCCATCATCGAGATGTCGTACTTGCCGGACCCCGATCCCAGGCCGATGTTGAAGTAGTCGGTGGCCGTGCCGCCCGGGTCGACGGTGTACTGCCAGGCGGCCGTGTCGCGGTGCTGGTGCGGGTGGATCGAGAAGTGGGCCGCCCGCTTGGCCTCGGTGCCCTGGTTCGTCATCGAGAACCAGGCGAGGATCTTGCCCGCGGCCCCGAACTCGAAGCGGTCGAGATTGCCGTTCACCTGGTACGGCAGGGCGCGGGCCGGCCGGGTGCCGGGCTCCTGTGCGGGCTGGGCGTTGTTCTGGGGCGCCGGGTTCGGCAGCGGACCGCAGGTCGCCTGGCCGATGACCTTAGCCGTGGAGGGAAGGCCGGCCGGTACGCCGTACACCGGATGGGCGAAGTCGAAGACGCCGGTCAGATCGCCCGTCACCTTCCGTCGCCAGGCACTGATGTTGGGGCAGGTGGCCGGGGTGCCGAGGGCGGTCGTCCAGGTCTCCATGAAGCGCAGCACCGAGGTGTGGTCGAAGACCTCCGAGCTGACCCAGCCGCCCCGGGTCCACGGGGACATGACAATCATGGGGACCCGGAAGCCCAGGCCGATCGGTACGCCGTCGAGGTACTCGCCCGGGGTGCCCGGGGGAGCGACCGGCGGCGGCACGTGGTCGAAGAAGCCGTCGTTCTCGTCGTAGTTGAGGAACAGCACCGTCGAGTCGAACACATCGGCGTCGGCGGCGAGCGCGCGGTAGACGAGGTCGACGAAGTGCGCGCCGTCCCCGGGCGGTGCGTAGGGGTGCTCCGAGAACGCCTCGCTCGCGACCACCCACGACACCTGGGGCAGGGTGCCCGCGACGACGTCGGCGCGGATCGCGGCGGCGATGTCGTCCGGGGTCGAGCCGGTCACCTTGGGGACCGAGCCCATGCCGCGGTCGTACAGCGGGTCTCCGGGCCGAGCGTCGGTGAACTTCTTGAAGTACGCGAGACCGTTGTCGCCGTAGTTGTCCTGGGCGTTCTGGTAGACCTTCCAGCTCACCCCGGCCCGCTGGAGTGCCTCGGCGTACGTCTCCCAGGTGAGTCCCGACTCGTCGCCGCCGTCCTTGCTGGAGCCGTCGATCTTCCCGCTCCACAGGAAGGTGCGGTTGGGGCCGGTGGCGCTCAGCGCCGAGCAGAAGTACGCGTCGCAGATCGTGTAGTGGTCGGCGAGCGCGTGGTGGAAGGGGATGTCCTCGCGGTCGAGGTGGCCGAGCGTCCGGGTGTTGCCCACGCCGGTGACCCAGTTGTCGAGGCGGCCCTTGTTCCAGGCGGCGTGCTGCGAGGTCCAGCTGTGCGGCAGGTCGCCGTTGCACTGGGCGAGGGTCTCGCCGTCCACACCGCCGGCGGGCGGGGTGTCGCTGAGCTTCCAGGGGTACTGGCGGCCGCCCCAGTTGGGCTGGTTGAACGTGCCCCAGCCGCCGGGGATGTTGCCCGCGGCGCGGTCGCCGAAGCCCCGTACACCGCGCAGGGTGCCGAAGTAGTGGTCGAAGCTGCGGTTCTCCTGCATGAGGATCACCACGTGCCGGACGTCGGTGAGGGTGCCGGTGGCCCCCCTGGCGGCGGCGGAGGCCCGGGCCGTCGGCAGCGCCGCGCCCGCCACGAGCCCCGCGCCGATGCCGACGAATCCTCTGCGGCTGATGGGAATCATGCTCCGCCTCTCCTGTCACGGTGTGCCCCGGCGGCACGTCGGAGACATGATGAGGGAGGGGAGCTTAAAGGTATACAGCCGTGCGGTAATTAGTGGATTAACAGCCCGGGGCGCCCTGGATCCAAGGGATATAGGGCTGTGGATTGGTCCAACTGCATACCAATGGCGTCCGAAGGTTCAGACGGCGAGGACCTTCACCCCGGCCTCGGTGAGCTGGGCGACCGCCTCCGCGTCGATGCCCGTGTCGGTCACGAGCAGATCGATCCGGTCCAGACCACAGATCCGCGCGAAGGCCCGGCGGCCCATCTTCGAGGAGTCGGTCACCACGACGACCCGGCTCGCCCGCTCCGCGAAGAGTCGGCTGATGCTCGCCTCGTCCTCCTGGTGCGCCATCACCCCCAGCCCGGCGTCGACCCCGTCGACCCCGAGCACCACCACGTCGAGCACGACCTCGTTGAGCACCCCGACCGTCAGGGGGCCCACCAGTTCATACGTCTGGGGGCGTGCGACGCCGCCGGTGGTGACGATCTTGATCTGCGGGCGCACGGCGAGCTCACCGGCGATGTTGAGCGCGTTGGTGACCACGGTCAGGGCGGGTCCGGAGTTCGCCGTTCCCGCCGTCCCGGCCGTCCCCGCGGTGTCGGCCCGGCCGCTCGCGAACCGCAGGGCGAGGGCGCGCGCCACCTCCGTCGTGGTCGTACCGCCGTTGAGTCCGACGACCTCGCCGGGGGCGATCAGGTCGGCGGCCGCCTCCGCGATCCGCCGCTTCTCCGCGGCGTGCCGCGTCGACTTGTAGCGCAGCGGCAGCTCGTACGAGACGCCGTGCGCGACCGCGCCGCCCCGGGTCCGTATCAACAACTGTTGCTCGGCGAGCTCGTCGAGGTCGCGGCGGATCGTGGCGGCCGACACGTCCAGTGCGGTCGCCGCCTCCTCGACCTCCAGCTTCCCCGAGGCGGCGAGTAGTTCAAGGAGCGTGTTCCACCGCTCGTGCTTGGACATGGGTCCCTCCCTCGGGCTCGTGCGCGCGTCCGATTCTATCTGTCGGTGGGCGCGGGACCTGGAAAGAGCATGCATGTTTCTGCTTGAATGGCATGGACTTCAAGCATCTTTCATCATTTCAGTGCACTCTTCTTGCAAGGAGACCGGCATGAGCACCACCCGTACCGCCGTGGAGATCGCGTCCCAGCCGACGACCTGGCGTCAGGCTGCCCGCACGCTGCCCCAGCACACCTCCGCGCTGCCCCGACGGGGCGAGCGGGTCGCGGTGATCGGCTGCGGCACCTCCTGGTTCATGGCCCTGGCCTACGCCGAGCTGCGCGAGTCCGGCGGCCACGGGGAGACCGACGCCTTCGCCGCCTCCGAGTTCCCCTACGGGCGCGGCTACGACCGGGTCGTCGCCATCACCCGCTCCGGCACCACCAGTGAGGTCCTCGGCGTGCTGTCCCGGCTGCGCGGCACGATCCCCACGGGCGCGATCACGGCCGATCCCACGACTCCGGTCATGGACCTCGCCGACGAGGTCGCCGTCCTGGACTTCGCCGACGAGGAGTCGGTGGTCCAGACCCGCTTCGCGACCACGGCGCTCGCCCTCCTCCGTGCGCACCTGGAGGCCGAGGACGCCCTGCCCGAGGGGGTGGCCACCGTCGAGGAGGCCGCGCGGGACGCCGAACTGGCGCTCGTCTCCCCGCTCGGCGAGGACGTCCGCGCGGCCGAGCAGTTCACGTTCCTCGGCATGGGCTGGACCTACGGTCTCGCCCTGGAGGCCGGTCTGAAGATGCGCGAGGCCGCGGGCGCGTGGACGGAGGCGTACCCGGCGATGGAGTACCGCCACGGCCCCATCAGCATCACCGGTCCCGGCCGGGTCACCTGGGGCTTCGGCGCGCTGCCGGCCGGACTCGCGGACGAGGTGCGCAAGGTCGGCGGCACCCTCGCCGAGAGCGACCTCGACCCGCTCGCCGAACTGATCCGGGCCCAGCGGCTCGCGGTGGCCGTCGCGGAGGCCCAGGGCCTGAACCCGGACACGCCGCGGAACCTGACCCGCTCGGTCGTGCTCACCGACGTCCAGGCCTGACCACCTCTGGGACCGGCCCCGCCGGGACCTCCGTCGCCGTGGCTCCGCCCCGCCCCCTGTGTCGCCCCGCCCCGCACCCGTTCACACCCCCGGAGAAGGACCACCATGCCGTTGACGCCGACCGATGAGATCGTCCGCCGCGCCCGCGCGGCGGGCACCGGTGTGGGGGCGTTCAACGTCCTCCAGCTCGAACACGCCCAGGCCATCGTTGCCGGCGCCGAGAGCGCCGACCGCCCCGTCGTCCTGCAGATCAGCGAGAACACCGTCCGCTACCACGGCGCCCTGGAGCCGGTCGCCCTCGCGTCCCTCGCCATCGCCCGCGCCGCCAAGACCCCCGTCGCCGTCCACCTCGACCACGCCGAGAACCCCGACCTCGTCCGCGAGGCCGTCGGACTCGGCCTGGGCTCGGTCATGTTCGACGCCTCCAAGCTCCCCTACGCCGAGAACGTGGCCTCGACCCGCGAGGTCGTGGAGTACTGCCACCAGCACGGCGTCTGGGTCGAGGCCGAACTCGGCGAGGTCGGCGGCAAGGGCGGCGCCCACACCCCGGGCGTACGGACCGACCCCGACGAGGCCCGGGCCTTCGTCGCGGCCACCGGAGTCGACGCCCTCGCGGTCGCGGTCGGCAGCTCCCACCAGATGCTGACCCGCGACGCGGTCCTGGACCTCGCCCTCATCTCGCGCCTGCGTGCCGCCGTCGACACACCGCTCGTCCTGCACGGCTCCTCGGGGGTGTCGGACGCGGACCTCACCGCCGCCGTCGCGGCGGGCATGACCAAGGTGAACGTCTCCACCCATCTGAACAAGGCCTTCACCCAGGCCGTCCGCACCCATCTGACCGAGCACCCCACAGCGGTGGACCCCCGGCACTACCTGACCCCGGCGCGCACGGCCGTGGCCCGCGAGGTCGCCCACCTCCTGACGGTCCTCTCACCCGCCTGAGCCGGTGACGCCACCAGGGCCCGTCCGCCAGGCAGGCCCTGGCCTCCTCGCGCCCGCTCACGCCTCCTGGAGCGCCGCGAGGAGGCCGCGTACGGCGGGGAGGGACAGCGAGGACTTCCGCACCGCCGCGTGGATCGAACGGACCGGCTCCGGCGCGCGGACCCGACGGACGACCACGTTCGGATGGCGGCTGCCCAGGCCCATCAGCGGGACCAGGCTGACGCCGAGTCCGGCCGCGACGAAACCCTGCGCGGTGGCGTACTCCTCGCACTCCACCGCGATGTCCGGGGCGAACCCGGCAGCCGCGCAGGCGTCGAGGACCGCGTCCAGACAGGGGCCGGGCCGCTCGCTGCCCACCCACGGTTCGCCGGCGAGCTCGGCCAGGTCGACGGCGGTACGGCGGTCCGCGAGCGGATGCCCCTTGGGCAGCACGGCGCGGTAGGGGTCGTCGAGCAGATGGACCAGCCGGAGGCCGTCGCCGGCCGCGTCCGGGCCGCCGCCCCGGGGTCGTACGACAAGGGTGAGGTCCGCCTCCTCGTCGGGCGGCGCGCCGTCGGCGATCCTCAGATCGACGCGTACGCCCGGGTGTTCGGTTCGGAACCGGGCCAGGGCGGGGGCCACGAGCTCCGCGCCCGCGGTGGCGAAGTAGCGGACCGAGATCCGCCCGGTGCGGCCCGCCCGCAGATCGGCGAGAGCGGTCTCGGCCTCGGCGACCTGCCGGCCGATGACCGCGGCGTGCTCGGTGAGCAGCCGCCCGGCGGCGGTCGGTCGCACGCCCCGGCCGAACCGTTCGAGCAGGGCGATGCCCGCCTCCTTCTCCAGGACACCGATCTGCTGACTCACGGCGGACGGGGTGTAGCCGAGGTTCGCGGCGGCGGCGGTGACGGAGCCGCTGGTGACGACGGCTCGGAGCACCTGCATGCGTCTCACATCCAGCATGTAGCACAGCTTAACGCTGGATACATGATTCATCGCTTGTCCTGTCGGATCGAGCGCGGGACGGTGAGGGCATGACATCGGCGATACGCATGGGCGTGCTGGCCCTGCTCTGGGGCTCGGGCTTCCTCTGGATCAAGATCTCTCTCAACGAGGGCCTCACCCCGGGGTGGATCACCTTCGTCCGGTGCGTGCTCGGCGCGGCGGTGCTCCTCGCGCTCGCGTACGGCGCCGGGCAGCGGCTCCCGCGGGACCGGGCCACATGGGGGCGGCTCGTCGTCGCCGCCTTCTTCTGCAACGCGCTGCCGTTCCTGCTCTTCTCGGTCGGAGAGCAGACCGTGGACAGCGGAGTGGCGGGCGTGCTGAACGCGACGACCCCGCTCTGGTCCCTCCTCATCGGCCTGGCCCTGGGGACCGAACGCCCGCTGCGCGCCACCCGGCTGACCGGGCTCGCCCTCGGCTTCGCCGGAGTGCTGCTGATCTTCGCGCCCTGGAGCCACGGCTCCGGCCTGATGAGCTGGGGCGCCCTCGCTCTCCTCGGCGCCTCCGCGAGCTATGCCGTGGCCTTCGCCTACATGGCCCGTCACCTCACCGGCCGGGGCACCGCGCCGCTGGCGCTCTCCGCCGCGCAACTCCTCACCGCGACCGGCCTGAGCACGCCCGCGCTCGCGGCAGGCGGAACGGCGACCGTGACCTGGGCGGGCGTCCTGGCGGTCGTCGTCCTCGGTGTCTTCGCCACCGGGCTCACCTTCCACCTGAACTACCGGATGATCGCGGAGGAGGGCCCGACCGCCGCCGCCACGGTCGGCTATCTGCTTCCGGTGGTGTCCGTGACCCTGGGCGCGCTGGTCCTCGGCGAACCGCTGACGGTACGGGTGGTGGCGGGGATGGTGGTCGTGCTGGTGGGGGTGGGGCTGACGAGGTCACGTTCGCGAGCGTCACGGGAGGAGCCCGAGGCGGCGGACGCGCCTGGGGCGGAGGGTGCGCCCGGGATCACGGTGTAGCCCGAGGCGGCAGGGGCGCCCCGGGCGACGGACGCGCCCCGGGCGGTCGCACGTGCCGCCCGGAACGCCTCTCCTGACGGGCCCTAGCCGACCCGCTCGACCACGAAGACGGGAATCTCCCGCTCGGCCTTCAGCTGGTAGTCGGCGTAGTTGGGGAAGGCCGCGACCGCCCGCTCCCACCAGGCCGCGCGCTCCTCGCCGGTGACCAGACGGGCCTCCATGTCCCACGCCTGGGTGCCGTCGCGCACCTCGACGAGGGGCGAGGCGACGAGATTGTGGTACCAGACGGGGTGCTTGACGGCACCGCCGTTCGACGCGACGAGCGCGTACGCCCCCTCGTGCTCGACCCGCATGAGCGGGGTCTTGCGGAGCTTCCCGCTCTTCACACCGCGGTTCGTGACCAGGATGACCGGCATGCCCCGCAGGGTGGTGCCCTTGGTGCCGCCGGACGACTCGTACAGCTCGACCTGATCGCGCACCCACGTCGTCGGGCTGGGCTCGTATTCACCTTCGAGTGGCATGGCATCCCTTTCGTTCGGTCCGGCGTCGCCGCCCGCCCGTACCGGCGTTGTCAGTGCCGGATCCTAGGCTGGCTCCCGACGTGACGGACAGGCGCGACACAGGGGAGAGCACACGGCATGCGGGAATTGTTCCTGGCGAGGCAGCGGGCGTACATCCGATGGATCGACCTGCCCGGCGCGGGGGAAGGGCCCGTGCGCGTGTTCGTCCACGGCCTCGGGTGCACCTCGGCCTCGGACTTCGCCCACATCGCGGCCCACCCCGCGCTCGGCGGCGGCCGGGCGCTGCTCGTGGATCTGCTCGGGTACGGGCTGAGCGACCGGCCGGCGGACTTCGACTACCGCATGGAGTCCCAGGCGGAGGCGGTCGCCGCGCTCCTCGACCACCTCGGGCTCACGGGCGTGCACCTCGTCGGGCACTCCATGGGCGGTGCGGTGACGATCCATCTGGCGGCCGCGCGCCCGGAGCTCGTGGCGAGACTCGTGGTGGCGGAGCCGAACCTGTACGGGGGCGGGGGAGCGTTCAGTTCTCCGGTGGCCGCCCAGGACGAGGACGCGTTCGTGGCGGAGGGGTTCGCCCGGATGGTGGCGGGCGCCGACCGCGCCGACTACGCGGCCCGGCTGCGCCTCGCCGACCCGCGGGCCGTGCACCGCAGCGCGGTCGCCCTGGTCGAGGGCAGCACGCCCGCCCCGGGTGACCTCCTCGCCGGGCTCGGGATTCCCCGGACCTATCTGGTGGGGGAGTTGAGCCTGCCGGACCCCGACGCGGAGAAGGCCGCCGGGTTCGGGGTCCCGGTGATCGAGATCCCCGGGGCGGGGCACAACCTGATGCTGGACAACCCGGACGGATGCGCCACGGTCCTCGGTCGCGTCCTGACGGAGGCCCCGACCTCGCGTCCCGGCCACGGAAGAGCCTGATCAGGCCACTTCAGAGGGGTTCGGCGGGGGTTCGATTGCAGGCGTATGGCAGATGCATGACAAGGCTCCAACTTCCTTGAGCTACGCCCGTAGAGCGGCCAGGCTGCTGATCACGCCGGGACCGGACACATCGGTCCCGACCGTGCACGTGGCCCCACGTGCGCCCCCCACAGTCGCGCAGTCCCACCCCACCGGGCGCGACGCCCATGAGGAGGAATCCCTCGTAATGGCACTCCCGCAGAACACCCGGACCCGCCTGGCCGTGACGGCCTCCGCCGCGACCGTCGCCGCCCTGCTCGGCACCTTCGCCGCCGTCCCGGCCCACGCCGCCCCCGCGGAGGGCACCGTCCTCGCGGCGGGTTCGGCCGACGCGATACCCGGCAGCTACATCGTCACCCTCAAGCAGGGCGCGGGCTTCAAGGCCGCCTCCGCCAAGGGCCGTAGCCTGATCTCCGGCTACGGCGGCACCGTCCGCAAGACCTTCGGCTCGGCCGTCAACGGCTACACCGCGACCCTCGACGCGACGGAGGCCCGCCGGCTCGCCGCCGACCCGGCCGTCGCCTCCGTCGAGCAGAACCAGATCGTCCGCGCCGACGCGACGCAGACCAACGCCCCCTGGGGCCTGGACCGCATCGACCAGGCGAACCTGCCGCTGTCCGGCACGTACACCTACCCCGACTCCGCCGGCGGCGGCGTCACGGCGTACGTGATCGACACCGGTGTCCGGATCAGCCACTCCGAGCTCGCCGGGCGCGCGGTGAACGGGTACGACGCCGTCGACGGCGACACCGTCGCCCAGGACGGCAACGGCCACGGCACCCATGTCGCCACGACGATCGCCGGAACCACCTACGGCGTGGCCAAGTCGGCGAAGATCGTGGCCGTCCGCGTCCTCGACAACAACGGCTCCGGCACCACGGCCGGCGTCATCGCGGGCATCGACTGGGTCACCGCCCACCACACCGCCGGTGCCCCGGCCGTCGCCAACCTCTCCCTGGGCGGCGGCGCGTCCACGGCCCTCGACAACGCGGTGAAGAACTCCATCGCCGACGGCGTCACCTACGCGGTCGCCGCCGGCAACTCCGGCGTCAACGCCTCGTCCTCGTCGCCCGCCCGGGTCCCCGCGGCGATCACGGTCGGCGCCACGAGCAACACCGACGCCAAGGCCAGCTGGTCCAACTACGGTTCGGTCCTGGACCTCTTCGCCCCCGGGGTGTCGATCACCGCCGGGTGGAACACGAGCGACACCGCCACCAGCACGATCTCGGGCACCTCGATGGCCACCCCGCACGTCGCCGGCGCCGCCGCGATCTACCTCGCCGGGCACCCCTCCGCGACCCCGGCCCAGGTGTCCACCGCCCTCGTCAACGGCGCCACGACCGGCAAGGTGACCAGCCCGGGCAGCGGCTCCCCGAACCGGCTCCTGAAGATCGTCCCGTAGTCCCTGACAGGACACCGCCCCGGAGGCAGCCGGCGCCTCCGGGGCGGTGCCATGCCTGCCCCGGCCCCACCGACGGGGGTCCGGACTCCTGAGAGGATCGACGACAAGACAGCCTCTCGGTCCTCCCACCCGCACCAGGAGCCCCCGTGCACTCCCCCCTCACGTACGCCGACATCAAGACCGCCGCCGATCGGATCGCCGGACAGGTCCGCCCCGTCACGGTGGCCGAGGCGGAGCCCGGTGCCGAGCCGTACACGCTCCACTTCGCCCTTGAACACCTGCAGCACACCGGCTCCTTCAAGGCACGCGGAGCACAGAACTTCCTGCTCGCCCACCGGGAGGACGGCACCCTTCCCACCGCCGGAGTCACGATCGCCTCCGGTGGCAACGCCGGGCTCGCCTGCGCCTGGGCCGCGCTGCGGCAGGGCGTTCGGGCCACCGTCTTCCTGCCGACCACCGCCCCGAAGGTGAAGGCCGACAGGCTCGCCGGCTATGGCGCCGACGTCCGGCTCGTCGGCACGGAGTACGCCGAAGCGCTCGCGGCCTGCGAGGCGTTCGTGGCCGAGACCGGGGCGCTCGCCTCCCACGCGTACGACCACCCGCTGATCGCCGCCGGGGCCGGCACCCTGCTCGACGAGATCCACGACCGGATCCCGGACCTCGACACGGTCGTCGTCGCGGTCGGCGGGGGCGGCCTCTTCTCCGGCGTCGCCACCGCGGCCCGGCAGCACGGCATCCGCACCGTCGCCGTCGAGCCCGAGAACTGCCGCGCCCTCGACGCCGCGCTCCGGGCCGGACACCCCGTCGACGTGACCGTCGACTCCGTCGCCGCCGACTCGCTCGGCGCCCGCCGAGCCTCCGCCACCGCCCTGACGGCCGCCCGGCACGACGGAGTCCGTACCGTCCTCGTCCCGGACACCGAGATCATCCGTGCGCGCCGGGCGCTGTGGGACGACCGCCGCCTCGCCGTCGAACACGCGGCCGCCACAGCCCTGGCCGCGCTCACGGCCCCCGGCCGGCAGGACGACACGACGTACGGCTACCGCCCGGCCCCGGGCGAGAAGGTCTGCGTCGTCCTCTGCGGCGCCAACACGGACCCCACCGACCTCACCCCCACCGCGGAAGCCTCGTAGCCCGGGACATCCACCGCCCCCGCCCCGAAGCACCCCCGGCCCTGAGCGACCGGGTGGGCCGGTGGCGTGGGGTGCGCGTTCCGTGCGTCAGGATGGGGGCATGACCGAAATTCGTACCCCCCGTCTCATCCTCCGGCGCTGGAGCGACGACGACCTTGTCCCGCTGGCCGAGATCAACACCGATCCCGAGGTGATGCGCTGGATCGGGGACGGGTCGGTCCGGGACCTGGAGCGGACCGCCGAGGACATCGAGCGGTACGAGGAGGAATGGGACGAGGAGGGCTTCGGGATCTTCGCCGTCGAGCTCATCGCCTCGGGCGAGCTGATCGGCTTCGCCGGCCTGTCCCTGCCGGAGTTCCTCCCGGAGGTGATGCCGGACGTGGAGATCGGCTGGCGTCTGGGCAGGCAGTTCTGGGGCCAGGGATACGCCTCCGAGGCCGCCCACGCGGTCCTGGAGTTCGCACTCCAGGACCGCGGGCTCGACCGGGTCGTCGCCATCACCCACATCAGCAACCAGGCCTCCGAGAACGTCATCGGCAAGCTCGGCATGACCGAGGAGCGCGAGACGACCCATCCGGAGTTCGACGTTCCCCTGCGGGTCTACGCGATCGACCTCACCGAGTACGAGGCCTGACGGCCCCGGTCACGGCCGCCTCAGTGGCGCTCGGGCAGGTCCCGCTCCGCCGGCAGTGACGTGAGGTCACGGGCCGTGGGCGAGGCGGCGGCACGCGAGGACGGGGCGGGCGCCGGCTTCTTGCCGCAGAACGCCGCCTCCAGCGTCCCGCCGAGCGCCGTGTTGGCGGCACCGTGGTTCGAGGTGTTCGCCATCGCCGAGAGGCTGCGGCGTCCGTCGCGGGTCGAGAAGGTGTACGTGTAGAAGCCCTGCACCGTGCCCGTGTGCCCGTACACCTGCGTACCGCACGACAGGTTGTAGCGGCGCAGACCGAGCCCGTAGAACCGGGTGTTGGTGGCGTCGGTGGGCGTGACCGTCGTCATGGCCTCCAGCATCGCCGGGGACAGCAGACGGCCGCGCATGAGCGCGCTGGTGAAGGTGTTCAGGTCGGCGGGGCTGGAGATGACGGCCCCGGCGGACTGCGCCCAGGAGACCGTCTGCTCCGTGGAGTCCACCAGCGCGCCGCCCTCCTCGTCCGGGTGCAGATAGCCGCGCACGTGGGCGCCCTTGATCCGGGTGTCGGGGTGCACGTACGAGGTCTTGCTGAGCTTCAGCGGCTTGAAGATGCGGCGCTCGTACGCGTCGGCCACGGGCCGGCCCGTGAGCGTCTCGATCAGCATGCCGACCACCACGAAGTTGGCGTTCGAGTACTGGTACGAGACGCCGGGCTGCGTGGTCCGTGGCTCGCTCAGCGAGAGGTCGACGAGTTCCTGGTAGCTGAACACCCGGTTCCGCACGGCCTCGAAGCCCGGCACCGTGTGCTCGAACATCGCGTTCGTGTAGTCGGCGAGTCCGCTGCGGTGGGTCAGCAGATGACGGACCGTGATGCGGTCGTCGGGCAGCAGACCGGGCAGGTAGGTGTTGACCGACGTGTCGAGCTGGAGCTTGCCCTCCTCCACCAGCTGGAGCAGGACGACGGTGGAGAACGTCTTGCTGACGCTGCCGATCCGGAACCGTGAGTGGACGTCCATGGGCGCGCCCGAGACGCGGTCCTGGACGCCGACGGTCCGGCTGCGGACCCCGTCGGGACCGACGAACCGGGCCATCGCGCCCGGGGCCCCGTTGGCCATGGCCGAGTTCAGGGCGGCGACCACGCCGTCCATGTCGGGCGCGGGGACCGCGGGAGTCGTGGCGGCGGCGGGCACGACGGGCGCGCCGGGAGCGGCGAACGCGCTCGTGGCGGGGGCGACGCCCGCGGCGAGCGCGGCGATCAGGGTGGCACTCACGGCCAGGCGTCGATGCGACGACAGGGGCACGGTGATTCCTCTACTTCTTCCGAATCGTTCAGTACGGGGCACGGCGGACGTGCGCCGCAGGGCACGGGAGCACCCGACCGCGAGGCCCGGCCCCGTACCCATGGATCATGAGTGCCAACGTCCGAGAACGGTTCCTGACACGGGTCACGGGTTGTGGAACCCTCACGTCCGCGCACGTCCCGACGGCCCGGCGGACCGGCACGGTAGTGTCCCGGCCGTTGCAGTGATCTTCGAGGGGGAGAACATGAAGCGTGCCGTCGTCCTGGGAGGAAGCTTCGCCGGGCTGCTCGCGGCCCGGGTCCTGAGCGACTTCGCCGAGCAGGTCGTGGTCGTCGAACCCGACCTCCTGGACGGGGACGGCGCCGGTCACGGGGCCCCGCACCGGCGACAGCTCCACGCCCTGCTCGCCATGGGCCACACCCATATCGAGCGCCTCTTCCCCGGCATCACCACGGAGATGCTGCGCGGCGGCGCCCGCCTCGGCGAGGGCGACGCCGTCCAGTTCTACGTCGACGGAGCGAAGAAGGCCCCCGTCGCCGACAGCCGGATGCTCGGTGCGACCCGGCCCTTCGTCGAGGCACACGTACGGCGCCGCGTCGCGGCCCTCTCCGACGTCACCCGGGAGCACGCCACCGCGAAGGGGCTGCTCCTCAGAGGAAGCCGCGTCGTCGGCGTACGCCTGGAGACGGCCCGGACCGCGAACGGCGGCCCGGCCTCCACGTACGAGCTTTCGGCCGACCTCGTCGTGGACGCCATGGGACGCTCCAGCCGACTCGGCCATTGGCTCACGGAACTGGGCTGGGACGCCCCACCGGTGGACCGGATGCGGGTCGACCTCGGCTACGCCACGGCGCGCTTCGCCCGCGGGAACGAACTCCCGGACACGGTGATCGCCCACGCCACACCGGGCCCCGCCAGCGCGTACCTGCCGACCCTCTGCGAACCCGGCGCCCTGGCCGCCGTCGAGGACGGCGCCTGGTCCGTGGTCCTCGCGGGCTATGCCGAGCACCGCCCCGGGCGCGACCGGGCGGAGTTCCTCGCCCGGATGAAGCGGTGCGTCGCTCCGGTGCGCGAGGTGGCCGAGCGGTGCGAGATGCTCGGGGACGTCGAACCCTTCCACTTCCGGGAGAGCAGGCGGCACCGCTTCACCGACCTCACCCGGTTCCCCGGCGGGCTCGTCGCCATCGGGGACGCCATGGCGACCGTGAACCCCGTCTACGGCCAAGGGCTCACCCTCGCCGCCCTGCAGGCCTCGTCCCTCGCCGTCCATCTGCGGTCCGGTGCCTCCCCGCACACCCCCGCCCGGGACTACTTCCGCCGCGCCGGCGTGGTCGTCGACGCCGCCTGGCAGCTCTCCACGACCGCCGACCTGGCCCAGCCGCACGTCACCGGCCCGTACCCCCGCGGCTACCGCCTCCTGCGCTGGGCCGGGGACCGCATCACGACCGCGTCCGTCAGGGACACGGAGGTGAACCAGGCGTACATGGACGTCGTCCACATGCGCCGCCACCCGAAGGCGCTCACCGCGCCCCGCGTGCTCGCCCGTACGGCGCGCGTCCTCTGGAGAGGATGACGCCAGGGACGCGCAGGGGCCCGGCCGGTCGAGGGAGTCGACCGGCCGGGCCCCTGGGGATCACACCGGGTTCAGCCGTTCACCGCCGTTACCGGCCGGCGATCAGACGAGGTCGAACCGGTCCAGGTCCATGACCTTGGTCCACGCGGCGACGAAGTCGCTGACGAACTTCTCCTTCGCGTCGTCGCTCGCGTAGACCTCGGCCAGCGCGCGCAGCTCGGAGTTCGAGCCGAAGACCAGGTCGGCGCGGGTGCCCGTCCACTTGACCTCGCCGGTGACGGAGTCGCGGCCCTCGTACGTGGTCGCGTCCTCGGACGTCGCCGTCCAGGTCGTCCCCATGTCGAGCAGGTTGACGAAGAAGTCGTTCGTCAGGGAGCCCGGGGTCGTGGTGAGGACACCGTGCGCGGAGCCCTGGTGGTTCGCGCCCAGGACGCGGAGGCCGCCGACGAGGACCGTCAGCTCCGGCGCGCTCAGGGTCAGCAGGTTCGCGCGGTCGACCAGCAGGTACTCGGCCGGAAGGCGGTTGCCCTTGCCGAGGTAGTTGCGGAAGCCGTCGGCCTGCGGCTCAAGGGCGGCGAAGGACTCCACGTCCGTCTGGTCCTGCGCGGCGTCCACGCGGCCCGGGGTGAACGGCACCTCGATGTCGAAGCCGCCGTCCTTGGCCGCCTTCTCGACGGCCGCGGAGCCCGCGAGCACGACCAGGTCGGCGATCGAGACCTTCTTGGCGCCCGCGGCGTCGAAGGAGGCCTTGACGCCCTCGAGCGCGCGCAGCACCTGGGCGAGTTCGTCCGGGTTGTTGACCTCCCAGTTGCGCTGCGGCTCCAGGCGGATGCGGCCGCCGTTGGCGCCGCCCCGCTTGTCACTGCCGCGGAAGGAGGAGGCCGCGGCCCAGGCGGCGGAGACCAGCTGGGAGACCGTGAGGCCGGAACCGAGGATCTGCTCCTTGAGGGAGGCGATGTCCGCGGCGTCGAGCGTCTCGCCCTCGTGCGCCGGCAGCGGGTCCTGCCACAGGAGGACCTCGGAGGGGACCTCCGGGCCGAGGTAGCGGACGGCCGGACCCATGTCACGGTGCGTCAGCTTGTACCAGGCGCGGGCGAAGGCGTCCGCGAACTGCTCCGGGTTCTCGTAGAAGCGGCGCGAGATCTGCTCGTATGCCGGGTCGAAGCGCAGCGAGAGGTCGGTGGTGAGCATGGTCGGGAGGTGCTTCTTCGACGCGTCGTGGGCGTCGGGGATGATCGCCTCGGCGTCCTTCGCCACCCACTGGTGCGCACCGGCCGGGCTCTGGGTGAGCTCGTACTCGTACTCGAAGAGGTGCTTGAAGAAGTCGTTGCTCCACTGCGCGGGCGTGGTGGTCCAGGTGACCTCCAGACCACTGGTGATCGCGTCGGCGCCCTTGCCGGTGCCGTACGAGTTCGCCCAGCCGAAGCCCTGCGCCTCCAGCGGCGCGGCCTCGGGGTCGTCGCCGACGTTGTCCGCGGGGCCGGCGCCGTGGGTCTTGCCGAAGGTGTGGCCACCGGCGATGAGGGCGACGGTCTCCTCGTCGTTCATCGCCATGCGGCGGAACGTCTCACGGATGTCGCGGGCGGCGGCGACCGGGTCCGGGTTGCCGTTGGGGCCCTCGGGGTTGACGTAGATGAGGCCCATCTGGACCGCGCCGAGCGGGTTCTCCAGCTCGCGGTCACCGGTGTAGCGCTCGTCGCCGAGCCAGGTGGTCTCGGGGCCCCAGTAGACGTCCTCGTCGGCCTCCCAGACGTCGGCGCGGCCGCCGGCGAAGCCGAAGGTCTTGAAGCCCATGGTCTCGAGGGCGACGTTGCCGGTGAGGATCATGAGGTCGGCCCAGGAGATGTTCTGGCCGTACTTCTTCTTCACCGGCCACAGCAGACGGCGGGCCTTGTCCAGGTTGCCGTTGTCCGGCCAGCTGTTCAGCGGCGCGAAGCGCTGCTGACCGGCGCCGGCGCCACCGCGGCCGTCGCTGATGCGGTACGTGCCCGCGCTGTGCCAGGCCATGCGGATCATGAGCGGGCCGTAGTTGCCGAAGTCGGCCGGCCACCAGTCCTGCGAGGTGGTGAGCACCTCGGCGATGTCCCGCTTGACGGCCGCGAGGTCGAGGGCGTTGAAGGCCTCGGCGTAGTCGAAATCCGCACCGAGAGGGTTCCCCACGACGGGGTTCGTGGCGAGGATCTTCAGGTTGAGCCGCTCCGGCCACCACTGGCGGTTGCCGCCACCCTGGGTCGGGTGCGCGGCACGGCCGTGCGCGACCGGGCAACCACCCGTGCCCTCGGAGGCGGGGTCGGTGACGATTGCGTCGTGGTTCTCGGACATGCAAATCCTTCCGGACGGGGCGGATCGTGGTGCTCAGCCGGGGCGGGCACCCGTGGGGTGTCGTGTGCCCGACCGGAGCCGTGGCGTGCCTTGGCTATTGCCGGAACCGATCCTACGATGGACAGAGTCCAAGTCAAGAACCACGCCAATGATCCGAAGGGGTGAGCCGAATGAGTGACCTGCTGGAGCGCCTGCGTGCGCGTGGCTGGCGCATGACGTCCCAGCGGCGTGTCGTCGCGGAGGTCCTGGCCGGCGAGCACGTCCACCTCACGGCCGACGAGGTGCACGCGCGCGCCGTGGCACGCCTTCCGGAGATCGCGCGGGCGACCGTCTACAACACCCTGGGTGAGCTGGTGGCCCTCGGTGAGGTCGTGGAGCTCTCCACGGACGGCCGGGCGAAGCGGTACGACCCGAACGCGCACCACGCGCACCAGCACCTGGTCTGCTCGAACTGCGGCACCATCCGCGACGTCCACCCGACGGGGGACCCGCTGGCGGTCCTCCCGCCCGCGGAGCGGTTCGGCTTCACGGTCTCGAAGGCCGACGTGACGTACCGCGGGCTCTGCCCCGCCTGCGCCTGACCGCAGAACGCGAGGAGCCCCTCCACCGTGGCGGTGGAGGGGCTCTCGTGCGTCGCCGTGAGGCCGCGGCGTCCTACTTGAGCGCGGCGAGCGCGTCCTCGTAGCTGGGCTCCTCGGCGATCTCGCCGACGAGCTGCGCGTGCAGGACGGTGTCGTTCTCGTCGAGGACGACGACCGCGCGGGCGGTCAGGCCGGCCAGCGGGCCGTCCGCGATCTCCACGCCGTAGTTGGTGTGGAACTCGCGGCCGCGGAGCGTCGAGAGGCTCTTGACGTTCTCCAGGCCCTCGGCGCCGCAGAAGCGGGCCTGCGCGAAGGGGAGGTCGGCGGAGATGCAGAGCACCACCGTGTTCTCCAGCGCGCCGGCCTTCTCGTTGAACGCGCGGACCGAGGACGCGCAGGTCGGCGTGTCGACGCTCGGGAAGATGTTGAGAACCTTGCGCTGACCGGCGTAGTCCTTCAGCGACTTGTCCGCCAGGCCCTCGGCGACGAGCGTGAAGTCAGGAGCCTGGCTTCCCGGGGTCGGCAGGGTGCCGTTGACCTGTACAGGGCTGCCCTTCAGCGTGACCTGGGCCATGGGAGATCTCCTTCGGACGATGTAAGTGACAACGAGGGGAATCGTACGGCGTGGTGGACCGCCCGCCGGACGCGTCCGTCAGGTCGGGCCCGGGTTGACCGATCATCGATAGTTCATGGATGTGAACAGAAGGGGCTTCGCGGGCCACCTTCATCGGCCGCCTGACCCGATGAAAGTGTGCACCGGGCACCCATCACGCCACCTTGACGCCTTTGGTTCAGACCTTTAGGTTCCACCCTCGACAGTCATCGAGCGTTCACATATCTGAAGAAGGAGCAACCCCATGGTCAAATGGCGCGATGCTTCCCATGCGAAGCGCAAGGGAAGGAAGGTGCTGCTCACCGTCCCCCTGCTGGCCGCCGCACTCCTCGCCACCCTCGTCGCGGGACCCGGGGGAGGCCGCGCCGAAGCCGCCCCCACCACGTTCACGCACCCCGGCGTCCTGGTCTCGCGCGGCCAACTCGACTTCACCCGCGAACGGGTCAACGCCGGGGCGCAGCCCTGGAAGAGTGCCTACGACCAGATGATGGCGAGCAGGTACGCCTCGCTGTCCCGGGTCCCGAAGCCCCGCTCCGTCGTCGAGTGCGGCTCGTACTCGAACCCGAACAACGGCTGCACCGACGAGCGCGAGGACGCCATCGCCGCGTACACGCTCTCCCTCGCCTGGTACGTCACGCGGGACAGCCGGTACGCCCAGAAGGCCATCGAGATCATGGACGCCTGGTCCGGGGTGATCACCGACCACACCAACTCCAACGCGCCCCTGCAGACCGGCTGGGCCGGATCCTCCTGGCCGCGGGCCGCCGAGATCATCCGCTACACCTACACCGGCTGGCCCCAGGCCCGCGTCGACCGGTTCAAGACCATGCTGCGCAACGTCTACCTCCCCGAGGTCGCCAACGGCTCCCACTCCAACGGCAACTGGGAGCTCAGCATGACCGAGGCGGCCCTCGGCATCGCCGTCTTCCTGGAGGACCGCGCCGCGTACGACAAGGCCGTGACCAAGTTCCGCGGCCGCGTCCCCGCGTACATCTACCTCGCGAGCGACGGTGCCCTGCCGAAGGCGGCGCCGGGCAGCGGCCTCGACACGCGCGACGAGATCGTCCGGTACTGGCAGGGGCAGACGACCTTCGTCGACGGCCTCACCCAGGAGACCTGCCGCGACCTCACCCACACCGGCTACGGCCTGTCCGCCATCTCGCACATCGCCGAGACGAGCCGCATCCAGGGCCAGGACCTCTACCCCGAGGTCGCCGACCGGCTGCGGCACGCGCTCGGTCTCCAGGCCAAGTACGAGCTCGGCGCGGCGGTCCCGAGCTGGCTCTGCGGCGGCACGCTCAAGGACCACCTGGGGCCGGTCACCGAGGTGGGCTTCAACGCGCTCCATCACCGCATGGGGTACGGGATGACGAACACCCAGAACCTCACCGAGTCCAGGCGTCCGGCGGGCACCGACAACCTCTTCGTCGCCTGGGAGACTCTCACCCACGCCGGCAACCCCAACTGAACGGTGCGCGCGGGGGAGTCCGCACCTCTTGACGCCCCCTTACTTCACTTCTTAAATCATGGAGGCGCCCAAGGCTCTTGCCGTGTCATGAGCATGGCAAGAGCTTGCCGTTCCCCCACACCCGACGGAAGTGAGAGTCATGCCCTCCGCCCGCTCAGCACGGCGGCCGCTGTTCACCGCCGTGACAGCGATCGCCCTGGCCCTGGCCACCGCGGCGCTCGGTCCCACCGGTCTCACCCAGCCCACCGGCCCCGCCGAAGCGACCGCAGCCCTCCGGAACGCCGCCCTCCAGCCGGCGGCCGAGGCCGCCGCCGTCACCTTCTCCGACACCTTCGACGGCGCCGCGGGGCTCCCCGTGGACGGCTCGCGGTGGCAGATCGAGACCGGCGACAACGTCAACAACCACGAGCGGCAGTACTACACGGCCGGCAACCGCAACGCCGCCCTCGACGGCCAGGGCCACCTCGTGATCACGGCCCGCAAGGAGAACCCCGGCAACTACCAGTGCTGGTACGGCCGGTGCGAGTACACCTCGGCACGGCTCAACACCGCGGGGAAGTTCACCGCGCAGTACGGCCACGTCGAGGCCCGGATGAAGGTGCCGCGCGGTCAGGGCATGTGGCCCGCGTTCTGGATGCTCGGCAACGACCTCGGCCAGGTCGGCTGGCCCGCCTCCGGCGAGATCGACATCATGGAGAACGTCGGTTTCGAGCCGTCCACCGTGCACGGCACCCTGCACGGCCCCGGCTACTCCGGCTCCGGCGGCATCGGCGCCGGCTACACCCTGCCCGGCGGCCAGGCCTTCGCCGACGCCTTCCACACCTTCGCCGTCGACTGGTCACCCGGCCGGATCACCTGGTCGGTCGACGGGACGGTCTACCAGACCCGTACGCCCGCCGACCTCGGCGGCCGTGCCTGGGTCTTCGACAAGCCGTTCTTCCTCATCCTCAACCTCGCGGTCGGCGGCTACTGGCCCGGCGACCCGGACGGCTCGACCACCTTCCCGCAGCAGCTCGTCGTCGACCACGTCCGCGTCACCACCGCCGACAGCCCGGCCACCGGGGGACCGATCACCGGCATCGGCGGCAAGTGTGTCGACGTGGCCGGAGCGAACAGCGCCAACGGCACCCCCGTGCAGCTCTACGACTGCAACGGCACCGGGGCCCAGCAGTGGACCGTGGGGGCCGACGGCACGATCCGGGCGCTGGGCAAGTGCCTCGACGTGACCTCCGCCGGTACGGCCGACGGCACCCCCGTCCAGCTGTGGGACTGCAACGGCAGCGGCGCCCAGCAGTGGACCGCCAACGCCGCCCGGGACATCGTCAACCTCGGATCCGGCAAGTGCCTGGACGCCACCGGCAACAGCTCCGCCAACGGCACCAGGCTGCAGATCTGGTCGTGCGGCGGCGGCGCGAACCAGAAGTGGACGGTGACGCGCTGAACGGCTGACTCCGTCAGGTCGGCGAAGCGCTGACCCACTGACCTCGCCCGGGCAGTGCCCCGCTGACTCCGTCAGGCCGGTGACGCGCTGACCTGCGGAGCCATCGGCCGGCGCCGTCGGCCGCCCGCCTAGGCTGTACCCGTGCCGCCCATTCCCCGCCTCCATCGCGTCGCCGTCCTCGTACTCGAAGGGGCGAAGCCGCTCGACGTCGGCATCCCCGCGCAGGTCTTCACGACCCGCGCGAGCATGCCGTACGAGGTGAGGGTGTGCGGCGCGGAACCCGGTCTGGTCGCCGGGGGCGACGGCCTCTCGTACGCCGTCGCCCACGGCCTCGACGCGCTCGCCTGGGCCGACATCGTCTTCGTCCCCGGCTACCGCTTCCCCGACCGCGAGGACCCGCCGCGCGGTGTGGTCGACGCGCTGATCGCGGCCCACGACCGGGGCGCCCGCCTCGCCGCCATCTCCACGGGCGCCTTCGCGCTCGCCGCGACCGGACTGCTCGACGGCAAACGGGCCACCACCCACTGGCACTACACCCAGGCCCTGGCCGCGAAACGCCCGCTGGTCCACGTCGACGAGAACGTCCTCTTCGTCGACGAGGGAAGCGTGCTCACCTCCGCCGGCGCGGCCTCCGGCATCGACCTGTGCCTGCACATCCTGCGCGGCGACCTCGGCGTGGCCGCCGCGAACCACGCCGCCCGCCGCCTGGTCGCCGCCCCCTACCGCAGCGGCGGCCAGGCCCAGTACGTGCCGCGCAGCCTGCCGGAACCGCTCGGCGAACGGTTCGCCGCCACCCGTGAATGGGCCCTGCACCGGCTCGGCGAGCCGCTCACCCTCGACGTCCTCGCCCACCACGCGGCGGTCTCGGCGCGCACCTTCTCCCGGCGCTTCGTCGAGGACACCGGGTACACGCCCATGCAGTGGGTGATGCGCGCCCGCGTCGACCTCGCGCGGGAACTCCTGGAGCGCTCGGAGCGGAGCGTCGAGCAGATCGCCGCCGACGTCGGCCTCGGCACCGGGGCGAATCTGCGCCTGCACTTCCAGCGCATCCTCGGCACCACGCCGAGCGACTACCGGCGCACCTTCACCAAGGGCGAGTAGCTCCTCGTGATGGTCTTGGCGCGATCCTTGCGGACCGTGGCGATCTCGCCTCTGTCAGGACCGTTCCCGGCGAGCGAACCTGGTGGCGACGCAGAAGTTGAAGGGACACCATTCATGACTCGCATCGCCATCAACGGATTCGGCCGCATCGGACGCAACGTGCTCCGCGCACTGCTCGAGCGCGACACCGACCTCGAGGTCGTGGCCGTCAACGACCTGACGGAGCCGAAGGCCCTCGCGCGACTGCTCGCCTTCGACTCGACCTCGGGCCGCCTCGGCCGTCCCGTGAGCGTCGACGGCGACACCCTCGTCGTCGACGGCCGCCGCATCAAGGTCCTCGCCGAGCGCGAGCCGGCGCAGCTTCCCTGGGCCGAGCTCGGCGTCGAGATCGTCCTCGAGGCGACCGGCCGGTTCACCAACGCCAAGGCCGCCCGCGCCCACATCGACGCCGGTGCCAAGCGCGTCCTCGTCAGCGCGCCCGCCGACGGTGCCGACGTCACCCTCGCGTACGGCGTGAACACCGACGCGTACGACGCCGAGCTGCACACGATCGTCTCGAACGCCTCGTGCACCACGAACGCGCTCGCGCCGCTCGCGAAGGTCCTCGACGACCTGGCCGGCATCGAGCACGGCTTCATGACGACGGTTCACGCCTACACGCAGGAGCAGAACCTGCAGGACGGCCCGCACCGCGACCCGCGTCGTGCCCGCGCCGCCGGCGTCAACATCGTTCCGACCTCGACGGGTGCCGCCAAGGCGATCGGCCACGTGCTGCCGAACCTGGACGGCAAGCTGTCGGGCGACTCGATCCGCGTTCCGGTCCCGGTCGGCTCGATCGTCGAGCTCAACACGACCGTCGCCCGCGACGTGACCCGTGAGGACGTCCTCGAGGCGTACCGCGCCGCCGCGGCCGGTCCGCTCGCCGGTGTCCTGGAGTACTCGGAGGACGCGCTTGTCTCCTCCGACATCACCGGCAACCCGGCCTCGTCGATCTTCGACTCGGAGCTCACCCGCGTCGAGGGCCGCCACATCAAGGTCGTCGCCTGGTACGACAACGAGTGGGGCTTCTCGAACCGCGTGATCGACACGCTCCAGCTGCTGGCCCGCTGACCCGGACGCCACCACCTGGCACCGCCACCGCACCTCGCCCTCGCCGAACCACGGATTCGGCGGGGGCGGCGTGCGTTCTGGGCAGATGCCCAAGGGGGCGGCGCGAGGTCTGGGCTCCTGCGGACAGACACCCGCCCCGGTGAGCTCGATCATGGCCTGGTCACGCTTGCGAGGACGCGCAACGTGCCGGATCCGTAAAGGAGTTCACATGCCAGGGAGAAAGAGTCGCGTGTTCGGCGGTCTTCTGCTCGCCGCCGTGATGGCCGTGTGCACCGCGCCGGGCACGGCCGGCGCGGCCGCCGACGCGGGGACCGCGGGCACCATTCCGTCCGTCGGAACCGACTGGGGCCGGACGGGGCCGTACGAGGTGGCCGTCGACATCGAGGCGGTGCACACCTTCTACTACCCCCGGAACATGGGGCGGTCGGGCGAGCGCCACCCGGTCGTCATCTGGGGCAACGGTACGGGCGCCGTGCCCGGCGTCTACAGCTCGCTGTTGCGCCACTGGGCGAGCCAGGGCTTCATCGTCGCCGCCGCCAACACCCCCACGTCCAACTTCGCGCTCAGCATGCGCGCGGGGATCGACGTCCTGGAGCACCGGAACGCCGACAGCTCCAGCGCGTTCCACGGCAAGGTGGACCTCGACCACATCGCCTCGGCGGGTCACTCGCAGGGCGGCGCCGCCGCCGTCAACGCGGCCGTCGACCCGCGGGTCGACACCGCCATCCCGATCCAGCCGGGTCCGCTGACCGACCCGGACCTCATGGACGAGCCCGTCTTCTATCTCGCAGGCCAGCGCGACCTGACGGTGTGGCCGACCCTGGTGAAGGCCCTGTACCGGGACACGGACCACGCCCCGGCCGTGTACGGGGAGGTCCGCGGCGCCGGGCACCTCAGCTCCATCGGTGACGGCGGTGACTTCCGCGCCCCGACGACCGCCTGGCTGCGCTACTGGCTGCTCGGCGACGAGAACGCGCGCGGGATGTTCTTCGGCCCGGGGTGCGGCTACTGCGTCGACAGCGACCTGTGGTCCGGCTGGGACCGTAACGCGAAGGCCCTGCAGATTCCCGGGCCCGCCGCCTGACGACCGGCTCCGCACGGACGACCGGCTCCGGGCGGGCCCTTCGGTGAGGGTCCGTCCCGGAGCCGCTTTCGCTCCCGGCGTCAGCGGCGCACGGCCCGCATCAGCAGGATGGCGCCCAGCGTGGGGACGCCCAGGGAGAACACGAGGATCAGCAGGATCTCCATCGGCCCGATCCGGGAGGCGTCGCCGAGCAACGCGCCCAGGAGGACCACGACGGGCACGGCCGCGCCGGTGGCGGTTCCGATGAGCTTCTGACGGTTCTCCCACTGGGGCGCGCCCCACAACAGCACCAGGGCGACGATCAGGGCGATCACCCCGGCGTACGGGTTGAGCAGGAGCAGCACTCCGGAGACGCCGAGCAGGATGGCGGTCAGCTTGGTGCGGCCGGGCCTGGCCGCGGCCGCCGGTTCGGCGGGGGACTCCTCGGCGAGGGCGGAGGCGGCGACGGTACGGGGCTCGCCGAGACCGGCGAGGACGGCGCGGACCTGGTCGTCGCCCTCCGCGCCGCTGACCTCGATGTGCTCGCGGAGGTCCGCGAGGAGCTCGGCCCGGCGCTCGGCGGGCAGCTCGGCCGTCTCGCGTGCGACGGCGTCGAGGTAGGCGGCGACGAGCGGGTGCTGGTCGGTGGCGTTCATGCGGAATCCCCCTGTGGGTCGGTGAGGAAGTGATCGACGGCGTCCCTGAACAGCGGCCACGCCTGGGCGAACTCGGCGAGGGAGGCCCGGCCGACGCCCGTGAGCGTGTAGTAGCGGCGCGGCGGTCCGCTGGGGGAGTCGCGCAGCTCGGTGTCGACGAGCCCTTCGCGGCGCAGTCGCGACAGCAGGGGGTAGATCGTGCCCTGGCTGGTGGTCATGACGCTGACCGCGGAGAGCTCGGCGACGAGCTCGACGCCGTACTTCGGCTCGTCCCTGAGCAGCGCGAGGACGCAGTACTCCAGCACCCCCTTGCGGAGCTGGCTGGGGACCCTGTCGCCCGCCTCGTTCATTGCGTTACCAGGAACCATGCAATGCAAGATAGCTCGGGAAGGTGATCACGACAAGCCCGGCCCCCGGGGGGCGTGTCTCCCCCCGGGGGCCGGGCCCGCTCCTGCGCTCTCCGTCAGCCCGCGGCCCGGTACGCCTCCGTCAGCTTGCCGACCGCGCCCGCGAGATCACCCGTGAGCAGCAGATGGTCCGCGTCGGCGAACGGCTCGGCCGTGGCCTCGGTGATGTGCTGCCCGATCCTCTTCTGGACGATCTGCCGCGCCACCGCGACGAGCTTCCGCCCCTCGGCGGAGTCGCCCCGGCCGACCGCCTGGAGCGCCTTGGCGGCGACCCGGAGCGCCCGCAGCGCGGGCTCCCCGCCGGACGGTGCCGGGGTGAGGGTGGTCAGTCCCCAGCCGTACGGGTACTGCGGGTCGTAGCCGCTGTCACCCACGTTGAGCGGCAGTTGGGCCTCCGACTTCGGCCAGGTCACCGGGAGCTGCCCGGTGAACGGCCGCTTGCCGTAGAGGACGTCGGCGACTCCGTCGCCCTCCGTGCCCGGCAGCCAGGACGCGACCAGGGCGTCGATGCCCGGCAGCCGGTCGCCGATGAGCTGCGGCCGTCCCGACACGACCAGGACCGCGCACGGCATCGCCGCGCAGACCTTGTCGACCGCGGCCTTGTCGGCGGCCGTCAGTTCGAGGTCGTTGCCGTTGCCCACGTCGCCGAACCCCTCCGCGTACGGGGTCTCGCCGACCACCACCACACCGACGTCGTAGCCGTCGGTCGGCGCGGACGCGTCCTTCGACCAGCCGATCGCGGCCTCCGGCGCGGCCTTCCGCAGCCCTTCGAGGATCGTCGTACCGGTCGTGGTGCGGCCTGACGAGCCCTGCCAGCTGATGGTCCAGCCACCGGCCTGGTTGCCGAGGTCGTCGGCGTTCGACCCGGCCACGTACACCTTCTGGGCGGGCTTCAGCGGCAGGACGGAGCCCTCGTTCTTCAGGAGGACCTGCGACTTCGCCACGGCCTCCCGCGCCACCGCGCGGTGTTCGGCCGAGCCGATCGACGGCAGGTTCGTGGTGTCCGCGTACGGCTTCTCGAAGAGACCGAGGCGGAACTTCTGGGTCAGGACGCGGGCCACCGCGTCGTCGATCCGGGCGGTGGGGATCCGGCCGGACTCGACCTCGGTGGTGAGGGTCCGGGTGAACTCCTGGTAGTTCGTCGGCACCATGATCATGTCGAGACCGGCGTTGACCGAGGTGCGGACATCGCTGGGGTAGTCGCCGGGGATCTGGTCGATGGCCTGCCAGTCGCTGATGACGAAGCCCTCGAAGCCCATGCGGTCCTTGAGGACGCCGTTGATCATCTCGGCGTTGGCGTGCATCTTCACCGGACCCTGCTCGTCCCCGAGGATGTCGAGCGAGGAGTACGAGGGCATGACCGTGCCCGTGCCGCGCTTCACCGCCTCCGCGAACGGGGCCAGGTGCACGGCCTCCAGCTCCGCCCGGCTGGCCTTGGTGACGCCCTGGTCGATCGTGTACGAACCGGTGGTCGAGGAGCCGAAGGCGGTGCCGCCGTCGCCGACGAAGTGCTTGGCGCTGGTGAGGACCTTGTCGTTGCGGTCGAGGTCCTTGCCGTTCCGCGCGCCCTGCATGCCGTTGATGACGGTCTCCATCGCGGTGACCAGCGCCGGGTCCTCGCCGAAGGCCTCGTAGGAACGGCCCCAGCGCTCGTCGCGGGTCACGCAGAGGCACGGGGCGAAGTCCCAGGGAACGCCGGTCGCCCGCACCTCCTTGGCCGTGACGGCGCCGGTCCGCGCGGCGAGCTCCGGGTCACGGCCGGCGCCGATGCCGATGTTGTGCGGCATGATCGTGGCGCCGATGACGTTGTTGTGCCCGTGCACCGCGTCCACGCCGTAGATCAGCGGGATCTGGAAGCGCGTCGCCTGCGCGCGCAGCTGGTACGCGTCGACCATCGCCGCCCAGGCCGCGGGCGTGTTGGGGGTGGGGACCGAGCCGCCGCCGGAGAGCAGGGACCCGAGCGCGTATCCGGCGATGTCGCCCTGGGCCCGCAGCGCGTTGCGCTCGGCCTGCGTCATCTGGCCGGCCTTCTCCGCCAGGGACATCCGGGAGAGCAGATCGGCGACCCGCTTGCGTACCGGCAGCCTGGCGTCGAGGTACGGCAGGCCGTGGGCGTTCACCACGACCAGCGGGGTCTCGGCGGGTGCCTTGGCGCCGTCGACCGTGAGCCGCAGCGGAATCGTCTCGGCGGACTCGGCCGAACCGTCCTTCAGGGTCTGCACGGTGATCGAGCGGGTCGTACCGGAGGGCGTCCCCGCGGGGAACACGACACTGCCCGTGATCGGCCGGTAGTCCTTCCCCGGCTCGGCCCCTCCCGGCCCGGTGCCGCCATCCTCCGTCGCGTAGGTCACGGTGACGGGCTCACCGATCGGCCCGGAGCCGGTGGTGGCCACCGAGACGTCGACCCGGGCGGTGCCGCCCTCGTCGACGGGGTGCACGACGGACTTCGTGACCACCTTGGTGGTCAGGGCGGGCTCGGCCGTGCCGTACAGCTCGACGCCGTCCAGGGCGAACGCCCCCGGCCCGCCGGTCGGGAGCGTGACCGCGTACCCCCACATCCGGTCGAGGCCGAGGACCTGGTCGATGCCGCCGACGGGCTGGTAGTCGGTCCGGTACTGGAACTCCGAGAACGGGACCTCGACGAGGTGCCAGCCCTCCCAGTCGTCGGTGAAGGAGGTCGTCCAGAGCTCGGACGCCTCGCCGTTCGCGCCGCCGTCCTTGATCTCCAGGGCGATCCGCTTGCCCGAGCCGGGCGGCAGCGGCGCCGTGTTCTGGCCGTACCACCAGAACCGGATGCCCTTGTACGCCGTCCAGTCGTGCGCCGGCTGATCGAAGGCGAAGTCGTGGGTGAAGCCGCCCCAGCCGCTGATGTCGTAGCGGCCTTCGAGGACCTTGCCGCCCTCGGGGGCGTCGGCGCGCTCCCTCAGTTCGAGCCTCGGGTGCGACTCGGTGGCGTTGCCCCAGGTGAACAGGCCCTCGGCGGGCGGTGACGCGAAGGGGACCTCACCCTCGAACCGGTCGACGGCCCGGGGTGCGGGTTCCTGGGCGGCGGCACTCGGCAGGCCGCCGGTGAGCAGACCGGTGAGGACGGCCGTCGCGGCGACGACGGCCGCGCTCACCGTTCTGCGGGGACGTGCGGGTGGCATGCGGGCTCCTTGAAGGGCCTGTCTGGGGCCCCTGTGCGGGGGAGGAGGACGGAGGGAGCGGGAGACGGCGGATCAGGCCGCGTTGTGGGTCCACTTCTGGTTGGCCCCGCCGGTGCAGGTCCAGATCTGCGCCCGGGTCCCGTCGGCGGAGGAGTTGCCGGTGATGTCGAGGCACTTGTTCGCGCCGGTGTTGACCACGTCGTGCGTGGTGGCGTTGTACGTCCAGCGCTGCGCCGCGGTGCCGTTGCAGTTGTACAACTGGACCTGGGCGCCGTCGGCCGTCGAACCGCCGGTGACGTCGAGGCATTTGCCGAGGGCCCGGACGCTGCCGTCGGCGGCGAGCGTCCAGCGCTGCGCCTCGGTGCCGTTGCAGCCGTACAGCTGGACGGGGGTGCCGTCGGCGGTGGCGCCGCCGGCCACGTCCAGACACTTGCCGGCCAGACCGGTCAGCGTGCCGGTGCCGGTCCCGCCGCCGGTCGTCCCCGACCAGGTGAAGGTCGCGGTGGTGCGGGCGGGCAGCGTGTACGTGAAGGACTGGTTGCCCCAGTCGACCCGGACGGACTGGGCGGAGGTGCCGCCGTTGTGGGCGATCAGTGCCTTGGAGCCGTCGGAGTTGCGCCAGGCCACGTTCTGGACCGTGCTGTTCGCGGTGGAGTCGATGCGGTACGCGCCGGGCTTCACGAACTTGGTCAGGTGGCCCGTCGTGTAGTACTCGACCGTGTAGTCGACCTGTCCGGCCCGGGCGCCACCCTCCTGCACGGTGATGAGACCGGTGCAGGTGCCGCAGCCGCCGTTGTGCGGGCCCATGTTCTGGTTGAGCCCCAGGCTCCACTTGACCAGGCTGCCGCTCCAGTTGCGGGCGTAGTTGACGATGTCGCTCATGTCCTCGTTGTGCTGGTTCCCGATCCAGGTGCCGCCCGAGTGCTCGGTGCTGAACTGCTTCACCGAGGGGAACTGGTTGTGGACCTGGGTGCCCACGGCCGGGTCGCCGAAATAGCCGTGCCAGGCGATGCCGCCGAACAGCGGGTCGTTGCGCACGCCCGCGTCGTTCAGGATCCCGGCGCCGAAGCCGGCGTAGTCGCCGTAGTTCCAGTCGTGGACGAGGACCTTGGTGGTGATGCCCGCGGCCCGGAAGGCGGGGTAGACGTGGTTCTTGGTGAACTCGACGAGGCCGGCCGGGTTCCAGCTCATGCCCGGGTAGTTCATGGCGGTCGGGTTGCCGGCCTGACAGCAGTTCGGCTCGTTCTGCACGGAGAGGTAGTCGACCTTCACCCCGGCGGCCTGGTAGCTCTGCACGTACTTCACCAGGTACTGGGCGTACAGCGGGTAGTACTCCGCCTTCAGCCAGCCCATCTGGTCCATCCGGCCGTTGTCCTTCATCCAGCCCGGCGCGCTCCACGGCACGCCCTTGACCCGGAGGGCCGGGTTGAGCTGCTTGGCCTGCGCGGTCAGCAGCCGGACGTTGGTGTCGTAGCCGTTGGAGCCGAAGTCGTTGAGGTCGCAGCAGGTGTCGTCGAGGGAGACGTTCCCGGGCCGTGAGAGGTCCGAGGCGCCGATGGGGTTGCGGACGAAGGACAGACCGATGCCCTCGGTCGGCGAGAACAGCTTGCGCATCACGTCGTCACGGGTGGCTGCGCTGACGGCGCCACCGCGCAGCAGATGGGCGGTGGTGTCGGTGATCGACGCGCCCCCGCCCTCGAACTGCTGGTACGTGGTGTTCTCGTCGACGGTGATCGTGTGGTTCGCGGAGCCGCCGGCCGGGCCGAACGCGAGGGGTGTCTGCGGGGCGAGACCGCGCGTGACGGTACGGCCGCCGGAGTCGGAGGTCGTGGTGAGCCAGACGTCGACCCGCTCGCCCGCGGCCTGGGCGGTGCCGGGCCCGGTGAGGATCAGGCCGCCGGCGACGAGGGCGCCGGCGGTCAGCGCGGCGAGCGGCCGGAGCCGACGGGTGCGGAGCCCGGCGGCCGCTCGTCGCTCTCGTCTGTCCACTCCCCGCCGGAGGAACGTGCGTACACGCATACGTGTGTTATGCACCTGACAACCCTTTCGCCGTCTCGCGCCCAACGGGCAACAGCAGCAAGCCTTTTATCAAGGCCTGAAGTTATGAGGCGCCCTTCTGCCCGTCAACCCTTCAAGCGTTGTCCGCTCACTTGGGTTGCGTTCGCTCCCTGCAAGGGCTTGGCAATGACGCAACTCGCTTGCGAAGTTTGCGATACTCTTGCGTTCATGACGCGACGACTTGCTCAAGTGGCCAAGAAGGTGGGAGTCAGCGAGGCGACGGTCAGCCGTGTCCTCAACGGAAAGCCCGGTGTCTCCGAGGCGACACGGCAGTCCGTCCTCACCGCGCTCGACGTGCTCGGATACGAGCGGCCCACCCAGCTGCGGGGCGAGCGCGCGCGCCTGGTCGGCCTCGTGCTGCCGGAGCTGCAGAACCCCATCTTCCCCGCGTTCGCGGAGGTGATCGGCGGCGCGCTCGCGCAGCAGGGGCTGACCCCGGTCCTGTGCACCCAGACCAAGGGCGGCGTCTCCGAGGCGGACTACGTCGACCTCCTGCTCCAGCAGCAGGTGTCCGGAGTCGTCTTCGCCGGAGGCCTGTTCGCGCAGGCCGACGCCCCGCACGACCACTACCACCAGCTCGCCGAGCGCAACATCCCGGTGGTCCTGATCAACGCCTCCATCAAGGGGCTCAACTTCCCCTGCGTCTCCTGCGACGACGCCGTCGCCGTCGAGCAGGCCTGGCGCCACCTGGCCTCCCTCGGGCACGAGAGGATCGGCCTCGTCCTCGGCCCCAGCGACCACGTCCCCTCGCGCCGCAAGCTCGAAGCGGCCCGGGCCGTGGCCGAGGCGGCCGGCGGAGAGCTGCCCGACGAGTACGTCGTACGGTCGATCTTCTCGCTCGAAGGCGGGCAGGCCGCCGCCACCCGCCTCCTGGAGCGGGGCGTCACCGGCATCGTGTGCGCCAGCGACCCGCTCGCCCTCGGCGCCATCAGGGCCGCCCGCCGCCGCGGCCTCTCGGTCCCCTCACAGGTCTCCGTCGTCGGCTTCGACGACTCCGCCTTCATGAACTGCACCGAGCCGCCGCTCTCCACCGTGCGCCAGCCCATCGAGGCCATGGGGCGCGCCGCCGTCGAGCTGCTCTGCGCCCAGATCCAGGGCACGCAGACGGACCCCGGCGAGCTCCTCTTCGAGCCCGAACTCGTGGTGCGCGGCTCGACGGCGCCGCCGCCGGCCGTCTGACCCCTCCGCTCACCGTTCTCCGGCTCCGGCGCCGGGGAGGCCTTCGCCTCCCCGGCGCCGGAGCCGTTCTTCGTTGACCTGCGCGGATGCGGTGGCCCAACCGCCGTTTCTGTCACGGCTGTTGACAAAGCGGTGACCTGCTAGAAACCTGACACCCCGGCGGCGCAAAAGATTAACGAAAATGCTCAATAAGTCTGTATCTCGCCGTCATTCATTGTCAGAGTTCCGCTGGGTTCCTGGCGAGAGGCCCTGTGCCGGTTCTGAGCCGGTGGCCCAGCAGACGGAGAGGCCCATATGAGAGGCAAAATCCTGAGCTGGCGGCTGACGATCGGTGTCCTGATAGCCGGACTGATCGCCGTCGGACTCCTGCCGGTCACCGCCCACGCGGCGGCCGCGACCAACCTCGCCCTCGGCAGAACGACCACGGCATCGGGCGCCCACGGCGCCTACCCGGCCGGAAACGTCACCGACGGCGGCCAGCAGTCCTACTGGGAAGGCCCCGCGGGATCGTTCCCGCAGTGGGTGCAGGTCGACCTCGGCGCCGGAACCCGCGTCGACAGCGTCGTCCTGAAGCTCCCCACCACCTGGGAGGCCCGCTCCCAGACCGTCGCCGTGCTCGGCAGCACCGACGGCGGCACCTTCACCACCCTCGCCGCGCCCCAGTCACGGGCGTTCGACCCCGCCGCATCGAACGCCGTCACCGTCGGCATCACCTCCACGACCACCCGGTACATCCGCGTCCAGGTGACGGCCAACACCGGCTGGAACGCGGCCCAGCTCTCCGAGGTCGAGGTCTACGGAGAGAGCGCCGGCCCGGTCGACCCGCCGCCCACCGGCACCAACCTCGCGCGCAACAAGCCCATCGAGGCGAGCTCCACGACCCAGACCTACGTCGCGGCCAACGCCAACGACGACAGCACCACCACCTACTGGGAGTCCGCCGGATTCCCGGCCGACCTGACGGTGAGGCTCGGCGCCGACGCCGATGTCACGGCCGTGGTCGTCAAGCTCAACCCGGCTCAGGTCTGGGGCCCGCGCACCCAGGCCATCCAGGTCCTCGGGCGGGCCCAGGCCGCCTCCGGCTTCACCTCGCTCAAGGCACGCGCCGACTACGCGTTCAGCCCCTCCACCGGGCAGAACACCGTCACCATCCCGGTCACCGGCCGCTACGCCGACCTGCGGCTGAGCTTCTTCTCCAACACCGGCGCCCCCGGCGCCCAGGTCGCGGAGTTCCAGGTCGTGGGCGCGGCGGCGCCCGGCCCCGACCTCACCGTCACCGATCTGACCTGGTCTCCGTCCACCCCCTCCGAGACGGACGCCGTGACCGTCCACGCCACCGTGCGCAACGCCGGCACCGCGGCGGCGGCCGCCACGACGGTCGAGGTCAGTGTCGAAGGTGCCGTTGCCGGTTCCGCCCCGGTCGGCGCGCTCGCCGCCGGCGCATCGGCGACCGTCCCGGTCACCGTGGGCAAGCGGCCCATGGGCTCGTACACCGTCTCGGCGGTGGTCGACCCGACCGACACCGTCCCCGAGCAGGACAACGGCAACAACAGCCGGACCGCCGTCACGAAGCTGGTCGTCGGCCAGAGCCCCGGCCCCGACCTGCGGGTCACCGCGATCACGACCAACCCGACCAGCCCCGCCGTAGGCTCCGCCGTCACCTTCACCGTCGCTGTCCAGAACCGCGGCACCACCACCGCCGCCGGCACGGTCACCCGGCTGACCGCGGGCACCACCACCCTCAACGGCACCACGGGCACCATCGCCGCGGGCCAGACGGTCAACGTGCCGATCTCCGGCAGCTGGACCGCCACCACCGGCGGTGCCACGCTCACCGCGACCGCCGACGCCACGGGCACCCTCACCGAGACCGACGAGACCAACAACGTCTTCTCGCGCTCCCTCGTCGTGGGCCGTGGCGCCGCCGTTCCGTACACCGAGTACGAGGCGGAGAACGCCCGCTACCAGGGCACCCTGCTGACCGCCGACCAGAAGCGGACCTTCGGGCACACCAACTTCGCCACCGAGTCCTCCGGCCGCAAGTCGGTCCGGCTCACCACCACCGGTGAGTTCGTCGAGTTCACCTCCACCAATCCGGCCAACTCCCTCGTCGTCCGCAACTCCGTGCCCGACGCCGCCGCGGGCGGCGGCGCCGACGCCACGATCAGCCTCTACGCCGACGGCGTCTTCGTCCGCAAGCTGACCCTGTCGTCCAAGCACAGCTGGCTCTACGGCAGCACCGACGACCCCGAGGGACTCACCAACCGTCCCGGCGGCGACGCCCGGCGCCTCTTCGACGAGTCCCACGCCCTGCTCGCCCAGTCGTACCCGGTGGGCACGAAGTTCCGCCTCCAGCGCGACGCCGGGGACTCGGCGTCCTTCTACATCATCGACCTGATCGACCTGGAGCAGGTCGCGCCCCCGGCCGCCAAGCCGGCGAACTGCGTCTCCATCACCGAGTACGGCGCCGTCCCCAACGACGGCATCGACGACACCGACGCCCTCCAGCGCGCGGTGACCGCCGACCAGAACGGCCAGATCCCCTGCGTCTGGATCCCGGCCGGCCAGTGGCGCCAGGAGCAGAAGATCCTCACCGACGACCCGCTCAACCGCGGTCAGTTCAACCAGGTCGGCATCCGCGACGTCACCATCCGCGGCGCGGGCATGTGGCACTCCCAGCTCTACACCCTCACCCCGCCGCACGAGGCCGGCGGCATCAACCACCCGCACGAGGGCAACTTCGGCTTCGACATCGACCACAACACCCAGATCTCCGACATCGCCATCTTCGGCTCCGGAGCGATCCGCGGCGGTGACGGCAACGCCGAGGGCGGCGTCGGCCTCAACGGGCGCTTCGGCAAGGACACCAAGATCAGCAACGTCTGGATCGAGCACGCCAACGTCGGCGTCTGGGCCGGCCGCGACTACTCCAACATCCCCGAACTGTGGGGCCCCGGAGACGGTCTTGAGTTCACCGGCATGCGGATCCGCAACACCTACGCCGACGGCATCAACTTCGCCAACGGCACCCGCAACTCGACCGTCTTCAACTCGTCCTTCCGCAACACCGGCGACGACGCCCTGGCCGTCTGGGCCAGCAAGTACGTCAAGGACACCGCGGTCGACGTCGGCCATGACAACCACTTCCGCAACAACACCATCCAGCTGCCCTGGCGCGCCAACGGCATCGCGGTCTACGGCGGTTACGGCAACACCATCGAGAACAACATCGTCTCGGACACCATGAACTACCCCGGGATCATGCTCGCGACCGACCACGACCCGCTGCCCTTCTCCGGCCAGACCCTCATCTCCAACAACGCCCTGCACCGCACCGGCGGCGCGTTCTGGAACGAGGACCAGGAGTTCGGCGCCATCACCCTCTTCGCCCAGGGCCAGCCCATCCCCGGCGTCACCATCCGGGACACCGAGATCCTCGACTCGACCTACGACGGCATCCAGTTCAAGACGGGTGGCGGCGAGATGCCGGACGTGAAGATCACCAACGTCCGCATCGACAACTCGGTCAACGGCTCCGGGATCCTCGCGATGAGCGGCGCCCGCGGCAGCGCGACGCTGACCGGCGTCACCATCACCAACTCGGCCGAGGGCGACGTCCTCGTCGAGCCCGGATCCCAGTTCGTCGTCAACCGGACCGGCTGACCCCGTGCCCACGAATCGAGAGCGAGGACGGATGAGTTTCCACCACTGGAGATCACGGGGCCTGAGCGCCGTGATCGCGACCAGCCTCCTGGCCCTGGGAGGACCCCTCATGTCCGCTCGGGCGGCGGGCGGCCCCAACATCGCCCTGGGCGACGCCGCCGCGGCGTCCGGATCCCACGCCGAGTACGGCGCCGCGAACATCACCGACGGCAACCAGGGAACGTACTGGCAGAGCGCCGGCAGCACCCTGCCCCAGTGGGTCCAGGTCGACCTCGGCGCCACCACCCGCGTGGACGAGGTGGTCCTGAAGCTGCCCGCCGGCTGGGAGAGCCGCAACCAGACGCTGTCCGTCCAGGGCAGCGCCGACGGCACGAGCTTCGCCACCCTCAAGAACTCCGCCTCCTACACCTTCGCCCCGGGCGTGGCCAACACCGTGACGGTCTCCTTCCCGGCCACCCAGGCCCGGTTCGTACGGGTCGACATCACCGCCAACACCGGCTGGCAGGCCGCGCAGCTCTCCGAACTGGAGGTCCACGCGGCCGAAGGCTCCTCGGCCGACCTGGCGGCCGGCCGCACCCTCACCGCGAGCAGCCACACCGAGGTGTACACGGCGGGCAACGCCAACGACGGCAACCGGGCCACCTACTGGGAGAGCGCCAACAACGCCCTCCCGCAGTGGATCCAGGCCGACCTCGGCTCGTCCGTCCGCGTCGACCGGGTCGTCCTCCGGCTGCCCGACGGCTGGGGCGCACGCAGCCAGACCCTGAAGATCCAGGGCAGTGCGAACGGCACCGCCTTCACCGATCTGACCGCCTCCCAGGCGTACACCTTCGACGCCGCCGGGGGACGGGCCGCGACGATCACCTTCGACGCCACCACCACGCGGTACGTGCGGGTCCTCGTCACGGCGAACACCGTCCAGCCCGCCGCCCAGCTCTCCGAGCTGGAGATCTACGGGCCGACCTCGGGCGACACCCAGGCACCGTCCGCGCCCGCGCACCTCGCCCTCACCCAGCCGGCCACCGAGCAGATCCGGCTCACCTGGAACGCCGCCACCGACGACACCGGCGTCACCGGCTACGACATCTACGCCAACGGCACCCTGCTGGCCGGCGTCGCCGGGAACGTCACCACCTTCACCGACACCCGGCCGGCGAACCAGACGGTCACCTACCGCGTCCGCGCCAAGGACGCGGCGGGCAACCAGTCCGCCGACAGCAACGCCGTCACCCGCACCGGCGACACCGGAGACACCCAGGCCCCGACGGCGCCCGCGAACCTCGCGTTCACCGAGCCCACCGCCGGCCAGATCAAGCTGACCTGGAACGCCTCCTCGGACAACACCGGCGTCACCGGCTACGACGTCTACGCCGACAACGTCCTCCGGGGCAGCGTCGCCGGGAACGTCACCACCTACACCGACACCCGGCCGGCCTCCGCGACCGTCACCTACCGCGTCCGCGCGAAGGACGCGGCGGGCAACCAGTCGACCGACAGCAACGCCGTCACCCGCACCGGCACCGGCAGCGGCGGCTCCAACCTCGCCGTCGGCAAGGAGATCAACGCCTCCTCCGTCGTGCACACCTTCGTCGCGGCCAACGCCAACGACAACAACGTCAGCACCTACTGGGAAGGCGCGGGCGGCAGCTACCCGAACACCCTGACCGTCAAGCTCGGCTCCAACGCCGACGTCAACAGCCTCGTCCTCAAGCTCAACCCGGACGCGGCCTGGTCGACCCGCAGCCAGACCATCGAGGTCCTCGGCCGCGAACAGAGCGCCACCGGCTTCAGCGGCGTCGCCGCCGCGAAGAGCTACACCTTCGACCCGGCGAGCGGCAACACCGTCACCCTCCCCGTCTCCGCCCGCGTCGCCGACGTCCAGCTGAGGTTCACCGCCAACACCGGCTCCGCGGCGGGCCAGCTCGCCGAGTTCCAGGTCATCGGCGTCCCCGCGCCCAACCCCGACCTGGAGGTCACCGGCCTCACCACCACACCCGCCTCGCCCGTCGAGTCGGACCCGATCACCGTCAGCGCCACGGTCCGCAACAGCGGCCCGGCCGCCGCACCGGCCGGCACCGTCGCGCTGCGCCTCGGCGGCACCAAGGTCGCCACCGCACAGGTCGGAGCCCTGGCGGCCGGGGCCCAGACCACGGTCAGCGCCTCCATCGGCGCCCGCGACGCCGGCAGTTACCAGCTCAGCGCCGTCGCCGACGAGGCGAACGCCGTCATCGAGCAGAACGAGTCCAACAACACCTACACCCGCCCCACCGCCCTGGTGGTCGCGCCGGTGTCCAGCTCCGACCTCGTCGCCGCCTCGGTGACGACGTCGCCGTCCAGCCCGACGGCCGGCGACACGGTCACCTTCAAGGTGGCCCTGAGGAACCAGGGCATCGCGGCGAGCGCCGCCGGCGCCCACGGCGTGACCCTCACCCTGACGGACTCGACGGGCGCCACCGTCAAGACCCTGACGGGCACCCACAACGGAGCCCTCGCGGCCGGTGCGGGCGCCGAGGTGAACCTCGGCCCGTGGACGGCGGCCGACGGCTCCTACACCGTGAAGACGGTCGTCGCCGACGACGCCGACGAACTCCCGGTCAAGCGCGCCAACAACACCTCCACCCAGCCCCTCTTCGTCGGACGCGGCGCCGACATGCCGTACGACATGTACGAGGCGGAGGACGGCGCCGTCGGCGGCGGAGCCACCGTCGCCGGGCCGAACCGCACCATCGGCGACATCGCGGGCGAGGCCTCCGGCCGCAAGGCCGTCAGCCTGGACGCGACGGGGGAGTACGTCGAGTTCACCACCCGGCGCTCGACCAACACCCTGGTGACCCGCTTCTCGATCCCGGACTCCCCGGGCGGCGGCGGCATCGACTCCACCATCAACGTGTACGTCGACGGGGCGTTCAAGAAGTCGCTCCCGCTGACGTCGAAGTACGCCTGGCTGTACGGCGCCGAGGCCGGACCCGGCAACTCCCCGGGTTCGGGCGCACCGCGCCACATCTACGACGAGGCGCACCTCCTCCTCGGCGAGACCGTCCCGGCGGGCAGCAGGATCCGGCTCCAGAAGGACGCCGCGAACACCTCCACGTACGCGATCGACTTCGTGAACCTGGAGCAGGTCGCCCCGGTCGGGAACCCGGACCCGGCCACGTACACCGTGCCGGCCGGATTCGGGCACCAGGACGTGCAGAACGCCCTGGACAAGGTCCGGATGGACACCACCGGCACCCTCGTGGGTGTCTACCTGCCGCCGGGCGACTACCAGACGGCGAGCAAGTTCCAGGTGTACGGGAAGCCGGTCAAGGTGGTCGGCGCCGGACCGTGGTTCACGACCTTCCACGCGCCGTCGGCCCAGGACAACACCGACGTCGGCTTCCGCGCCGAGGCGGCGGCCAAGGGCTCGCTGTTCAAGGGCTTCGCCTATTTCGGCAACTACACCTCGCGCATCGACGGGCCGGGCAAGGTCTTCGACTTCGCGAACGTCACCGACATCGTCATCGACGACATCTGGAACGAGCACATGGTGTGCCTCTACTGGGGCGCCAACACCGACCGGATCACCATCAAGAACTCGCGGATCCGCAACCTGTTCGCCGACGGCATCAACATGACCAACGGCTCGACGGACAACCACGTCGTCAACAACGACGCGCGGGCGACCGGTGACGACAGCTTCGCCCTGTTCTCCGCGATCGACGCCGGCGGCGCCGACATGAAGAACAACGTGTACGAGAACCTCACCACCACCCTGACCTGGCGAGCGGCGGGCGTGGCCGTCTACGGCGGCTACAACAACACCTTCCGCAACATCCACATCGCCGACACGCTCGTCTACGCGGGCATCACCATCTCGTCCCTGGACTTCGGCTATCCGATGAACGGCTTCGGGACCGACCCCACGACCTTCGAGAACATCTCCATCGTCCGGGCGGGCGGCCACTTCTGGGGCTCCCAGACCTTCCCCGGCATCTGGGTGTTCTCCGCCTCCAAGGTCTTCCAGGGCATCAGGGTGAACCATGTGGACATCGTCGACCCCACGTACAGCGGGGTGATGTTCCAGACGAACTACGTGGGCGGTCAGCCACAGTTCCCCATCAAGGACACCGTGTTCACGGACGTCTCGATCACGGGCGCGCGCAAGAGCGGTGACGCCTTCGACGCCAAGTCCGGGTTCGGCCTGTGGGCCAACGAGCTGCCCGAGTCGGGGCAGGGGCCCGCCGTGGGGGAGGTGACCTTCAACGGGCTGCGGCTGAGCGGCAACGCGGTGGACATCCGTAACACCACCTCCACCTTCAAGATCAACGTCAACCCGTAGTCCGGCCGGCGGTACACCCCGCCGCTCCCCTCGCGAGACCGGTGCAGGTGGCTTGCAGCCACTTGTATCGGTCTTGCGTGCGTTCTGTCGCCCGTGCCACCGGGGCCGGTCCACCGGCCCCGGTGTCCCGCCCCCGAACTGTCGGTTTCCTGGGGGGTCGCCGTGCTCATCAGGCCCTGACTGTCAGGCAATTACGAAATCAGCGCGATATCTTGCGTTCACTTGTTGATGGTGGTTGAGTGTGCGGCGCCCCACAACGCACAGGCGGTGGGGCGACCTCCACGTTCAGGCCCGAAGGGGACCACCCATGAGAAGTGCCCGGTTCCGCCGTACGCGCCGCGCCAGCGCGGTCACCCTCGTCTCCGCGCTCACGCTGACCGCGCTCGCCGCCTGCGGCACGAGCAGCAGCAACAACAACGGCAGCGGCGGTTCCGAGGGCGGTGGGTCCTCCGACCCCACCGCCCCGCTGGACCCGAAGACCAAGGTCACGCTCACGATCGACTGCATGCCCCCCGCGGCGAAGGCGGCCGAGCTCAAGGAGTGGAAGGAGGACGTCGCCGAGTTCAACAAGACGTACCCCAACGTCACCATCGAGGGCCGCTCCACCCCCGGCCAGTGTCTGGAGCCGCCGCGGTTCACCGCGATGCTCAAGGCCAAGTCCCAGCCGGACGTGTTCTACACCTACTTCACCGACCTGCCGCAGGTGCTCTCCGAGAACGGCGCCGCGGACATCACCGCGTACGTCAACGACAAGAGCGTCCCGCTCCTCAAGGACATCGACCCGAACGTCCTCGGCTCCCTCAAGCAGGACGGCAAGCTGTACGGCCTGCCCACCAGCAACTACACGATGGGCCTGCTCGTCAACCGCAAGCTCTTCACCCAGGCGGGCCTGGACCCCGACGCCCCGCCGCGCACCTGGGAAGAGGTCCGCGCCGCCGCCAAGAAGATCGCCGGACTCGGCAACGGCATCGCCGGCTTCGGCGAGTACAGCGCCGGCAACACCGGCGGCTGGCACTTCACCGCCCAGATGTACAGCATCGGCGGCGAGGTCGTCGACGCGAGCGGAAAGAAGGCCGCCTTCAACAACGAGCTCGGCAAGCAGGTCGCGAAGAACCTCCACGCCATGCGCTGGGAGGACGACAGCATGGGCAAGACCCAGCTGCTCCAGTGGGGCGACCTCCAGAAGCAGATAGCCACCGACAAGCTCGGCATGTTCCTCGCCGCCCCCGACGACATCGCGTACATGGTCCAGCAACTCGGCGCCAAGTACGAGAACTTCGGCATGGGCCCCATCCCCGGTGAGAAGAACACCCTGGCCGGCGGCAACAACTACATGATCAAGCAAGGCATCTCCGGCGACAAGATCAAGGCCGCCGTCGCCTGGCTCAACTTCAAGAACCTCACCGTGGGCAAGGGCCAGTTCGACTGGGCACGCACCAAGCAGGACGCCCTCCCCGTCGGCGTCCCGCAGCCCAACTTCTGGCTGAACGACTCCAAGACCAAGGACGACGCCGCACGCGTCACCCACGCCACCATGCCGGTCCAGAACTTCAAGTCCTTCATGGACAACCCCGTCGCCGGCAAGGCCGAGCCGCCGAAGGCACAGGAGGTCTACAAGGTCCTCGACAACGTGATGTCCGGCCTCCTCACCAACAAGGACGCCGACATCGACAAGCTCCTCGCCACCGCCGAGGCACAGGTCAACCAGGTCCTCGCCACCCAGTGACGGGCACCGACGGGGGCGGACCGACCGCCCGCCCCCGCGGGCCCTCCACCCCTCCCAGGACCATCCCGGCAGACCAGTACCAAGGAGCGACGATGTCGGCCCCCAGCCTGACCCCGAGCACGACGGGCAGCGCCCGCCACTCCCCGCCGGCCGCGGCGGGACCCGTACCCCCCGGTGGCCGTGCCCGCTTCGCGAAGAGCCTGCGGCGCAACCTCACCGCCCACGGCTTCCTCATCGGCGCCGTGCTCTGCTTCGCCTTCTTCTCCTGGTACCCGATGGTCAGGGAGTTCCTCCTGGCCTTCCAGAAGACGGAGAGCGGACAGTCGACCTGGGTCGGCTTCGACAACCTCGTCACCGTCGTCAACGACCCCGCCTTCTGGCAGGCCTGGCGCAACACGCTCCTGTTCACCGTGCTCGCGCTCGTCTTCGGCTTCGCGGTCCCCTTCGTCGTCGCCCTCGTCATCAACGAGTTCCACCACGGCCAGGGCTATCTGCGACTGCTCGTCTACCTGCCCGTGATGCTCCCGCCGGTCGCCTCGGTGCTCCTCTTCAAGTACCTGTACGACCCCGGCTACGGCCTCCTCAACGAGCTCCTCCGCTTCCTCCACCTCCCCGAGCAGCAATGGCTCCAGGACCCCGACCTCTCCATGCTCTCCGTGGTCATCGCCTCCACCTGGATGAACATGGGCGGCGCGGCCCTGATCTACCTCGCCGCGCTCCAGAGCATCCCCGGCGAGCTGTACGAGGCGGCCGAGCTCGACGGCGCCGGGCTGTTCCGCAAGATCTGGCACGTCACCATCCCGCAGACGCGCCTGATCCTCTCCCTGATGCTGCTCATGCAGGTCATCGCCACCATGCAGGTCTTCGTCGAACCGTTCCTGCTCACCGGCGGCGCCGGCCCCGAGGGATCGACCACCACCGTCGTCTACCTCATCTACCAATACGCCTTCAACTTCAACAACTACGGTGCCGCGGCGGCGCTCGGCCTGCTCCTCCTCGTACTCCTCGCCGGATTCTCGGCGGCGTACGTGAAGCTCAGCCGCGCCGAGGACGAGTAGGACCGGGGAGACCAGCATGTCCACACGCACACTCATCTCGCCGGCGCAGCTCGCCCGCCCCCGGGGCAAGGCCCTCTACTGGGTGGTCTTCGCCGTCGTCGTCGGCGGCTTCACCCTGGCCTTCCTCGGCCCCCTCTACTGGATGGTGTCCAGCGGCTTCAAGGACACCCAGGAGGTCATCCAGACACCGCCGACCCTGGTGCCGGAGACCTTCGCGCCGGAGAACTACTCACGTGCCTGGGAGGTCATGGACCTCTCGACGCTGCTCTTCAACACCCTCTACTACGCGTTGGGCGCGCTGGCCTTCCAGCTCGTCCTCGACGTGGCCGCCGCCTACTCCCTCTCCAAGCTCCGGCCGGTCTTCGGCAAGGCCGTGCTCGGCATGATGCTCGCGACGCTGATGATTCCGGCGACCGTCCTCGTGGTCCCCCAGTACCTGACCGTCCTGGACCTGCCGATCTTCGAGCGCAACCTGCTCAACTCGCCCTGGGTGATCTGGCTGCCCTCGGTGACCAACGCGTTCAACATCTTCCTGCTCAAGCGCTTCTTCGACTCGATCCCCAAGGAACTCCTGGACGCCGCCTCCATCGACGGAGCGTCCCCGACGCGGATCCTGTGGTCGATCGTGCTGCCCATCTCACGGCCGATCCTCGGCGTCGTCTCGATCTTCGCCGTCGTGGGGGTCTGGAAGGACTTCCTCTGGCCGATGCTCACCCTGCCCGACCCGGCCGGCCAGACCCTCAACGTCGGCATCTACTCCCTCTCCAACGGCGTCCCGGTCAACGTCCTGATCGCCGCGCTCACCATCGCGTCCGTGCCGACCCTCCTCATCTTCCTGGTCTTCCAGCGCAACATCATGAGCGGCCTCACGGCGGGCGGCCTCAAGGGCTGACCGGCCCTCCGCGTCACGGAGGCCACCGGCGCCACCGAGACCACCGGCGCCACCCCTCCGGCCCGGCCGTCCGCGCCCCGCGGCCTCCGCACCACCCCATGCCTTCGTCGCCGGCCCGCCATCCATGCCCCGCAGCAACCGGGCCGGCGGCGAAGAACCCCGACCTGCCCGAAAGGACCGTCACGTGGCAGCCCCTCACTCGCATCGCACCGACGACTGGTGGCGCGACGCCGTCATCTACCAGGTGTATCCGCGCAGTTTCGCCGACGGCGACGGCGACGGCACCGGGGACCTCGCGGGCGTCCGGGCGAGACTGCCCTACCTCGCCGAACTCGGCGTCGACGCCGTCTGGTTCACGCCCTGGTACCTCTCGCCCCTGGTCGACGGCGGCTACGACGTCGCCGACTACCGCACCATCGACCCCGCCTTCGGCACCCTCGCCGAGGCCGAGAAACTCATCGCCGAGGCCCGCGAACTCGGCATCCGGGTGATCGTCGACATCGTCCCCAACCACGTCTCCGACCAGCACGCCTGGTTCCGCGCCGCCCTCGCGGCCGGCCCCGGCAGCCCGGAGCGCGAGCTCTTCCACTTCCGGCCGGGCCACGGCGAGAACGGCGACATCCCGCCCAACACCTGGCCCTCCCAGTTCTCCGGACCGACCTGGACCCGGGTCGAGGACGGCGAGTGGTACCTCCACCTCTTCACCCCCGAACAGCCCGACCTCAACTGGGCCCACCCGGCCGTCCGCCGCGAACACGAGGACGTCCTCCGCTTCTGGTTCGAACGAGGAGTCGCCGGCGTACGCATCGACTCCGCCGCACTGCTCGCCAAGGACCCGGCCCTCGCCGACTTCGTCGAGGGCGTCGACCCCCACCCGTACATCGACCAGGACGAACTCCACGACATCTACCGGTCGTGGCGCGCGATAGCCGACGAGTACGGCGCCGTCTTCGTCGGCGAGGTCTGGCTCCCCGACTCCGAACGCTTCGCCCGCTACCTCCGCCCCGACGAACTCCACACCGCGTTCAACTTCAACTTCCTCTCCTGCCCCTGGGAGGCGGACCGGCTGCGCCGCACCATCGACGACACCCTCGCCGAACACGCCCCCGTCGGCGCCCCCGCCACCTGGGTCCTCTGCAACCACGACGTCACCCGCACGGTCACCCGCTACGGGCGAACCGACACCGGCTTCGACTTCGCCACGAAGACCTTCGGCACGCCCACAGACCTCGCCCTCGGCACCCGACGGGCCCGGGCGGCGGCCCTGTTGACCCTGGCCCTCCCGGGATCGGTGTACGTGTACCAGGGCGAGGAGCTGGGGCTGCCCGAGGCGGAGGTTCCCCTGGACCGGATCGAGGACCCCATGCACGCCCGCTCCGGCGGCACCGACCCCGGCCGCGACGGCTGCCGCGTACCGCTGCCGTGGACCGCCGGAGCGCCCTGGTACGGCTTCGGCTCCGCCGCCGGCACCGAACCGTGGCTTCCCCAGCCCCGGGACTGGGACGACTACGCGGTGGACCGGCAGCAGACGGACGGGGAGTCGATGCTGGCGCTGTACCGCGAGGCACTGAGGCTGCGCGGCACGGTCGACGGCTTCGGCGACGGCCCCCTGACCTGGCTGCCCGCGCCGGAGGACGTCCTCGCCTTCGCCCGCGGCGAGGGCCTGCTCTGCCTGGTCAACCTCTCCGCGACCCCGGCCGGACTCCCGCCGCACGAGGAGCTGCTCCTGGCGAGCGGCCCCCTGGACACCGACGGCCGACTGCCCGCGGACACGGCGGTGTGGCTGCGGACCTGACGCTTCCCGTACGGCACCTGAACGTGCCCGGTGCCGGGACCGGCACCGGGCACGCCGGTGGCATCGCCGCCGGGCGCGGGTTCAGACCTCGTCGCCGTACCGGCCGAGGACCTGGGGCAGATGGTCCGCGCCCGGGCCGAGACGCTCCGCCTCGGCGGGCGAGGATACGAAGGCGACCTCGTCCAGCTCGGGTCCGGCGCCGTGCCCGGTCTCCGCGGCGACGAGCGCGGCATGACGACGGAGCACCAGAGCACGGGTCACGGGCGGGGCGAGGAAGTGGAAGCCGAGGCTGCCGAACCGGCGTCCCCGGGTGACCGCGAACAACCGCAACTCCTCGTCGGCGATCCGGACCCCGAGCTCCTCGGCGAGCTCGCGCGCGGCGTCCCGCCGCAGGGCCTCCCCGTCGAGCGGTCGACCGTCGGCGGGCGGATCGACCGAGCCGCCCGGGAGCGTCCAGCGGCCGGGCGCGGCCGTGGTGGGAGCCCCGCGGCCGACGACGAGCCCCCGCTCGGTGGGCAGCAGCACCGTGACGAACACCGACCCCGGCACGTCACCGGCGGTCCGCAGGACCCGCAGGGCCCGGTACCGGTACGAGAGCCGCGCCCAGCGCGCCACCAGCACACCGGGCGCGGGGAGATCGATCCCCAGACTCACGACCAGCGGCCCGTCGAACGTGGTGGGGCTCCGGGCCTTCGTGCCCGCCCACAGCCGGTCCACCTCGCCCTGCTCCCACGGTGTCAGAGCGGGCGGCGGGTGCTCGACGAAGCTGATCCGACGAACGTCGAGGAACTCGACCGGCCGCACCCGGCGGTGGTCGCTACCCGAGGCGGTCATGGAGTACCTCCTCCGCCTCGTCCACCCTCACTTCCGCACCCCGGATCATCTCCATCACCGCGTCCGACACGGCGTGCATCCGGGGCTCGCGGAGGTCGAGGACCGGCGTCGGGTTCGAGACGCCGTGGGCGACGAGCAGGTTCATCAGGGGCCAGAGGGCCTCGGAGCGTCGCGGCAGCGGGATGCCGAGCCCGTCCGGTGCGACGACCTGTGCCGTCGTGACTCCGGCGAGAAGATTGGTGCGGGCCCAGTCGACCACCAGGGACCTGCCGTTCGGGCTGACCCGGAGGACGACGTCCCTCGTGTGGTGCAGGACCGCCAGATAGTTCATCGGGACCGTGAGGCGCCGGACCACGTCGTACGCGGGAGAGCCGTCCGCCGGACGGACCCGGAGCAGCGTGTCCAGGACCGGACCGTGGTCCTGGAACGTGGTCCGGCCGCGCAGCGACAGGAACCGGGCGAGCACCAGGTGCCCACCGCGGCGCGACCAGCGGCGGGGGACGGAGCCGAATGAGGCCTCATCGCCCGGGAGGAACTCCGCAAGACGACGGAACTCCTCGCCGGGTTCGGTCACCGGCGCCCGCTGCTCGGTGCCATCGCGGGCCGCGGCCGTGTACCGGGCCGCGGTCGCCGCGTCGAGCCGCCGGAGGTCGATGAGGTCCCCGTCCATCACGACTCCGCCGACCGACCGCGAGATCCGCATCTGCTCCAGCTGCCGATCGGCGCAGCGGGTCACGTCGGTCACGCGCCCGTCGAGGTCGATCACCCGGCAGGTCCTCGTCCCCGCGAGGAGGAGGCTGCGCGGCCAGAGGACCGTGACCTTCCCCTGCGTCGGCGCGTCCGGGGGATCGACGAGCACGGCCAGCCGCCCCGCCGTGATCGCCGAGAGACAGAGGGACGGCACCTGGACCTCCTCGGTGACCTCGCGGCCCCCCGGACCTTGGCCGGCCGGACCCCGACCGGTGTCCTCCCCGTCGTGGACCCAGAGCCTCAGCCCGACCGTCGCCTTGAACTCCGCCGGGTCGTGATCACCCCCGTACGTCGTGAACCGGGCACCTCCTTCGGGGCTGTACCGCACCAACGAGGCTTCGCGGACGTCCGCCCGTACCAGGCGCGCGCCCGCCAGGCCCCCGGGGGAGCGAGGCGCCCACACCACCGAGGTGTCGTCCCCGTACGCGGGGCGCGTGTCCCCCGCACGGTCCCGCCGGGTGATCCGGGGAAACTCCTGCCGGGCGCTCCGGACGGCCGCGAAGGGGATGGCAGCCGTACCCACGGCCCCGACGCCCGCCGCCCCGGCCACCCAGAACCATGCGGCGCCCTCGACCCGGGCGACGTACGCCACGACGAGGAACACCGGTCCGGCCAGACCGGCGAACGCGGCGAGGATCAGATTGCCGATGAGCACACCGGTGTAGCTGCGCACGGCCCCCTCCTTCAGTCAGGTACCCCGGGGATCATCGTTCTTCCCCGTGCCGTTCCTGAGAAGGGGGCCCGGCCCGATTTCCGGCCATTCTCGCTCGTACGGGATCAGGACACGGACCTGCCGAAGAACTCCAGCTCCGCGACGGCCACCTGCTTCGTGGGGTCGGCCCGCCACGCCGTGCGCAGCACCAGCTGCACCGTCAGCGCGTCCCGTACCCGCACGTCGACCCGCTGGGTGCCGCCGTCGTCGATGCGGTGCTGCGAGACGTGCGTCTCGCCGGAGGAGTCCTTGACCACGAGGTCGAAGGTGCGCGGGGTCGCCTGGCCGTCGGCCTGCGTGGTGTTCTTCGAGCTGCCGGGGGTGATGAGCACGCTCAGCAGATCGGTCGGCTCGGCGAACCGGGCCTCCATGTACTGGCCCGCCGAGTCGCCCGCGTACCCCGTGCCCCACCAGGTGTTGGAGTACCCGTCGCCCGCCAGCTTCGCCTGCTGCCGCGGCGCGGAGTGGGAGGCCGCCCAGGCCACCGGGTGGACCGGAACCCGCTTGGCGAAGTGGTCCTGGACGGCGCGGACGGCCGGCGGACCTCCGACGATGCCGCCGACCACCACGGTGACCACCCCTGCCGCGATCAGGGCGCGGACGATCCAGCGGCTCCGGTCGCGGGTGAGCCCGGGACGCCGGCCCGCGTACGGGCCGTCGGCCGTCGAGAGCTGCTCGGGAACCATCGGGGTCGCGCAGAAGCGGCAGAAGTGACGGCCCGGGGTGTTGGCGAGCGAGCAGGCAGGGCACGGCGTGCCGCCCTGCACGGAGGCGGGCGCCTCGGCGGCCCGGACCGTCGGCCGGGCGGCCTCCGGACGCGCGGGGAGCACGGGCGCGGCGACGGCCGGTTCCACGGGACGGTTCCCGGGGACCGGGACGAGGAGGGACCGTACGAGCGTGTCCGACGGCCCGTCGGACGCCGGACCCGCCTCCGCTCCGGGGACGGGCGCGGGATCGGAGGCCCGCTCGGATGGGGGTGCGGGTGCCTCCGGGGCGGGGGCCACGGCGGGCAGCGGGGCGGTCACCTCCTCCGGACCGACGGAGGACCGGCTGTCCGCCACGTCGGCGGGGGAGCCGGCCGAAGCCTCCGCGGCGGCTCGCGGCGCGTCGTCCGACGGTGTGGCCTCCGGCTGCTCCCGGACCGTCGCTCCGGACTCCGAAGCGGGCGCGACGGACGGGGCGGACGCGGCGGCCGACGCGGACGGCGCGGCCGAGGACGAGCCTTCCGCGCTCGCCGCGCCGGCCGGGCTGTCCCAGCGCAGGAACGCCCCGCAGCTGTCACAGAACGACTGGTCCGCCGCACGCACCGGGCTCGCGCAGTCCGGGCAGGGGCGGGACTGGGACGCGTCACTCATCAGGGTCAAGCTCCTTCGGATGTACGGGAAGAGGTCGCCGAGGACGGCGGGGAGTTCGTCACCGATACCGTGAACGGCAGGTGCGCGGGACGGGCCGCGGCCACGACCGCGCGCAGCCGGTGGGGATCCACGGCGGACGGGTCGGCGACCCGGAGCACCACGTGCAGTCCGGCGACGGGCGCCCCCGGGAACGGCCCGAGCGGCGCGGACGACCAGCTCGCACCCCCGCTCTCGGTGATCTCCGGCGGCACGCCGAACGCGAGCCGGACCGCCGCCGCGAGCCCCTGCCGGGTGCCGCGCACCCGGTGCAGCGCCACGGCGGAGGCGACCGCGTGCCGGCGTAGTGGCAGCGGCTCGTCGCCGTCCAGCTCCGCGCCGACCCAGGTCGCGAGGTAGTCCACGAAGTCGGCGGGGGCGAGCGCCGGCGAGAAGTACGCCTCCAGGGAGTCGAGGACGTTGAAGAGCGGAGCGAGGACGACGTCCAGGCCGGACACGAAACGCTGCCCGAAGTCGTCCTCCGCGTACACGGCGGGCAGCGCCGCACCCAGCGGGTACGGGGTCGCCAGGCCCGGAACCGTACCCCGCGCGGACCCGCTCACCGCGCCTCGATCACACGGACACGATGGTCGAACGGGAAGAGCAGCGCGGACGGCGCCAGCTCGATCCGGTCCGTCGTGTCACCCCTGCGGCCGGTCAGCGGATCGGCCGGATGCAGCAGGACCTCGTCCACCAGCTCCACGCCCGGCACCCGCTGGAGCGCCGCGAAGACCTCACCGGCCCGCAGCGGACGCCCGAACGGCCATCCCTCGCCGTGTGCCCCACCCGTCAGCGGGTCCAGGTACGCGTACAGCGCGTCGAGCGCCTCGGCCCGTACGCGCTCCGCCTCGGCAGCCCGGAACGAGTGCAGCGTCGCCACCACCGTCACGCCCTGGTAGAACGGCGGCCCGACGGCCAGCCGCGTGCCCAGGGGCCGCCGCTCGTCGAGGAAGCCCGTCACCCGGGACAGCAGCTCCTCGCCCGGCACGAGCTGCTCGAACCGCAGCCGGCCGCCCCGGTCCGGCACGGCCTGTGGCACGACCAGGACCCGGACCGCGTTGTCGCCCGCCTCGGCGGCGTCCGCCGCCAGGCACGAGATCCGCGCCGCCTCGGGCGCCGCACGGCGCGCCAGCTCCTCGTAGTCCCGGGCGGTGACGGCCCGTTCCTGCGCGCGGAGGCTGATCGGCGCGCGGGACTTGGCCTCCTCGACGGTCTCCCCGTCCACCCCGCCGCGCGCCGCCTCGCGGTTCTCCACGCGCGCGATGTACGGGATGGAGCTGCGCAGCACGGTGATCGTGGAGCGGGCCACGTTCCCCGCCCGGCCGCCGCCGGTGCCGTACCGGACCGCCCGGATCGCCGCCCCCTTCGGCGGAACGGCACCGAACTGCCGCAGCGTGCCGTCCGGTTGGCGCACGCACGGCCCGAAGGCGATCTCGCCGGTGGTCGCGTCGAGGGTGACGTGCCGGTCACCGGGGCGCGAGGAGGCGAAGTCGCGGACGACGGTCCACTCCTGCCAGCCGGCCTCGGGGTCCTCCTCGTCGACGCCGCCGTCGGCCCGCTCGGCGACCTGGAGCAGCAGCGGAGGCCGGTCGACGACCGGCGCGTGCGCCAGCCGCAGCCGCTGCGCCGGGACGCCCTCGGACTCGCCGAGCTGCTCGTTCCGCACCGCCTCGGCGTGCGCCGCGCGAACGGTCCCGCCGATGGTGAACGCCTCCGCCGCCCGGACCGTCGGTGACTCGCTGTACGACGGCAGACCCGCGGCGGCCTCGACGACCCGACAGCGCACCCAGCCCGCCTCGTGCCCACCGAGGCGCGACACCGCGTGCCCGGACGGCATGTGCAGCACCACCTCGCCCGGGCGGTTGAGTCCGCCCGTGCTGTCCTCGTCGACCTCGCACGTGACCCAGCCCTCGGCCCCGGTCCAGGCCTCCCATACCAGCGGCGGCCGGCGCGGATCCACCCCGACGCCGTCCACCCGGCTGTCCAGGTCGAGGACGAGCACACAGTCCGGCACCGCCGCCGAGAGGCCGAGAAGCAGCAGGTCACCGACGCGCGGCAGGGGGGAGAAGGCGGGCACGTCGTCACCGCCGAGGAGGTCCTGCGAGCGGTCCTCGGGCGCGCCGCCCGCCTCCTGGCGCAGGACGTGCGTCAACGAGCAGGGCACGACGGTCAGATCGGCGGCCGTCGCGAAGACGACCGCCTCCTCGGTCTCCGTACGCCCGGTGGACACCTCCGTGCCCGTGGGCAGCACCACCGGCTCCGGCTGCGGCGCCGAGAGCCGGAAGGTGATGTCGGCGCGGGCGGCCGCGGGCGGGAACAGCGTCACCCCGAGCAGGTCGAGGAAGGCCAGATGGTTCTTCTCCGGGACCCGGTTGAGGCGGTAGACGAGCTGGTCCGCCATGTGCGCGACCGCCTCGACCAGGGTGACGCCCGGGTCCGAGACGTTGTGGTCGGTCCACTCGGGGCACGCCTGCTGGATGTAGCGCTTGGCGTCGTCGACGAACTGCTGGAAGCGGCGGTCGTCGAGATGGGGTGCGGGCAGGGCCATGGTGGCTCTTTCAGTCCTCGGAGGGGATGACGTAGAAGGGGAAGACGAGGTTGCGCGGGTTGTTGGCGCCGCGCACCCGGTAGCGGATGTCGATGAAGAGGGTGGTCGGCTCCCCGGGGGCGGGGGAGACCGTGACCTCCTCCACGTCGATGCGCGGCTCCCAGCGGTCGAGCGAGGACATCACCTCGTACCGGACCCGGCCCATCGTCGAGTCGTTCACCGGGGCGAACACCAACTCGTGCACCGCGCAGCCGAATTCGGGCCGCATCGGCCGCTCGCCCGGCGCGGTGGCGAGGACCAGCCGCATGGACTCCTCGATCTCCCGGTCGCGCCGGACGAGCGCGATGGAGCCGCTCGGGCCGGTCCGCAGCGGGAAGGCCCAGCCCGCGCCGACGAAGTGCTCACTCAAGGGAAGGTCCTCCTCTGGATTCCATGGGACAGGCCCTGGTGGCGGGGCCGGTCATCAGAACGGCGCGATCGCCGAAGCGGGGTTGAGCATCGGGGGACTCAAGGTGGTGAAGAGCGGCGCGTTGACGACGGCCTGGGTCAGCGCCGACACCTTGAACTTCGTCCCGGCCTTGATGTTCACGCCGAGCCCCGCGTTCAGCGTGATCCGCCCCGTCGCCGAGAGCGTCAGATCGGCCCCCGACTCGACCGTGACCCCCCGGGCCCCCGAAATGGTGACCGTGCCGTCGCTGTCGATCGTCAGGGTGGTGCGGGCCTCGTTCAGCTCGACGCTCAGCCCGCCCTTCGCGGTGCGCAGCCGGATGCCGTGCGAGGCGCGCGTCCGGCCGCCCTCCTCGCGCAGCTCCACGGTGTGACCGGTACGGGAGGTCAGGGCGCGCCACTGGACGCGCCCGCTGGTCGGATCGACGGGCGGCACCCGGTCGGTCGCGGGAGTGTGCTTGTCGACTCCGTTGTACAACCCGGCCAGGACGTACGGGTGTTCGAGGGAACCCCGGTCGAAGGCGCACAGCACCTCGTCGTCCACCTCGGGGAGCATCAGACCGCCGCCCCCGCGCCCGCCGAGCTGGGCGACCCGGCACCAGCCGCTCTCGTACGTCGCCGACAGCCACGGGAAACGCAGTCTCACCCGGCCGAGCGAGAGCGGGTCCTTGGTGTTCGTGACCAGCGCGACCGCGACACCCGGCATCGGCGGGGCCGCCTCGCCACCGCCGGAAGCCGTCCCGTACAGCGAACGGAACTGCCGCCCGGACACGGTCAGCCAGGTGGCGAACTGCCGTCCCGACGCGAAGACATGACGGACCCCGGTCGCCGTGTACCGCCCCTCGAAGGGGAAGCCGGCGCCCTTCACGGCCACCGGCTGCCCCGGCTTCAGCGCCGGATTTCCGGTGACGGCGACCTCGAGCTCCGCGAACGACCCGGTGACGTCGTCGGCGAGCGCCGTCGCCGCCTGCGTCACCTCCGACTGCGTGGTGAACGGCGTGTCCGTCGCGGCCAGTTCGGCAGGACCGAACGGCGCGGACAGCTGCGCGGGAGTGATGTCCGAGACGATCTCCTTGCTCGCGACGGCGGGCGTCGGCGAGGACAGCGCCTGCTTGGTACGGGGATCCCAGCCCCGCACGTCGACCTTCCCGACCTGCCCGGCGGCGGTCACCGACACCCGGCTCTGCAGCGTGTTGCTCCCGAAGTCCAGGACGTACGGGCTGGCCGCCGCCGGCGTGGTGTCGGCCGGGGCCGAGGAGGCCGGGGGCAGCGCGGCGAAGACGAGCCGGCCCGCCGGGTCGAGCGAGAGCCGGACGTCGTTCTCGCGCGCGAGCCGGGAGAGGAAGTCCCAGTCGGTGATGTTGGGCTGGGTGGCCAGCTCGTACACCGTCGGCGTCGCGTCGACCTTGCCCAGCGGGATCCGGTTGAGCCCGGCGAGCTTCCGGACGATGTCGGACGCCGTCATGTTCGGATAGCCCTCGACGCGCCGGCTGCGCAGCAGACGGTGGCCGGGATCGTAACCGCGCACGATCAGGTACCGGCCGTGACCGGGCGCCGCGTCCACCTCGACGGCCGTGACCTCGCCGGTGAGCATGGGCTCGCCGAGCCTGCCGTCGGTGAACGGGGACAGCACGGCCATCGCGCCGACCTTGAGGAACGGGAACTTCGTGGTGAGGGTGCCGTCCTTGTCGCTGAACGTCAGCTGGAACGCGGATGGCACGTTGACGCTCGCGTCCACCCAGCCCTCGGTGAGGCGGACCGCGAGCGGGTCCGGCAGCGGCGTGCCGTCGAGCTGCACGTGGAGGACGGTGGTGAAGGTCTTCTCGCTCATGAGGCGCCCTCGGTCTCCGGCGTTTCGGTGGTGGACGGGAGCAGCAGTTCGGTGCCGGGGCGCAGCCGCATCGGGTCGTCGATGCGGTTCGCCTCCGCGATGACCCGCCAGCGGGTCGCGTCGCCGTACTCGCGCCAGGCGAGGGAGGCGAGGGAGTCACCGGCGACCGTGCGGTGCACCCGGCGCGCCGAGAGCGCGCCGGACGTCGGGTTCTGCTTCTTGGTCGCGCTGGAGATCTCGGTGAGGGAGAGCGAGCACGTCGCGCGGATCGGAATCCCGCTGGGGCTGAAGAGCGTGTACGTCGCCGACACGGAGGTCACGTACGCGACGAACTGCACCGTCGAGAACGACCCCCAGGAGAACCGCACCCACGGCGGCGACGGCGCCTTCGCGGCGATGCTCTGCTGGGTCACCTCGCAGCAGGAGAGCAGCAGCTCCACCTGCTGCTGCACGTCGTTCGACGACGGGTCGCCCGAGCGGTCCAGGAAGACCTCCAGCTGGAGCTGGGCCGGCTCGCTGCCGGTGAACTTGGGCGGCGCACCCCGGTCGTACGCGACGGCCTGCTCGGTGAACCAGTGGGCGGAGCGGCTCAGTTGGAGCTGATCCGGGTTGAACTCGAACTTCACCTCGCCGAGCTTCCCGCCGTACGAGCTCGACAGATCGGTCGGCGGCTGGTGGATGGCGAGCGCGGCGCGGGAGAGGCCGCTGGCCGTCAGCCCGCCGAAGAACGGGGCCATCTCAGGCGCCTCCCGCGTCGGTGAACCCGTGGTGCGCGATCTCCAGGGTCTCCGTCGCCACGGCCGGACTGGCCGGGTCGAGCGTCGGACCCGTCCAGCGCACCGGCAGCACCTCCACCAGGCCCCACTGCGCCACGATCGACCCGTCGGCGCGCAGTGCCGCGATCTGCGCGGTCGGTCGGGTGATCCCGGTGGCGAGCGACGAGATCCAGGCGGCGACGTTCGCGGTCTCGGGGGTGAGGGGGCGGGTGAGCCGGATCGTGGAGAACGTGACACGGGTGGGCAGCTGCCAGACGAAGCCGTTGTTGCCTCCCTCCCGGCGCTGCTCCACCTCGACCTCGGAGGAGAGACCGTCACAGCTGTTGAACACGCCGAGGTCCTCGCCGTCGATGGTGAGCTTGAAGAAGACGGTGGATGCGGGGTCCGGCTGCTGGGGCATGGTGGCGGGTCTCTCGGATCGACGCGGTCGGGTGGTGGGTGGGCTGGTGGGAGGGCGGGGTCTCGGTCAGCGGCCGTGGTCGCGGAGGCGACCGACACGCTCGCGGTCGGCGCGGAGCTCGGCGCGGAGGAGCCGCGAGAGGGGAGTGACGAGACGACGCGCCAACTCATCGAGGTGGGCGGGTGATTCGGGGTCGGCGGGGCCCTGGGTTGCGGTGCGCTGCACGGTGGGCGAGGGCGTGGTCGGGGCGGTCCGGGTGACCGTGGTGGCGGCGCGCGGAGCGTGCGCGACGGGGGCGGGAGCCGGGGCGGTCGCGGTCCGCTGGAGCGGGGTGGGGGTGACCACGGGGATGGCCGGCGCGGGGGCGGGCGTCGTCGCCGGGGCCGGCGTGGCGGCGATCTGGCGCTGGACCACCGGCCGGGCGACCGGCCGCGCGGCGGACGGTCGGGCGAGGGGGACGACGGGACGGGGGGAGCCCTGGGGCGCGAGCGTGCCGCTGTGCGGCGGAGCGGCGGGAGCGCGCTGAACGGTCGGCGCGGGGGCGGGGGCGGCGGCGGTCGGCGTGAAGAGGGGAACGGCGGGAGGCGTCGCGGGGACGGGCAACGGTGCGGGCTGCCGGGGGCCGGGCACGGAGGGGGGAGCCGGGGTACTGGAGGGGGTACGCGCGGCGTTCGGCAGGCTCGGGGTGAGCGGCCGGGCTGTGGCGAGCGGACGGACGGCCCGCCGCTGCACCGTGGGCGCGGTGGCGCGGGGGAGGTCGGTGACGGTGACGACGGGCGGCCGCACGGGAACGGGGGAGCCGGCGGGGGTCTGAGGCCGCGGCGCCGCCGTCGCGCGCTGGACCGGGGGAGGAGTCGATGGGGCCGGTGCGGCGGGGTGAGGCAGGGCGGCGGCCGACGGCACGGTGGGTGCGGGCACGACGGATGTCGTGGGGGCGACCGACGCCTGGTGCTGGTGCTGGTGCTGGTGCTGGTGTGCGGTCGACTGTTGTACGGGCGCGGTCTCGGCCGACGTCGGGACGGGGGTGGCCGCCCGCGTGGGCGGGGCGGGGACGCTGGGGGTGGGCGAGGGCGCCTCGGCCGGAGCGGACGTCGACGGTGTCGCGGACGCGCGCGGGATCGGCGCGCCGATCGGAGACCTCCGCGGCGCGGCGTTCGCACGCGAGGGCGGCGCGTCGGCGGTGGCGCGCTGCACGGGAGCGCCGAGTCCGGGCCGGGCCGGGGGAGTCGGCGGGGTGGCCGGCGTCACGGGGGTGGGGGCGGGGGTCCGTGCGACCAGGGGCTCCGGAGCTGGCGGGCTTGCCTGAGACCGCGGGGAGGGGGGACGTACGGGCGCGGCTTGAGCCGTGGGCGCGGGGAGGGGTGCCGGAGTCGACGGGCGCGCAGGAGAGGTCGAGCCGGGTGCGGGTGCCGCGCCGGGCGCGGGGGCGGACGTGACGGGTGTCCGGGCCACCGGGGTCGACGGAGTCACGGGGCGGCCTGCGGGGGAGGCGGACCTGGCGACTGTTCGGGCCACCGGAGGTGCGGGACTCGCCGGGGTCGCCGGGGTCGGCGGGGTCGGCGGGGTCGGCGGGGACGCCGGGGACGCCGGGGTCGGCGGCATCGCGGCGGCCGCGGGGGAGGAGGAGCGCGCGACGGATCGGGCCACCGGGGTGACCGGAGCCGCCGGGCGCGTCGGTGCGGTGGGCCCGTCCTTGGGTCCCTGCGCCACAGGCCTGGTGGACGGGGCGGAACTGGCCTTCTGCACCGGAGGCGTGGGGCCGGCGGGTGCCGGTGCCGACGCCTGCCGTACCGAAGGGCTCGCCTGAGGTGACGGGACCGCCTGAGGTGCCGGGACAGCCGGCACCGCCGGAGCCGGTCGGGCGGCGGGGGCCGGCGGAGCCACCGGCGGCGTCGACGCCGTCGTGTTCCAGTCGGCGCCCGGTGCGCGCCGCGAGCGGCGTACGGGCGGGCGGCGCTGCACCGGAGTGCCGGGCGCGAGGCCGGGAGTCCCGGGCCCGCCGGGGGAAGCGGGACCCGGGACGTTCTGGGGCCGACCGGTGGCCGAGGGCTCCGGTGCGGCGGTGTCGGGCGCAGCCGTGGGACGCGCCCCGTTCTCCGGCGTACGGGCAGGGGCCGCCGCCCGTTGGACCGGCGCCGTGCCCGGCCCGGCCGTGGCCACGGGGCGCGCGGTACCGGCCGGAGCCAGTTGCCGCGGCGGCTGCACGGGCCGGGCGGAGACCAGGGGCGACCGCCGAACGGGCGTCGGTCGTACGGGGCTTGGGCGCGCGGAACTCTCGGACGAGGATCGCGTGGAACCGGCCGCAGCGGCCGTGGGCGCGGGCGCCGGGGCAACCCGGTCATCCGTCGCCCCGGCGGCGAGACCGGCACGCTGGACGGCGGGAGACGCCGAGGTGGGCGCACCCGAGCCCGCGCCCGCGTTCCCGGCCTCGCGCGCCGCGCCGCCACCCCGTATCGGAGCGGCCGCGGCCTCCCCCCGTACGGGACGAGGCGCCGGCGCAGATCGACCGACCGGCGGCGTCGCGGGCACACGCTGCACGGCCGAAGCCGTCCCCTGTCCCGAATCCACCGATCCCACCGCTCCCGCCACCGGCAACCGCAGCCCCGGCAGCTCCGCCCCCTCGGAGCGCCCCACCGGCTCGCGCTCCACGGGCACGGGGACCGCCCGCACCGCGTCGAGCATGACGCCGCCCGGTGCGTCCGGCACCGCCCCGTGGCCGAGGTCGCTCTGGAAGGAGGGGTTCCAGTGGGTCGCGAGTGATGCGGAGAAGCCGTACTCCGCGACGGTCCTCGGACCAGCCGCCAGTACCCGCTGCACGGGCGGCAACGCCCGCCACGCGTCCCCGGACGCGGACTCCGGCGCGACGGACGCCGCGCTCTCCCCGCCTCCACCGGACTCCGCGCCCCGCGCGTTCCGCGTCCGCGCCGTCCGCCACTTCTCGAACATCCCCACAGTCCCCTCCACCCTCCCTTCCCTGTCCTGCCGTTACGCCTGCGACCGCTCCACCAGCGACGCCACCTGGGCCACGTACCTCCGCCGGTCCGTGTGTTCCAGATCGAGGATGTCGTCCATGCCCCAGTGGAAGTGGAAGGCGAGGTACGCGGTCTCCTCCTCGATCCGGTCGGCCGCGTACGTCACGATTCCCCCAGGCGGCTCCCGGCCAGCTCGACCTCGAAGGACTCCTCGCAGTGCGGGCAGGCCACGGCGGCCCGGGTGTGGCCCTCCGCGTTGATCTGCCGGTAGAAGTCCTGGAGGAACGCCAGGTCGGAGGCGAACATGTTCTCCACCGTCCCGTCGTGGACCGACGGGAGCGTGCCGAGCCGGGTGATGACCCGGCCGAGCAGCACCACGGACAGGTACGCCGGGTTCTCGCGGACCCGGATGTCGCGCAGCGGGAGCAGCTCGTCCCGGGCCGTGGCCAGCCGCATCGCCCCGTTGCGGTGCACGGTGCCCGCCTCGTCGACGAATCCGCGCGGCAGCTCGAACTCGAACTCCGTGCGGAGCGGCTCCTGTGGGCGGCCCTGCCGGGTGTCCGCCGATCCCTCGCGTCGCATCAGCCGAGCGTCAGCTCTTCGAAGGTGATGGTGACCTGCTCGGTGAGGGCCGCCGCGTCGCCGGCCTTCGTCGCGCTCAGCTCCACCTTGGTGCACCAGGCGTTGCGCAGGTTGTACCGCTTGACCTCGGTGAGCTGGTAGTCCAGGAAGATGATGGACGCGTCCTTGCGGGCCGCGCCCATGTCGCCGGCGATCGACGACGTGATCCATTCGGTGAACGCGGCGGACTGGGTCGCACCACGGGTCACCGTGCACTCGCCGGCCTTCTTCACGCCGGGGAGCTTCTTGATGATCGGCTTGCCGTCCGCGGAGACCTGCTGGAACTCGATGACGTCCTGCTCCATCGAGAGGCCGCTGATCTCCTGCAGGGTCTCGACCATGACGCCGTCGATCTGCAGGCCGAAATTGTGGGTGGTGAGGGCGTCACCGGTGTCGAGGGACATGGGGGTTCACTCCTGTTCGAGGGGCGGATCCGGGCGCGGCAGGCGCACGGACCGGGCCGGAAGGGGGGAGACGAGGGGTACGGGGCGCGAGGAGGGGAGGACTACTCCTCCAGCTCGCCCCCGCCGCCCTGGATCTGCGCGAGCCGGAAGACCACGAACTCGGCCGGCTTCACCGGCGCGATGCCGATCTCGCAGACCACACGGCCGAGGTCGACCGACTCCGGCGGGTTGGTCTCCGCGTCGCACTTCACGTAGAAGGCGTCCTCGGCGCGCTGGCCGAACAGTGCGCCCTGGCGCCACTCGTTGACGAGGAAGGCCGAGATGTTGCGGCGGATACGGGCCCACAGCGACGGGTCGTTGGGCTCGAAGACGACCCACTGTGTCCCGACGAGGATCGACTCCTCGAGGTAGTTGAAGTAGCGGCGGACGTTCAGGTAGCGCCACGCCGGGTCGGAGGCCAGCGTCCGCGCGCCCCACACCCGGATGCCGCGGCCCGGGAAGGCGCGGATGCAGTTCACGCCGATCGGGTTGAGCAGGTCCTGCTCGCCGCGCGTGATCTGCAGCTCCAGGTCGACCGCGCCGCGCACGATCTCGTTGGCGGGGGCCTTGTGCACACCGCGCTCGGCGTCGTTGCGCGCCCACACGCCGGCCATGTGACCCGACGGCGGCACCACCCGGGTCTGGCCGCTCGCCGGGTCGAAGGCCTTGATCCACGGGTAGTAGAGGGCCGCGTACGGGGAGTCGTAACCGGCGATCTCCTGGCGCCACTTGCGGATGTCGCGGGCGTTCAGCGACGGCGGCGGGTCGAGGATCGCCATCCGGTCGCCCATCAGCTCGCAGTGCGCGATGAGACCGATCTGGACGGCCTTGACCTGCTCCAGGTCGATGAGCCCCTGCTGGTAGGCGGCCATCAGATCGGGCACGGCGACCATGTTGATCTCGTCGTACGCCTCCAGGCCGCCGAAGCCGGTGCGGTCGGCGGAGTCGCCGATGAACTGCCCGGACTCCAGGGCGGCGGCGACGTCGGCGCCCGCGTCGACCTGAGCCGGTGTCCGCGCGGGCGGGGCGAGGGTCACGGACTGCGCGTCGGGCCTGGCGAGCTGCCCGCCGGCCACGGCCTCCTCCAGGACGATCGTCTTGGAACGCTGCTTGACCTGCGCGACCACATAGTTGCGGGCGCTCTTCTTGGCGGAGGCGTCGAAGCTCTCGACGACCTTCTCACCGTCCTTGACGACCAGCTTGAAGCGCTCGGCCTCGCCCTCGACGTCCTGCACCTCGACGGTGAGCGCCCCGCCGGCCTCGGAGCCGGCCGTGATCGCGGCGACCTTGAAGGCGCCGAGCGCGACGGCCTCACCGGCGACGAGCCGCGGCGCGGCGGCGGCCGACGCGGCGGCCGATCCGACGGCGCGGGTGGCACCCTGCGCGTCGCCACCGCCGACGCGCACGACGTACGCGGCGGTGCCGCCGTTGTTGAAGAACCCGTACACGGAGTGGGCGAGGTAGTACCCGTCCGTGAAGTCACCGAACGACGCTACGTACTGGGACCAGTTGGTGACGAGCACGGGCTCGTTGAGCGGCCCGGCGGGCGCGAGCCCGACGAACGCGGCGACGGAGGTTCCGAGGCCCTCGATGGGACGGGAGCCGCTGGCGACTTCCTCGACGTAGACGCCGGGGGACAGGTACGTGGGCATGGTGCGTGTTCTCCTCGGAGAGCGTGGTTCTGCGGAATGCGGTGACTCTGCGGTGTCACAGCGTGGGGCGTGCGGTTGCCCGCGTCCGGCGTGCTGCGGTGCGTCGACCTCATCCCGCCTCGCCCTCCCCTCGGCCGTGGACAGCGGTCGTACGCCTCCGACTCTCGCCGAGCCGCGCCGCCCCGAGCAGGGGAGAAGGGGCGCTCACGAGGGCAGGGCCGATTGCCCTCGCGGACATCGGGCACCCGACGTCCGGCCCCCGGTTCGTACGCCCGGGCCCCGGCCCCGGCCGCCGCGGCGGCGCCGTCGCGGCCGACGGGCTGCCGGGGCACGTCACGCTGCCCCCGAGCAGGGACTTTCGGGCAGCCGGACACCCCACCCGCGCCCTTAACGTTCGCCCATGACCATGTGGACCTCTCTGGACCCGGCCGAGGTGACCGTCGAGCCCGGAGCACGGGCCGGCGCCCGGCTGCGGGTGCGGAACACCGGCGACACCGTCGAGGAATACCGCCTCTCGCTCGTCGGCAAACCCTCGGGCTGGTCCCGGATAGAGCCGGACGTGCTCCGGCTCTACCCGGGCAGCGAGGGGACCGCCGAGATCTCTTTCGCCCCGCCCCGCTCCTCGGACGTGGAGGCCGGGCCCCTGGCCTACGGCATCCGTGTCGACCCCCGGGAGAACTCCGGTGCCCGCGACGTCGTGGAGGGCCGGCTGACCATCACGCCCTTCACCGAGACGCGCGCCGAACTGCTGCCGCCCACCCTGCTCGGCCGCTTCCGCGGACGGGCCCGTATCGCCGTGGACAACCTCGGCAACACCCCGCTCACCGCGTCCCTCGTGGCGCGAGACGAGGCGAACCGGCTCACCTTCGACGTACGCCCGAACGCCGTGCAGATCGCCCCCGGCCGCGCCGCCTTCGGCGAACTCGTGGTGCGGCCGCAGGCCGTGCGATGGACCGGAGCCGAGGAGTCGCACCGCTTCACCGTGGCCGTCCGACGGGCCGGCGACGACACCGCCCTCGACCTCGACGCCACCTTCGATCAGCGCCCCGTCTTCGGGAACTGGCTCGTCGTGGCGGGCGGACTCCTGCTGACGGCCGTGATCGCGTTCGTCGTGCTCTGGTTCAACTTCTCCCCGAAGGTCGTCAGCGCGGCAAAGGACCTCCGGGCGACCAACGCGCCCCGGCCCGCACCGCAGGGCACCGGCGACGCGCTCCCCGACGCGCCGCTCCCGTCCGACGGGAGCGGGGGACCCACCCCCGGCGAGAAGCCGCCCGGCCCCCTGCCGCCCCTCACGGACGGGGGATCGCCGGGCGGCGGCGACGGGACGGGTGACGACGCGGGCGGCGGCGGGGCGAACGAGGGCGGCGCACCCGGCGGTGGCGACGGTGGTGGGGGCGGCGGTGCCGACCCGACCGAGGGCGGCCAGGACCCCGGTGACGGTGGCGGGGGCCAGAAGCCGCCGCCGGCGCAGCAGCTCACCCTGCCGCCGTGGCGCCAGGGCTACCCGAAGGACCTCGTCGTCGAATTCGCCCAGGAGCGCCTCGCGAGTTTGGGCACGAGCAACGCCTGCACGCTCAAGCCGGGTTGGACCCCCGGCGTGATCGACGCCCGGACCCGCGCCTCCCTCGCGTGCTATCAGCACGCCGTCGTGAACGACGGGGTCACGAACGGCAAGAACTCCGCCGCCATCTTCGAGACGGACAGGGAGGGGGAGCTCGGTCGGGCGACCCTCACCTCCCTGTGGGCCCAGCGCATCACGCCCGACTCGGTGAAGAACGGTGCCGACACCATGCAGACCACCCAGCTGATGGCGGCGTTCTGGTGGGCCTACAACCGTCAGTCCGACACCAAGGACCTCGAAAAGGCGCGCTGGTACGCCCAGGCCGGCATCGACTACCTGCGCTCGGAGAAGCAGACGACCACCCGGTACAACAGCAGCGTCGCCGACCACATACGCCAGTACCAGGCGGCCGTCGGTCTGCCCGTCAACGGGACGGTCGACTGGAACACGATCCGCAAGATGGTCGGCGGCAGCGTCATGTAGCCGAGCCGAGCTCCAGGAGCTCGACGGCACAGGAGAGGGGGCCACCCGCGCCGGGTGGCCCCCTCTCCGTCGTCGCTCCCGCGCTCCGGCGTCGTCACGGCGCCCAGGGCGCCCGACCTTCAGGGACCAGCCGCCCCGCCTTGCGGTACTCGCGCCGCGCCCCCGCCCGTACGTCCTCGCCGGTCACCGCCGAGCCACGGGCCGCGGCCAGGTATCCGGCCGTCACCGCGGCCGACCGGATCGCGCCGCCCGCCAGCTCGAACTCCTCGGCGCAGCGTGCGATCTCCTCGGCCACGTCCGCCGCCTTCGGGGAGCCCGCCAGGCAGGAGTGCCAGAGCGAGACGCGCTGCTCGGGGTCGGGGAACGGAAAGTCCACGACCACATCGAGCCGGCGCGTGAACGCCTCGTCGATGTTGGCCCGGAGGTTGGTGGTGAGCACCGCGATCCCGTCGAACGCCTCAAGGCGCTGCAGCAGGTACGCGCTCTCCAGGTTGGCGTACCGGTCGTGCGAGCTCTTCACCTCCGACCGCTTGCCGAACACCGCGTCCGCCTCGTCGAAGAGCAGCACGCAGTCCGTGCGGTCCACCTCGACGAAGATCCGCTCCAGGTTCTTCTCGGTCTCGCCGACGTACTTGTCGACCACCGAGGAGAGGTCCACCACATAGAGGTCCAGGCCCAGTTCGCCCGCCACCACCTCGGCGCCGAGCGTCTTCCCGGTGCCCGACTCCCCGGCGAACAGCGCCACCACACCACGACCGCGTCCGCCACCCGTGCGCAGCCGCCACTCGCCGAGCACCCGGTCCCTGTGACGGGCCCGCGCGGTCAGCTCGTGCAGCAGGCCCAACGGCTCCTCGGGCAGGACGAGATCGGCGAAACCGACCGCCGGCCGGATCCGCCGGGCATGGCTGTCGAGCAGCGGTGCGGAGACCAGCCGGGCACTGTGCTGCACATGCGCCGGCGTCGGAGCGGTGCCCTCGAAGGCGGCGATCGCCCGCGCCGTACGGGCCGCACGGCGGATCTGATCGCCGCTGAGACGGTACGCCCCCGTGGCCCCGACCAGGTCGAAGTCAGCGTCCAGCGAACCGAGTTCACGCTGCCACAGGTCGGTGGTGCCGAGCGTGCCGCCCGGCGCGTCGAGGGCGAGGAGCTCCGCGTCCGGCGCCCAACCGGGGTCGGGCGCGTCGGAGCCGGCGAGGACCACCGTCGTACCGGACGAGGCGAGCGCACGCACCAGCGGCCCGGGCTGCCGCGGCAGCGGCTCGACGACCACGGCGGCGCCGCGCAGCCGGGCCTCCCGCAGCACCGCCCGTGCCACCGCCGCGTCGACGCTCTCCGGCCGGTACCGCAGGACGGGCCGCCCGGCCGCGAGCAGGGCCGCCACGACCGCGTCCGTGGCGGCCCCCGGCACGCGCTCCCGCAGATGTACGGTGACCGGTCCGGCGGCGGCGATCCGTGCGCCGAGCGGTGTGGCCGCCCCCTCCGACTCCGCACCGGCGGCGGTCGGCGTCAGCACCTCCACGCCGACCCCCGACAGCTGGGCGTCCATCCGGGTGTCGTCGCCCAGCAGGTGTGCCACCACCCGCTCCGGTACGCGCAGGGCGCGGCCCGGCAGCGGCCGGTCCTCGTCCTCGACGTCGAGCAGGCCGCCGGAGCGCAGCGGCGCGCCCGGATGGAAACGGTCACGTGCGGCGGGGTCGAAGGGGCCGGTGCCCGCGAGGTCGAGGGCGAGCGCCATCGTGGCGCGACGCCGCCCGACATCGTCGTTGAGGTACCCGTACAGCACCTCGAAGCCCCGGTCCACATCGGGCGCGAGCGCCACGAGCAGGATGTGCGCGTCGAGCGGGGACAGACCGAAGGCCCGTGCGAGCGCGCCGAGGCGATCGTTCCCGCCGAGGTCCGGCATCGGGAGGGCGACGTCGCGAGCCCCGTGAACCTCGCGACCCTCGTGTGTCTCGTGACCATCGCGGGTCTCATGCACTTCGTGCGTCTCATGTGCCTCGTGGCCGACCGGCCCCGCGGCGACCCGGCGTGCGGCGTCCGCGGACAGGTAGAGCCCGCGCAGGGGATCACCGGCCGTGGGGTCGCCGGCACTGCGGACGTCGACGAGTGCGCCGACCCGTGTACGCAGGACGGCGAGATGCCCGAGCAGCGGGGAACCGAGGACGGCCCGGGGGTCGCTCATGCGCCGGCCCCGTCCTGCGAGCCGCAGCCGCGACTGCCGTCCTCCAGGGCTTCCAGGGCCTCCGAGGCCTCGAACGTCGCCACGCCCTCCTCGGCCTCCTCGGTCGCCCGGGCCTGATGGGTCGCCCGTGTCGCCCCCTGGCGCCGTATCATCCGGGGCCTCGACGCGGCAGGCACGCCCGCGACACCACGGACGACGATCTCCCCCTCGGTGACCGGCGGAGCCACCTCGTACACCGGCGTGACCGGGAACGGCGTGGTGATCACGACGTCGAGCGAGGGCTTCAGCTCACCGCCGAGCGCCGACCAGATGTCGGCGAGCGAGCGCGACTCTGCGGGCGGCACCGCGACGGAGATCGGCAGCTGGGTGGTGATCGAGCGCACCGACTCGGGCACCGCCTCGTCGGGCAGCACCTCGTGCGGGAGCAGCAGCGCCATCGCCCCCGACAGCAGCCGGTGCTCGTCCTCGGGCCGGGAGGTCCAGGCGGTCACCAGGTACGACAGCCGGAACCAGCGCGGCGGTCGGCGCTTGCGCGTGACGACGCCCTGGGCGTCCCACTCGGCGTAGGCACCGCGCTCGCGCCGGGCCACGTCCTCCCGGATGTCGTACAGATAGGCGTTCAGGGTCGGGGCGTTGCGGCGGGCCGCCCAGTCACGGGTCGGCGCGTCGAAGGCGACATCGCCCTCGACGGCGGGCGTCAGCAGCCGGCGCAGCGCCTCGTCGATCTCATGGAGCATCAGATGTAGCCTTCGCGGAGCGCGTACGCGACGGCATGCGCCCGGTTGGTGAGCTGCAGACGCGTCATCAACGCGTGCAGGATGTTCTTGACGGTGCGCTCGGAATAGGCGAGCTTCTCGCTGATCTGCCGGGTGTCGAGCCCCTCGGCGAGCAGCCTCAGGACGTCCACCTCGCGCGGTGCCATACCGAAGAGCGGCGCCGCCCCTCCGGTGGCCGCGCCCGCCGTCGTCGCCCGCTGCAGGCGCCCCACCTGGTTCAGCAGTCGGCTGACGAGGTCCGGCGGGAGCTCGCCCTCGCCGCGCGCCGCGCTGTGCACGGCGCTCAACAGCCGTTGCTCGGTGGCCTGATGACGCCAGATGATGGCCCGCACCCCGTACTCGACGACGGCCAGCAGATCGGGCTCGCGCAGCTCGCGCGCGACGAGCACGACACGCTGGTCCCTGCCGCGCAACAGGCGCCGCAGTTCGGCCGTGGTGGGATCGTCGATCCGCTCGGCGAGCATCACCGCGACCGCCGGGGAGTCCCGGCACACCTCGTCCTGGTCAGGGACGACGTCGACGGTCGGCTGATGCCTTAAATGGCTGATGAGCCCGGCCCGGCTCAGTGGATCGGACGCGTGGACGGTCACCGTCACCCGCTTGGTGAGCACTTCCGTTACCTGCACTTTCTCACTCGCCTCGACCGCTCGTGCGCGGTGCGTGGTGAGGTCCCCGTGGTCTGCTGATGACTGGTCTGCTGCGGTGCTGCACCGTGGCCGGCGTGCCGGCCACGGTGGTCCCTCCAGGTTCCCGTGCGCCGCTCACGTCCCGCTGCCGCGGTGCTAACGCATCGCTGTCGCCCTGCAGAACCCCGTGCCCGGGCCCTGAACAGCCAATTCTCATGTGGCACAGCTCACTTGTGGTGGCCCGCGATCCGCTCCACGTCCGTCATCAGCGCATCCAGCCACTCCACGGCCGCGTAGTACGGCCGGGGAGCACCCGGCGGCTCGGCGGCGAAGTCGGCGAAGTCCCGTGCGCCGGCCGCGACCGCCGTGCCCGGCGTGTCGCCGACGGGGTCCAGACGGGCGGAGACCAGCAGCATCCCCGCGGCCACCCGGTCGCCGATCCGGGTGACCGCCTCGGCCGGCTCGTGGGGCAGGGGCGGGACGTCGGCCGGCTCGGGCGGAACGAGCAGCCGGTCCGCACCCCACAGGGTGTGGTGGCCGGACAGCAGGGCGGCCTGCCAGTCCTGTGTGTCGTTCGGCGTGTCCAGTGCCTTCGGTTCGCTCCGGTACTGCGCGTACGCCGATTCCGCCATGATCAGAGCGTGCTGCAGCGACCGGTGGCCCGGCGAGGTGGTCACGGGGGCACGTGCCCCGCCGGCGGCGAGCTGAGAGGTCGTGGCCACCACGGTCTCCGCGGCGCTCCGGAGCATCGTCGCCACCGACCGTCGCAGCTCGTCGTGGGCCCCCTTGGGCCAGGCGAGCAGCCCGAACACGGCGCCGACCGCGCTGCCCGCGACCACGTCGAGCAGCCGGAACTCGGCGAGCTGCCAGGTCGCGGGGGCCAGCTGGGCGAAGACCAGGGCGACGACCATCGTGAACATCGCCTGGGCCCACCCCACCCCCTTCACCGGACCCAGGGTGAAGGCGACCAGCATCAGCGGAGGCAGTGCGGCGGCGTACACCGTCGTGTCCGTCCCGACCAGGGCGAGCAGCGCGGCCACGACGACCGCGCCCACGAGGGTTCCGGTGAGCGCCACCCGCACCGTGCTCCTCGTCTCCCGCGCCGTCGTACGGGTCAGGGTGAGCGTGGCGAGGAGCATCCAGAATCCGTGCGGCAGCGTGTCGAGGCCGGCGATGGTCCGTGCCGCCGCGAGCGCCAGCGCGATGCGCACCGCGTTCTGGAAGAACACCGACCGCTGCCCCGCATGTCCGGAGAGCCGCCGCCACCACAGCTGGGGAGCCCGCATCCGCGCGTACCAGAAGCGCCCCGGTGCCGCCGCCGGGGCGGCCCTGCCCCGCATGGCGATCTCCGCCGCGATGGACACCGCCAGCGCGGCGTCGGCCACCTCCAGGACCGCCGCGTGGCGGCGCAGCGCGGCGGGCGTGGCATCCGGCTCGGCGCCCTCGGCCAGGGCGCGGCGGGCCTCCTGGAGCCGGGAGCGGGCGGCTCCGGAGGTGTCCCGGCCGCGCAGCAGGGACGCGGTCTCCAGGCACGCGTCCCGCACCGCGCGCAGCACCTCGGGCCACGTCCGGGCCTCCGGCGCGCCGCCGGGCGGCGGCGGAAGCGACGTCAGCCGCCCGAGGAGGGTGCGGGTGGCCAGACCGGTGTGCGCCAGGGCCCGGGCCCTGACACCCGGGCCGGCGGGCCGTTCCGCCTCCGGCACCCGCGAGGACCGCAGGCCGCCGCTCAGCTCCCGGGCGGCCCGCAGCGCCGTCTCGCCGAGCGTGTACGGGGCGCAGGCCAGGGCGTCCGCGCAGCGCCCCGCCTGGTCGGCCGCCCGGGCGGCCAGCTCGCGGTACGGGACGCCCGGCACGCGATCGGGCAGCAGGAACGCCTCCGCGAGGATCAGCAGCGCCAGGCCGACGGTCGCTCCGACCAGCCGTTCGCCGAGGGTCTCGGGGACGTAGGGCGGAAAGGACGGCAGGATGTACATCAGCTGCAACCCCGGAGCCGCGCCGGCCGGCCGGGGCCCGCCCACGGCCATGAAGGCCAGGACGAATCCGACGACCAGCATGCCGAGGACCGCACTCCACGTCCGTACGGACAGGTAGGTGCCGATCGTGATGAGGGCCCAGCAGGCGGGCACCACGGGCAGCAGGGTCGCCGCACGCTGCCGCCCGGTGCCGGGGATGTGCGACAGACCCGCCATCGCGACCGCGGCGAAGAGCGCGTAGGTGGCGGCGACGGGCGAGTCGAAGCCGTACAGGAAGAGGTAGAAACCGGCGGCGGCGGCGAGCGTGACGCGCACCGACCGCCGTACGGCCGCCGCGTAGGCGGGCGGGAGCCGGGCCTTCCACAGCCGCACCCCGGGCATGCCACCCATACCCCCAGGATCCACCGGGACGCTCCGTCCGGCATGCGGCGACCGTCCGCCCTGCGCCGATCGGTCCATGGTGGTCACCGCGATGACCCCGGGCCCCAAGGCCGCGCCCGACGCCGTCGCTCAGACCCCGGCCAGCAAGGAGGCGCCGAGCGGGGTGAGGCTGTGGAGCACCGACGTGCCCGTCCGCACGGTGGTGATCAGACCCGCTCCGCGCAGGACCCCCGCGTGCTGGCTGGCGGCCGCGAGCGAGAGGGCCGCGCGCTCGGCGAGCGCCGTCGTGGTGGCGGGGGACCGCAGCAGCGCGAGCACCCGCGCCCGATTGCGCCCGAGCAGCGCCGCCAGCGCCTCCGGCGGCCGGTCACCGGACCCCTCCGCCCGGCCCGCGCCGGCACCGTCGTCGTACAGGGGATGGACGAGCACGGTCGCCGCCTCCGGGCGGTACATCACCATCGGTCCGGTCGCGAACCACGACGGAACGAGGAGCAGGCCGCGCCCGCACAACGGGATGTCGTACGTCGAGGCGGAGGGCAGGTGCAACGTCGGCGGCTGCCAGTTCCAGGTCGTGCCCAGCGTGGTGAGGAGGGCGTCGACACCCCCGCGCAGCAGCATCTCCGCCCGGAGCGCCCGATCGGTCAGGGCGTCGCTGCGGATCCGTGGCCAGAGCGGCTCGATCGCCGTACGGAAGTAGTCGCGGGTGTCGTCGACCAGGGCTGCGGAGGCGGCCGGTACGCCCTGGGCCAGGTCCTGGGCCCACCGGCCGGGGCGGCCGAGGCCGCCGTTCCAGCCGGAGACCTCCGGTATGCCGAGATCGAGCGCCAGTCGTTCCGGCGGCGTCGAGGCGACCGACTCCAGGGCCTCGGTGAAGTCGTGCGCCGACGGTTGCAGCAGGAAGTCGGGGACGAATCCGTCCTCGGTGAGCAGCTCGGCGAGCACACCCGCCCCGAGGTTCGCGCCTCCCGGCAGGGACGCGTGCCACTGCCGGGCCGCGGGCCGCACCCGCGTGCCGCGGCGCGGGCCCGGAGACAGGCCCAGACGGAGGCTGAGAACGGTCTCCGACAGCGCGTTCGCCGCCGGAGCGAGCGTGATCCGGCGCAGATCGGCGGCCGTGAAGTGAAGGCGGATCATGCCGACCGATTATCGGCCCCGCGGCCCCGTTCACCCAGAGGTCACGGCGGTCCCGTTCACCGGAGGCGGCGGTGGCCGTGCGGCGGAGGTGACGGCGGACCCTTTCGCCCAGACGTGAAAGGCGATGCGTCGCGGAGGACGACGGAGCACGCTCCCCGTGTCCACCTCGTCCACCCGCCTCGTCCACCCGCCTCGTCACCCCAACTCGTCGACGCGCCTCGCCGACCCACCTCGTCGAGCCCCCGCCGAACCACCACCCCCGGAGGTCCCACCCATGCGCCGCGCCCCCACCCGTACCGCCTGCCTCGTCGCCACACTCCTGCTCACCGCCCTCGCCGGCGCGCCCGGTCCCGCCGTCGCCCGGGACCTGCCCGACACCTATGTCGTCTCCCGGGCCCCCGGCGTGCTCCCCGAGGGGATCGCGGTCACCCCGGACGGCACCCTGTACGTGTCCTCGGACGGCACGGGCGCGCTGTACCGCGGCCACATCGGCCGCCCGGACCTGAGGCCCTTCCCGGCGCGGGGACTGGAGGGCCGCACCAGCACCCTGGGCGTCCACATCGACCGGCGCGGCCGTGTCCTCTCGGTCGGCGGGGCGACCCTGACCGTCCACGACCGGCACGGACGCCTGCTCGCCACCCGTACGGCCGCCGGCGGACCGCTCGGCGCGCCCGACCTCAACGACCTGACGGTGACGAAGGACGCGGTGTACGTGACCGACTGGGCCAACCCCGTCGTCTACCGGGCGGACATACGGGGCGGCACTGTCGGCCCCCTCGAACCATGGCTCGACATCCGCGAGGCGTTCCCGCAGTTCCCCGCCCAGTACTGGCTGTTGAACGGCATCGTGGCGAACGAGTCGGGCACCACCCTCCTGGTCGCCTCCAACGGCACCGAGGCGGTCTGGCGCGTCGACACCGCCGACCGGACCGTCACCCGCCTCTCCCTCGGCGAGGAGTCCTTCGGGCCCGACGGAATGGTGCTGCGCGGCCGGACGCTCTACGCCGTGCTCAACTACGGTGCCCCGCACGGCGTGTACATCGCCCGCCTCGACGAGGATCTGCGTACGGGAACGGTGACCCACCGCCTGACGAACGCGTCCCTCGGCGGTGAGCCCTTCGACCTGCCGACCACCCTCGCGCGGCACGGCTGCCGCCTGTACGTGGTGAACAGCCAGCTGGACGAGCCGCCGGGCCGGCCCCCGTACACCGTGAGCGCCGTCGACGACCCGACCTGCCGCACCTCCTGACCGCTGCCGGTGGGCCGCCGTCCCGAGGGACGGCGGCCCACCGGGACGGTCTGCTACGTGGCCGGCACCGTGTCCTGGAAGGTCGTGCCCGCCGTGCGGTAGGCACCGACCTTCGCGGCCACCTGCGCCGGGGTCAGGACCTGGTCCTTGACGTGCAGGACGTAGTCGACCTTCTGGTCGTAGGAGCGCGGTGTCGTCGAGGTCTGGCCGGCGAGGTCGATCAGCCACTGGTTGAAGTTGATCGACATCGGGCGCTCGGGAAGGTACCGGGCGTCGTGCCGGCCGAACTCCTGGCCGTCGATGTAGTAGACGATCGCGTTGTCGTCGATGGTCAGCACGAGGTCGTGCCAGCCGGCGTAACTCGTGCGGGACTCGGAGTGCTGGTTGACGGCCTCCCAGGGGTCGGGCCGGTAGGTCTCCCACGACGTGGTGTAGAGGATGTTGGCGGGCTCGCCCCAGCCGCCGTTGGGCAGGTACTCGAAGTCGTACTCGGCGTAGTCGTCGGCCATCGGCGCCTTGAGGTCGTTGATCGTGAAGAAGGTCTGCACGACGCGGTCGCCGTCAGGACCCGACACCGGCGCGTCGGAGAAGCGCACCCGCGCCGCGTACGTGCCGTTCCTGAACTTCGAGGCCCGCGTGAGGACCTCGGTGTGGCGGGTGGACTCACCGGTCCCGGCGGTCGAACTCCGCAGGTTCATGATCGAGTTCGTGCCCTCCTTGGCGAAGGTGACGTTCTCGGGTGCCCAGGTGGCGCCCGGCACCCCGGGGCCGCCGGAGTTGGAGCGGACGCTCCAGCCGTGGGCGCCGATCGCCGGGTCGGTGTGTCCGGTGTAGTCGAAGTCGTCGAAGAGCGCGGCCCCGTTGGGCGGCGGGGTGGTCGGGGGAGTGGTCGGGTCGGTGGGCGTCGGTGTGGGTTCGTTGCCCGCCGGGGCGGTGCCCCAGACCGGCACGCCGCCCACGGTGGCCGTGACCTTGGACCAGTTGGCGTACGTCGTCTGGGCGGGCCCGAAGGAGTAGTCGTCGCTCTGGTTCAGCGACTGCCAGTTGGACCGGTGGAAGCGCAGCTGCATGTCGCCGGTGTCCGCACCGGGGGCGAGGGAACCGGCGCCGGCGGTGAAGCCGACCTCCAGGTAGCGGTCGGCGGTCGCGGTGGGGTTGGCGAGCGTGCCGAAGGTGCCGGTGAGGTTCGCGCAGCCCTTCACCGCCCAGGAGCAGGCGTAGGTGTACGAGGCTCCCGCGTCGGCCTTGAAGTAGTAGCGCACCTTGACCTGGCTCAGCGGAACGCTCGACGAGCCGGTGTTGACCACCTTGAGCCAGGGTTCGACCTGGTCGCCGCCGGTCGAGCTCTGCCGGTACTGGACGGTGACCGCCTCACCGGCGGCCGCCGCGGGCAGGGCGGTGAGGGCGGTGGCACCGAGCCCGGTCACCGCGGCGACGGCGAGCGCGGCACGGATCCGCAGGTTCCTGTTCCTGGTGGGGTCGTTCATGGTGATTCCTCTCCTTGGGTGGGCGCTTGCGCGGGGTGCTTCGGGGGGCTTCCGGTCCATGGACGGGGTCATGGGGCGGGGGTGAGGAGGGGCGTGGGCGCGGGGGGCAGGCGGCGCGGCACCCCGAGGGCGTCGAGCCGTGTCCGGTGGTGGCGGAGGCGCTCCTGGAAGCCCGGCCAGTCGTGGCGGCCGGTCCAGACGACCTCGGCGAGCGCGCAGAGCCGCGGGAACGTGAGGTACTCGGCGTGGGCGGTGGTGGGCACGTACTCGGTCCACAACTGCACCTGGGAGCCGAGGACCCGGGCCGCCTCCTCCGGGCTCCAGTCCGCAGGCGCGGGCTCGTTGCCGTGCACGGTACGCAGATCGACGACCTCGCCGGCCTGGCCCGGCGGCTCGGCCGGGCTGGCCGACTGGGGGTAGTCGAGGTAGGTGGTGCGGTGGGGCGCCATGACGACGCGGTGCCCGCGGCGGACGGCCGTACGACCGTGGTCGGCGTCGCGCCAGGGCATGACCGTGAAGTACGGCGGGAGGTCGGCGCCGTTCTCGGTCCAGCTCAGCGGCAGCCGCCCCGCGTCGAGGAGGTGCCGGCCGATCCGTTCCATGAACCAGCCGTGCAGGGCCGCGGGTCCCGGCAGCCCCTCCTCTGCCGCCCTCCGGCGCGCGGCGGGCGAGTCGTGCCATTCGGTCGTGGGGCACTCCTCGCCGCCGATGTGCACGTACGAGGAGGGGAAGACGTCCATCACCTCGTCCAGGACGGTGCGGCAGAAGTCGAGCGCTCCGTCGTGGACGCCGAGGATCGTGTCGCACACGCCCCACCGGTCCCAGACGTCATAGGTACGGCCCGGATGGTTGCCGAGCTCGGGGTAGGCGGCGAGCGCGGCCCGGACATGCCCGGGCATCTCGATCTCGGGCACGACGGTGACGCCGCGCTCCGCCGCGTAGGCCACCAGGCCGGTGAGTTCGGTACGGGTGTAGGCACCGCCGTGCGGCACTCCGCCGACCTCGGTGAGCCGGGGGAGCGCGGCGACCGGCATGCGCCAGCCCTGGTCGTCGGTGAGATGGAGGTGGAGGACGTTGAGCTTGTGGAGCGCGAGGAGGTCCACGTACCGCCGGAGATAGGAGACGGGCCGGAAGCGGCGGGCGACGTCGAGCATGGAGCCGCGCCAGGGGAAGCGGGGGGTGTCGGTGATCTGCGCGCAGGTCACGGACCACGCGACGCCGGCCACGGGCTCGGCGCGGAGCGCATCGACGGGCAGCAGCTGGCGGAGGGTCTGGACCCCGGCGAGGAGACCCTGCGGGCGGGCGGCCCGCAGCAGCACCCCTTCGGCGCCGATGGTGAGGCCGTACCCCTCCTCGCCGAGGCCGGTGAGGGCGCGGTCGAGCGCCAGGACGACCGAGCCGTCCGGACGCGCGGGCAGCGGCAGGCCGGTGGCCGGGCCGAGCAGGGTGCGCAGCAGTGCGGCCGCGCCCTCGGCGCCCGGGGAGACCTTGAGCGCGGTCGAGTCGGTGAAGGTGAACGTGCCGGGCAGGAGCTGGAGGTGGGTGGGTTCGGGGACGAGTCGGGGCTGGGGCATCGCGGTGCGTTATCCCTTCACGGCTCCGCCGGTCATTCCGGCGGCGACCCGGCCCTGCAGGACCAGGAAGAGGACGAGGACGGGCAGGGCGAAGAGGGTGGAGGCGGCCATGGTGGCGCCCCAGTCGGTGCCGAAGACATTGGAGAAGGACGACAGCCAGACGGGCAGAGTCCGGTCGTCCTGGTTCTTGATGATGAGCATGTTGGCGAAGGCGAACTCGTTCCAGGCGGTGATGAACCCGAAGAGCGAGGTCGCGAGCAGTCCGGGGGCCAGCAGCGGGAGCGTCACCCGGCGGAACGCGGCGGCGCGGGTGCACCCGTCGACCTGAGCGGCCTCCTCCAGCTCGGCCGGGACCGCCGCCAGGAAGGAGCGGAGGGTCACGATGGTGAAGGGCAGGGTGACCATGAAGTAGATGAGGCTGAGGGTCGCGAGCCGGTCGAGCAGGTCGGCGTCCCGGGCGATCACGTACATCGGGATCAACAGTGCTTCCCAGGGAGCCACTTGGGCGATGAAGACCATGAGGATGAAGCCCCGCCGGCCACGCCAGTTCATCCGGGCGACGGCGAACGCCGCGGCCAGCGCCACCACGAGGGCGAGCACGACGCAACCGGCGGTCACGAGCAGGCTGTTGCGCCAGAAGATCCAGAACCCGTCGGCGGCCACGGCGTTCCGGAAGTGCTCCAGGGTGACGGAGACGGGCAGGAACTCCGGTGTCTCGGACTGGATGTCACGGGTCGGCCGGAAGGCCGTGAGGACCATCCAGTACACCGGGAAGACGGCCAGGACGAAGACGAGCGCCGCCGCGGTGTTCAGGGGGAGTCGGCGCAGGACGCGCGGTGTCACCGGTCGGCCTCCTGTCGGAGCATCTGGCGGAAGTAGGCGATCAGCACGGCCACGAGGAGGAGCACGGTGAGCGTGGACACGGCCGCCCCGAGGTCGTAGCGGTGCAGCGACTGGGCCACCCGGTAGGCGTACACGGGCAGGGTGGTCGTCGCCTCGCCCGGCCCGCCCTTGGTCACCGCCCAGATCTGCGCGAAGCAGCGGAAGACCCAGATGACCTCAAGACAGAGGACGAGACCGAAGATCGGGCGCAGCAGGGGAAGCGTGATCGAGCGGAAGATCCGGCCGCCCCCCGCCCCGTCGAGCCGGGCCGACTCGTACAGCTCGGCGGGGACGGTCAGCAGCGCCGAGTGCAGCGTGATCGCGGCGAAGGGCACCGACTGCCAGACGACCAGCAGGACCAGGACGGTGAACGCGGCGGGGCCGTCCGCCAGCCACGAGTACCCCTCGAAGGACTCGAACCCGATCCGCACGAGCACCCAGTTGACGACCCCGAGCCGGGAGGCGAAGAGCCACTGGAACACGGTCGTGGTGGCGATGACCGGGCTGGCCCAGGCGAGGACCAGACCCGTCGTCACCAGGATCCGCATCCGCCGGCCGAGGCGCTGCATCATCAGGGCGACCAGCGTGCCGATCACCATGATCAGGACGACGTTGACCAGGGTCCACCAGAAGGTGCGCCGGACGACCTCCCAGAACTCGGGGTCGGCGAGCACGGTCCGGTAGTTGCGGAGCCCCACGAACGCTGCGTCGCCGCGGATGAGTTCGCCCAGGCCGTACTCCTGGAAGGAGATCAGCAGATTGCGGACGAAGGGATATCCGAGGAGGAGCAGACCGCCGAGGACGGTGGGGGCGACCAGGAGGTAGGGCCAGAAGGGCGCTCGGTCCGACCGGCCGGGGAGCTGTACCGTGGGGCCGCTCACGAGCCGAGGGTCTTGGTGATGCTCTGCGAGGCGTTCGCGGCCGCCCGCGCGGGATCGGTACCGGTGAGCACGGCGGTCATGTACTGCTTGATCGGGTTGGTGGCCTCGACGGCCGCCCACTGCGGGGAGTTCGGTGTCGCCCGGCCCTGGGCCGCGCCGGCGGCCATGGCGGCTGTGCCCTCGTCGTCCTGGATCACCCGCGCGAGCGAGGTGCGGTTGGGCACGTAACTCATCGTCCTGGCCATGTCCGTCTGCCACTTCTCGCCGGCGAGCGCCTTCACCACCTGGTACGCGGCCTCGGGGTGGGTCGACGCCTCCGGCACGATGAGGTCGGAGCCTCCGGTGAAGACCGCGCCGGGCTTCCCCGCGGACTTGCCGGGGATCGGGAAGAAGCCGAGCTTGCCCTTGAGCGCGGGGTTGATCTCCTCGACGATCTTCGCGCCGCCGGGTACGGCGATGATCTGGGCGACCTCGCCCTTGGCGAAGACCTCGGCCTGCGGGGGCTTGGCCTCGTCGGAGTCCTTGGGGCCCTTGCCGAGGGCCTGGAGCCGCCGGTAGAAGTCCATGCCGGCGCGCGCCTGGGCGGTGTCGAGTGCGCCCTTCCACGCGGACCCGTCCTTGACCGCGAGGTCGCCGCCCTCCTCCCAGATGAAGCCTGACAGGGTGTACCAGTTCTGGCCGGGCAGGTAGATGCCCTGGGTCTTGCCGCGGTTGAGCTTCGCGGTGACGGCGAGCCACTCGGCCTGTGTCTTCGGGGGCGTGGTGACGCCCGCGCGGGCGAACAGGTCCTTGTGGTAGATCACGACCCGGTTGGCCGCGTACCAGGGGATGCCGTACTGCTTGCCGTCTACCTTCCCCGGCTCGGCGAGCCCCGGCAGCCAGTCGGCGCCGTTCAGCTCCGTCGTCCTGTCGCTGAGGTCGCGGACGCCGCCGCTCGCCGCGTACTGCGCGATCTGGGTGTTGCCGACCTCGATGACGTCCGGGGCGTCCTTGCTGGCGAGGGCGGCCGTGACCTTCTCGCCGATGCCGTCCCACTCCTGGATCTGGATGTCCAGGTCGATGTCCCCGTGCTCCGCCTCGAAGCCGGTGCGGAAGCGGTCGAGGAAGGCGTCGGTGACGCTGTCCTTCATGATCCATACGGTGACCTTCTCCGGTCCGCCGGAGGCCTTCGGGTCGCCCGAGCCGCCACAGGCCGTGGCGGTGAGGGCGACGGCCGCCGCGAGGGCGACGGAGCCGGCGAGGGGACGAGTCTTCACGGGCACCTCGATGAATGGTTGACCAATTGGTCAAGTGGTCAGGTGTGTGACCAGAAGGTGGCACGACCGAGCGGAGCCGTCAATCCCTTGAAAAACATGGGTTGTTCACCGGGCCTCTGCTCAACCACTGCGGTTAGTATCGGACTTACCAGTTGACCAGTCAGGGTGAGGGTGGGTGGCATGAACGACGGCTCCTCCAGCGGGGTGCTGAAGAGGGAGCGGGTACGGGAACACCTGCTGGGCCTGATCGAGGCGGGCGGCCCCGGCGACCCGATCCCCTCCGAGCGCACCCTCTGCGCCACCCTCGGCGTCTCCCGGCCCACCCTGCGGGCGGCCGTCGACGAACTCGTCGCGACCGGCGCGCTGGTGAGGGAGCACGGCCGCGGCATGTTCGTCGCCCCCGCCAAGATCACCCAGCGGCTCGCCCCGGACGACGCGGCCTTCACCGTGCCCCGCGCGTCGGGCAGCTGGTCCAGCACCGTCCTGGAGTCCGCCACGGTACGGGCCGGCGCCCGCATCGGCCGCAGACTCCGCCTCTCGCCCGCCGCCGAACTGCTCTACGTCGCCCGCCTCCGCCTGGTCGACGGCTCACCCATGGCCATCGAGCACCTGCACATCCCGGCCGACCTGGTGGGCGCCGCGCTCACCCCGGAGGAGCTCGAAGCGGGCGACCTCTACGACCACCTGCGGGAACACCACCGGGTCCACGTCCAGGAGGCCACCCAGTCGATCGAACCGACCGTCGTCAGCGAGGACGAGGCCGCCCTCCTCGACGTCCCCGTCCTCTCGCCCGCCCTGCTGATCGAACGCCTCACCCTCGACACCGCGGGCCGCCCCGTCGAGTACGTCCACTCGGTCTACCGGGGCGACCGCTACCGCATCGTCTCCCGCCTCGACTTCACCCGCGACGGCCTCGTGACCTCCTCGACGGAGGGGGATGCATACTGACCCGCAGCGGAACGGCGCACGGGGGAGTGGACGGCATGGAGCTGAAGCGGGAGCGCGTACGGGGGCATCTGCTGTCCGTGATCGAGAGCCGTCGTCCCGGCGATGCCATCCCCTCCGAGCGCACCCTCTGCGCCACCCTCGGCGTCTCCCGGCCCACCCTGCGGGCGGCGGTCGACGAACTCGTCGCCACCGGCCTGCTGGTACGGGAACACGGCCGCGGCATGTTCGTCGCACCGGACAAGATCACCCAGGAACTGGTCGCCGAACACCGGGCGGCGGGCGCGCCCCGGAGCCGGGGCGACTGGACGAGCACGGTGCTCGCACTCCGCACCGTACGGGCCGGCGCCCGCATCGGCCGCAGGCTGGCGATCTCCCCTGCGGCGGAACTCGTCCACGTGACGCGCCTCCGGCACGTCGACGGCGCCCCGATCGCCCTGGAACACCTCCACGTCCCGGCCGACCTTGTCCCCGGCCTCACCGCGGCCGACATGGAGGGCGGATTCTACGCCCATCTGCGGGAGCGGCGCGGCATCCGGCCGGCCCACGCCGTCCAGTCGATCGAGCCGACCGTACTGAGCGAGGAGGAAGCGGCCCTGCTCGACGTACCGGTCCTGTCGCCGGCCCTCCTCTTCGACCGGATCACCTCCGACACGAACGCCAGGCCCGTCGAGTACGTCCGCTCCCTCTACCGGGGCGACCGCTACCGCGTCGTCTCCCGTCTCGCCCTCGGCGACGGCGCGCCCGGCGACCCGGCGGCGGATGCCGCACGGGGCGGGACATGGTGGGGCACGGTCGAGTGACGACCGCGCACCCGGTGCAGAACCGGGTGCGGACGAGGTGGGACTCCCCGGGACGCGCGGTCGTTCGGCACGGCGCCCGGACCGTCGCCCGCAGGGAGTCGAGCGTCGGCCTCGGGCCGCGCCCTCGCGTCAGTACCGCGGGACCGTGCCCTCGGCGATGTCCCGTGCCCCCGCGGCGATCGGGCCGGAGGCCGGCTCCACGCCGTGGGCCTCCGCCTCGAAGGCCACGAGTACCTGCGGCGGCCCGCCCGGCGCGTGACCGTCCGCGTCTCCTCGGGCGTGGGCTCGCGGAAGACCGGGTCGTGGAAGGCCGACGAGGGCGTGTCGTGCCCTGCCGTCCCGCAGGACGACGAGCGCGCCGTCCTGGAACCGCAGCCGGTCGGCCGCGGCCAGGAAGAGCGGAGACGCCGGCTCGAAGGTGAGGCCGTCGTCGTTCTCGAGGGCGTGCACCACGACCGCCCGCGCGCGTGGTGTACTGCCGGTCGGCGATGATGCGCGTCCAGGGAATCGTCACACCCGCGGGCCCGCCGGCGGGGCGGGGTCACGGCGCGGTCCGGGCAGCAGTGCGGCGGCGAGCTCGCGCCACTCGCGCTCCGGCAGCGCGGCCGGATCGGCCGTCAGCACCTGCAGACAGACGTGGTCGGCCCCGGCGTCGAGGTGCTGTCGTACGCGTCGCACGACGGCGTCCATGTCGCCGTACGCGACGATCGCGTCCACCAGGCGGCGGCTCGGCCCCCCGACGAGGTCCTCGTCGCCGAAGCCGAGCCGGCGCATGCTGGCCGCCTGATGCGGGGCGCCGGCGGTGTACATGGCGACATGGGCCGTGGCCACCTCCCGCGCCCGGTCGACGTCCGTGTCCAGGACGACGGCCTGCTCGACCCCGAGAAACGCCTCGGGTCCCATGATCCGCCGGGCCTGCACCGTGTGCTCCACCGGCACGAAGTACGGGTGCGCACCCCATGTGCGTGCGGCGGCGAGCTCCAGCATCCTCGGGCCGAGGGCGGCCAGGACGCGGCGCGGCGCCGGGTCCGGCACCGGACCGTGGGCGGGTGCCGCGTCCAGGGCGTCCAGGTAGGAGCGCATCGTGGTCACCGCCTTGCCCCGGGTCGGTACGGGGAACCCGTCGACGTGGTGAACGGTCTCGTCGACCCGGTGCCCGCCCAGGCCGAGCAGGTACCGCCCCGGAAACGCCTCGCCGAGCGTGCGCTCCGCGGCGGCGAGGGAGATCGGCTCCCGGTAGGCGATGTTGGCGATGCCCGACGCGACGGTGATCCGGCGGGTCGCCGCGAGCAGCAGCCACGCCTGGCCGACCGTGTCGCGGCCGAACGCCTCGCCGTGCCAGATCGCCCCGTACCCCAACTCCTCCAGTTCCGCGGCCGATTCGCGTACCCGTCCGGCGGGGTGTCCCTCGTAGGCCATGGTCCAGATCCCGACCCGGCCGAACGCGGACCGTGCGACGTCTGTCATCGATGCTCCTCGGAAAGACGAAACGGAGAGGCTCTCCGTTTGGCGGGCGCTACGATACGGAGAAGGTCTCCGTTTGGCTACGGGGGATGATCGAGAGGCAGGACGATGTCGACGAGTCAGGGCGGCAGCAACTCCGCCCCACCGCCGCGGCGCACCGACGCACGTCTGAACCGGGAGCGGCTCGTCGCCACGGCGCAGGAGGTGTTCGCCGAGGCGGGCCCGGGAGCCTCCCTCAACCAGATCGCCCAACGCGCGGGCGTCGGCCCGGGGACTCTCTACCGCCACTTCCCGAACCGCCAGGCCCTCCTTGCCGCGGTCCTCAGGGACCGGATCGAGAAGCTCGTCGAGCAGGCGGACGTCCTGAGCGCCGTGGAACCGCCCGACGAGGCCCTGGCGCAGTGGCTGCGCGCGCTACTGGCCCACGCCCGCCTGAACCAGGGCATGGGCAGTGCCCTGATGGTGGAGGAACCCGAAGTGCTGGGCATGGACTGCCACCGCCTCATCCTGGACGCGGCGGCAGCGGTACTGGCCGGGGCCCAGGCCCGGGGCACCGCCCGCGCGGACCTCGCGGCGGCGGACCTGGTCCAACTCGTCGCCGGGATCGCCCTGTCGACGGCCCACAGTCCGGACACCGACCAGCCGGCCCGGCTGCTGGACCTGGTACTCGACGCGACATTCGGGACGGCGCGCTGACGCGGCCCGAAGGACCCCCTACGCCTGCCTCCTGCGCTTCACCTCACGCGGCACCGGCAGATCAGGACGCGTGGTCACGGGAGGATCGGCGGCAGCGGTTCACGGGCCGCGTGCCAGGCCGCCGGGAGGGCGGCGACTCCCGTCCGCGCGGCGATCACCCCGCCCGCGATGGCGCAGGTCGTGTCGATGTCGCCGCGCCCGGCGACCGTGAACCACAGACCCTCGTGCAGGTCGTCGAGATGCCCCGCCGCACACCACAGCGCGTACGGAACGGTGTCGGGCCCGGACATCCGGTAGCCGGAACCCAGGACCTCCGCGGCGTGCCGGACCGAGGTGCGCTCCGGCAACCGGGCCGCGACGCGCACACCCGAGCGGACGTCGCTGTCCGGGAGGCGCGCGGCGACGGCCCGGAGGAACTCCGGCCGCGCCGGCGCGGGTCCGCCCCGGCCGCGCGTCGCCAGCGCGGCGGCGACCGCGACCGCCACCGCCCCGGCGACCGCCTCCGGATGGTGGTGCGAGACCGTGCTCTGGCGGGCCGCCTGCTCGGCGACGACGTCGAGATCGGCGGCGTGCCACGCACCGAGCGGGGCGACGCGCATGGCGGCGCCGTTGCCCCAGGAGCCCTGGCCGCCGAACTGGCCGGCGACCACCTCCCGCCACGGCTCGCCCGCTCCGATCCGGCGGAGCACGTCATGCATCGAGGCGCCGTACCCACGGTGGGTGTCATCGGCGTAGGCCGCCGCGAGGCCCCGAGCGAGACGGTCCTGGTCGACGACGCCGCCCCCGTCGGCGAGCTCCCGGACGAGCACGAGGGCCTGGGCGGTGTCGTCACTCCACCGCCACAGTGGCTCCGGGGGTGGCGTCCGCGCCTCCAGGGCCGCCGGGCCCTCCCGGCGGAGGATGCCGAACCACCGGTCACCGAAGGCGTCACCGAAGGCGAGCCCGTTCAACGAGTCGAGGGCGGCGGCAGGCACGTTGATCATCGGACGAGTATCACAGCGGGCCGACGCCCGCGGCACCGCGTTTTCGTCGCGCGGTGCGCCGACCGGCGTCAGCGCCGGTGCGCGACCGCCAGCTCGATGAGATACCGCTTGGTCACCCGGCCGTCGTACGACCCGTCGATCAGGCCTCCCACGCATCCGAGCAGCCCGTTCCTGGCAGCGTCCGGAAGAGCACGGTGGCCGGAGTACGTCTGGAGCAGCTCCAGGTACTCCGCCGTGGTGTACGTGAGGTCCCGCTCATAGCGACGGAAGACCGGGGGACCGAACGCGCCGCTCCGCGCGACTTCCCGGGCGTGGTCCGAGCCGTCGACGCCGGCGGCTTCCGGAGGCCGCGATCCCGGTGTCGTGTCCGGATCGAAGCGCTCGTAGCAGCGTTGGACCTCGACGAAGAACTCCTCGGTGCCACCGCTCACGTGCTGGGTCCGCACCACGGCGAGCGCACCGCCGGGACGCAGCGCCTCGGCGGCCTTCGTCATCCTCACCGCCGGGTCGATCCAGTGGAAGGCGGTCGCCGCGAGGACCACGTCGAACGGGTCCTCCGGCAGCGGCCAGCTCTCGAAGTCCGCCGTGACGACCTCCACCCCCGTGGCCCCGGCCAGGTTGCGGCGGGCGACCGCGGCCATGCCCGGTCCCGCTTCGACGGCAGTGATGCGGAAGCCTCGCTCTGCCAGCGGCGCGGTGGCCTGGCCGGTCCCGCAGCCGATCTCCAGTACGCGGCTGCCGGGGCCGGCGCCGCCGAGCTCCGCGAGGTCGTCGTACAGATCCGGCGGGTACCCCGGCCTGGCCCGGTCGTACAACTCCGCGTCCTCGTCGAACGTCCGGCTCAGGCGCACGCGCCGGGATTCCTCGGGTCGGTCGTCACGCGGGGCGCGAGGGGTGTCATCGGGCATGCGGGGCAGGCTAGGCGATGCCCGTCCGTTCCGACACCGCGGCCGACCGTCCGTTCTGGCGCCGCTTGCGCTCGTCCCGTTCCGCCGCCGCTGCCCCCGTCCGCTCCGAAGCCGCGGCCGCCCGGCGGTTCCGACGCCCCCGGCCGCCCGGCGGTTCCGACGCCCCCGGCCGCCCGGCGGTGAGCCGGGCGGCCGGGGGCGGTGCGGAGGGGACTGCGTATCGGCGCCTCGGCGTTCCTACGCCGTCGCCAGGGCCAGCGTCGGCGACAGGCGTGACGCCCTGACCGCCGGGTACAGCCCCGCCACCGTGCCGATCGCGAGCGTCGCCGCGAAGCCGCCGCCCACCGCCCACAGCGGTACGACCCACGGCAGCCCGCCCGTCGACGCGTACACCCCCGTCGCCGCCCCGCCGAGCGCCACGCCCGCCAGGCCGCCGAGGCCGGACAGCATCAGGGACTCCGTGACGAACTGGATCCTGATCTGACCCCTCGTCGCGCCCAGGGACCGGCGGAGGCCGATCTCGTGGCGTCGTTCGAGGACCGAGATGATCATCGTGTTGGCGACGCCGACCCCGCCGACCAGGAGCGCGATCCCGCCGAGCCCCAGGAGCAGCGTGGAGAACGCCCCCTCCGTCGCCGCCTTGGCCTTGAGCGCCGATGACGGATCGCCGACCGACACGTTCTGCGGGTTCTGCGGATCGATCGTCGGCGCGAGCAACCGCCGCACGTCCTCCACGGACGCGTCGGTGGACCGCTCGTACACCGTCGTCGGATGCCCGTCGAAGCCCAGCAGCCGCTCCGCGCCCGCCCAGCCGACCAGCGCCGACCGCTCGATCTCGGGCGCGAGCGGCAGCGGGTCGAGGATGCCGATGACCGTGAAGTACCGGTCGTCGATCCAGACCTGCCGGCCCGGCTCGGTGATCCCGAGCCGCTCGGCGGCGACGTGGCCGAGGACCACGGACGGGTAGCGGCCCGTGGCGGCGTTCAGCCAGGTGCCGGACGCGAGCCCGCCCCTGAGGACGTCGAGGAGTCCCTCCGTCGCCGCCTTCACCGCGATCCCGCCGGTCTCGGCCTCCGGGATCTTCTCGGAACGGCGCACCGAGCTCGTGAGGTCACCGGTCCCGGCTGCCTCCTCCACTCCCGCGATCCGGCCGACCATCCCCACCGCGTCCTTCGGCAGCTTGACCTCCTGCCCGCTGAACATCCCCTCGCCCGGCTTGGCGACGAGCATGTTCGTACCGAGCGCGTCGAGCCGGCGCAGCAACTGGGCCTGGCTGGAGGCGGAGATGCCGACGACCGCGATCATCGTGGCGATCCCGATGGCGATGCCGAGGGCCGAGAGCACCACGCGTACGGGTCGGCTCCGCAGTCCGGCCGAGCCGACGTGCAGGACGTCCCGCGGACCGAGCCGAGCGGCCGTGAGTTTCCTCGTACGGGACATCAGGCCGCGACCTTTCCGCCACCGGACGTGTCCGACGGACCGGGTGCGTCGGACACCTCCGCCCCGCCGGAGGCGAGCGACGTGTCCTCCACCACCCGCCCGTCCCGTATGCGCACCTGCCGGGGCAGCCTCCCCGCGATCTCCGTGTCGTGCGTGATCACCGCGATCGTCGCGCCCTCCGCGTTGAGTTCGTGCAGGAGCGTCATCACCGCCTCCCCGGACGCCGAGTCCAGCGCGCCCGTCGGTTCGTCGGCGAGCAGCAGGGCCGGTTCGCCGACCACCGCGCGCGCGATGGCGACACGCTGCTTCTGCCCGCCCGACAGCTCGTGCGGCCGGTGCCTCATCCGGTCGGCGAGGCCCACCCGGGCCAGCGCCTCGGCGGCCATCGTGCGCCGCCGCGCGCGGGGAAGCCCGGAGTACAGCAGCCCCTCGGCCACGTTCTCCAGCGCGCCCACGCCCGGCACCAGATGGAAGGCCTGGAAGACGAAGCCGATGCGGCGGGCGCGCAGCGCCGACAGCCTGCGGTCCGACAGGGAGGCGATGTCGTGCCCGGCGATCTCCACGGTGCCGGCGGTCGGCCGGTCCAGGGTGCCGACGATGTGCAGCAGCGTCGACTTGCCGGAGCCGGACGGCCCGACGATGCCGAGCAGCTCCCCTTCCCCGATGGTGAGATCGACGCCGTCGAGGGCACGGACGGCGCCCGCGTACTCCTTGGTGACTCCGCGGAGGCGTACGACCGGCGTCGGCGTCCCACCGGGCGCCGGGGGTGGGCTCGTGCTCATGTCCGAGGTCGTCGTCATGCGGACGGCACCCCGACCTTCATGCCCTCGCGCAGCCCCTCACCGCTGACCTCGACCCTGCCCTGCCCGAACATGCCGAGCTCGACCTCCAGGTCCCGGACCGTTCCGTTCTCGACGACCTGGACGCCGAAGCCGCCACCGGGCAGGGCGAGCAGCGCGTTCACGGGCACGGTCAGGACGTCCCGGCGCGTCTCGCCGGTGAGGTCGACGGTCACCGGGGACTGGTCGATGCCCTTGACCTTCTCCGGCTGGTCGAAGGAGACCGTGACGGGGATCTTCGGCGTCCGGTCCTGCGGGTCGTCGCCCGCCGACGCGGTCTTCCCGACGGCCGACACCTTCCCCGGCAGCTCCGTACCGTCCGGCAGCCGGACCGTCACCCGTGTCCCGGTCTTCGCCGACTCCGCCTCCGACACGGGGATCTTGAACTGCACGACCCGCTCGGAGCCGGTCACGGTGAGCACCGGCGCGCCCGGACCGATCCGGTCGCCGGGCGCGGCGCCCGCCTCCTTCACCCGTACCGCACTGCCCGCGAAGGCGATCTGGTCCGGGCCGATGGTGCCGGTCTGCTTCAGGTCGTGGGACTTCTGCCACCGCTTCACGGCGGCGGCCGTCTTCGCCGTGTACTCCTCGTCGACGTCGAATCCGACGTACCCGAGGGCGGCGAGGTTCTCCTCCAGTTGGCGCACGTCCTTGCCCTTGTCGCCGGTCTTGAGCGTCCGGTACATGGGCTCGGCGCCGTACATGAGACGAACCGGGCCGCCCTCGACCTCGTACAGCCGCTCGTCCCGCTCGACGACCGTGCCGGCCGCCGCGATCCAGGTCAGGACCCCGGCGGGCCCCGCGTTGATCTTCCGCTCGCCGAGATGGCCGAGGGTGCCGTCCTGCTGGGAACTGTTGCTGAGATCGCCCCGGGTGACGGGCGCGGTCGCGGCCGGGAGACCCTTCGCGTCGGCGGCGCCACCGGACCCGTCCGTCGCCTTGTCGGGCGCGGACACGGCGGTGACCGCCGCGCCCCCGCCCGCGACGGCGACGATCGCCGCGAGGGCGAGCACCAGCCGGCGCCGGGCCAGCGGCCGCTCGCGGCCGCTCATCGGGCCACGCTCTCGCACGCCTTGGCGGCCTTGTCGAACTTCTGCTTCTCCGCGCCCTGCGGTATCGGCATGGCCGCCTGGGCGCCGCCGTCGAACTTGGGGTCGGGCATGTTGAAGCCGTTCTGCCGCATGCACTTCGCGTATGCGAGCGCCTTGTCCTTGTCGGCCTGCGTCGGCTCCTTGCCGAAACCGGCGCCGCCGGCCTTGTCCTGGCAGGCCTTGAACGCCTTCTCCATCTTCTCCTTCGACATGCCGTCACCGCCGATGGTGAGCCCGACGCCCTGCTCGCCCGGCTTCGGCTCGGGCACGTCGAGACCCTGCTCGCGCAGGCACTTGCGGTGCTCGAAGGCCTGGTCGGCCTTCTCCCCCTCGTCGCTCACACTCCCGCCGTCCTTCCCGCTCCCTGAGCCGGCCGAGTCCGAGTCCGATCCCGAGCAGGCGGTGGCGAGCAGGGTGAGGGCGGCGGCCAGCGAGGTGGCGGCGGCGGCCCGGATGATCCGTCGAATCGTCATGGCGTGGAGCGTGCCGCGAAGGGGTGTTTCGTTTCCCTCAGCGGTTTTGTTTACACCGGCGAAAGGTCGCCTTCGGATACACAGGAGGCATGCGCGTACTGGTGGTGGAGGACGAGGCGTTTCTCGCCGAGATGATCGCCGAGGGGCTGCGCCGTGACGCGCTCGCCGTGGACATCGCGGCCGACGGCCTCGAAGCACTGCGGAAACTGCAGCTGGGGGAGTACGACGTGCTCGTCCTGGACCGGGACCTGCCCGGGATGCACGGCGACGACGTCTGCCGCCGCGTGGTCGAACAGCGGCTGATGACCCGGGTGCTGATGCTGACGGCGGCGGGCACGGTCCGGGACCGGGTCGAGGGCCTCGGCCTCGGCGCCGACGACTACCTGGCCAAGCCCTTCGCCTACGACGAGCTGCTCGCCCGTGTCCTGGCGCTCGGCCGGCGTGCCCGGCCCGCCCTGCCGCCCGTACTGGAGCGGGCCGGGATCGCCCTGGACACCGCCCGCCGCCAGGCCAGCCGGGACGGCCGCCATCTGCAGCTCTCGCGGAAGGAGTTCGCCGTCCTGGAGGCCCTGCTGCGGGCCGAGGGCGCGGTGGTCAGTGGCGAGGACCTGATCGAGCAGGTCTGGGAGGAGCACACCAGCTACCGCACGAACGCGGTACGGGTCACGCTGAGCAAACTCCGCGCGAAGCTCGGCGAGCCGCCGGTCGTGGAGACGGTCCCGGGCTCGGGCTACCGGATCGGGTCGTGAAGAAGGTCATGAAGCGGGCCGTGAAGCGGGTCAGGAAGCAGGTCATGACGGGGGAGCGGGCCCGGCTGACCGCCCTGTACGGCGGGCTTCTGCTGCTCGCGGGCGCCCTGCTGACGGGGGTCGTGTACTTCCTCGTCAAGGAGGGCCTGTACTCGTCGATCAGCCTGGCCGTCACCGGGACCGTACCGGCGCAACGGCTGGAGGAGCTGCCGAGCCCGTATCCGTCCGCGCTCACCAGCGCCGCTCCCGCCAGCCCGTTTCCGGCCAGTGTCCAACCGTTGAGCCCGGTACCCGCCAGCCCGGCCCCGAGCGGCGCCACGCGCCTCCCCAGCGAGGTGCTCGCGATCACGCGTTCGGTGAGCGGCGCGGCGGAGTCGGCCGCGCTGGAGCGTCTTCTGACGGTGTCGTTGATCGTGCTCCTCGTGTACGCGGTGCTCTCCGTCGTGCTCGCGTGGTGGATGGCCGGCCGGGTGCTCCGGCCGGTGGCCGTGATCACGGAGACGGCCCGCCGACTGTCGGGCGAGAACCTGCACGAGAGGATCGCGCTCGACGGGCCGCCGGGCGAACTGAAGCGGCTCGCCGACACCTTCGACGGGATGCTGGGCCGGATGGAGGGGCTGGTCTCCGCCCAGCAGCGGTTCGCGGCGAACGCCGCCCACGAGCTGCGCACGCCGGTGGCCGTGCAGCGCGCGGCCGCCGAGATCGGGCTCGCGGGCGAACCCTCGCCGGAGCGCGTCGCCCGCATCCGGGCGAAGCTGATCGAGGTCGCGGACGACAGCGAACGGATGATCGAGGGCCTGCTGCTGCTCGCCGCGTCCGACCAGGGCCTCCGGGAGCGGCGTCCGGTGGCCGTGCACGAGGTGGCCCGCCAGGCGGCGGACGCCCTGGCGGCGGAGGCCGCGGAACACGAGGTGACGGTGTCGGTCCGGGCCCTGCCCCTGACGGTCGACGGCGATGCGGTGCTCCTCGACCGCCTGGTGCACAACCTGGTCGTGAACGGCGTGCGCCACAACGTCCGCGGCGGCCGGGTCGAGGTCCGTACGGGCCCGGGAGGCATCGAGGTGTCGAACACCGGACCCGAGGTCCCGCCCGAGACGGTCCCGCTGCTCTTCGAGCCCTTCCGTCGCCTGACGGAACGCACCCACGCCCCCGGCGAGGGCGCGGGCCTCGGCCTCTCGATCGTCGAGTCGATCGCCCGGGCCCACGGCGCGACGACTGAGGCGTTCCCGAACGCGGAGGGCGGCGGGCTGACGGTGCGGGTGCGGTTCGGTGAAGAGAGGTGGGCCGGCGGGCTTGCCGACGGGGGGTGAGCGACGTGGCGGCGCTTGACGCCGACAAAGTGTGAGTGGTTAAGTACTCACATGAAGTCAGAGCGTCCCCGCCAGTTGTCCACCGCCGAGGAGCGCCGCGCGACGGTGCTGCGTACTGCCATCGGCGCCTTCGCCGCCCGCGGTTACTTCGGCACCACGACGACCGAGGTCGCCAAGGCCGCCGGCATCTCCCAGGCGTACGTCTACCGGCTCTTCCCGAACAAGGAGTCGCTGTTCGTCGCCGTCGTGGAGCACAGCTTCGTCCAGGTGCGGGCCAGCCTGGAACGGGCTGCGGCAGAGGCGCGGGGCAGCACTCCGGAGGTCGTCCTGTCGGCCATGGGGGACTCGTACGCCAGGCTGATCAGTGGCAGCGAGGGCGATAGCGACCTGATGCTCGTGCAGCTCCAGGCGCAGGCGGCCGCGACGTCCGAGCCGGCCGTACGCGAGGCCGTGCGGCAGGGCTACGCCCGGCTCGTGGAGTACGTACGCGGCGCCTCCGGCGGCAACGAGCGGCAGGTCCAGGAGTTCTTCGCGCTGGGGACGCTCTGTCATCTGATCGTGTCGATGGGGGCAAGCGAGGTGGACGCCCCCTGGAGCCGGACGCTGTCGGCGGGGATCAGGCACTACTGACCCCGGGCGCGCTTCGGCGGGCGCGCGAGCCCGCTTCGGCGGGTGGGGAGCGGTTGGCGGGGTGTGGCGGCCCCGCCTGTTTTTTCGGGCACAGATGTGAGTGGTTGACCACACATGAGGCTGGAGCGTGTCGTGCGGAAGCATCCCGGAACCATCACCCGCCACCCCCGGGCCGCGCTCGCAGCACTGGCGGGAGCGCAGTTCACCGTCATGCTCGCCACGTCGATCGTGAACGTGGCCCTGCCTCAGATCCGGGCCGGAGTCGGCCTGTCGGACAGCGGGACGACCTGGGTCGTCAACGCCTACGGTCTCGCCTTCGGGGCGCTGCTCCTGGCCGGCGGCCGCGCCGCGGACCTCCTGGGCGGTCGGCGGGTCCTGCTCGCGGGACTCGGGCTCTTCGGCGCGGCATCACTGGCGGCCGGACTCGCCGGCACACCGGAGCTGCTGATCGCCGCTCGCGCCGTGCAGGGCCTCGGGGCGGCGGCCGTCGCCCCGGCGGCGCTCGCGCTCCTGATGGAACTGTTCCCACCCGGTCCGGGGCGGGGGAGGGCGCTGGGGGTCTGGGGCGCTGTCTCCGGAGCGGGAGGCGCGGCCGGTGTCCTCCTGGGCGGTGCCCTGACACAGGCGTGGGGCTGGCCGTGGATCTTCCACGCGGTGGCCGGGGGGACGTGGCTGGTCCTGGGCGGCGTGGCGGTCGCCGTGCCCGCGGTGTCCCCGTCCGACGGCGAGCCGCCGAGGCGAGACCGGTTCGATCTGCCGGGCGCCGCGAGCGTGACGCTCGCCCTCACCGCCCTGGTCTGGGGACTGACCGGCGCCCGCCGTTCCGGCTGGGCGGACGCCCAGGTCCTCGGAGCCCTGGCCCTCGCCGCCGTACTCCTCCTCGTCTTCGCCCTGATCGAGCGACGGCATCCCCACCCCCTCCTGCCGCCACGACTGTTCACCGAAGCCAGGGTCGGCGCCGGGAACGCGCTCATGGCACTGCTCGGGTCGGTGTGGATCGCCCTGTTCTTCTTCCTGCCGCTCCACCAGCAGCAGGTGCTCGGATCCAGCCCCCTGGTCACGGGACTTGGTCAGCTTCCGCTGGCCGGGGCGATCATGCTCGGTTCGGCCCTGGCGCCGCGGATCGCCCGGCGGACCGGACCCACGGCGACCGTGACGGCGGCCCTGCTCGTCGAGGCCGGCGGGCTGCTGTGGCTCGCACGGATCAGCGCCGACGGCAGCTACGCCGCCGACGTCCTCGGCCCGATCCTGCTGATCGGGCTCGGCCTGAGCATCGCCTTCGTCCAGCTCACCGCCCTGTCCGTCGAGGGAGTCCCCCGCACCGACGCGGGCCTGGCCGGGGGCCTGGTCAACACCACACGCCAGATGGGCGGAGCCGTCGGCCTCGCCGTCCTGACCACCGCGGCCGGCTCCGTCACGGCCCACGCGGAGAACGGTGGCCGACCTCACGTGGAGGCACTCACCGCCGGCTACCGCACCGCCTTCGGCATCTCGGCCGCGGTCCTCGTCGTCACAGCGACCCTGGCCCTGATCCTCGCCCGCCGGGCGAGCCGCCGCCCGCTTCCCGTCCCTCTGACGCACACGTCCTGACGCCCGCAGCGGCCCCGCCGCCCACCGGCAACCCCGTTCCCCCCGTACGACCCATCACGAGAGAAGGAAGACCCACCATGCGCACCATCGACGAGAACGCCCCCGTCGTCGTCCGCCTGTCCACCGTGATCGACGCCCCGATCGAGAGGGTGTGGCAGCTCCACACGGACATCGACGCCTGGGCGGCCTGGAACGCGGACGTCGACGAGGCCACCCTCGACGGCCCACTGGAGACCGGCACTTCCTTCACCTGGAAGACCCACGGCCTGGACATCACCTCCACGGTCACCGAACTCGTCCCCGGCGAGCGGATCGTGTGGGGCGGTCCCGCCGACGGCATCACCGGCATCCACGTGTGGACCTTCGAGCGGACCGGCGACCGGGTCACCGTCCGTACCGAGGAGTCCTGGAGCGGTGCGCCCGTCGACGCCGCGACCGAGGAACTCGGCCACGCCCTCGACCATTCCCTGCGGAGCTGGCTGACCTGCCTGAAGGACCGCGCGGAAAGCGACATCTGAGGCCCGCACGACCCCGCCGCTCCCCGCACCCCGACCCACCGCACGTCCGCACGCAGGCACGTCGAGACAAGACCGGACACACCGAGAAGCGAGGTTCCAGCCATGACCAGCAAGCCCTTCCTGACCGGCCACTACACGCCCGCCGTCGACGAGATCACCGCGACCGGGCTGACCGTCGAGGGCAGCCTGCCCCCGGAGCTCTCCGGCCGGCTGGTCCGCAACAGCCACAACCCGAAGCCCGGCGTCACACCCACCCACTGGTTCAAGGGCAGCGGCATGGTCCACGGGATCCGGCTCCGGGACGGCCGGGCGGAGTGGTACCGCAACCGCTGGGTGCACACTCCCGCACTGGAGGGCGCCCCGTACATGACCGAGACGGGTCCCGACCTGACAGCCAGCACCGCGGGTACGCACGTCATCGAGCACGGCGGACGACTCCTCGCCCTGTGCGAGGCCAACGTCCCCTTCGAGCTGACCCGGGATCTGGACACCGTCGGCGCCTACGACTTCGGGGGCGAGCTGCGCGGCGCGATGACCGCACACCCCAAGACCGACCCGGTCACGGGGGAGCTCCACTTCTTCGGCTCCTCGCCCTTCCCTCCGTACCTCATGTACTACGTCGCCGACCCGACGGGCACGCTCACTCACGCCGTCGAGGTCCCCGGGGCCACCGCCTCCCTCAAGCACGACTTCGCCCTCACCCGCCACCACGTCGTCTTCGTCGAGGGGACGGTGTCCTTCGACCCGGGCGAGCACTCCGGCATCCCCTACGCCTGGAACGACGCCCAGCCCGCCCGGATCGGCGTCATGCCGAGGGGCGCGGACGGCACGGCCCACATCCGCTGGTTCCCCATCGAGCCCGGCAGCATGCTGCACGCCGCCAACGCCTACGAGGACGACAGGGGCCGTATCGTCCTGGAGGGTCCCACCGTCGACCGCGAGGGATTCCGGCTCTCCTGGAACTGGTGGGTCGGCGCCCCCGGGCGCGGCACGGAGCCCAACACGCGCTCCTACACGCGGCGTTGGGTGATCGACCTGACGGCCGGCAGAGTCGGCGAGCAGATCATCGACGACCTGGCGGTGGAGTTCCCCACCCTCAACGAGGACTTCCTCGGCGCGGAGCACCGCTACCAGTACGCGGTGTCCTTCCCCGACCGGAACGGCCTCGGCGGATACGGGATCGTCAAGTACGACCGTACGACGGGTGCCCGGAGCGTCCACGAGGTCGGCGACGCGCGGCTGCCGAGCGAGGCGGTCTTCGTGCCGGCCGCGGGGGCCACCCGGGAGGACGACGGCTACCTGCTCACGGTGGTCTCCGACCTGAAGCAGGACGCCTCGCAGCTCCTGGTCATGGACGCCTCGGGCCTGGACCGGATCGCGACGGTCCATCTGCCCCGCCGGGTCACCGCGGGGATCCACGGCTCGTGGATCCCCGACCGCTCATGATCCACTGAGTGGTGGGCGGGGGACGTGTGGCAAGGCCGGCGGCATGCCGCGGAATCACCGACCACTTGCCAGGGCGTGCTGACGGAGAGACGGAAGAGGGAGCTGCGGGATGCGTGTGGTGCTGTCGACGTACGGAGGACGCGGGAGCGTCGAACCGATGGTGGGACTCGCGGTCCGGCTGCGGGAACTCGGCGCGGAGGTCCGGGTGTGCGCACCCCCGGACGAGGAGTTCGTGGACCTCTTCGCCGGCATCGGAGTGTCGCCGGTGCCGGTGGGCCGGCCGGTGCGTCCCCTGGTGGCCTCGGTGGAACCGGGGTCGACGGCGGGCCTGGCGCAGCGGGCCGCGGAGCTGATCGCCGCCCAGTTCGGCACGGTCGCCGCGACGGCCGAGGGATGCGACGCGATCGTGGCGACGGGTCCGCTGCCGGTGACGGCCGGCGCGCGGTCGGTCGCGGAGAAGCTGGGCATCCGCTACGTGCACGCGAGCCATCAGCCGATCATCCTGCCCTCCCCGCACCAGCCGCCGCCCGCGCGGCGGGGTCGGCCGATGCCGCCGGGGGTGACGGACAACCGCGAACTCTGGGAGAGGGACGCCAGGAACGCGAACGAGATGTTCGGCGCGGAGATCAACGGACACCGGGCGGCCATCGGCCTGCCGCCGGTGGACGACGTCCGCGACTACGCCTTCACCGACCGGCCGTGGCTGGCGACGGACCCCGTCCTGAGCCCGTGGCCTGAGGAGTCGGGCCTCGATGTCGTGCAGACCGGCGCGTGGATACGGCCGGACGACCGCCCGCTTCCGCCCGGCCTCGGGGAGTTCCTGGACGCCGGAGCCCCGCCGGTGTACGTGGGCTTCGGCAGTACGCCGATGGGCGCCGACGCCTCGAAGAACATGGCCCGGGTGGCCGTCGAGGCGATCCGGGCCCAGGAGCGCCGTGTGGTCGTCGCCCACGGCTGGGCCGGCCTGGACCTGATCGACGACGGGGACGACTGCTTCGCCGTCGGCGAGGTCAACCAGCAGGCGCTGTTCACCAGGGTGGCCGCCGTCGTCCACCACGGCAGCGCGGGCACCACGACGATGGCAGCGCGGACGGGCACGCCTCAGATGGTGGTGCCCCAGGGCGCGGACCAGCCGTACTGGGCGGGTCGGGTGGTCGACCTCGGCATAGGCGTGGCCCACGACGGCCCGACCCCGACCGTCGCGTCCCTCGTCGCGGGCCTCGAAACGGCCCTGTCCACGGCGACGCGTGCGCGGTCCCGGATCGTGGCGGCGACGATCGACACCGACGGCGCGACGACGGCCGCGAAGCGCCTGCTCGCCGAGACCGCCCCGAACGGGCGGCCGCTGCCCGCCTGAACCGGAGCCGACCTGGCGGCACCATGGCTGTCCGGCGCCACGGCTGCCCGGCATGACGGCTGCCCGGCGTGCCCCGAAGGCGACGCCCCTCCCTCCGCCCGCTTCCCACCCGACCGCCGCGGCGGTCCGGCCGGGAGGCGGGCGGCTGCTTTCCCGGACGCGATGCCGCGGGCAGGGTGTCCCAACGCCCCGGCTGTGTGCCCACCGGGACGGTGTGTCAGACGATCGCGAGCCGATCCACCAGGAGTTCCACCCTCCATTCGGTGTGCTCCGGTGGCAGGCGCCCCGCCCTTGTCAGAGTGGCCAGCCCGTGCAGCGCCGCCCAGAACACCTCGGTGAACAGCCCCGGGTGGACGCCGTCCCCGGCGACCTCGCCGAGGGTTTCCAGGAGGGCGGCGAAGGCGTCCTTGAGTGGCTTCGGGGTGTCCTCGTGGGCGAACGCCAGGCCGCCGTCGAGCTGGAACATGGCGTCGTAGACCGCCGGGTTGAGCCGGGCGAAGTCGAGGTAGGCGTGGGCGAGCGCGGCGACGCGGGTGCGGGGGCCGTCCGCGGCGGAGGTCGCGGCCCGCAGCGCCGCGGCCATCTCGGTGGCGCCCTGGAGGGCGACGGCGCCGATGATCTCGCGCTTGCCGCGGAAATGGCTGTAGAGGACGGGCTGGCTGTACTCGATGCGCTCGGCGAGCCGGCGGGTGGTGACGGCGTCCCAGCCCTGCTGCTCGGCGAGTTCGCGGGCCGTCGCCACGATGAGACGTTCGCGGTCCGCCCGTTCGCGTTCTTTGCGTTGTTGTACCGACATGAAGAAATTCTAGCACTGCTAGACATTCGAGCGGCAGTAGTACTAGCGTTGCCTCAACAGCTAGCAACGCTAGATCCCAGGAGGGGCAGTCATGCTCAACGCACTTGAGGTCGTCACCACCGTGGTCGTCGGCCTGATGGTGGGGGTGGAGTTCTCCGTCGCCTTCATCATGAACCGGATCCTGGACGCGCTTCCCGAGGACAGCGGCCAGCTCGGCCACGCCCACGGCGGCCGGATGCTCGGCGCCCTGATGCCGGTCTGGTACATAGGCTCGCTCGTCCTCGTCGCGATCTGGGCCGTCGCCGGCCGGCACCACCACGGCGCCGGACTCGTCGTCACCGCCGGCGGACTGCTGATCCTCAGCGTGGTCATGTCGATCCTGCTGCTCGTCCCGATCAACAACCGGAACAAGACCTGGACCCCCGACAACCGGCCCGCCGACTGGAAGGAGCAGCTGCAGCGCTGGAACCGCTACCACTACGTCCGCGTCGCCGTCATCATCGGCGCCTTCGCCCTGCTGGTCACCGCCCTTGCCTGAGCACGCGGCCGACACCGCGCCAAGACGCCCCCCAGGAGGGGGCGTCGGCGTCGGTCGTGTGCGTCGTGTCCGCGACTCCCGGGTCGGCCGGACGGCCGATCAGTCGGTCCGAGCCTCCGTCGGGGCCGTTCGTGCGAAATGGCGGGCCGTGGGTACGAGCGCCGCGGCCGCCGGTACGAGGAAGCACGCGGCGGCGCACACGGCGAGGACCGGGGTGACGCCGAAGCGGTCGATGGCGGGTGCGATCAGGGCGAGGCCGACGGGTGCGAGGCCGTAGGACACCAGGAAGTCCAGTGACGAGACGCGGGCCAGCTTGTCCGGCGCGACCTCCCGCTGCGTGGCGGTGAACCAGGGCACGTTGAACAGCTCGATGCCGACCCCGGCGACGGCGTACGCCGCGACGACCACGACCGGGTGCACGGGTAGCATCAGACTCAACGGCGCGACACCGTACGCACCGAGCCCGGCGAACGCGGCCCAGCCCTGGGAGCGGGGCCGCAGGCGTGCGATGACGAGGGCCCCGGCGAGGGCGCCCACGGTGTACGCGGTCATCGCCGCGGCGAGAACCCACTCGGTGCCGTAGCGGTCCCGGCTGATCAGCGGCAGCGCGACGCTGGTGGCCGAGTAGCCGAGCGCGATGACGGCGACGAGGGCGGCGAGTCCGGCGAGGAACCACGGGTGGCGGCGTGCCTCCCGTATGCCCTCCAGGAATTCGGCGCGGAACCCGGCGCGCGAGGACGGACCCGGGACGGATTCCGCGGTCGTCTCCGTGGCCTCCGGCGCCGCCGCCGTCGTGGCCTCCGCCGACGTCACCTCCGTGCCCCTCGCCTTGTCTGTCGAGCCCCGCTGAGCGCCGGGCTTCGTGCCCGGACCCGTCTCCGTCCTCGCGGCGACGGCGCCGCCCTTGCTCGGGGCGAGCGCGGCGACCAGCCACAGGACTCCGATGCCGAGCAGCAGCGTGCGGACGTCGAGGAAGGCGGCGAGCAGCGCGGTCAGCGTGGGTCCGGCGAGTGTGGAGCCGCGTACGGCCATGGTCATGGCGGCGTTGGCCTGCTGGCGTCGCCCCGGTTCGACGGTCTCCGCCGTGAGGGCCTGGAACGCCGGCCGGCAGGCGCCCTGCCCGGCGCCGGCGAGGGCCGCGGCGAACGTCATCAGCACGAGCGACCGGCCGAGACCCGCGGCGAGCAGGGGTGCGGCGGCCGCCGCGGCGAGCGTGGACCAGAGGACGACCGCGCGGCGGGAGTGCCGGTCGGCCAGCACGCCGCCGACGGTGACGGCGGCGAGGAATCCGGCGGTGCGGGCGGCGAGGACAAGACCGAGTCCCGCGGCGCCGAGGTCGCGGTGCAGTACGGCGAGCCCGAGCACGAACGGCAGGGCCCAGGTCCCGAGGCCGGATGCGGTGGTGCCCGCCCACAGACGCAGGAATGCGGGGTCACGCAGGATCGAACGGCGGGGCGGGGCAAGGGACTTGGACGCTGTGGGCGCGGGTGTGGTGGCCACGGTGTGGTGCTCCTCGGAGGTGGGGGAGCGGTTCGGCGAACCGCCCCCGGGGTCGTTAATGAAAATGATTGCCATTACAGTACCCTTCGAACGCGGCACTCCTGCCCGGTGCACGACAACACCCATGCCCGCCCCTCCCAGACCGGAGAACCCATGCGCCACCCCGTCCGTCTCGGCATCGCCCTGACCCTCGCCCTCGCCACCGCCGGCTGCTCCACCGCGGGCGGCGGTGGGTCCGCGGCGGACACCGAGCCCGCCGCCGCGCCCGGCGCGGGGCAGTCGGCCTCCGTCACCAGCTGCGGCCGCCAGGTGTCCCTCGCCGGGCCGCCGCGGCGGACCGTCGCCCTGGACCAGAGCTCGACCGAGACCCTGCTCGAACTCGGGCTGCAGGACCGGATGGCCGGCACGGCCAACCTCAAGACCAAGATCCCCGCTCCGTACGAAGCCGCGTACGCGAAGATCCCCGTCATCGCCCCGAAGATCGCCACCGGCGAGCAACTGCGCGCCGCCACACCCGATTTCGTCGTCGCGGGCTCCGCCGACCTCTACACCAAGGACCGCGCCGGCACCCGCGAGGAACTGGACGCCCTGAAGGTCCCCACCTTCGTCAGCGCCGTGGACTGCCCGCAGCACAACCCGCCCGGCCGGACCCCCTTCGAGCTGCTCTTCTCCGACTACGAGAACCTGGGCAAGCTCTTCGGCGCCGAGGAACGCGCGGGCAAGCTCGCGGCGGACCAGCGCGCCGCGGTCGCCCGGGCGGGAGCGAACGCCTCGAAGGTGCCGCGGGACGCGGACCGGCCTACCGTCGTCTACCTCTACTCCGTCTTCAACGGCATGCCGTACGTGGCGGGCAGGACCGGCCTGCCCAGCGAGATGAGCCGGATCGTCGGCGCCAAGAACGCCTTCGACGACGTCCAGGAGGACTGGCCCGAGGTCTCCTGGGAGGAAGTCGCCCGGCGCGACCCTGACTTCATCGTGATCGGCGACCTGTCCGAGCGGGGCCGCCCCGGCGACAGCGCCGCCGAGAAGCGGGCCACGATGACGGCACACCCGGTGATCTCACGGCTGGCGGCCGTCCGCGACAACAGGATCCTCGAAGTGCCGGGCATCGAACTCGACCCCTCGGTCCGCTCCGTACACGCCCTCGGACTGCTCGCCCAGGGCATGAAGGACCTCGGACATGCCCGCTGATCCGCCCGCCGGAACGAGCCCGGCCGACCTCCTGCTCCCGACGGCCCGCGGAAGCGGCCGTACGGCGGAGACCGCCGGTTCCGGGCATCCGACGCCGGTCCTGTCGGTACCGGGCGGCCCAACCTGGAGGCCTGGCCAGGCCACAGCCTCCCCCACCGGAGGCTCTCGCCCTGGAGGCCTCGGCCCTGGAGGAGGTGCGCGCCCTGGAAAAGGCGCGGGCCCTGGTGGAGGCGCGCGCCCCCTCCTCCTGCTCCTGTCCACGGTCACCCTCGTGGGCTCGATCGGCGCGGCCGTCCGCATCGGCACCGCCGACACCGGCTGGACCGACCTGGCCCGCGCCCTCGCCACCCACCTCGGCCTGGACGTCGAGCCGCTGCCCCCGCTGGTGGACTCGCTCATCTGGGACCTGCGGCTGCCGCGCGTCCTGATGGCCGCGCTCGTGGGCGCCTCGCTCGCCGTGTGCGGCACGGTGCTCCAGGCGGTCACCCGTAACGCGCTCGCCGACCCCTACCTGCTCGGCGTCTCCTCCGGCGCGTCGACCGGAGCCGTCGCCGTCGTCGTCCTCGGGATCGGCGCGAGCACGCTAGGGGTCACCGGCGGCGCGCTCGTCGGCGCGCTGCTCTCCTTCGCGCTGCTGCTCCTCCTGTTGCGGCGCACCGGCCTCGACTCCGTCCGTATCGTCCTCACCGGCGTGGTCGTCGGACAGCTGCTCACCGCGATGACCTCGCTGATCCTGATGGCGTCGGCGGACGCGGACACGACGCGGGCCGTGACGCACTGGCTGCTGGGATCGATGGCACCGGCCCGCTGGAACACCGTCGTGGTCTGCGCGATCGTCACCCCGCTGGGCCTGACCGTGGCGTGGCTGTGCTCCAGCGCCCTCGACGGGCTCGCCTTCGGCACCGACACCGCCGCCTCCCTCGGCATCGGGGTGCGGCACACCAGGATGCTGCTGCTCGTGGTGACGGCCGCGCTGACCGCGGTCGCCGTGGCCACCGTCGGCGCCATCGGTTTCGTCGGGCTGATCGTGCCCCACGGGGTGCGGTTCCTCGTCGGGCCGCTGCACCGGGTGCTGTTGCCGTACGCGGCACTCGCCGGCGCGGTGTTCCTCGTGTGGACGGACGCGCTCGCACGGATCGCCTTCGCACCCCGCGAGGTCCCCGTCGGCGTCATCACCGCACTCCTCGGCGTACCGCTCTTCCTCCTCGTCCTGCGCAGGAGGGGTGAACTGTGAGGATCACCGCCGAGAACCTGAGCTGGTCGGTGGCCGGCACACCGGTGGTACGGGAGGTCAGCGCGAACATCGCCCCCGGCGAGACCGTCGGCCTCCTCGGCCCGAACGGCTCCGGCAAGTCCTCCCTGCTGCGCTGCCTGGCCGGGCTCCGGGCCCCCGACGCGGGCTCGGTCCAGTACGACGGCACATCGGTGGGGGAGTGGAGCGCGCGCAGGATCGCCCGCCATGTCGCCTTCGTCGCGCAGGACTCGGGGGCCGACAGCGATCTCCGGGTCGCCGACGTCGTCGGTCTCGGCCGCACCCCGTTCCGGGACCGCTGGCGCGGTGCGGACGCCACCGACCGGGCGGTGATCGCCGCCGCCCTGGAGGTCGTCGGCCTCACCGCGCTCGCCGGACGCTCCTGGAAGGCCCTGTCGGGCGGCGAGCGCCAGCGCGCCCACATCGCCCGCGCGCTGGCCCAGCAGCCGTACGCGCTGCTGCTCGACGAACCCACCAACCACCTCGACGTCAAACACCAGCTCGAACTGATGGAACTCCTGACCGGCACCGACCGGACCGTCCTGGTCGCCCTGCACGATCTGTCGCTCGCTGCCCGGTACTGCGACCGGCTCCTGCTGCTGCACCACGGCCGGCTGATCGCGGCCGGCACTCCCGAGTCCGTCCTGACGGCCGATCGACTCGCCGAGGTCTTCGAGGTCGACGCCGAACTCACCACCGACGCCCTGGGGCACCCGACCGTCAGCTACCGCCGCCCCCTCGGCACACCCCTTCCCGCGCCCCGACCCACCCTCTGAGAGGACACGACCTTGACCACCCCCACGTCCGCTTCCACTCCCACGCGCACCGAGCCCCAGCCCGTCGCCGCTCTGCCTACCCCTCGCCCTGCCCCCGCGCCTGCCACCGCCCCCGTCTCGCTGTCCCACTCCGTCGACAGGCTCATCGAGGCCGCCCTGGCCGGCGAACACGGACCGCTCCCCGCCGAACTCGTCGCGACCAGCGTGTTCTGGATCCACCACGGAACCCGCCTGGCCGGCGGAGACACCACCTACCTCAACCAGTACGTCCTGGTCCGCGTCGGCGGCACCTTCGGCGGCTGTGCGTTCGAGGCCGGCGAACTCACCCCGGCGATCTGCCGCGACTACTCCGGTACGCCGCTCGACGTCCTGCTCCGCGACGCCCCGCGACCCCTCCGGATCGCCGCCCTCGACGCCTACCTCGCCCACACCCGACCGCACCGGGAAGCCGCCGAAGAAGGGGACGCCGAACCGGTCACCCTCCCGAGCGGCACGCCGGAGACCCGCGCGACGGCCCGCGACGCGGCCATCGCCGGGCTGCTCGACATCGAGGAGGGCGCGAAGGTGGGCCTCATCGGTGTGGTCAACCCGCTGGTGGCGGCGATCCGCGAGCGCGGCGGCGAACCCCTTCCCTGCGACTTCAACCTCAAGGCGACCCAGTGGGGCGACCCCGTCACCGACGACATGCACGAGGTGCTCGACCGGGCCGACGCGGTCGTCGCCACGGGAATGACCCTGAGCAACGGCTCCTTCGACGCGATCCTGGAGCGCTGCCGCCACCGCGGCATCCCGCTGATCGTGTACGCGCAGAGCGGCAGCGCCGTCGCCCGGGCCTTCCTCGGCTCGGGAGTGACCGCCCTGTCGGCGGAGCCGTTCCCCTTCTCCCAGTTCAGCGCCGAGGAGACCGTCCTGTACCGGTACCGCACGGTGGACTGCGCATGACACCCGCCACGCACCGGGCTCCCGCCCCACCGGCCACCCACCCGGCCACGCTCGGCGCCGCGACCGAAACCGTTCCGGCCTCCGAACCCCTCGCCACCGGCACCGGCCACGCCCCCTGCCACCACGGCGAACTCCTCCAGGGCGTCTTCCTCGACGCCGACGGACGCAGGTGCGCGGGCCTCGTCACCCTCCCCCTGACCGGCCCCGACAGCAGGGCCGACTTCGTCCGCCGGCCCGGCACACCCCCCGAGGCGCTCACGGTCGTCCCCGCAGACCGCGGGAAAGCCGCACGCGCCGCGGGCCTCGCGGTGACGGAATGCGCGCGACAGACCGGACTGCCGCCCAGCGGCGGGCAGTTGCGGCTCACCGGCGACGTGCCGGTGGGCCTGGGCATGGGCAGCTCCACCAGTGACGTGATCGCGACGGTGCGCGCGGTCGCCGACTCGTACGGGCTTCGCCTCGCCCCCGACGCCGTCGCCCGCCTCGCCGTCCGCGCGGAACGGGCCAGCGATCCGCTGATGCTCGACGCCCGCCCGGTCCTCTTCGCCCAGCGGGAGGGCCGGATCCTGGAAGTCCTGGGTCCGGCCCTCCCGCCCCTGCTCGTCGTGGGCTGCGTCCTCGGCGGGGGAGCGCCCGTCGACACGCTCGCCCTGCCCGTACGGGAGGCCACCGACGCCGACGTCCAGGAGTACGAGCGGCTGCGCACCCTCCTGCGCCGTGCGATCGCCACGGGCGACGTGCCCCTCCTGGGAAAGGTCGCCACGGCCAGCGCACGACGCGGACAACAGGCACTGAGACACCCGGAGTTCGACGCGCTGACCGCGATCGCCCGGCGCACCGGAGCGGCGGGTGTGCAGATCGCGCACAGCGGAGCCGTGGCAGGCGTCCTGTTCGACCCGGCCGCACCCGGGGACCCGCGTCATCGCGTACGCGCCTGCCGCCACGCCCTCCGCACCCACGGCATCCCCACCACCCGCACGTTCACCACCAAGGAGTCGCTCGATGGACCAGCACGTCGCCGAGGCGATCGGCCGGCCCGACCTGATACGTCTCGACGACGGTCTCGTCTGCCTGCGCTTTGAGACGATGAAGGTGGTCTCCGCGCTCGCCGCCGTACGCCACCTCCTCGACACCGGAGCCGTACGCCGCGGGGACACGCTCCTCGACAGCTCCAGCGGGATCTACGCGTACGCCCTCGCCCTGGCCTGTCACCGGCACGGCATGCACTGCCACGTCGTGGGCTCCACGACCGTCGACAAGACGCTGCGCACCCAGCTCGCCGTACTCGGCGCCACGCTCGAACAGATGGAACCCTGCGACGACCTCAAACTCGACCAGAAGCGACGCGTCGAACGGATCCACGAGATCCTCGCCGCACACCCCGAGTACCACTGGATGCGGCAGTACCACGACGACATCCACTACCTCGGCTACCGCGGTATCGCCGACCGCATCCGCGAGGAGACGGGCACGGACCGGCTCACCGTCGTGGGCGGAGTGGGCTCGGGCGCCTCCACGGGCGCCCTCACCCGCTACCTGCGCGACGCCTCGGGCGGCGTGCCGGGGAACGTGTCACGCCATGGTTCAGGCAGCGCCCGGACCGACGTCGAACTCGTCGGCGTCCAGCCCTACGGCAGCCTCACCTTCGGCGCCCAGCACACCTCCGACCCCGAGATCATCATCGCGGGCATCGGGAGCTCCATCCCCTTCGGGAACGTGTCCCACGAGCTGTACGACACCCTCCACTGGATCTCGTTCGACGCCGCCCTCTCCGGCGCCGTCGACCTCCTGCGCCGCCACGCCGTCTTCGCCGGCCTGTCGACCGGCGCGGCCTACCTCGCCGCACGCCACGAACGCGACCGCGCCCCCGAACGCACCGTCCTCTTCATCGCCCCCGACACCGGCCACCGCTACACCGACACCGTCTACGCGCGCCATCGCGAGGCGGCGCCCCTCGCCCGCCTCGCTCCCCAGGACATCGCCGACCAGACCGAACTCGCCCTTCCCTGGTCCCGGATGCCCTGGAACCGCACCCCGAGCCCACCGCTCGGCGCGTAACACCCCCGACCCGACCCGACCCAGGCCCAGGAACGAACCCCCGTCACTATGGGATGTCGCAGCGCCGAGACCTCCCCTCCACGGTCGTCCTGCCTACCCCTGCCCGACCGCCGACGAGGAGCACTTCCGCGTTGTCCATACGGGCAGGGTGGCAGCGGTCGACGGCGTCCCGCGATCCGATGTCGGGCCTTCAGGTGCCCGCGTACGAGGAACGCCGTCGCGTCGTCAGATGCCGCAGCCGGACGCCGACCAGAAGCGGCTGGACCGGTGGTCGAGGTGGGTGTGGTCGCTGTGTCCCGGGTAGCCCGGGCCGAGGATCCCGTTGAAGCCGTGGTTACGGGCCTGCTGGGCCAGCAGACACAGCGAGTGGGGTCCGGCGCCGAGGTCGGCCGCGTCTCCGTAGAGATGACGGCTGGAGGCGGCGCCGCCGACCGCGTCGTTACAGGCCTGGCTGCGGAATCCGCTGGTGACGCGGATGCTCTGGTCACCGAGGGCGTGCCGCAGGGCCTCCAGCTTCCACATCGTGCGCAGGGCGTTGGACTTGGCGGTGGCCGCGCTCACGGCGCCGCCGGCCCAGGTGGTGTTGCAGTCGTTGAGCTCGGCGTAGGAGAAGTGGACGGGGGTGCAGTCGTCGTCCTGGAGCGCGTAGATCTTGCTGAACGTCGCGGGGCCCGCGACACCGTCGGCGGCCAAGCCGTAGGCGGCCTGGAAGCGCTTGACGGCGGCCGCCGTGCCGGGGCCGTAGGCGCCGTCGATCGCCAGCACCCCGCCGTAGCCGGGATATCCGGCCACCCGAATCTGCAGCGCCGTGACATCGGCGCCGGAGGCGCCCTGGGAGAGGGTGCGGGACCAGGTGTAGCAGCCGTCGGCCTGGGCGGTGCCGGCGGTGGCGACCACCCCGCCCAAGGAAGCGGCCATGATCATGACAAGTGATAGGAGCAGGCGGAGTGGTAGGGAACGCAGGGGGCGTCGGAACATCGATCCTCCATGGCCTCACGGATCCGAGGTGACCCAGGGGTAAGAGTCCCCCCGAGACTGACGGCCCGGTCGACGCGCGTCAACCACGCCGGAGCAGGCGTCATTTGTCGGGCCAATGGCGCCCGGACGAACGGGACGCCACCCCTGCCGCCACCCCTGGCGGTGGACGCGCGCAGGACGGTCGAGATGGTCCCGACGCTCGGGCGCCCGTCCTCCACGGGCGAGGCCCGGTGAAGGAGGGGTCGGCGGGCGTCAGGGCATGAACCCCCGGAGCGTCGCCTGCCACCTCTCGCACCACAGCACGCCCTGCACCACCCCCAGGGCACGCGACCGGCAGGAGTCCTCCGCGATCCCCGGCAGCGCCTTCTCGACGCCGGGCAGAAGGTCCTGCGCGAACGCGCTCCCCGGGCGGAAGTCGAGACATCTGCTCCTGCGGGTGGCGGGCTCCACGTCGAACATCTCCGCATGGCGGTCCCTGACGGCCTCGTCCGTCGCCTCCAGGAGCTGCCGCGCCTGATCGGCGGTCACCTCCCGAAGTCCGCAGGCCGTGGTCCGGTTGCCGCTCTCGCCGTCGCTCTCGCCCTCGTGTGGGTGGGCGAGGCAGCCGGCGCGCAGGGTCTCCGCGAGCAGCACGGCCGGGTCGGCGGCCAACGCCTCCCGCACGTACCCGTCGAAGTGCTTCACCGCACCCGCGACGACGAACGGCTCCACATGAAGCAGCAGATCCTGGAGCGCGAACAGGCCGCCCGCGCCACCGACCCGCACACGCCGCGCACGCTCGTCCAGGATCCCGGCCATCAGTTCCCGCAAAGGCTCCGACGCGGCCACCTGCCTGGTCACCTTCGGAAACGGCGTCAGACAGTGCCGTGTCACGGTGTACCCCAGGCTTCCCCGTACGGCTCCGGTCAGCTCGCCGCGGATCGGCTCCCGGAAACCGGGGTCGGCCAGCACGGACTCGACACCGGTGGTTCCTCGCCGCTGTATCCACTGCAGGGCGTGGACGCCCCGCTCGCCCGCCGGCTCCCCGAGCGGCATCCCCACCCGCTTCATCAGGGCGAGCAGCCCGAGGTCGAACCCGACGCCCCAGAAGTCGCCTCCCAACGACCGGGTCTTCAGCCCGACCAGCGGGTCACGGGTCTGACCCGCAGCGCGCATCAGGGCGGCAACCGACGCCACGACCGGTTCCAGGCCGCCGACGGGCTGACGCAGGCCCGCGTACCGCCCGAAGAACCGCGTCAGCCAGACGTTCGCCCGTTCCGCCGCCGCGACGGAGACAGGCTCGGCCGTCCCGGTGAACCGCTCCAGCAGTCCGACGCGCGCCATCAGTGCGAGCCACGCTTCCGCGGCCGCCGTCTTCGCCGCGGCGGAAGAACCCCCGGGCTCCGGAAAGTGGGTCCTCAGGTGGTCGGCGGTGTCGGCGTGCTCCGCCAGGTCCCGCTCCAGCGGCACGGCCCACGCCTCCCAGAGGGACGCCGTTGCTCGCGCGAATCCGCCGTTGCGCAGCAGCAGATGAAAGATCTCCGTCTGCGTGTCGTCGACGGCCGGCGGGCCGCCCACCCCCTGCGCGAGTTCGACGGCGAACGACGACGGGACGTCCCGCCGCCGATGGTGCGTGACCCCGTCGCGGACGACCGACACCGGGATCTCGCTCTCGGCCCGGCACCACTCCAGGACGAGCCGGCGATAGCTCTCGTACGCGTCGCCCTCCGACGCGCGTGCGGCGAGGTCCGTGCGGTACTGCCCGAGCAGCTTCTCGTCGACGACCCCGAGCCCGCGGAACTCCGAGACGAGCTCCCGCAGAGCGTCCTCGTCGATGCCACCCAGTCGCCGCTCGGCCGTCCGTGCCTCGACGTACAGCGGCCTGGCCATGGCGACACTGCCCTCCGCGGCCACGATGCGCGCTCCTTCGTCCAGGGCGTACGGCAGGAGCTCGGGGTGAGCCGTGGTCAGCTTCCGCAGACTCGCCCGGAGTTGCGCCGCGGCCCGGCCCGGCTTCGTACCCGCGGTCTTCGCACAGGCACGCAACGGGGCCAGCAGTCCCATCGCCTCCCGTGCGAGCCCGGGGTGCGCACGGCAGACCCGGGTCAGCAGGTCCAGAGGCCGGAGCGGCACCCTGCCGACCGGGGTGGCGTCACCCGCGTCCGGCTCCAGACCCAGCGACCGCGCCACCGCGTCCTGCGCCCCGACGGCGCGTGCCACGACAATGCGCACGAAGCGCTCGTCGCCCTCCAGCAGCGGCGAGCCGTAGCGCCGCGCGGTCAGTGACTCCTCGTCCTGACCGGCAGGGGGACCCGAGAGGACCGCGCCCGCGTCGAGCAGTCGGCGCGCGCCGGCCGGCCGCCGGGGCTCGGGGCCGCCGGCCACCGGTGCACCGGCTGTGGCGTGGTCGGCGCACGCCACGAGAAAGGCCTGATAGACGGAGTGGGAGTCGGGGCCGACCGCCAAGCTCGCGGACGACGCTCCCGAAGCCGCCTCCCGTTCGTCGTAGAGGGCCGCCAACGCTCTGATCCCCTCGGACCAGACGGGCCGGGGCACCGCGTCGTACGCCCCTGCCCCCTGCCGCCCCCGCGCCTCGGTGAACCGGAAGTCGTACAGGCTCACCGGCGCCGCGGGGCCCTGATGGCGCAGGTCGGCCACCATGCCGTACATCCGTCCGCCGTGCCCGAAGGAGAAGCCCGCACGCTCCCCGCCGAGCCGCCCGCCGAAGGACCGCACGACCCGCTCGACGTGCGCACCGGAGGCGTACACGGCGCCGTGGAAAGCGGAGATCCCGTCTCGCGGGCCCCGAGTTCCGGGCGCGGGAGAGCAGTCCGGCCTCACGTACACCACACGGTCAAGCTGCTCGATCCCCTGCTCCCCGCCGAGCGGGGCGAGCACCTTTCGCCACCGCTCGAGCAGGCCGGTGCCCCGCGGATCGAGGAGCACCGGATGCGGGATCACGACGACCGTGTCGTCGAGCTCGCGCTCCTCCCCGTCGAGCCCCACCACGACGAGCGCACCACCCGGCCGCGACACCACGCCCGTGAGCACCCCGGCCCGCTCCACGTCCGCCTCGGCGCCGCCGCACGGCGCGACCACCGCGTACCGCAAGACGCGCCGCCAGTACGGGTCGGGCCACACCTCCCGTATCAACGCGGCTGACACCGGCAGGGATTGCGTCATCCACCGCTCGACGCTCGTGAGCGCCCCGTCGGCGTGGTCACCGATCCACTCCGCCAGCGCGGCCAGCTCCCGCACCACCGGCTCGGCACCGAGCGCGGCAGGCACCTTCTTCAGCTCACGCCCCGCCAAGGTCCGGCACCGCAGCACCGGCTTCGGCCCGGCCCAGGGATCGAGCGTCACCTCGTGCTCCCCGACAGCCCTCCACACACCGTTCGAACTCATCGTCTGTACCCCCGTCGTGCACCGCCGCCCCAGGAGTTCGAGCAGCTGACCACAACGTACCGGGAGCCACCGACAACGCCCTCCACCGAGGTGCACCGACCGTCGGACGAGGTGCCCGGCCCGGTGCCCGCAGGGCTCCCACCCGGCTCACCGGCCATTGTCAGACCCTCGCGAGAGGATCTCCTCATGACGACGATTCCCGCCGATGAGGCGCTGTCCGGCCTGCCCAACCTGTCTGCCCTGTATGACCGCGCCGCGTACGAGGCCGCTCTCCAGCGCCTCCGCGAGGCCTCGCGGTCCTACTACGGGGACGGCGACAGCGCGATGGACGACACCTCGTACGACCGCCTTCGCCTCGCCGTCCTGGCCTGGGAGGAGGCGAACCCGGCGGAGGTCTCCCCGGACAGCCCCACCGGCCTGGTGGCGGACGGTGCCGCCCCGGCCGGCGACGTCGCGCACACCACCCGACTGCTCAGTCTGGACAACGTCTTCGACGCCGAGGGCCTGGTGGCCTGGGGCGCCTCCGTCGAGCGTCGCCTCGGCCGCGCCCCGGCCGGTGGTTTCACCGTCGAGCCGAAGATCGACGGAGCGGCCGTGGCCGCCCGCTACCGTGACGGCCGTCTGGCGCAGGTCATCACCCGCGGCGACGGCAGACACGGCGAGGACGTCAGCCATGTGATCGGTCAGATCGACGGCCTGCCCGAGCAGCTCGCCGAGCCGGTCACCGTCGAGGTCCGCGGCGAGGTCGCCTTCACCCAGGAGCAGTTCGAGACGGCGAACGAGGTCCGCACCGCCCATGGCGCGCAGGTCTTCGTCAACCCCCGCAACGGCACGGCGGGCACGCTGAGGGCGAAGGGCCGCCCGTACCGGCTCCGGATGACGTTCTGGGCGTACGGGGTGGTGGAGCTGGACGGCGTTCCGTTCCTGCCGGCGGGAGCGACCCACGCCGAGGCGCTGGCAGCGGTGGCCGACGCCGGGGTGCAGACGACCGCGGCCTCCCCGGCGGGCCTCCTCGTCGTCTCCGACCTGGCCGCCGCCCAGGCCCAGGCCGACGCCGTCGCCGCGATGCGTACGGAGCTGCCCGTGGGAATCGACGGCCTGGTCATCAAGCTGAACGACACGGTCGAGCAGGAGGCGGCCGGACTCGGTTCCCGTTTCCCGCACTGGGCCATCGCGGTCAAGCTGCCCGCGATCGAACGGCAGACGGTGCTCGAGGACGTCGTGTGGGAGGTCGGCCGCACCGGCGTCCTGGCCCCCACCGCCCTCCTCGCCGCGGTCGAGATCGACGGATCGACGGTCACCCGGGCCACCCTCCACAACCCGGCGGACATCCGCCGCCGCGACCTCCACATCGGCGACACGGTGACCGTGTACAAGGCGGGCGACATCATCCCCCGCGTCCAGGCGGCGGTCGTCCCGCTCCGCCCGGCCGGAGCGACGCCGGTGCCCCTGCCCGAGGCGTGCCCCCGCTGCGGCGGCGAGATCAACACGGCCCAGGAGCGGTGGCGCTGCGCGAAGGGCACGGCGTGCGCGCTCCCGGCCCTGATCGAGTACGCCGCCGGGCGCGAGATGCTCGACATCGACGGCCTCGGCAAGACGTACGTGGCGGCTCTGGTGGAATCGGGCGACGTCCGCGACGTCGCCGACCTCTTCACGCTGACCGTCGAGCAGCTGACCGCCGCGTCCGGCAGCGCGAAGCGGGGAGCGAAGCTCGCCGAGCAGATCACGGCCGCGAAGGGCCGCCCTCTCAACCGCGTCTTCTGCGCCCTGGGAGTGCTCGGCACCGGGCGCAGCATGTCCCGCCGCATCGCCCGGCACTTCGGCACCATGGACGCGATCCGGCAGGCCGACGCCACCGAGATGCAGGACGTGGAAGGGATCGGCCCCGAGAAGGCCCCGGTCATCGTCGAGCAGGTGGCAGCGCTGGCGCCCGTCATCGACAAGCTGACAGCGGCCGGCGTCAACATGACCGAGCCCGAGGACCCCTCGGCGGCCCAGGGCGGCGGCCCGCTGGAGGGCAAGGTCGTCGTGGTCACCGGAAAGATGGCGGGCCCGCTGGACGGCTTCGGCCGCTCCGAGATGAACGCCCTGATCGAGAAGGCCGGCGGTCGCGCGGGAAGCAGCGTCAGCGCGAAGACATCCATACTCGTGGCAGCCCCGTCCGCGAACGGCAAGCCGAGCTCGAAGGCGGTCAAGGCCGCCGAACTCGGCGTGGAAGTCCTCACCCCGGAGGCCTTCGCGGAGCGGATCGCCGGCTGTCTGACCTGATGGGCCGATGGGCCGATGAGCTGACGAGGGCGGGGGCGCGGCGGTTCGCCGCGCCCCCCGGGCCGCCGCGGGCGACGATGAAGGCCCATGCCGAAGCCGACGAGCCCGTGAGCCGAGGCGCCACCTTCCGCCGTCGTGCGCGGGACCGCTCCATGGCCATCGCCACGATCGGGACGGCGACGACCGATGAGTCCGCCCGCCGCGCCAGGTCTACCCCTCACCACCCGTGCGTCCAAGGAGCGGCAGATGACCGAATCGACGACATTCGACCTCGGGCCGCAGACCCGCGTCGTCGCCCGTCTCGCGGCGGCCGTCCCCGACGCGAGGCTCGCCGGCCCGACGCCCTGCCCCGACTACGCGGTCCGGAACCTCCTGGGCCACCTCACCGGACTTGCCACGGCCTTCCGCGACGCGGCCCGCAAGGACCTGGGGCACACGACGGACACGGCCCCCGACACCGCCGTACCCTCCCTCCCCGCCGACTGGCGCGAGGCGCTGCCGCGGGTGCTGGACGAACTGGCCGAGGCCTGGAGGGATCCGTCCGCCTGGACGGGCACGACCCGTGCGGGCGGCGTGGACCTGCCCGGTGAGATCGCGGCGGCGGTCGCCGTCGACGAACTGGTGATCCACGGCTGGGACCTGGCCCGGGCCACCGGCCAGGAGTACGTTCCCGACGACACCGCGCTGGGGGCCTCGCACGCGTTCCTGCTGGAGGCCGCGGCGGACGAGAGCCGCGGCGGAGGCATCTTCGGCGCCGCGGTGCCCGTCCCGGACGACGCCCCGCTCCTGGACCGGGCGGTGGGCCTGAGCGGCCGAGACCCGAACTGGACGCCACCGGCGGCCCACGACCGGTGAGGGAGGCTGGCTCAAGCGCTGCGCGGAACACACCTGCGGATCGGTCTTCTGGGACGCCTCGAAGAACCACGGTCGCCGCTGGTGCTCGATGCGCGTGTGCGGCAACCGGACGAAGTCACGCAGATGCGCGGCCCGGCAGCGCGACTGAACGGCCGAGGTGGCGCGTCGCGTGGCACGAGATCTCCTGGCTCACCGAGATCTCCTGGCGTACGACGGCTGTTCTTCCCGGCCCCGAGGCCCCACCATGCTCCTGACTACTCGTGCGTAACACGTCGTAGGGGGAAGTGTGTTGAAGCCCGGTTCCCGGATCGCCGCCAGGATCGCCGTTCCGATGCTCGCCACCGTCGTGTCCTTGCTGGCCACATCCACGGTCCGGGCCCAGGTGCCCGTCCGGAGCGCGGTCGCCCGAACGCCGGTCGTGTTCGTCCACGGCTACAACGCCGACCCCGGCGTGTGGGGCGGCCTGCGTGAGGACTTCAAGGCCGACGGATACACGGACGGCGAGCTGTTCTCCTTCGGCTACGACACCCACCGGTCCGTGAACGAGGCCCTGTCCGGCGAACTCGCCGCGTACGTCGAGGGAGTGAAGCGGCAGACCGGCGCTTCCCGCGTCGACCTCGTCTCCCACTCCTTCGGCAGCCTGGTCACCCGCTGGTACGCGAAGTACGACCCCGCCGGCCAGGCCTCGGTCGACCACTGGGCCTCCCTCGCCGGTCCCAACCACGGCACGAGCACCGCGTGGGCCTGCGCGCTGTGGGACCAGGCGTGCCGCGACATGACTCCAGGCTCGTACGTCCAGAAGGGGCTCGCGGCGGGCGACGAGACGCCCGGGACCGTGCGCTACGCCACCTGGTGGTCCAACTGCGACGAGGTCATCAACCCCGACAGCAGCGTTCCCCTGACCGGCGCGACCAACAACGCCGCGGGCTGCCTGGCCCACAACGACCTCCTCGGCGACGACACCGTCTCCCGGGGAGTCCGCGCGTTCCTCCGCTCCTGAAGGGTGTCCTGCCGGTAGCCGGGCTCCCGCCCGAGACGCCCGTGGGGGTGCGGGCGGGACGTTCGGCGACAGAACCTAGGCCTGGAGAAGCCTGCGCTTCTGTTCCTCGAACTCACCGTCGGTGAGGACGCCCTGGTCCCTGAGCTCGCCGAGTTGCTTCAGCTGGTCGATCTTGCTCGACATGTCGGAGGCGGCCGGCGCGGCTGCGGGGGTCGGCGCGGCCGCAGGCGGCGGTGGCGGAGCTGCGTATTCCTGTTCCTGCTGTGCGGCCCACCGCCCCTGCTGGCGGCGGCTCACTCGGTTCGACACGGCGGTTGCGGTTCCGGCGACGACGGCCGTACGCGCGACGCCGCGGAGGAGGCCTGGCATGGAAATTCCCTTCGTTTCCTCGACTGACGTCCGCCGGCGCTCAGCGAGCGTCGTCCGTGCTGTCGAGCGCGGCCAGGAGGGCGGGTACCGGGATGCGCCCGGAGGCGACGACCTGGGCACCGCCGCGGTTCAGGGCCGCCGCGAACGGCGCGGCCCAGCGGTTCTCGTAGACCAGGACGCCGGCGGAACTGCCCGGCTGCAGAGCGCTCGCGGCCTCTTCGAGATCGTCCTGACCGAGGAGTCCGGAGGACACACCCTCGAAGACGGCCAGGTCGAGCTCACCGTCACCGGTGAGGTCGGCGAGCTCCAGGCCGCTCACGGAGCCGTCCTCCTCCTTCCTGACGAACGTCAGGTCGAGGATGCGAATGAGGCCACGGTCCACGAGATCGACCAGGAGGGGCAGGCCCTCACCGGTCATTCGGCTGCCCGGGAACTCCACGATCAGGTAGTCGATCGGTCCCAGTTCTTCGGCTTCGTCGTTCACGGCGTAACCCCTGGTGTCGTGGCTCTCTCAGTGGATCCATTGCAACACCGGGCGGGTCCCCGCGCATGTCGGTACGACGGCACCTCGCCGCCGCCGTGCCAGGCCAGTCCGGTCACGGAGCCTCCGCGAAAACCCGTTGTCGGACCACGGCCACCATTGCTAGCCTCGCGGAGGCCGTGCGAGAGAACGAGGAGGTGGTACCCGTGAACGCAGAATCGACATGGGTGCTCCCCTCCGGGGTCACGGTCGGGCGATAGGTCGTCCGGGAGCGCCGTTCACGAGCCCTCCCGAAAGGCACGACCGTGCAATTCACTTCTGAACAGCGTCTCGACGACGGCGTCCTCGAGCGCGAATTCACCCTCGGCGAGATCCCCGGCACCCTGTGGACGCCTGGATCCGCACCCGCCCCGCTGGTCCTGATGTCCCACAACAACGGCCTGCCCAAGGCGGACCCCCGGCTGGTGGCCCGGGCCCGGTACACCGCGTCGCGCGGCTACGCGGTGGCCACCATCGACGCCGCCGGGTGCGGCGACCGTCCCCGTTCCGCCGCCGACGAACAGGTCCGTGCCGAGCTCCGCCGGGCGATGCGGGCCGGTGAGCCGGTCGACGAGATCTTCGAGTCCCTCATCGGCCCGCTGGTCGAGAACGCGGTCCCGGAATGGCGGACCACCCTGGACGCCGTCCTCGCGCTGCCCGGGATCGGCGGCCGGGTCGGGTACTCCGGGGGCTGGACCGCCCTCGGGATCCGGCTCGCGGTGGCCGAGCCTCGCATCGCGGCCGCCGGCTTCTTCGCCGGGGGATACGTACCCCGCGCCCAGCGCGAGGAGGCCCGCCAGGTCACCGTTCCGTTGTTGTTCCTGCTGCAGTGGGACGACGAGGGAAACCCCCGGCAACGGGCCCTGGACCTCTTCGACGCCTTCGGCAGCGAGGAGAAGACGCTGCACGCCAATCTCGGAGGGCACACCGGCACCCCGTGGTTCGAGCTGGAGGACGGGTGCCGGTTCCTGGACCGACACCTGAAGTGACGCCAGTCCGTCCGGCGGGCGGCGAACGGTAGGCGCCGGCCGGGCCGCCGTCACCGAGGACAGGTTCCCACCCTCCTCGATGGCGGTGACCGGCGGCCCACACCCTGCGTCGGGTCGCCCGCGACCGGACCTCTACGCTCGGTGGCCGGGCGGCGGTGATCGCGCCGGACGGGTTGCGAGAGGAGTGCGCGATGCGCGCGGGGTGGATCAGGCTGTGGCAGTGGACGGCGTGCGGCGGGATCGCGCTGAGTCTGTACGCGGGCTGGCTGACGTTCGACGACATCCGGGACCGCGCCTCCAGCGAGCGTGACATCAGCGCGGCATGCGATCAGCTCGTGTCCGGGGCCGCGGTCATGGACCTGCAGGGCGGGATGGTCCGGGCGAAAGCCGGCGACCACCCCGACCGGCTCGACGTGGACGCGCTGCCCGGTTCCTGCACGGTCTACAAGGTGCCCGGTCCCGGCAGGACCAAGGCCCTGTTCGGTCTGACGGTGCGGGTCAGCAGCCCTTCCGAGCCGCTGCACCGGATAGGCGACGACAGCGATCTCGAGCCGTTCCGTGACAGTTCCGGCCGTCAGAAGGCCGACGTCACCGCGATCGCCGACCGGCGCCCCGAACCACGGCCCATCGGCGACGGCACCCTGGGCCATTACGGAGACTGGTACACCACCGTCCGCGCCGAGTGCGGCCCCGGCAGCCGCGCGACGGCTCCGAAGCTGCTGAACGTCACGGCCCGCGCCGACTACGACGACGTGTCGGCGGCGGACCGGGAGCGCCTCGCCCGCATCGCCCGCTCGGCCGCCGAGGCGCTCACTGGCCGGATCGGCTGCGAGAGCGCCCTGCCCGCCCTGCCCGAACAGCCGTTGCCCTCCGTTCCGTCCGGCCTTCGCCCCGCGCGGGCGGCGGACGGCTCATGCCGCTGGTTCGCCCGACACATTCAGCGGCAGGGGCAGGGCCGGCTGCCCGACCGTGCTCTCGCGACACCGGCCCCGGACGCGGCCCCCGTGGAAAGCTGCCTTCTCGCGGTCGGCCCCGACCAGGTGGGCCGCATCGCCGACGACCTGCCCGACGACACGCGCGATGACGCCCGCGGCGCGCTCACACACTCGCCGTGGTGGCTGCGTACCGCCTCCTACTTCGGAACGGAGGCGAACACGGTCGGATACGACGACCGCGGCAGCCACGACAAGATCATCACACCGGGAACGGCCGGGCACGCGCGCGGTGCCTGGTGGGCCTCCTCCATCTGCGACGGCAAGCCCGCCCTGCACACCCTCAGCGCCAGCTACACCTATGACGACGTGCTCGGCCCCCAGACGCTGTCGGCCCTGTTCCGCGCGTACGTCGGCGACATCACGAAGCGCCGCGGCTGCACCCACGTGACCTACCCGGAAGCGAAGGACTTCCGTACCCCCTGAGCACCACCCGTGGCACTCCGTACGGGACGCGCCGCACGTCGACCGCGTCACCCGCAGTCGTACGTGAACGTCGCGGCCGACGAGTGGGTGCCGGGTGAGGTGATCACGAGCCGTGCCACGGCCTGGTGTGTTCCGGGCCCTTGGAAGGTCCAGAGGAGATGGAGACTCGCCTCCTTCTGTCCGCGGGCCAGCTTCTCGCGCAGCGCCCCGGACCGGGTTCCGTCGCTGCGTTCCCAGCGGTACACGAGGGTGCCCGGTCGCCCGTCCGTGCGCACCCTGCCCACCACGTCCGCCGTGCCGTCGCAGCCGAGCCTGTGCCCCGGGGCGCTGACGGTCACGTCCCGCACCGCGACGCCGGGCCCGTACTGCCGCCAGGCGAGGAAGAGCAGCACGGCGACCAGCACGACGGCGGCGAACCCGTAGCGCCACGGCCATCGGGAGCGGGCGGGCCGGGGCGCGGGGACGCCGGGGAGCGTGCCGTGCCAGATCTCGACCACCGTGGGACTGTTCTCGGCCCGCCGGAGGGCCGCGGCGGTCACGCCCGGCCCGAACCGCAGCACCTCGCCTTCCACCCGGTCGGGTGCCGCTTCCGGCGTCGGACGCTCGAACCAGTGGCTGCCGAGCTCGGTGGCGCTGTAGTCGTCGTCGTTCATGAGATCTGGCACCGCCGGACGAAGATCTGCTGAAGGGAACCGCCGTTCGAGGCGGCGGGGTCCGTGGTCGCGCGCAGCCCCCAGTAGCATCCGGCGCCCCGGACGTCGTGGGCGAGCGTGAGGGTGTACCGGGTGGCTCCCTCGCGCCGGTAGCTCTCGGAGCCGTCGGGCGTTCCCGGCACGCCCTTCTCGTCCCCCGTGAACCACTCGACGTGGATGGTCACCGGCCCCGTCCCGTCCGTCGTGACCTCGACGGTGCCCGCGGCAGTGGTCGACCCCGTCTGGCGCAGGCTCGTGACGGAGACCGCGGTCACGGCGACGGGAGGAGGAGTGGGAGTCGTGGTCGTGGGCGTCACGGTCGGAGTGGGCGGGGACGTGGTCGTCGTGGGCGTTGTCGCGCCGGACGTGGGCGTCGGGGCAGAGGTCACGGTCGGCGCCGTCGTCGTGTCGTCGGTGGGAGTCCCGTCGGAGGTGGCGCTCGGCCCGGTGCTCCCGGACGAGGAGGGGGTCGGGGTCGTCGCCGACGGAGAGAGTTCCGGGCCCGGGGACGACGCCGACGGCGATGGCGGTGCCGGGTCGGGCCCGGGCGGAGACGTGTCCGGCCCCGTGCTCGTCGTCGCGAAGGCCTGGGCGGCCTCGTCACCGTTCGTCGCCTCGACGCCGGCCCGCGCGGCGAGTGCGAGCAGCAGCGCCAGGACGAGCGCGGCCGCACCCGCCGGCACCCCACGAGGGAGACGCCACCGAGGGCGCGGGGGCGGCGCCGGAAACGTGGTGGTGGCGAACGCGGTCGTGGCCTCCGACGCGCCGCCGGAGGAGGGGAAGAGGAGAGGCAGGAGCGCGGCCAACGCCGCCAGCCGCCCCCGGCCGCGTTCTTCCCAGTCCGGCCCGTAGGCCGCCGTGGCGACCGCTTCCAGTTCGGTCACGAACGCGGCCGCGTTCTCCGGCCGCTCGTGCGGGGACTTGGCCAGACCCCTTCGGATCAACGGGCGCAGCGGCTCCGGCGCCTGACCGTCGGGAACGGGCGAGTCGAGATGGTGCAGGGCGAGCTCCGCGAAGTTGTCGCCGGAGAACGGCTTGCGGCCGGTCAGACACTCGAAGAAGGTCGCGGTCGCCGCGTAGACGTCGGCCGCCGGTGAGGCGGGAGCGCCGTTCCACTGCTCGGGCGCCATATAGGCGGGTGTTCCGGCGACACCCGGTGTGGCGCCCCGGCCGGCCGCGATCCCGAAGTCGACCAGCTTGGACGACCCGTCGGCGGCGACCAGAACGTTCTCGGGCTTGTAGTCGCGGTGCACGACGCCCGCGCGGTGAGCGGCGGCGAGGCCCAGGAGCGAGCCCTTGAGCACGACGAGAGCGGCCTCGGGACCCGTCGAGCCCTCCCGCGCGATGAGGGCACGCAACGCGACGCCGTCGACGAGCTCCATCACGATGGCTGCGCCTCGCGGCGCCTCGACGTACTCGTAGAACCCGACGACATGCGGACTGTCCAGCGCCCCGAGCAGCCGGGCCTCGGCCCGGAACCCGCGCATGAACGCCTCGTCCGAACGGAACCGCTCGCTCAGGTACTTCACGGCCACCGGCAGGCCGGTCTCTTCGTGCGTGGCGAGCACCACGCGCCCGCTGCCACCGGCACCCAGCTCCCGGGCCTCGGCGTACCCCGGCACCACCCATGCGCCCATGCCCATCCCCCTGACGCCGTGGCCGACTTTCCCCCTGACAGGGACAGATTCTCGCCACGGCCGGTTCCCCGGGGAAGAGGGAAACCGGGCGCGGTGCTGAACCCGGCCTACGGAAGGGGCTCATGGGAATCCGGAGGCCCTGGGGAGTACGCCGCGAACGCGGTACGGGCGGTGTGCCTTGCCGTGTTCCAACCGGATGCGGGAGCAAGGATGTTCACGTTCCTCGGTACGCCCGTACCGGACGACGGCACGGGCCGACCTCGCCGTACGAGGACGCCCGGCGGATCCCCTTCGGCGACGCGCCCGACGCCCAGGCCGACCGCGCCGTGGCCCGGCTGAGCCGCCGTGACCGTCGGCGTCCACCGACCGCAGCGGTCTCGAACCGGCGACCTCCCCCGTCCCACCGAGGGGAGCCGGACCCGTGACAGGGGGCCTGCCCCCCCCTCGCGACGTTCCTCTGTGCGCGCGACGAACGCCTGCTCCGAGTGGAGTCCTTGAGTGGTGAGCCTCCCGGCGCGGACGCAAGCTGACGTGCGCCGACCTCGCCCGGACCACGCGGCGGGCGGCCACGCCCACGCCCCCCGGTCCAGAGCGGCGGGGGACGTCCGAGAAATGGGATCACATGGCGGAACAGAACATCGGTCCTGACGACCTGCCGCCCGGTCGGGGGACCGCCGGCACCGTACGGCGCCCGACGGCACGCATCCCCCTGGCGGGGGGCTCCCGGCGCACGCGTACCAGAACGGCGCTCGTCGCGGCCGGCCTGGCCGTGCTCGGCGCGCTCAGCGCCACCCCTGGCAGCGCTCTGTCACCCCCTGCCGAGGGGCCCCGGCCGGGACACCCGGCACGGTTCGTGCCCGGCCCGTGCCCCGAGACGCCGGAGCCGATCCCCGGGCGGTGCGGGTTCCTGGAGGTGCCGGAGAACCGCACCCGCAAGAAGACCCGGACCATCCGGACGGCCGTCGCGATCATCCCGGCCGCCTCGGCGAAGCCCGCCGCGGACCCCGTGGTGTTCATGGAGGGCGGTCCCGGCGGCGACGCGATCGGGGCCATCCCCTTCCTGATCGCGTCCCAGGTGAACCGGGACCGCGACCTGATCGTCATGACCCAGCGCGGCGCCCTCCACTCGCAGCCGAACCTCGCCTGCCCGGAGATCGACCGGTTCAACGCCACCGCCGTCGGACTGCCCTACGACGCGCCGTCCACCGGACGAGGACTGGTACGCGCGGCGAAGCAGTGCCGGGACCGTCTGACGGCCGAGGGCAACGACCTCTCGGCCTACAACACCACCGAGAACGCCGCGGACTTCGCCGACCTCCGCAAGGCCCTGGGCATCAAGAAGTGGAACGTCTACGGCTACTCGTACGGCACCGACCTGGGTCTCACCTACCTGCGCCGGCACCCCCAGGGCATCCGCACGCTGGCGATCGACTCGGTCGTGCCGCCCCAGACCGTCAGCCTGCCGTGGGCCTGGGACAGCGCCCAGGAGGGGATCAACGCGATCTTCGCGGCATGTGAGGCCCAGCCCGCCTGCGAGTCCCGCTACCCGGACCTCTCCCGCACGCTCACGCGGCAGGTCCGGCGGCTGGAGGCGAACCCCCTGGCGCTGACCGTGCCGCCGCCCGGCGGCGGCACCCCGGTGAAGGTCGTCCTCGACGGGGGCACGCTGGTGAACCTCCTGGTCACCAACGGCCGACTGGTCCCGTCCGTCGACGTCCCCGCGGCGCTCTACGAACTCGCCGCCGGCGATCCGGAACGCCTCGCGCGGGCCCAGGCCGCCGGCGCGACGCCCGCCATCGGCGAGTTCGCCCACGGGCTGACGCACTCGGTGGCCTGCGCCGAGTGGGCGCCGGGCTACTCGAAGCGCGACGTCCTGGAGGCGGGCCGACGAGCCTTCCCCGGTTTCCCGGACTCCGTGCTCGCCCACGCACCGCAGCTGCCCTTCGAGCACGACCTCTGCCGGGCCTGGAACGTGCCGGACCGCACCGCGGTCCAGCGGGTCGCCACCCACAGCGAGGTGCCCGCCCTCATCATCACCGGGACCTTCGACGCGAAGACCGGCGCGAGCTGGGGGCCGTTCGCCGGCCGTACCCTGCCCCGCTCGACCGCCGTGGTGGTCCCCGGGATCACCCACTGGGTGGTGCCCCAGGAGCCCTGCGCCGCGTCGGTCCTGGTCTCCTTCCTGGCCAGGCCGACCGCGCCCGACACGCGCTGCGTGGCGGGTGTCGCGCCCAAGCCGTTCACCATCATCCCCTGACCCGGAGGACGCACGATGTCCCCTCGCACGACCCCCCGGCGGCGCCCCGCCCGACGGCTCCCCGCGACGCTGGCAGGAGCCACGGCCGGAGTCCTCGTCGTCGGCCTCGCCGCGATGCCCGCGCACGCCGAGTCCGGCAGCGACGGTCCGAGCGGTCCGATCGGCACGGTCGCCCGTACTGCGGGCGACGCCCGCTTCGAACCGGGCCCCTGTCCCAGGACGGCGGACCCGATCCCCGATCTCGCGCGGGCCCGCTGCGGCACCCTCACCGTTCCTGAGAACCGCTCCCGGACCAAGGGGCCCGACGGGCCCAACGGACCCATGGGCCCCAAGGAGCCCCAGGGCCCCAAGGAGGCAGAAGGCCCCAAGGGGCCCAAGGAGCCCTGGGCTCACCAGGGACGCAGGATCACCCTCGCCGTCGCGATCATGCTCGCGGAGTCGAGCACCCCGGCGCCCGACCCGATCGTGTGGTTCGCCGGCGGACCGGGCGACGACGCGATCTCCGAGATCCCCATGGCGCTCGCCGGCGACCTGAACCGCGACCGCGACGTGATCTTCATGTCCCAGCGCGGCACCTACTCGGCCGACCCGGTGCTCACCTGTCCGAACATCGACGAGTTCAACGCCCGCGCCCTGGGTCTCGTCTCCAACGCGCCGTCCACCGGCCGCCTGCACGTCGAGGCGACCCGGGCCTGCCGCGACCGGGTCGACGGCCTGGGCGCCGACCGCAGCGCGTACAACGACATCGAGAGCTCGGCCGACTACGACGCCCTGCGCAAGACGCTGGGCGTCAAGAAGTGGAACGTCTTCGGCATCTCCTACGGCACCCACCTGGCGCTCAACTACATGCGCCTGCACCCGAAGGGCATCCGTTCGGTCGGCATCGACGGCGTCCTGCCGCCGTCCCTGGGCGGCGGGGCCGTCACCTGGAAGGCCGCACGAGAGGGTTTCGACGGCCTGTTCAAGGCCTGCGCGGAGCAGCCCGCCTGCAACACCCGCTACCCGAACCTGAAGGCCACCTTCCTCCGCCTCGTCAGTGAGCTGGAGGCCGACCCGATCACCACCACCGTCACGGTCCCGGTCCATCCGGAGCCGGTGAAGGTCGTGCTCGACGGGGGCAACCTCGTCGCCTGGCTGACCTCGGCCACCCACGTGGCGGCCGGAGTGCCCCGCTCCCTCGACGAACTCGCCCACGGCAACCCGCAGCGGATCGCCGAGCAGCTCGCGGGCGGCAAGTACAGCCCGCAGGCCATCGGCAGGGTCGCCCACGGTCTTGTCTACGGCGTGTTCTGCAGTCAGTGGACCCCGTACGAGAGCCGGGCCGACATCATCCGGGGTGGCCGCCGCGCGTTCCCGTCGTTCCCCCGATCGATGCTGGCCAACGCCCCGCAACTCGCCTGCTCCACGACGACTGCCGCGCCTGGGACGTCCCCGCCGCGCCTCCCTCGATCCGGGACGTGACCCGCAGCGACATCCCGACCCTCGCCCTGTCCGGCGGCTTCGACGCCCAGACCGCGCCCAGCAACGGGGCCTACGTGGCCCGTACGCTGAGCCGGTCCCACGCCGTCACGGTCCCCTACGTGGCCCACGTGGTCTTCGCCGACTCGCCCTGCGCGCAGACGATCACCACGTCGTTCTTCGCCGACCCGGCGGCGCCGGACACCCGTTGCCTGGCGGGCCTGCAGCCGCCGCAGTTCGAGATCGCGCCCTAGGCGCGCTCGGCGCCGCACCGGAGACACACCCCACCGCCCGGCCCCCGCTCGTATCGGAGCGGGGGCCGGGCGCGTCGGTGCGAGAGAGGCGTTGACCCGACCGGGTCCTCCGTACGGGCGCCCGCCGGTGTCGCCCCCCGGCCGGCCGCCGCCCCGGTGAGGATCGATCCATGGGCGTCGTCCTGCCGGTCCTCTTCTCGCTGTTCGCCGCGTTCAGCAACGCGCTGGCCACGGTGCTGCAGCGGCGTGCGGCGCTCACCGTCCCCCAGTCCGACTCCTTCCGGCCCGGACTCATCCTCGACCTGCTGCACCGCCCCCTGTGGCTGGCCGGCATCCTCGCCGTCATCGCCGCCGGTGTCGGACAGGCGGCGGCCCTCGCGACCGGGCCGCTGGCCCTCGTGCAGCCGCTCTTCGTACTCGAACTTCCCCTAGCCCTGCTGATCGCCACCCTCCTGACGCGCGAACGCCTGCCCGCCCGGCTCTGGGCCGCCGTGGCAGGCGTCGTGGTCGGCCTCGGAGTGGCGCTCGCGGCCGCTTCGCCCACCGGCAACCGCACCCATGTCGCACTGGACCGCTGGGTGCCGGTCCTGGTGGTCTGCGCCGTCGCCGTGGTGGCCCTCGCGGCCGTCGGACTGCGCAGACCTCCCGGGCGCGCGCGGGCCGGCTGCCTCGGCGCGGCGACGGCGATCTGTTACGCCCTGACCGCCGCCCTCATGAAGACGTCCATGCACATCCTCGGCGACGGCGGCATCGGCGCCTTCCTGACGGCCTGGCAGACCTACGCCTTCTGCGCGGCGGGGATCGCGGCCCTCCTGCTGCTCGAACACGCCATGCAGGGCGGTCCGCTCGTCGCCTCGCAGCCCGCCCTGACCCTCGGCGACGCCACCGTGAGCCTGAGCCTCGGCGTGCTCCTGTACGAGGAGCACGTACGGGCGGGCTGGTGGCTGCTTCCGCAGCTCGCGGGGATCGCACTGATCGTCCTCGGGGTGTTCGCGCTGGCTCGTAGCGGCGTCGGCACGTCCTGACCACGTACTCCGGCGGTGTCATCCGCCGGACGGCGGTGGGTCACTCCGGACGGTTGAAGCGTCGCGCGGCCCAGAGCAGGGCGAGGAGGCCGGTGGCGAGGAGGAGGCCGGCTTCGAGGGGCAGGGGCGGCTGCCGGCCCGCCCATTCGATGCCGGTGGCGGCTTGCTGGTCGGGTACGCGGTGGGTGACGCAGCGGCGGAGCAGGTCCACCGCGTAGGCGAGCGGGTTGGCGGCGGCGAGGGTGTGAGCCCAGCCCGGCAGGGTGTGCAGGGGAAAGAAGCCGCCGGACAGGAACAGCAGCGGCATCATGATCAGACCGAGGAGCGTGTGGAACGTCTCCGCCCTGCGGAGCGTCACGGCGAGGGCGAGGGCCAGAGCGGTGATGGTGAACGAGGCCAGGATCATCCCGGCGAGGAGCAGGACGAGCAGGACAGCGTCGTACGGCAGACCGACCGTGCCGGCGAGGCCGAGGAGTACGGCGCCCTGCACCGTGGCGGTCAGGGTGCCGCCGGCGCAGTGTCCCAGGAGGAGGGTGGCTCGGCTGACGGGGGCCATGAGGAGTTCCCGCAGATAGCCGCTCTGCCGGTCGGTGATCAGACGGATGCCGACCATGATGGCCGGTGTCTGCACCGTCATCATCAGCATGCCGGGGAAGAGGTAGGCCTGGTAGCCGACGCCCAGGGAGGTACGGGGGATGAGGGCGGCCAGTCCGCCGCCCAGGACGATGAGGTAGAGCATCGGGTGGAGCAGCATCAGCGCGGTGTGGGTGCGCTGGCCCGCCAGGCGCAGCAGGTCGCGGTGGACCAAGGCGTGGATCGCGCGCAGTTCGCCCCGGAGACGGGCCGCCCGCCCGCTGCCGTGGATGCCGGAGCCGACGGACCCGCCGGAGACGCCAAGGGCGCCCGAGGCGCCCGGCGCGCCGGGGCCGGCTGGAGTGTGAGGAGCGCCGGGGGTCTTCACCGTGATGTCGGTCATCGGCTGCCGCCGGTCTCTGACGTGGTCGCGCACGGCGGGGTGGGGCCGGCCGGTGCGTGGCCGGGCTCGGTGGCGTCGAGGCTGCGGCCGGTGTGGTGGAAGAAGACGTCGTCCAGTGTGGGCGGGGCGGCGGAAGCGGCGTGCACGGCGATGCCGTGGCGTTGCAGTGCCGCGCAGAGGCGCGGAATCCAGGCGCTGCCGTCCGGCACCCGCAGGGAGACTCCGTCGCTGTCCGCGGTGACGGCGCGGTCCGGCGGCACGATGCCGCGCACGACCCGTCCTGCCGCGGTGTCGTCACTGGTACGTAGCACGACCAGGTCGTCTCCGATCGCGGCCTTCAGCGCGAGGGGTGTGCCCCGCGCCACCACGCGGCCGCGGTCGATGATGGCGAGGCGATCGCAGTTCTCCGCCTCCTCCAGGTAGTGGGTGGTGACGAAGAGCGTGCTGCCGTGCCGGTCGCGCAGCGCACGCAGGTGCTCCCAGACCTGGGCGCGGGCGTGGGGGTCGAGTCCGGTGGTCGGCTCGTCCAGGAACAGCACACGGGGGGAGTGCAGCAGGGCCCGGGCGATCTCCAGGCGGCGCCGCATGCCACCCGACAGGGTGCGTACGGGGGAGCGCCGCCGGTCGGTCAGCCCGGCCGTCTCCAGTACCTCCGCGGTGCGCGAGCGGGCATCGAGGCGGGGCAACCCGTAGAGCCGTGCGTGAATGTGGAGGTTCTGTTCGGCTGTCAGGTCCGCGTCCAGAGCGCTGTGCTGGAAAAGCATGCCGACGCGCCGCCGTACTTCGTGGGGCCGGCTGAGCACGTCGACGCCGGCGACGGTGGCGTGACCGGCGGTGGGGCGGGCCAGGGCACACAGCACGGCGATGGTGGTGGACTTTCCCGCGCCGTTGGGCCCGAGGAAGGCGAAGGTCTCGCCCTGCGCCACGTCCAGGTCCACGCCGCGTACCGCATGGGTGGTCGTGCCCTGCGGGCCCGGGTAGCTCTTGACCAGGCCGCGCGTGCTGATGGCGTGCACGGGATCGGGTCGGTCCTCGTCACCGGCGGGTGGCTGCATGCTGTCGCGTCCTCGTCTGCGGGTTCGCCGTCCGTGGCCGTTCGTGGCCACGCGGGCGCGTGGAAGGGGGAACATCCGGCCGGCGGCTTCCCGGGTGGGCCGCCGGCCGGATGGTGGGTGCCTGTCCTACGCGCAGCTGATGCCGATACAGACCGTGTTGAGGAGGGTCAGCAGGCCGACGCACTCACACGTCGCGGCGAACGGCGCTCCGTCGACACCGACGGGGTCGGTCTCCGGAAGGGCGTGGAGGTGGGCGAGCAGTTCGATGTCGTGGTGGTTCTCCATGGGTCTCTCCTTCGTTTGTTGAACTGGCGACAGACTTCCTGCCGCTCAGACCGGCAGCTGGACCATCCAGTGCCGGGGATCGGCGTGACGGATCCGCAGGAGGAACGCGAGGATTCCGGCAGATCCGTCGCTCCAGCTGGTCGAGACGTCCCCGTACTCGTTGGGGAAGACCACCTGGGCACGGCGGTGGGCCCTCTCGCTGACGATGAGGCGGGCCAGGTCCTCGGCCATGGCGCGGTGCTCGGGGTCACCCGTGGCGTCGGCCATGTCGAGGAGGAAGTCACCGTTGCCCGCCAGGCCGTGGCACTGGGAGAGGGCGGCGCGGGAAGCGCGCTCGGTGACGGCGTACGTACTGCGGCGGGCGAGGTCGCCGAACCTGTCGTCCCCGGTGGCCTGCCACAGCCGGAGGAGGAAGCTGCCGATGCCCGCCGCGCCGTGGCACCAGTACGGGGCCGTGGGCGGGTCCGCGGCCTGGGCGGGCCAGTGGGCCGCCTCGCCGGTCAGTACGGTGTCGGCCAGCAGCTGTTCGCCGGCCTCCACCGCGAGGTCCATGTGCTCCGGGCGCCGCGAGACGGTCGCGGCGGCGAGGAGGAAGCAGCCGATGCCGGCCGTTCCGTGGGCGAAGCCGAGGTAGCGCTTGCCGCCCTCCGGGGAGACGGCCTCCGCGGGCACCGGCCAGCTCACTCCGGACGGATCACGCCGCGCCGCGGCGACCAGCCGGTCGGCCGCGTCGACGGCCAGTTCGGCGAAGCGCGGATCACCGGTGCGGTGCCACAGGTGGACCGCGGCCAGCCCGCTGCCCGCGGTGCCGTGGGTGATGTCGTGATGGGGCGTCGACTGCTGCGGGGCCAGTGCCAGAGCCGACGCGTGGTCCGTGAGCGCGTGGTCGTCCACGGCGCGCCCGGCGTCGTACAGCGCCCACGCGGTCCCGCGTCCGCCGAAGTGCAGGCCGGGGCGTGGGGAGCGGAGATCGGTGCGGTCCGCGATCCAGCGGCCGGCGGTGGAGATCAGCTCGGGCAGACGGTCGTCACCGGTGAGTTCCCAGTACCGCGTCAGGACGGCCAGGACACCGGCGGCGCCCTGCTGCACGGTGCAGGGGTCGGCCTCCCCGGCCATCGTGGACACGGGCCACAGGCGGCGCGCGTCCGCGGGAGTCATCGAATCGATGAGATGGTCCACGACCCCGGCCACCACATGGTCCACGCTTCCCATGACACCGTCGTGCGGACACTCGCTGGGGGTGCCGTCACGGCCGTCGTCACGGTGGTCGGCATTGTGGTCGTCACGGTGGTCGGCCGGGTGGTCGCTCCGCGGCGTGCGTGGGGCGGCGGAGCGGTTCCGCGTCCGCGAAGGGGCCGCCTTCCGGAGGGCCGCGCGCGCCCGGGCCGGGTCCCACCGCTCGGCGGGGTCGTCCTTCATCAGCCCGAGGACCATCTCCGCGAGGCCGTCCGCCGGCCGAAGCGGCCCCGCGCAGGCGGCCAGCCATGCCGCGAGCCGCTGCTCCATGGCCCTGGTGGCAGGCTCCTCCGGCAGCAGGTTCGGCACCTTCCCCGCCAGGACGAAGCACGCGGTGGCACCGAGGCTGTAGTAGTCGCCCGTCGGGCTGACGGGTGCGCCGGTCAGGCGTTCGGGCGGGCTGAAGCCGGGGGTTCCCACGCGGGTGGGCAGGGCGGTCTCGTCCTCCAGGACGGCGAGTTCGAGGTCGATGAGGCGCAGCTCACCGTCGGGACGGACCATGACGTTGCCGGGGGTGAAGTCCCGCAGGACGCAGCCTCGCGCGTGCGCCGCCGCGACCAGGTCCACCAGGCGCCCGACCTGCGCCGGCGCGTCGGCGCGGTAGCGCTCCGCTCCGGCGTCGCGGAAGTGCTCGGCGACCCAGGTACGCAGGGTGACGCCCGGCACCTCGTCCTGGGCCAGGAAGAGGTGCCCGCCGTGCTCGAACAACGCCAGCGGTTCCGGAGCCAGTCCCGTGCCCTTGAGCTTCTCCAGCGTCCGGGCCTCGGCGCGCAGCCAGTCGCGGACGTCGTGGCCGGAGGCGTCGGCCTCCACGTGCGGGCGGGCCTCCTTGATCACCACGAGGGCGCCCGTACGGACGTCGCTGCCCCGGTAGACGCCGCCCTTGTTGGTGTGCCGAATGGCCTCCCGTACGGCGAAACGACCACCGAGCAGCACCGGAGCACTCGCCCCGTCCGCCCCTTCCGTAGGTCGCGGCACGACGGGAACCGTGGCGGGGAAGGGGCAGACCGCCCAAGAGGGCGGAGAGTACCGGCCGGTGCGCTTGTCCTCCACGGGATTGCCGTCGGGGTCCTCGATGAACCACACCAGCAGGCCGTCGTCCGACAGCCGCCTCCGGCCGACGAACGAGCCGTATCGGTAGTGCACCAGGGAGTGCACGGCGTACGGCTGGTCGGACAGGATCCGAGGGCCGGCCAGCCCCGTCGTGGCTTCGTGCAGGTCGTGGGCGAGGCGGGCCGCCTCGGCGTCGGAGCGTGGGTAGACGGTGATGAACTTGCCCGAGCTTCCCCGGGGCGTGGCACGGGAGTTGAGCGCACTCACCTGGTCCAGTGACCGGGCGAACTTGAACGCCGACTCCTCCCGGAGCAGCACTTCCAGGGCCTTCTCCAGGACAGCCGGCGCGGAGGCGGCCGTCGCCGACAGATGCAGCTTCCACCCCTGCTCGCGCCGGGTCGCCGACGAGGGCGTGACACGGCACCACATCTCGTCCGAGTCGGCCGCCCAACGCGCTTCCGAACCCGTGGCGTGCAGCGCCTTGCGGAGGAGACCTTCCAGCTCAACTTCGGTAACCTGGCTCGTCATTCGTGTCCTTCTCGACGGTGAGGTCCGCTGACCGGAAGGTGCCCGATGGTGGCACCGGACCAACCCGCCCCCGCCCGTATTCACTTGAACCGGCGAGCGCACAGCGCGACGGCGCGGCCCACGGGTGCGCCCAGCGCAGAAAGAGGCTCACGAATCCCCGACCGGGACCCCGACCGGGACCGGCAACGGCAGCGACGGGCGACTCGGCGCACGGCCGCCGGTACCTCCGCTACGGCAGGATGGAGTCGACGTACCCGCCGTCCACGCGCAGCGCGCCACCGGTCGTGGCGGACGCCTGCTCGGAGGCGAGGTACACCACCATGTTCGCGATCTCCTCGGGCTCGATGAGTCGCTGCAGCAGGGACTGCGGACGGTACTCGCGCATGAAGACGCGTTGCGCTTCGTCCCACGGCAGGGCACGGTCCACCAACTCGTACACGAACTGCTCCACGCCGCCCGTGTGCGTGGGGCCGGCGATGACGGAGTTGACGGTGACGCCGGTCCCCGCCGCCTGCTTGGCGAAACCGCGCGTGACCGCCAGCAGGGCCGTCTTGGACATGCCGTAGTGGATCATCTCGGCGGGGATCACCACCGCCGAGTCGCTCGCGATGTTCTGGATCCGCCCCCAGCCGCGCTCGCTCATGCCGGGAAGGTACTGACGGATGAGCCTCACCGCGGCCAGGACGTTCACCTCGAAGTAGCGCCGCCACTCGTCGTCGCTGATCTCCAGCGGGTCGGCCTCGCCGAAGACGCCGAGGTTGTTCACCAGGATGTCCACGTGCGGCAGCACCTCGGCGGCCAGCCGCGCGCCGCGCTCGGTGGCCACGTCCGCGACCACCGGAACCAGATCCGCGTCGGGGGCCTCGGCCCGCATGCTCGCGATGGCCTGCTCGACGCGCTCCTCGGTCCGCCCGTTGACGCCGACGCGGGCCCCGGCCCGAGCGAGACCGGTGGCGATGGCGGCGCCGATCCCCTGGGTGGAGCCGGTGACCAGCGCGGTACGTCGTGTCAGATCGATGAGCATGGCCGGACGGGCTCCTCACAGAATTCGACGAGTGCGTCGGTCACCCGACCTGACCCCATTACCCGCCCTGTGCCGGAGAGCATCAGGAAACCCCGCACCACCCTTCGTACGGCCCACTCGGCGCGGAGCGGCGCTTCGGCTCGGCCGCGACGGCCGCTGCTCCGGGTGCCCGGGTGGGAAGACACGGTGGCCGAACGGAGTTGACCTCCTTGACGTTGCACTCGGAGGAGAAGGAGCGGTCATGGCGGGAGCGTTGATCGTCGGGGCGGGGCCCGGGATAGGGCAGGCGGTGGCCAGGCGGTTCGCCCGGGAGGGGCTGCCGGTCGCCCTGATCGCGCGGACGAGGGAAACGGTGGTGGCGGCGGCCGAGTCCATCGGCTCGCTGGGTGTGCGGACCGTGCCCCTCACCGCCGACGCGGCCGACGAGAAGGCCCTGCGCGCCGCCCTGGACACCGCAGCCGGCGAACTCGGGGAACCCGACGTCGTGGTCTACAACGCGGCCGTCATCCGGCCCGACGCCGTCGGTGAACTCCCGCTCCGCGACCACGCGGACACCTACGCGGTCAACGTCCTCGGTGCCCTCACCGCCGCCGCGCACCTCCTGCCCGGGATGGCACGGCGCGGACGGGGAACCTTCGTCGTCACCGGCGGGATGCCCGCGATGAAGCCCCAGTACGTCAGTCTGTCCCTCGGCAAGGCCGGGGTGCGGGCTCTGGTCGAACTGCTCGACGCCGAGTACGGACCGTCGGGTGTGCACGTCGCCACGGTCACCGTCGGCGGGGTCGTCGCACCCGGGACGGCGTACGACCCCGACGACATCGCCGAGCACTACTGGCGCCTGCACACCCAGCCGCGGGGACAGTGGGAGCGTGAGGTGCTCCACTGAACAGGTCCGGGGACGGGCTCGCCGACGCGTGCGTCCCGTTCGGGAGCGGACCCCGCCGCGCGGGCCGTCAAGGCTCAGTAGCGGAGCAGCCCCGCGTCGATCCGCTCCCAGACCGCCCGCAGTTCGGCGAGCCGATCCGGCTCGAACGGCGCCCGGTCCGCCTGCTCGCGGGAGTCCTCGGACAGGTGGAAGAGCTGGTCGCGGCCGGACTTGCCCCGGTAGTACTTCCAGTCGCCGCGGCGCAGCGCCCGCTCGCCCCGCACCCGCCAGAAGAGATCCCGCTCGGGCACGTCGGAGCCGCGGAGCAGGTGTCCGGCGAGGCTGGTGCCGTCGAGGGGGTACGCGGGATGGGGGCGGGCTCCGGCCAGGTCGAGCAGGGTCGCCGTCCAGTCGGGGGTGAACACCGGCAGGTCGCTGACCTGGCCGCCGTCGATCCGGGCGGGCCAGCGCAGGATCGAGGGGACGCGGATGCCGCCCTCCTGGAGCGAGCCCTTGTTGCCGGCGAGCGGCCAGTTGTAGGAGAAGCGCTCGCCGCCGTTGTCGCTGGCGAAGAAGACGAGCGTGTCCTGCTCCTGGCCGGAACGCTTCAGCGCCTTGAGGACCTGCCCGATCGAGCGGTCGAGGTCCTCGACCATCTCCTTGTACTTTCCGACGGAGCCGCCGTCCTGGTGCCAGAGGGCGGAGCGGTCGCCGGCCTTGATGCGGCGGACGATCTCGTCGCTCGCCTCCTTGTCGCCGTCGGCGATCCACGGCCAGTGCGGGGTGGTGAAGTTCAGGTTGAGCAACCAGGGCTTGTCGTGGTCGCGGCTGACGTACTCGCCGGCCCGCTCGGTGAGGATCCGGGTGTAGTAGCGCAGGTCCTTGTACTCGGCGTCGCCTTCGTAGAGGTCGTACTCGCCGCCGAGGCCGAGCTTGGAGTAGTACTCCAGTGCCCCGCCGAAGTTGCCGAAGAACTCGTCCCAGCCGGATCGGGTGGGGGAGTAGTCGGGCAGGTAGCCGCAGTGCCATTTGCCGATGAGGGCGGTGGCGTAGCCGGAGTCCCGGAGGAGCGACGCGAGCGTCGGATGCGTGGGCTCCAGGCCGACGGACTTGTCGGCGATCGGTTCGGCCAGCCCGCCCTTCGTACGACCCGGGTAGCGGCCGGTGTAGAGGCTGAAGCGGGTGGGGGAGCAGGTCGCGGAGCCCGAGTAGGCGTCGGTGAAGCGGACGCCCTCGCGGGCGAGACGGTCCAGGTGAGGGGTGCGGATGTGCGGGGAACCGTACGAGGAGAGGTCGGCCCAGCCGAGGTCGTCGCCCAGGATGAAGAGGATGTTGGGTCGTCGCGAGTGGCGGCGCGGCTGCGCGGCGCGGAACGGCCGCTCCCGCGGGTCGGCCGCGGCGGCCGCCTGTGCGGTGGACGCGGTGGCTCCGAGCGCTGCGGCGGCTGCGGCACCGGCGGCGACCCCGCCGAGGGCACGGCGGGACAGGGGCGTGGACATGGAGGTCTCCAGGAGGGCGTACGGGCATGCCTCCGGGCTCGGTGGACGGGGTGAGCGGAGGAAGCGTGGGTGCGGGGTGAGTGGGAAGGCGCGGCCGGTCAGGGGCAGCGACAGACAGCGCTCGCGACACGGACGAGGTCCACGTGTCGGCGCTGGACGCGGGTGACCGACGGGTCACGCAGGGGCTGCATGGGGCAGGAGTCTTGTCGAGACGGACGGGGGCGTCAACGGCGTACGGGCAGGTCGACGCGCGTAGTTCGCATGATCGAAACGCCGGAGAATCCCAGGACCCGCGGGGGCCCCGCGGTCCGGCCAACTGCTGTCCGAGCCGGAGGACGGCCCGCCGTTCGTGGTCGGCCTGACGGACACGCTGGTCGACGCGCTCGCCGCGGCATCGCCGGACGACCTCGTCCGCTTCGCCGTGCCGTGGTCGATGACCGACGAACTCCGGCAGATCGGGATCGGCGTCGAGGCCACGGCCGACGTCCTGGAGGCCCTGGCCGGACCGACTCGGCGAGCTCTGGCTTCCGACCGGAGACTGTACTGCTGGTGGGCCCTCTGACGACGCGTCGGGCGGGAGCGGTCGCACCGCTCCCGCCCGACGACGCCGCACTGCGGGCGCATGTCGTACGGGTCAGCCGACGGGCGCGGCCGTGTCGTCGGCCTCGGCGACGGTCGGGTGGACGGTCTCGGCGGGCGGGTCGGCCGTGCGCCGTACCCAGAGCCAGTACAGGGCCGCGGTGACCACGAGCCCGACGATCCACGAGATGTCGGCGCCGTCGAGCCGCTTGGTGAGCGCGCCGGTGTACAGCTTGGTGGCCAGGAACGGGATCTGGACGGCGACGCCCACGACGTAGCAGGTCAGAGCGGTGGCGTTCCATCGGCCGTAGCGGCCGTCCGGGTCGTACAGGGCGGGGATGTCGACGCGTTCGCGGGAGACCAGGTAGTAGTCGACCAGGTTGATGGCGCTCCACGGGGTGAACACCATCAGGATCAGGAGCACGAAGTTCTTGAAGTTGTTCAGGAAGTCGTCGCTGGCGGCCAGCGCGATGACCATCGACACCGCGGTGAAGCCGACGATGTAGGCGGCGCGGGCGGCGGCCGAGATGCGCGAGCGGCCGTCGAACGCGGTGACGGTGGTCAGGATCGACATGAAGCCGCCGTAGGCGTTGAGGCAGTTGACCGTCAGCTTGCCGACCACGATCACCAGGTAGATGAGGAAGGCGAGGACCGCGGGCCCGGCGAGGTCGCCGAGGAAGCCCACCTGGTCGCTGAGGAAGGTCTTGCCGGCGACGGCGGCGGTGAGCGCTCCGAGCGTCATGGCCCACTGGGAGCCGATGACGGAACCGGCGAACGTGGACCAGAACGTCGCGCGCGTGCTGGTGTCGCGCGGCAGGTAGCGCGAGTAGTCGGCGACGTACGGGCCGAACGTCAGCTGCCATCCGGCGCCGAGGCCCACGGCGAGGAGGAAGGTCGCCGTCTCGAAGCCCTTGTTGCCGACGTGCGCGCCGACGTCGTACTGCGTGAACAGCCGCACCAGCAGGTAGCCGAGGCCGAGTACGCCGACGACGGTCGCGACGCGGCCCGCGATGTGGATGAGCCGGTACCCGGTCACCGCGACCACGGCGGTCAGCGCGCCGAAGACGAGGATGCCGGCGTTCGTGTTGTCGATGTGCAGCATCTCGGACAGCGCCTGGCCGGCCAGGACACTGCCGGTCGCGGCGAAGCCGAGGTACATGAGGATCACCAACAGCAGGGGCAGGACGGCCCCGTGGACGCCGAACTGCGCCCGGCTGGAGATCATCTGCGGGACGCCGAGCCGCGGCCCCTGCGCGGAGTGCAGCGCCATCACGATGCCGCCGAGCAGGTTGCCGATGAGCAGCGCGGGTATCGCCCACAGCGCGTCGGCGCCGAAGACGACGGCGAGAGCGCCGTCGACGATCGCGGTGATCTGCATGTTGGCGCCGAACCACAGAGTGAACTGGCTACGCGGCGTGCCGTGCCGCTCGGCGTCGGGGATGACCTCGATGGTGCGAGTCTCCATCGAGAGTCGCTCCCCTGGGGTGTGCTGGACCGGCATGGTGGAGACCTCTCCCGCAGCGATTCCGGTTGTCCGGATGAAGCGCAGCCGCCGTTGACACGTGCTGCGTGCGCCGAATCTGGCATAGGGGTGAACAGGTATCAAGATTCTGAATGGAGAATTTCAAGAAGGTTCCGCCGCCGGGTCGACACCTTGCGCACCCCCGTCGGCCGCGCGTGCACATGACGTCCAGTGCGGCCAGACTCGATCCCTGCGTTCCCGACCGCCGTATTTGCCGGACCGGCAAAAGTCGCGCCAGGGGAGCGGCCGGATGGGCATGGTGGGTGCGTGACCGAAAACATCGCAGCGGGATCGCCCGCGTCCGCCGCTCCCTCGCCCCTCGTCGACGCCTACGTCGGAGACCCCGCCGTGCGGGCGGAGTGGGACAGCCGGTACCTCGACCGGCAACAGCTCTGGAGCGGCAGGCCCAACGGCGCGCTCGTGGCCGAGGTCGCCGGACTCACCCCCGGGCGTGTGCTCGACGTCGGCTGCGGTGAGGGCGCCGACGCCGTCTGGCTCGCACGCCGCGGCTGGGACGTGACCGCGCTCGAGGTCTCGGGCGTGGCCCTGGAGCGGGCGGCCGGGCACGCACGGGACGCGGGCGTCGCCGTCCGGTGGGTCCACGCCACACTGACGGACGCGGCGCTCCCGCCGGCCTCCTTCGACCTGGTCTCCGCTCAGTACCCGGCCCTGCTGCGCACTCCCGACGCCGCCGCCGAGCGGGCGTTGACCGAAGCCGTCGCGGTCGGCGGTGTGCTGCTGCTCGTCCACCACGCGGGAATGGACACCCGGCAGCCGGACGAGAGCGGCTTCGACCCGGCCGACTACGTCTGGCCCTCGACGGTCACGGCCCTCCTCGGCGACGACTGGGTGGTGGAGGTGGACGAGCAACGCGCCCGCGTGGCACCCGACGGCGGTGCCGGCGCGCACCACACGGACGACCTGGTGCTGCGCGCCCGCCGACTGCGCTGATCTTGAGGAGACCCTGGTCCAGCCGCTGTTCGCCGAGCGGGTCGAACTAGTATGCGCCCCATGGCTTTGCGACCTGAAGAGTTCTACGACCACGCGCTCGCCGCCGCCGATGCTGAGCGTCGGCTCCCCCTCGCGCGCATGACGGGGTGGAGCATCAGCCCCTTCGAAGCGGACGGGTTGCGCGTCTCGGCCCTGCGCCCGCCCGTTCTGCCCGAGCCTCCGCGACACGGCGAGGACCCGTCGAACTGCGAGTCGTGCCGTGACCGGGGCGAGGGGATCTGGTTCGACGACAGGTGGCGGCTCACCCGGATCGAGGGAGTCGGTGTGCCGCTGGTGCTGATGCTGCATCCGCTCGACCACTACGACATGGCAGACCTGCCCGACGAACTGGCGGCCGAGTTGGGGGTCCTGTCCACGCACATCGTCCGCCATGTGCAGGCCCTGCCCCACATCTCGCGAGCCCACGTCTACCGCATCGGGGACGGCGGCGCGCACCTGCACATCTGGTTCTTCGCCCGGCCCGAGGGACAGTCCCAGCTGTTCGGGTCATGGATGCCGGTCTGGGACGACCTGCTGCCGGAGTACCCGGCGGACGTCGCGGAGGCGGACGCGTCGCTCGTGGCAGACGCGTTGGTCGCCTCCATCGGCGGGCGTCGCTCGGCTGCCGGCGAGCCGACAACCGACTGATCCCCGGACGGACGCCGAGGCCCGGCCCCGGAGCCGCCGTGCCGACGACGCACGGTCACGGACAGCCCACCCCGGCCGCAGTCTCGTGGTGGAGGGTCGCCGGTCCTCGCGCACGAGCGGGGACGCGAGGACCGGCCCAGGGTTACCCGCCCTGAGGGCTCCGACACGACCGTACGAACGCCCGAGTGCTTCCGCACCCGCCGAGCCGCCGCCAGGGGCGTCCAGGCTGCCGGGCGCCCGGGTCGCCGGCCCGGCGGGGGAGTCGGGCCGGACGCGCCGGGGCCGGGAACGAGGGCCGACGGATCTGGTCCTCAGGCCCGAGCCTCCGTTCCGTGCGTCCGCGCGCGAGGATGGAAGCGTGAACACGTCCGAGAAGTCGGGGCCTGGCCGCCTGCGTGAGCGGGTCGGCACCAGTCTGTTCAGTCATGTCGCCGGGCCCTCGGGAGCACAGAACCGGGCCCGCATCCACGGTGCCCCCGGCCCGCGCTGGTTCGGGCCCGAGCGGCCCATCCGCACCGTCCACGGGGACGCGTCCATGTTCATCGGCGGCCTGAGCGCGCTCCTCCTGCAGTCCCTGCACCCGCGCGCGATGGCCGCCGTCGCCGGGCACTCCGGTTTCCGGAGCGATCCCTGGGGACGCCTTCAGCGGACCAGCACCTTCCTCGCCTTCACGACCTACGGCACCGCCGATGACGCCCAGCACGCCGTGGACCACGTCCGTGCGGTGCACGAGCGGATCAGGGGCACGACCCCTTCCGGGGAGCCGTACCACGCCGCCGACCCGCACTTGCTGTGCTGGGTGCACGTGGCGGAGGTGGACAGCTTCCTGCGCGCCCACCAGCGTTTCGGGGCCGACCCGCTGGACGCCGCCGGCTACGACGCGTACATCGCCGACGCGGCTCGGGTCGCCCTCGCGCTCGGCGTTCCCGATCCGCCGCGCGACCGCACCGCCCTCGCGGCCCGGCTGGCGAGCTACCGCCCCGAACTGCGCGCCACGTCGCAGGCCCGGGACGCGGCCCGCTTCGTACTCCGGGAACCTCCGCTGCCGTGGGTCGCCCGCGGCCCCTACGCCGTACTCGCCTCGAACGCGGTCCGGCTGCTGCCGCCGTGGGCCCGCACGCTGCTGGACCTCCGCACGTCGCCGTACCTGCCGGAAGACCTCGTACGGCTCTCCGGGCGGGCGCTGACGGGGACGATCCGGTGGGCCATGGCGGCTCTCCCGCCCCGCGAGGAGCCCACCACGCCACGCTGACGCCTCTCCGACCAGGAGCGCCCGTGACGGCGCGTGGCTTGTACGGGGTACGGGGAGGGCGGGGACCAGCCCGTGCGGTCGCCCGGTCGGCCTGCCGGAGCGTGCCGGACGTCCGTGGCGGCTCCACAGTGGGCCCCATGAGGCGGAGCGCAGAAGGAGTGAACGGGTCCGGCGGGAGCCTGGCGGCGGTCGACCGGGCAGCCGAGGAGGCCGCCTCGCGCGGAGCCGGGCTTCAGCTGGTGAACGCGTCGCTCCGGCCGACGCACGCGCCACCGAGGTGACACGCGCGCGGAGACTGATCACGTGACCACGGCAATCCCGCAGGAGGATCGTCCATGCCCGTCCCTCGTCCGCCGTTCCAGCGCGCCCGAGGCTCCGGGCCGGAGAAGCACCGGGGCACCAGGTGCGGAGGCGATCCGATCGACGACTCGGTGAACCGGGCCGTTCTCCACCGGGTGTGCCCCCTCGGAGGGTTCACCGGCAAGGCCCACTCCGCGATGCACGGCGAGCTCGGCGGCCGTGGGGAAAGGAAGATCTGACGTGGCCACACCCCCGAGCTCCGGCGGTTCCACCCCCGATGACCACGTCGTCGTCATCTCCGGCGCCACCGGCGACCTCGCCCGCCGCAAACTCCTGCCGGGCCTGTACCACCTGGCCAGAGCGGGACTGCTCCCCGACCGCTACCGGATCATCGGATCAGCCCCCGCCGCGGTCGCCCTCAGCGATGAGGCGTTCCGCGAGCACGCGCACGACGCAGTCGCCGAGTTCGGCCGGACCAAGCCCGAGGGCAAGGAATGGCGGGATTTCGAGAGTCGGCTGACCTTCGGGGCCGCCGACCCCGAGGATCCCGGCCCGCTCCTCGCCGCCGTACAAGAGGCCGAGCGGGAGATCGGCGGCGGTCCACGACTCCTCCACCACCTCGCCGTACCCCCGCAGGCGTGCGCGTCGGTCGTACAGATGCTCGGTGATTCCGGGCTCGCCCAGAACGCCCGCGTGATCGTGGAGAAGCCCTTCGGTACGGACCTCGCCTCCGCCCGTGCCCTCAACCAGGCCATCCACACCGTCTTCGACGAATCCCGCGTCTTCCGCATCGATCACTTCCTCGGCAAGGAGTCCGTCGACAACATCCTCGCCCTGCGCTTCGCCAACGGACTCCTCGAACCGGTCTGGAACCGCGACCACATCAGCCACGTCCAGATCGACGTCCCCGAACACATCGACATCCAAGGCCGCGCCCACTTCTTCGAAGGCACCGGCACCTTCCGCGACATGATCGTCACGCACCTGTTCCAGCTCCTCGGGTTCGTCGCCATGGAACCGCCGGCCACCCTGGACGCGAACTCCCTGCGCGCGGAGAAGGACAAGGTCTTCCAGAGCCTGCGCCCCCTCGACCCGGCCCGGGTGGTCCGCGGACAGTACGACGGATACCGCGACGAACCCGGAGTCGACCCGGCCTCCGACACCGAGACCCTCGCGGCCCTGCGCCTCGAGATCGACAACTGGCGCTGGGCCGGCGTCCCCTTCTACCTCCGCTCCGGCAAAGCCCTCGCCGCGAGCCGCCACGTCATCACCCTCGGCTTCCGCGAACCGCCCCTGCGCATGTTCCCGCTGGCTGCCCGGGAGTCCGCCGACGGCCGGCACAACGAACTGGTCATCGACTTCGACGACCCCGGAACCATCACCGCACGCTTCCTCGCCAAACGGCCCGGCCCCGACATGCGCCTGACCCAAGCCGAGATGGTCTTCGACTACGCCGGTTCCTTCACCCAGGACCACGCGCTGGAGGGTTACGAGCGCCTCATCCTGGACGCGATGCTCGGTGACCAGTCCCTCTTCACCGACGCGTCAGGCATCGAACGTCTGTGGGAGGTAGCCGCGCCCCTGCTGGAGTCCCCACCGCCGGTCGAGCCGTACGCACCGGGATCCTGGGGGCCGGACAGCCTGCGCCGGCTCATCCAGCCCCACCGCTGGTATCTGCCGGAAGGCGGCTGACGCCGCGACACCACCCCGGTGAGAAGCCCCCTTTCGGGCTCACAGCAGGCGGGCAAGGAGGTGGTCACGGTTGATCAGCTGGTGCTTGTGCACCAGTGCGACATGGGCCCCGACGGCGGCGTGGAGGAGCACCTGGGCGGCGATGTGGACGGGGAGCAGGTCGTCACCGGACAGCAGCACGGAGGAGGTGGCCCACGGCGAACTGCGCGGCGAGGGCCGCGAACAGCGTCCGGCGCATGGTCTTGGTGACGATCCCGTGGCCGTGCGGACCGTTGCGTAGCTGGGAGCCCATGGCTCCGACGTGCCTCATCCGAGGGCCTGACGGCGTCGCGTCACCACGACGTCCTCCGTGCGCCGCACGGAGCGGAGAGGTGTCCCTCTCGGCAGCACTCCGCCACGCGCCCGGGCGCCCTCCCCGTCTCCTCCGGCCCGGTCCCCCGGGCGCTCGTCGCCAGGGCGGGATGCGAGACTGCCCCCCATGTTCGTTCAGCTCCTCGCGGCCACGGGTGTGCTCGCCGTTCTGACCCTGGTTCCCGGACCGGACATGGCGGTGGTGACGAAGCGTGCCATCGCGTCCGGGTGGCGGGACGGTCTGCGCACGGTCGGCGGCATCACGGCGGGGCTCCTCGTCTGGGGCACACTCACCGTCGTCGGCCTGGCCGCCCTTCTCGCGGCGTCCGCGACGGCCTACACGGTCGTCAAGCTCGTCGGTGCGGCCTATCTGGGCTTCCTCGGAGTCCAGGCCCTGTGGCAGAGCCGGCGCGGTCCCGCCGTGGCCGCGACGCGCGACATTCCCTCCCCGGTCGGAAACCCGTGGCGCACCGGGCTGGTCAGCAATGTCCTCAACCCGAAGATCGCCGTCTTCTACACGGGCCTGCTGCCCGCCCTCGCGCCGTCCGGGGTCTCACCACGCCTCGGGATGGCCCTGCTGGTCCTCGTCCACGCGGCCCTCACGCTCAGCTGGCTCGGCAGCTATGTGATGGTGCTGGCCAGGGCCCGGTCCCTCTTCGAGAAGCCGCCGGTACGACGTGCCCTGGACCGCGTCACCGGAGTCGTCCTGATCGGGTTCGGGATCAAGGTCGCCGCCTCCCAGCCCTGAGCCTCGCGGTCACACCTTGCGATACTGCTGGGCCTTGCCGCGATCCCTCACGCTGATGCCCCGTGTCCGCAACTCCTCACGGGCATCGTCGGCGGCCCCCGTGCGGTCGTCGGCGATCGCCCGTCGGCGCTGTCGCAGCAGCGCGTGCGTGCGCTCGTCGAGGTCCGGTGTGTTGTCGACCCAGACCGTGAAGGCGGACTCGTGCGGGTCGACGGTGCCGCGCCAGGGGTAGCCGTGCTGCTCGAAAGCGGACCGGAGGCGCTCCGCGAGGCCGCTGTCGACCCTGGTCCGGACGTGCTCGCCACCGTCGGCACCGCGCAGCACCAGCTCGCGGCCGTCGGTGAACACCTCGGCGAGCTGCGCCCGTTCGACGTGGTGACCGCCGCCGTCGGCATGGACGACGACGCGGTCTGCGCCCACCTCGACCACGGGGTTCTCCGCGCGCCAGACGCCCGCCACCCACGCCCCGGCCGAGGCGCCGAGGAGCGTCAGCGCCGGCACGGACCAGACGAGGGGCAGTGCGGCCGCCAGCCTGAGCGGGCCCGGCGCACCGTCGAAGAGGCGGATCATCCACTCGGCGACCGGGCCCGCGGCGAACGCCGCACCGAAGCCGAGCCCGGCCCCGATCAGGATGACGACCCACAGCCACGCCTCGGGCAGTCGCACGGTGACCGGGGGTTCCTGCTCGACCATCGTCGCTCTCACTCTCTCGGTCTCCGTCCCCTCACGAAGGGGCCGACCCGGTAGCTCTCCCGGCCAGCTTCACAGGCCGGGACGGGGCCGGACATCGGCCGAGAGTCTCCGAGTCGGCTGGACGAGTAGGACTTTGGTCTCGACCTTCAGCCCACTCCCGGAGAGCGGTGGCCGCCCCTGGCGGTCTCCCTGCCTCAGGCGGTCTCGCTCCCTCACTCCTTGACGAACGCGAGGAGGTCGGGGTTCACGGTGTCGGGATGCGTGGTCAGCATGCCGTGGGGGAGACCCTCGTAGCTCTTCAGTCTGCCGTCGCGCAGCAGCTTCGCCGACAGCGGCGCCGAGTCGTCGTAGGGGACGATCTGGTCGTCGGTGCCGTGGGCGACCAGCACAGGCACGGCGATCTGCTTCAGGTCCTCGGTGAAGTCCGTTTCGGAGAACGCCTTGATGCAGTGGTAGTGGGCGTTGGCCGCGCCGCTCATTCCCTGTCGCCACCAGTTGTCGATCACGCCCTGGGACACCTCGGCGCCGGGGCGGTTGAAGCCGTAGAACGGCCCCGACGGGACGTCGATGTAGAACTGGGCGCGGTTGGCGACGAGCGAGGCCCGGAAGCCGTCGAAGACCTCGATAGGCAAGCCGCCCGGGTTGGAGTCGGACTTGACCATGATGGGTGGGACCGCCCCGACGAGCACGGCCTTGGCCACCCGTCCCGGCTTGGCGCGCGCGACGTACCGGGCGACTTCACCGCCCCCGGTCGAATGGCCGATGTGGACGGCGTCGCGCAGGTCCAGCGTGTCGGTCACCGCTGCCACGTCGGCCGCGTAGGTGTCCATCTCGTGGCCGGTCGCGCTCTGGCCGGAACGGCCGTGCCCGCGCCTGTCGTGGGCGATGACCCGGTAACCGTGCCCCAGGAAGAAGAGCATCTGGTTGTCCCAGTCGTCGCCGCTCAGAGGCCAGCCGTGATGGAACACGATCGGCTGTGCGTCGCGTGGCCCCCAGTCCTTGTAGAAGATGCTGGTGCCGTCTTGTGTCGTGACCGTTCCCACGGATTTCCTCCGCCCAGACGTACCGATGAGATGACCCCTGCAGGTATGCCCACAGGCCTCGGTGCAAGAACATACCCGCATGCGGCATATCTCTCATTTGGGGCAATGGGAGGGGCGCGCTCCGTGCGGGGTCCGGGTGAGCGTCGCTTATCGGTCGTACTGAACGACCGGTCGGTAAACCTGAGGCGTCCTTGCGCAGGCCGGCGGCCGCCGAGGGGCTGGAGCGGGCGGGTGCGGGGCCGCGGCGAAGCCGTCCGGGGCGGGCCCTGACCTGCTGAACGTTCATTCGATCAACGATATGTGGGCGCGTCTGTCCGGATATCGACCACAGAGATGCGATCGCTCTGCGTGTCAGACACACTCCGAAGCGCAAGTGGGGCGGTGATCCAAAGGTAGATGACGCCTCAACCCTTCGAATTGAAAGCGAGTCCCTGTCATGCTTCGTCGTTTCGCTGCGGTCTCCGCGTCCGCTCTCCTCTGTCTCGCCGGCACCGCCGGTGTCGCGGAGGCCCGGGGTGAAAGCCTGTACACCCCCTCCGCCGTCGTGCTGAGCATCAGCAAGGGCGCCGACGCGAGTGGGTCCACCGTCCTGCGCGCGGTGACCCTCAGCTGCGCGCCGACCGCCCACGGAACGCACCCGGCCCCCGAGGCCGCCTGCGCCGAGCTCAAGGCCGGCTCCCAGGACGGCGCCTTCGAGGGGCTGCTGGCCTCACCGGCCCCGGACCGGATGTGCCCGCAGCACTTCGACCCGGTCACCGTCACCGTGGACGGCGTGTGGGAGGGGTCCCGCACCTCGTGGCAGTACACGTTCGGCAACGCCTGTGTCATGGGTGCCAGCCTGAACGGAGGGGCGGCCTTCGCGTTCTGACGGCCGGCGGCGGCGTGGCCGTCCTGGGGCGATCGCCGATCCGGTCGGACGACGGGGGCACGGCTCCGCCCCGCACGCCGGCCGGAGAGGGTGGCGTACGGGGCGGGGAGGCGACGTTCGGGACGGAGCCGTTCGCGGGGCGGACGCGGCACTACCCCGACGCCCCGAACCGGCCCGAATCCCCGAGCGCGGTGCTGCGCCCCGGCGCGACCGCACACCGGCCTACGGAGCTCCGCTTCCCGCACCTCGACGGCGGGGCGGAGCGGCCGCCCGCAGCGGTCGAGCTGAGGAGCCGGCCGAAGCGCTCGTGTCGGTGGTCCCGGAGGACCGTGTGATTGATTCCGATCTCGGGGGGTAGCCGCCGAACTCAGACGGTTCGATCCGTTCCCGACAGGAAGGGCCCCCATGATTCTCTCGACTGTCACCGCCTCCGAACTGGCCGCCTCCGGCTCACCCGCCCTGCTGTTGATGCTGGTCGGCGTGGTGATCGCCGTCCTGCTGATCGCCGCCTTCTGGTGGGGGTCCCGGCGCGCGGCCCGCAGACGGGCGTCCGCCCCCGTCGCCCAGCCGCCGGCGGCCGAGGCGAGGCGGGACTCCTGGACCGCGCCGGACGAGCGGCCCGACCAGTGAGGACGCCCCGAGGCCGGACCGATGAGGATCCCCCGAGGAGGACCCCGTGAAGGAACGAGCGAACGAGGACGAGCGGCGGCAGCGCCGCACCGCCCCCACCACTCCGGGGGGCGCCGAGGGTGAGAGCGGCGACAAGGAGGCGCGCGAGGAGGCCGAGGCGGCCGTGACGCACCGCGCCGGTGACACCGACCGGGAGGGCGCCGACGGCCACCGGGCCAAGCGGCAGCGCCCGGGCCTCGGCCGCGAGGAGCAGACCCGGGACCAGGAGGCGTGACGCCCGGCCTCCCCGAGCCACCCCGGGGGGCGTCACCCTGGTGCGCCGCCCCGGACGCGCCGGGCCGTGTCGCGCAGCCACAGGGCGCTGCGCTTGGGCGTACGGGTCTGGGTGGCGTAGTCGACGCGGACGAGACCGAAGCGCTTGTCGTAGCCGTACGCCCACTCGAAGTTGTCCAGGAGCGACCAGGCGAAGTAGCCGCGGACGTCGGCGCCCCGGGTGCGGGCCTCGGCCACGGCGGCGAGGTGCGACGCGAGGTAGGCGGTGCGGTCGGAGTCCTCGACGAAGCCGTCGGAGTCGGGAACGTCCTCGTAGGCGGCGCCGTTCTCGGTGACCACCATCGGCGTGCCGGGATAGTCCCGGGAGATGCGCAGCAGCAGATCGGTGAGGTCGTGCGGCATCACCTCCCAGCCGAGGCCGGTGACCGGCAGGCCGCCGTGCGGCAGGTTCCGGGTGACGGGGAGGCCGCGCGCGTCGGTCGTGGAGCCGTTCTCGTCGACCCCCGAGGTGCGCATCGAGCGGTAGTAGTTGACGCCCAGGGTGTCGACGGGGCTGCTGATGATCTCCAGGTCGCCGTCCCTGACGGGGATCTCCACGGAGCGCGCCGCCAGGTCGTCCACGAGGTCCCGCGGGTACCGGCCGCGCAGGACCGGGTCGAGGTACAAGCGGAATCCGAGGGCGTCGGCCCGGCGCGCGGCCTCGCGGTCGGCCGCCGAGTCGGTGGCGGGCCGGCTGGTGCCGAGGAGGTGGGTCACGGCCAGGTCGAGCGGCCGGCGGGCGGCGGAGCGCAGGCGCTGGACCGCGAGTCCATGGGCGAGGTGCAGATGGTGCACGGCGCGCACCCCGTCGGCGAAGGAGCGGCCTCCGGGCGCGTGGACTCCTTCGACATGGCCGAGGACGGCCGAGCAGAACGGTTCGTTGAGGGTCGTCCAGTGGGTGACGCGGTCGCCAAGGCGCTCGTGGACGAGTTCCGCGTAGTCGGCGAAGCGGTGGGCGGTGTCGCGTGCGGGCCAGCCGCCGGCGTCCTGGAGCTCCTGGGGCAGATCCCAGTGGTACAGGGTGAGCCAGGGGGTGACGCCGTGCCCGAGGAGCTCGTCGACGAGGCGGTCGTAGAAGCCGATCCCCGCCGGGTTGGCCGGTCCGCGCCCGTGCGGCTGGACGCGGGACCACGACACGGAGAAGCGGTACGTGTCGAGGCCGAGGGCGGCGAGCAGGGCCACGTCCTCGGGCATGCGGTGGTAGTGGTCGCAGGCCACGTCTCCGGTGTCGCCGTTGTCGACGGCCCCGGGGACGCGGCAGAAGGTGTCCCAGATGGACGGGGTACGGCCGTCCTCGGCGGTGGCCCCCTCGATCTGGAAGGCGGAGGTGGCGGCGCCGAATCGGAAGTGCGGGGGAAGGAGGTCGATGAGCGCGTCGTGGTGGGCGGCGACGGACGGGGCGGGGGCGGTCACGGGATCCTCCTGGTGCCGAGGGGCGGACGGGAAAGCGGCCCGGGCGCCCTCGCGGGCGTCCGGGCCGTGTACCTGCGACGGATCAGGGCAGGCGGTGGTCCTCGTTCAGGACGACACCGCGTTCGGGGCGGTACAGGTCGAAGCCCCGGGTGTCGCACTGCAGGCCGCCGACGATGCAGTGGTCGACGAGGGCCTTGAGGGTGCGCTCCTCCCACGCGTTGAAGAAGTCGTAGTGGAAGGAGTAGCCCCGGCCACTGGCCAGGCGGACCTGGCTCATGTCGCCGTTGACCGGCCACGCCATCTTGAACTCGATCATCGGCAGGGCGACCGGGTGGGAGGCCGGGCACATGTTGTCGTTGGTGCCGGGCTTGACCACCGGGTACGCCATGTGGCTCTTGTGGTCGGGGGTGTCGAGGTACAGGCCGTTCCAGCAGCTGGGGGCCTGCATGCGCAGGTTGAGCTGGACGTCGGGCCGGCTCGGACAGCTCGCCGGGATGTCGGTGTTGAAGAAGCTGTCACCGCACTCCCAGCCCTCGACGAAGCCCTTGTGGCCGCGGAACTCCTCGGCGGTCTGCGTCGGGTTGCCGACGACGAACCGCAGACCCTTGGGGAAGGGCCGCACGCTCCGGTAGTCGGTGACTCCCGCCTTGTAGTAGATGACCTGCGGGCCGACGGGCAGGATCTTCTGGTCGCCCTTGTACAGCGAGGGCATCCAGTACGCGGAGGCGTCCGCGGGCGCCTTGCAGGTGGTGCTGCCTCCGTAGAGCGAGCCGGTGGTGCTGGCGGCGTTCGTGGAGGTGTTGCCCATGAACGTGTGGTCGTGGGACTTGCCGAACTGGCCCGGGTAGACGATCGGGTCGTCCGGCGCGGTGTGGGTGACGGAGCAGCCGGCCTGGAACTCGTGGTGGTAGGCCGGGGGCGGGGTGGCCGTGGACGGGGTCACCCCGGTGACCTGGGGTACGGCCGGGATGTAGCCGTCGCCGTCGGCGTCGTCCCCCGAGGGGAGCGCGGAGGCCGCCATGACGTGGCCGCCTGCGGCGCCCGCCGCGTGCGCCCCGTGGGCGCCGGCGGCCGGGGCGGTGGTCTCCCCGAGGGCGGTGGTCGCGGTGTAGGTGTTCACCGTCAGGGCGGAGACGCCCAGGGCCGCGCTGAGCAGTAAGGCGGACAGGGTCCGGCCGCGGATTCTCATCGTGATCTCCTCGTTCTCCTCAGGGGGTCAGCTGTAGATGCCGAACTCGTGGAGCGAGTAGCCCCAGCCGGTGCCGCGCGCGGTGAGCTGGAGCCGGACGTACCGTGCGGTGGCACCGGTCTCGATGGTGTCGATGTCGCCGTTTCCGGTGGTGGTGGCGTGGATGGTCCGCCACGTGCCGCCGTCGTCGGAGACCTGGACCTCGTAGGCGCGGGCGTAGGCCGGATCCCAGACCAGCTGGATCCGGTTGAAGGAGCGGACCGAACCGAGGTCGACCCGGATCCACTGCGGGTCGCTCCAGTCGCTCGCCCAGCGGGTGGCGGTGTTGCCGTCGGTCGCGTGGGTCGCCGGGCAGGGGCAGTCGCCGTAGGACGCCTGCGCGGAGGAGGCGGTGGTGGGCCGGTTCAGGGCGATGTTGGTCCCGGCCACCGGCGGGGCGACGACCTTGACGGACCTCGTCTCGATGCCGGCGTTGCCGCGGCCGTCCTCGGCCTGCACGTACACCTTCCACACGCCGAGCTTCTCGGGCGCGGTGACCGCGAACGTGCCGTTGCCGAGGGAGCGGTACTGCGCGTCGACCAGGCGCTTGTCGCCGTTGGCGTAGTTGCCGCTCAGGTAGATCCTGGTGGTGACGGGGTCGCCGTCGGGGTCGCGGACGCCGGCGCGGACCGTGAACTCGCCGCCGGCAGGCGCGGATCCGGCGGACGTGACCGTCATGTCGCTGATGACCGGCGGGGTGTTGTCGCCGGCGACGGAGCCGGTGTACGCCTTCTTGAGGGCGTAGTACGAGAGGCGCTTGAGGCCGTCGGGGAGCAGGTTGAACCAGACGCCGCCGAAGTCGTGCTCGGTGCCGTAGTGGAAGACGGTCGCGCCGAGGGCGACGCCCTGGTGGCCGGTGACGCAGTTCCAGGCCTTGGTGTACCCGTCGGCCTTCTGGACATCGGTGGGCTCGTCGGGGACGCCGTTGGTGTCCTTGGGGGTCTCCCACTCGCCGGCCGGCCCGGTCTCCGTGATGATGTACGGCTTGGTGTAGCCGCCCTCCACCCAGTCCTCGCGGACCCCGCAGATGTCGCCGTAGGCGTTCATCGAGTAGAGGTCCAGGTCGGGCGCGTTCCGCTTGTAGTAGGGCCAGGCGCCGGTCCACGCGTCCGTGGAGGTCACGGGGTGGTCGGGGTCGATGGAGTGGATCTTCTTGGCGACGTCGTTGACGAAGGTCGTGTACGCGTTGCGCTGGGCTTCCAGCTCGGTGCCGCCGTAACAGTTCTGCAGACCGAGGACGGACTCGTTGCCGACGTTCCACATGAGGGTGGCGGGGTGGGACTTGTAGGTGTCGACCCACTTCGAGAACTCGGTGAGCATGGTGCTCTTGTACGCGCTGTCCGTCACGTAGTTGACGCAGCCGCCGGAGCCCGGGCCGCCGCCCGGCTGGAGCCAGAAGCCGTTGATCACCTTGACGCCGTTGGCGGCCGCGGCGTCGAGCAGCGGCTTGGTGCCGGCGTCCGTACCCCAGGTGCGGACGGTGTTGACGCCCATGGACCTCACGTCCGGCATGTAGCGGGGGGCGTCGGCCATCGCGGGGCCCCAGGTGACGCCCTTGACGGTGTACGGCTGCCCGCCCACCGTCAGCCGCCAGTCGCCCTGCGGGCCGCTGACGCGGACGGCGCCGCCGGGCTCGGGCTGCGTGGACCCGCCGCCGTACACCTGGAACTCCCACAGGGAGTAGCCGTAGCCGGTGCCCCGGGTGATCCCCTGGAGGCGGACGTAGCGGCCGGTGCCGGTGACCGCGAGCTCGTCGGTGCCGCCGTCGCCCGCCGTCACCGACTTGACGGTGCGCCAGTCGGTCCCGTTGTCGGAGAGCTGGATGTCGTACGCCTTGCCGTAGGCGCCCTCCCAGTTCAGGACGACACGGCTGATGTTCGCGCTGCTGCCCAGGTCGACCTGGATCCACTGGGCGTCGCTCCACTGGCTGGCCCAGCGGGTCCCGGTGAGGTCGCCGTCGACCGCGGCGGAGGCGCCCCAGGCGGCGCCCTCGCTGGAGGAGGCGGTGGCGGTCTTCCCCTGGGAGAGGAGGGTCTCCGCGGCATCGGCCGGTGCCGCGGTCAGCACCGTGGCGGAGGAGAGGAGCAGGGCACCCAGGGAGACGAGTGAACCTGTCGTGCGGGCGCGGTCGCGTGCGCGCCTTCGTGTCGTGGGGGTGTCGGCCGTGTTCATGGCGGCTCCTGGACGGAGGGGGAGGGGGATCGCCTTCCGGGCGGCACGGCGGGGACTGGGCGCCGCCCGGAAGGGGCGGGGGGCCGGGACGCACCGCACGGGGCGCGTCCCGGCGAGGCCGTCAGGGGAAGGAGACGACGGTGGACGGCACGGTCGAGGTGCCGGCGGGGACCGTCGACGCCCCGGTGTCGTTGATGACGTGGTTGTAGTGGCCCATGCCGCCGAGGGACACGACCAGGAGGCTGTGGAACTTCACGCCCGGCTTGACGGGTGCCTTGAAGCCGTGGTCCTGGCGGATGTTCGGGTCCACGTTGTAGTTGCAGTAGCTGCCGAGTCCCCAGGCCTCGTGGGTGTTCACGGAGTCGTCGACCCGGTAGGCCGCGTACCCCTTCGTCGCGCCGTTCTGGATGGCGGCCTGGTTCGGGGCGTCGTACGCCTTCTCGTTCTGGTAGAAGATCGTGCGGCCGCGCTCGCCGTACCACTCGACGTCGTACTTGTTGAAGTGCTCGACGAACAGACCGGTGGCGAGCACGTCGTCGCCGTTGACGCGGACGCCGTAGTCGGCCCGGTTGGTCTCCCAGCCGACGCCCTCGCCGTGGTCGGCGCGCCACACCCAGGTGTGGTCGATGATGGCGTCGTCGCTGTTCACGACCACGCTGGTGGTGGCCTTGCCCGCGCCGGCGCCGCCGATGCGGACGTACACGTCCTGCACGGTGGTGGGGTTGGCCGCGTGGTCGGCGGAGGAGTTCTGCGGCCCGAGCTCCAGCAGGGTCGGGGAGTTGACCGGGCCGGCGTCGATCAGGAAGCCGGCGAGGCGGACGCCGTCGACGTCGGCGACCTTCATCGCGGTGACGCCGTTGTCCGGGATGATCGTGGCGAGGCCGAGGCCGAGCACGATGGTGTTCGCCCGGTTCACGTTGATCGTCTGGTCGACGTGGTAGACGCCCGGGGTGAACAGCAGGTGCAGGCCCTGGGTCAACGCCTGGTTGATCGTGGCGGCGGTGGCGCCCGGCTTGACCACGTAGAACTGGCTCAGCGGGATCGTCTCGCCCTGCGGCGCGCCGTTGGCCCAGCTGGTGCCGCGGGCGTTGACGCGCTTGGCGGGGGCGAAGACCTTGTACTCGTTGCCGTCGAGGTAGAGGTACGGCTTCTCGCGGGAGACCGGCGTGGTGTCGAGCGTGGTGTAGCGGGGCTCCGGGAAGGAGGTGGCCGGGGCGCCCTCGACGCCCGAGAAGGTCTGGTTCCAGACGCTGTTGGACCAGCCGCCGATGGTGCTCTCCCGGGTGTACCACTGCTGCTGGGAGTAGTTGCCGATCTGGCCGTCGATCTTGGAGTCGGCGATGTAGCCGCCGCTGGCCCAGCCGTAGCCGTTCGGCGCCAGGTTGAGGCCGCCCTTGACGTGCATGCGGCGGAACGAGGAGGCCTGCGAGACGGCCCACCGGTCGGTGCCGTTGACCGGGTTCAGGGTCAGGCCCTCCGCGCCGCGCCAGAAGTTCTGGGTGGCGTTGCCGTTGAACCAGCCGGCGTCGACGGTCACGTCACCGTTGATGGTGGTGTCGCCGGGGCGCAGACCGAGGCCGGCGATCTGGGTGTAGAAGCCGATCTGGGCGTTGAGGCCGTTGTAGGTGCCGGGCTTGAAGAGGAAGGCGTGTCGGCCGCTGCCGAACTGGGCCGACTCCTGCTCCTGGAAGACCTGGTCCAGCTTGGCCTGGATGCCGGGGGTGGACGGGTCGAAGACGTGCACGTTGGGGCCGAGGTCGCCGCCGCCGGGGAGCGTCGGGCCGGTGCCGCCCGTGGTGCCGAAGACCTGGAACTCCCAGAGGGAGAATCCGTATCCGGTGGCCCGGGTGAGGCCGTTCATGCGGATGTAGCGGCCGGTGCCGGAGAGCGTGACGTTGTCGGTGCCTCCGTCGCCCGCGCTGACGGTGGTGACGGTCCGCCAGTCGGTGCCGTTCTCGGAGGCCTGGATGTCATAGCTCTTGCCGTAGGCCGCTTCCCAGGTGAGGACGGCGTGGCTGAGCGTGGCGCTGCTGCCGAGGTCGACCTGGATCCACTGGGCGTCCTGCCAGGCACTGGCCCAGCGGGTGCCGGTGAGGTCGCCGTCGACGGCGGCGGAGGCGGAGAAGGCGCCGCCCTCGGTGGAGGAGGCGGTCGCGGTCCTCCCCTGGGAGAGCAGGGTGGGGGCCGCCTGCGCCGTCGTGGCGGGGGCGAGGGCGAGCAGGCTGCCGGCCAGGGAGGTGACAAGCGCGCCGACGGTGGCCCGGCGGACGCGTGAGGCGGGTCGCCGGAAGACCGGCGGGGACCCGACGGAAGACATGGGGTCTCCTCTGGATACATGGGGGAAACGTGGGAGAGCGCTCTCCCGAAACCTTGCCCGCAGGGCGAGTTGACGGTCAAGGCGTATGACACGACTTTTCTTTTGGCTTTCATTAAGTGTCGACGCCAACCGCTTCCGGCCAGGAACGGACCGTCCTCCCACCGGACACACGACACCGTTAAGGTGCGCTGGTGGGGAATCGAGGACCGACTCTGGAAGACGTCGCACGCGAGGCGGGGGTATCGCGCGCGACGGTGTCCCGCGTCGTCAACGGCGTGCGCAACGTGGCTCCCGACATCCAGCGGAGCGTGCGCGAAGCCATCGCCCGCATCGGCTACGCCCCCAACCAGGCCGCCCGCTCCCTGGTCACCCGGCGCGCCGGGACCGTGGCCCTGGTGCTCTCCGCCACGGGCAGGTCCTTCACCGCCCGGGTGTTCTCCGACCCGTTCTTCGGACGCGTGGTGGACGGCGTCCTGCCGGTCCTGCGCCGCCGCGCGATCCAACCGGTACTGCTCGTCGCCGAGTCGGAGCAGGCCAGGGCCCAACTCGTCGAGTACCTGCGGCAGGGTGGCGCGGACGGAGCCCTGGTCGTGCCGCTGGACGAGCACGACCCGCTCCCCTCGATGCTGGTGGCGGCGGGCCTGCCCACGGTGCTGTTCGGCCGCCCCCGCGACGGAGAGCGGTGCGGCTACGTCGACCTCGACAACCCGGCCGGCGCGCGACTTGCGGCCGAGCACCTGTGGACCACCGGCCGGCGGCGCCCGGCCACCATCGCCGCACCGGTCTCCGCCCCCACGGCGGACGAACGCCTCGACGGCTTCCGGGACGCCTTCGCGGCGCACGGGGTGACATCGGTCCCGGTCGTACGGGGCCGCTTCACGGTCGACAGCGGCAGGCGCGCCATGGCCAGACTCCTCAAGGATCACCCGGAGATCGACGCCGTGTTCGCCGCCAACGACCTGATGGCCCAGGGCGCCTGCCAGTACCTGCGCGAGCAGGGGGTCTCCGTCCCGGGCGAGGTGGCCGTGGTGGGCTTCGACGACTCGGTGGCGGCGCGGAAGGCACGGCCTCAACTGACCACTGTGCGCCAGCCGGTGGAGCGCATGGCGGCCGCGATGGCCGCGCTGCTCGTCGAGCAGCTCGACGGAGCCCCGTCCGAGACGGCCGTGAAGGTGTTCGAACCGGTGCTGGTGGTACGCGAGTCCACCTGAGCGTCCCGGTGGCGGCGGCACGCGCTGAGCACGGAGACCGTCCCTGCCGAACGACCCGGCGTCACGTCTCCCAGGCGTCGGGCACGGCGAGCTGCACCCTGACGCGGTCGGCGGACCAGGTGTCGAGCCAGACCGCGACATCCCCGCCGTACGCCCGGGGGACGGAGTCCACGCGCATCACGAGGGCGAGGTAGACGCGGTAGAGCGGGAGGCGGGCGCCGGTGTCGAGGGTCGGGGCGGTGCCGCGGACGGCCCTCGCCGGCCCGAGACGTGACGGAGCCGTTCGGCGGCGAGCTCGTCGCCGTCGTCGGACCTCGGGGGAGGAGACGGCACGGCGCCGGCGGACATGGGGCACTCCTTCAGGGGATGACGGCGACGGGGAGACGGCGATGGAAAGGCGGCGAAGGCAGGGAAAGTGGAGACTCAGGAAGGCCGCCCCGGTGGTGTCGGGGCGGCCTTCCGGAGGAACGCGACGAGGCCTGCGGTCAGCCCGCGTTCGCCTCGCGGTGGGCGCGGACGATGTCCGCGTACCGGCGGCCGCTCGTCTTCACGGTCCTGCGCTGGGTGGCGTAGTCGACGTGGACGAGGCCGAAGCGCTTGTCGTAGCCGTAGGCCCATTCGAAGTTGTCCAGGAGGGACCAGGCGTAGTACCCGGCGAGCGGGGCGCCCTTGCGCAGGGCGCTCGCGCAGGCCGCGAGGTGCTGCTCCAGGTAGCGGGTGCGCTCGGGGTCGTGGACCTCGCCGTCGGGGCCGACGGCGTCGGGGAAGGCCGAGCCGTTCTCGGTGACGTACAGCTTCCGTACGCCGTAGTCCTCGGTGAGCCGCAGCAGGAAGGCCTCCAGGCCGCCGGCGTCGATCTGCCAGTCCATGCCGGTGCGCGGCACGTCGGGGAGGCGTACCTCTCGGGCGTACGGGGCGGGTCCCGTCGGGTCGTCGGCGACGGTGACCGGGAAGTAGTAGTTGAGGCCGTGCCAGTCGAGCGGGGCGGCGATGGTCTCCAGGTCTCCGGGCTTCTCCGGCAGTTCGACTCCGTACAGCTCGCGCATGTCGGCGGGGAAGCCGCGGCCGTACACCGGGTCGAGCCACCAGCGGTTGGTGTGGCCGTCCGCGCGGGCGGCGGCGGCGATGTCCTCGGGCCGGGTGGAGGCGGGCGCGACGGTCGAGTGGTTGGTGACCAGGCCGACCTGGGCGCCGGGCGCGGCGGCACGGATGGCCTGGGTGGCGAGACCGTGGGCGAGGAGGAGGTGGTACGAGGCGCGGACGGCGGCGGTGAGGTCGGTGAGGCCCGGGGCCATCCGCCCCTCCAGGTGGCCGATCCAGCCGGAGCAGAGCGGTTCGTTGAGCGTGGCCCACTGGGTGACGCGGTCGCCGAGGCGCTCGGCGACGACGGAGGCGTAGGCGGCGAGGTGTTCGGCCGTGGCCCGCTCGGTCCAGCCGCCGCGGCTGTCCGCCACCCGGTCCTGGAGGGCCTGCGGCAGGTCCCAGTGGTAGAGGGTGACGGAGGGGGTGATGCCGGCGTCGAGGAGTCCGTCGACGAGCCGGTCGTAGAAGTCGAGCCCGGGCGCGTTGACCGGGCCGTCACCGCCGGGGAGGACACGAGGCCAGGCGACGGAGAGCCGGTAGGCGTCCGTGCCGAGGCCCTTCATCAGGGCGATGTCCTCGGGCCACCGGTGGTAGTGGTCGCAGGCGGTGTCGCCGTGGTCGCCGTTGTCGATCGCCCCGGGTACGCGGGAGAAGGTGTCCCAGATGGACGGAGCCCTGCCGTCCTCGGCGACGGCGCCCTCGATCTGGTAGGCGGAGGTCGCGGTGCCCCAGGAGAAGTCCGGCGGGAAGGCCTCCAGGTCGAGCGTGGTGCGGGAGTCGGTGGATTCGGACACGGGGAACCTCTTCGTGATGGGTGTGGAGAGGGACGTCACTTGACCGCGCCTGCGGTGAGGCCGGCGACGAGATAGCGCTGGAGGAGCAGGAACCCGACGACGACGGGGACGCTGACCACGAGGGAGGCGGCCATCACCTGGTTCCAGTAGACGTCGTTCTGGGTGGCGTACCCCTGGAGACCGACGGCGAGGGTGCGGGTGGTGTCGTTGGTCATGACGGAGGCGAAGAGGACCTCGCCCCAGGCGGTCATGAAGGCGTAGACGGCGACGGCGATGATGCCGGGGGACGCGGCCGGGACGATGACGCGGAACAGCGCGCTGATCGGCCCGCAGCCGTCGACCTTGGCGGCCTCGTCGAGCTCGCGCGGGATCGAGTCGAAGTAGCCGGTCAGCATCCAGATGGAGAACGGCAGGGAGAAGGTCAGATAGGTGAGGATCAGGCCTTCCCGGGAGCCGAAGAGGGCGATGCCGGTGGCGTTGCCGATGTTGACGTAGATGAGGAAGAGCGGCAGCAGGAAGAGGATGCCGGGGAACATCTGCGTGGACAGCACCGTGACCGTGAAGACCCGTTTGCCGCGGAAGGTGTAGCGGCTGACGGCGTACGCGGCGAAGATCGCGACGACCACCGAGAACACCGTGGCCGCGCCCGCGACGACGATCGAGTTCATGAAGTAGTCGGCGAGCGGGACGGTCTCCCAGATGTCGACGTACGGGCGGAGCGTGAGCCCGGAGGGGATCCACTCGAACTTCCCCGAGACGTCCTCCAGCGGCTTCAGGGAGCTGGAGACCATGACGTACACCGGCAGCACCACGAAGGCGGTGAGCAGGGTGAGGAAGATCCGCCGCGCCCAGAGGAAGGAGCGGGGCGCCGCCATGGGGGAGCGCGGAGCCACGCGCCGGGATGCGTGCTCAGACATCTGAGGTCTTCCTTCCGCGGCTGGTGAGCAGGAGGTAGACGCCCGTGACGACGAGGAGGAAGAGCAGCAGGAGCACGGACATCGCCGAGCCGGTGCCGAAGTTCCAGGTCTGGAAGGACGACTGGTAGATGTGGAGCGAGATCAGGTCGGCGGATTCGGGGGCCGCCTTGCCGAAGAGCACGAACGGCGTGTTGAAGTCGTTGAACGTCCACAGGAACAGGACGAGCACGAGGACCTGGTTGACGGAGCGCAGCGACGGCAGGGTGATGTGCCGGATCTGCTTCCAGACGCCGGCGCCGTCGAGCGCCGCCGCCTCGTACATGTCCCGGGGGATGTTCTGCAGCCCGGCCATGACGGTGAGGAAGGCGAAGGGCCAGCCCTTCCAGACCGAGACGACGAGCAGCGTGTAGAAGGCGTTGTCGCCGATGAGCCAGAAGGCGGGGCTGTCGCCGATGCCGAGCTGGTCGTGGAGGACGTGGTTGATGAGCCCGTTGTCCCGCTGGAACATGAACGCCCAGGTGATGACCGCGGCGTAGACGGGCAGGGCGTACGGGACGAGGAACAGGGTCCGCAGGAAGCCGCGGCCCCGGAAGTTCTCCTGGAGGAAGATCGCGGCGGCCGTTCCGAGGAGCCAGCACAGCCCCACGGAACAGGCGGTGAACAGACACGTCGTCAGGAAGGACTTCAGGAGCGCCTGTCCGACGGGGGCGTCGAAGTCGATCGCGACGGTGTAGTTGTCCAGACCCGACCAGGGAGCGTCGCCCCAGTTCCGGATGTAGAACTGGGTGAGCTCCTTGAAGCTCATGGCGATGCCCATGAGCATCGGCACGAGGTGGACGAGGAGTTCGAGGAGCAGGGCGGGCAGGAGCAGCAGGTAGGGCAGTGCGATGCGGCGACGCCCGGAGCGGCGTGGTGCGCGTGCCTCTCCGGGTGTGGCCTTGCGCACCGCCGGCTCGGTCGGCTGAGCGACGGCGGTTTCGGTCATGGTGGGGCGGCCTACTTCTTGGGCATCTGCTGCTGGGCCTTTTCGAGCTTGGCCTTCACGGACTCCGTGGTGACCGGGCGGCCGGCGGCGGCGTCGGCGAACAGCTCCTTGACCGCGGTGCCCACGACCGTCTCGAACTGCGACTCCTCGGGCACCTGCGGCAGGGCCGCGGCGCTGGTGGCGAGGGTGTCACGGATGACGGTGAGCGACGGGTCGGAGAAGGCGGGGTCCTTCTGGGCGCTCTTGACCGGCGGGACGGAGCCGTACGCCTTGTTGAGGACGATCTGCTCCTCGTCGCTCGTCATGTACTTCACGAACTTCAGCGCGCCGTCGAGGTTCTTGGTGTTCTTGAAGACGGCCAGGTTGATGCCGGCGACCATCGAGTTGGTCTGGGCACCCTGACCGGGCTTGCCCGAGGGGACCGGGGCGGGCGCCACGCCCCACTCGTCGGGGCCCATGCCCTGTGAGGAGAAGGTCTGCGACGGGGTCTGCCACAGGACCATGCCGGTCTTGTTCTTGGCGAAGTCGCTGAGGGACTGGTTCTGGGCGTACTCGGCGTTGCCGGGGGCGACGATCTTCTGCACGGCCATCAGGTCGATGTACTGCTTGACGGCGGCGACGGCCCCGTCGGAGGTGAAGTCGGGCTTGCCGTCGGCGGTGAAGAAGTCGGCGCCGTGCTGCTTGCCGAGGACGAAGACCTGGTGGATGTTGTTGGAGAGGTTGGAGCCCTCGACCCCGATGCCCGCCTTGCCGTCCTTGCTGAGCTTCTTGCCGGCCGCGATCACCTCGTCCCAGGTGGTCGGCGGCTTGGCTATGCCCGCGTCCTTGAACATCTGCTTGTTGTAGTAGAGCGCGTAGGCCATGGAGTAGAGCGGGACGGCGGCCGGGTCCGTGCCGGGGACGCCGGTGGAGCCGAGTGCGGAGTCGACGAAGCGGTCCTTGCCGCCGATGGCCTCCAGGTTCTTCGCGTCCCACGGCAGGAGGGCGCCGGTGGACTGGAGCGAGGCGCTCCAGGTGTTGCCGATGTTGAGGATGTCGGGGCCCTGGCCGGAGGTGGTCGCGGTGAGGATCCGGTTGAGGAGGTCGGACCACGGGATCACCTCCAGCTTGACCTTTATCCCGGTCTCCTTCTCGAACTGGTCGAGCTCGGGCTGCAGGACCTTCTTGTCGACCTCCAGGCTGGCGCCCTGGTTGGAGGCCCAGTAGGTGAGGGTCTTCGGCGACGACTCGCTCCCCTCACCCCCGCCGCAGGCGGTGGCGGTGAAGGCGAGGGAGAGGGTGACGACACCGGTGACAGCGGCTCTGACTCTGCGCATGGCTCCTGGGCCCTTTCGGGGACGAGGGGATCGCCGATGCGGTGGGCGGCTGGAGGCCTCGCCGTAACATCGGCTTAATTTAGGATGTGAGTTAAACCCCATGAGAAGGTCGCGTCAAGGCTTGTACTGCGGGTATGTTGCAACGAACGACTTCAGAGACGGGGACCAAAGTGCACGCGAGAACTGGCCGCACGGTGCGTGACCTGCGGCGCGAGAACCGCACCGCCGTTCTGCGCAGGCTGTACTTCGACGGACCGATGAGCCGCCTCATGCTCGGCCCGGCGACCGGTCTCAGCTCGGGCTCCGTCAGCAACGTGGTCGCCGAACTCGTCGCCGACGGCCTCGTGGAGGAGGCCGGCAGCGTCGACTCGGCCGGCGGGCGCCCCCGCACCCTCGTCAGGATCAGTCCCGCCAGCGGTTTCATGATCGGCGTCGACATCGGCGAAACCCGGGTCAGGATCGAGCTGTTCGACCTCACCCTCACCGAACTCGCCCGCACCGAAAGGCCGTTGGCCTGCTCCGGGCCCCGCACGGCCCGCTACGACGTCGATCTCGTCGTCGGCCATCTCCGCGAGGGCATCGCCGAGGTGCTGCGCACCGCGGACGTACCCGCCGACCGCCTCATCGGCGTCGGCGTCGGCGTCCCCGGCATCGTCGCCCGCACCGCCGAGGACGGTGCCGTCGTGCACGGCCAGACCGTCGGCTGGGACGCCGTCCCCTTCGAGCGCCTCCTCCGCGCCTCCGTCGACCTGCCCGAGTCCGTCCCGTACTGGATCGACAACGGCGCGAAGACCCTGGGCCAGGCCGAGATGTGGTTCGGCGCCGGCCGGGGCGCGCGCAGCGCGGTGGTCGTCCTCTTCGGCTCGGGCGTCGGCGCGTGCGTGGTCACCGACCCGATGGGTCCGGGCCGGGCGATCGAGTGGGGCCATCTGACGGTGCGGGTACGGGGCCGCCGCTGCCGCTGCGGATCCGCCGGTTGCCTGGAGGCGTACGCCGGAGCCGAAGCCCTCCTGGAGCGGTGGCGGGAGGCGGGTGGAGTGCCCCCGGCCGATGCGGACGAGGAGACGGCGCTGACGGCGATGCTGGCGGCGGCGTATCCGCCGGAACCGGGGGCGGAGCCCGACGCCACGGCGCTCGCCGTCCTGGCGGAGACCGCCGAGTACCTGGGCGCCGGATTCGCCGACCTCATCAACCTCTTCCAGCCCGAGCGCATCCTGGTCGGCGGCTGGGCCGGACTCCAACTCGGCGCCCGCTTCCTCGACACCGTGTCCGGCTACGCGAAGGAGTACGCGCTCACCTACCCGGCCAGCCGTACCCGCATCGGCCTCGGCACCCTCGGCCCGGAGGCCGTCACCGTCGGCGCGGCCCTGCTGCCGCTGGTCGACTTCTTCGCCCAGGGAGGCCGACGCCCGGAGAGCAAGCCCACCATCCCCGCTCCCGCCTGGCAGTCGGCCCTTCAGGACCGGGTCTCTCCCTGAGGCGCCACGATCCCGGTCAGGGACACCGCCGGGCGGCACGCGTGCCGACCAGGCCCCTCGTCAGGTGGTGACGGGTGTCGGCCGGAAGGTACGGCGACAGGCCTGGGGTGTGGTCCTGAGCACGGCGTGCAGGTGGGTGCGCGGGGAGACGCCGGTGCCGAATCCCGCTCGCTCCGCGACGACATCGACGGGCCGGTCGGCGGTCTCCCGCAGATGCCGGGCGAGGTCGACGCGCCGCAGGATCCGCCACTGGCCGGGGCTCATGCCGACCTCGGCGCGGAACCGCCGGGTGAGGGTGCGCACGCTGACGTCGGCGCGGGAGGCAGGGCATCGGGGAGGCGGCACTCGTCACGGACCGGCCCCAGGGTGTGGGAGGGCGGGATGACGACGGTGTCGACGGCGGGCAGGAGGCCGGCGTCGTGGGAGACGGTGACCTCGTGTTCCGCCTCCGTACGGACCGGGCCGCCGTCCAGGCTGCAGGTGGTCACCCGGTAGAGCCGGTCGCCCGCACCGTCGCGGGACCCAGGACTTCGAAGAGCTCCTGCGGGACGCCGAGGTCGATGTCGTCCTGGATCCCCTCGGCGGCCCCCACCGGATCCGCTCCCCGCGCACACTCCGCCCCGGCGGCACCCTGGTGTCGATCCTGCCGCCGGACGACTCCTTCCCCGCCGAGGAGGCCGAACGCGCCGGAGTGCGGGCGGTGTTCATGCTCGTCGAGCCCGATCACGCCGGGCTGCGCGAGATCACCTCCCTGGTCGAGGACGGCCGCCTGCGTGTGATCGTCGACGAGATCCTGCCCCTCGAAGAGGCGGCACGGGCCCGCGCCTTGGGCGAGACCGGCCGCACCACCGCCAAGATCGTCCTCACGGTCGTCCCCCCACAGGCCTCCTGAGCCGAGCACGGTCGGGAAGGCTCAGGGGCCCTCCGGCAGTGTGGCTTCAAGAGTTGTCAAAGACGTTCTGAGCGTTGAGCAAGGGAAGACCGGGCGACCTCACGTGGTCGTACGTTCCTCCTGTGACTCCTTCTTCTTCTGAACCTCACATATCCCACGGCCCTTCCGCGGCCACTTCCTCCTCGCGCCGCACTCTGCTGCGCACAGCCCTCACCGGAGCGGCGCTGACCGCAGGGTCCTGGGCATGGGACCTTCCGGCGGCTTCGGCCACGCCGCGCCCCGACGAGAAGCCGCGGCCCACCACCCCCGCGGCGGCCTTACGCGAGCTGAACGCGGGCAACCGGCGCTGGCGCACCCACCATGAGCGCCACCCTCACGAGTCGCTCGCCGTCCGGAGGGAGATGGTCTCCGGGCAGCATCCGTTCGCCGTCATCCTCGGTTGCATCGACTCCCGTGTCGCGCCCGAGCTCGTCTTCGACCAAGGTCTGGGCGATCTGCTGACCGTACGTTCCGCCGGAGAGGTCCTCGACGAGGCGGTGCTCGGCAGCGTCGCCTACGGAGTGCTGGAGCTGGGCATCCCGCTCGTCGTGGTGCTCGGACACCAGTCGTGCGGCGCCGTGTCCGCGGCCGTCCGGGCGGAGCAGACCGGTGAACCGCTCCCCGCGCACATCCAGTACATCGCCGACCGGATCAGACCCGCGATCGACCACACGCAGGAGGGCACCGCCCGCGTCGACGCGACCGTTTCGGAGCAGGTGCGGCGTGTGCGGGCGCAGCTCGCGGCGGAGCCCGACCTCGCTTCGAGGATCGGCGCGGGACGACTGGCGATCGTCGGCGCGCGCTACGAACTGACCAGTCAACTGGTCCACCCCGTCGACTGATCGCTTCCCCCGCCCGCCGGCCGGTGTACACGCCGGCGGGCGGGCCGACCCGGGGCCGTAGCCCTATGACATGGGGTCAAGAAGGGGCATGGGCGCTTCCACGCCAAAAAGAGGGTGGTCAGCGATGCGGTTAATGGCTGGGCGCCACCCTGTCCCGGCGTGCGCGGACACCTAGCATTCGACCATCCCCGCTCACCACGGCGGGGTGGTCGGACAGAGTTCATACGCATGATAGTTCAACCATTGCCAGTTGGACTACCCCACTGCGTGCTTCCGGCCTTCTCGATTTCTCGCACCTCGCACCAGGTCTCCACCGCAGGAGGTCCGTGGCGGCCGCCGCCCTCGAACGTGGCGCGCCGCATACCAGCCCGTGGCGGGGACGCACCCGTGCGTCCCCGCCGTCGGGAACCGAAGCACCGGATGGGAGAAACATGAGAGGTCCTCTGCTCGTGAGCGCGGCGGCCGCCGCCTTGTTCGCCTCGGCCCTGCCCGCCCAGGCCGGCCCCGGGTCGATCGTCGACCCGCCGCCGGACAGGATCGTCATCGACATCGCCACCGTGAACGGATCCGGCTGCCCCCTGGGCACCGCCGCCATCGCCGTGTCCGAGGACAACACCGCCTTCACCGTCACCTACAGCGAGTACCTCGCGCAGGTGGGCGGCGGATCGTCCCCCACGGCGGCCCGCAGGAACTGTCAGCTGAACCTCCTGGTGCACGTGCCGCAGGGCTTCACGTACGCGATCGCCAGCGCCGACTACCGGGGCTACGCCTCGCTCCAACGCGGGGCGAGCAGCACGGAGAAGGCCTCGTACTACTTCCAGGGCTCGCCCAGCACGGCCTCCCGCACGCACACCTTCCGCGGCCCGTACGAGGACAACTGGCAGGCGACCGACGACACCGACTGGGCCCAACTGGTGTGGGCGCCCTGCGGCGTCCAGCGCAACTTCAACATCAACACCGAACTCCGGGTGAACGCCGGCACGTCGAGCCCGGGCACCACCAGCTACATGACCATGGACTCCACGGACGGTGACATCAGCACCGTCTACCACCTGGCGTGGAAGGAGTGCCCGGCCGGCTGACGCGCCCGGCGGCCGAGGCGCACCACCGCGCCCGGCCGCCCCACCGCGGCCCTCACACGCGGCCGTCCGCTCCGACGTCCGTCTCGCTGAGGATCTCCCCCCACCGCGTAGTACTTGAGGATGATCCAGAGCCCCATACGGAGACGGACATTGTCGCCGAGGGGCAACCTGGTCCCGGGACAACCGTCTTGACCCTCGCGTCGGCTTGATCGTCGAGCCGACCCGAGGAGGTTCTGATGGCAGGTCAGGTGACGGAGAGGCCGGCGAGGGCGTCGGCTCCGGAGTACCAAGGGGCGCTGGGGTCGCTGTCGGTGAACGCCTCCCTGCCCGAGGTGCTCGCCCGGGGCGTCCAGGAACTCCGGGCGGCCGAGGAGGCCGGCGACCTGCGGGAAGCCGCGCGTTGCGGTCTCGCCGTGGCTGAGGCGTGTCGCAGGCTCGGCCGGATCGAGGAGGCCGACCGGGCGTGGAAGGCGAGCTACCGGGCGGCGCGTGCGGCCGGTCACGAGGGGGCCATGGCGTGGGCGCTGTGGAGCGGTGGCACCCTGGCCCGTCAGCGCGGCGCGCTCAGGCTGGCGTACCGGCTGCTCGGGCTCGCGGCCGAGGCGGGTGAGCGGGGCGGGGACATCGTCGTGCGGGGCTACTCGCTGGCGGGGCTCGCCGAGACAGGGCGCATCCAGGGCGACTACGAGGCGGTGGGACGGCTGCACGAGCAGCTGCTGGCCGAGGCCCGCCGTCGCGGCGAGGCCCGCCACACGGTCTGGGCCCTGGAGGGCATCGCGCAGATGCACCGCAACACCGGCTCCTACGACAAGGCCCTCGCCCTCTTCGAGGAGGCGGCCGAGACGGCGTCGCGCGCCGAGGACCGACGCGGGTGGGCCTGGGCCCTGCGGGGCATCGCCGACGTGGTGTCCGTACGGGACGGGGACGTGGAGCGCGCCCTGTCGCTGCTGTCGCGGGCGGAGGAGGCATGCCGGGAGATACGGCTGGCCGGCGCGCTCGCCTACAACCACAAGATGCGGGGCAACGTGCTGTACCGGGCGGCCCGCTACGAGCAGGCCCGCGAGCTGTACGCGCAGGCACTGGAGGAGTTCCGCGAGATGGAGGAGCCGCGGGGCACGGCCCTGTCGAGACTGGGACTGGTCAAGGCCGACGCCCGCCTGGGCCGCGACGCCGCGCACACCGCCGCGGAGCTGACCGCACTCCGCACGACGCTGGACCGCATCGGGCTGCGGCACGCCCGGGACATGGTGGACAAGGCCGCGGCCGAGCTGGGCGTCGGCCCCCTGCCGGACCACGACGGAGACGGTGCGGGCGAAGCCGGCCGGGTACGGCCGGCGGTCGGGGCGGAAGCGCTCCAGCATGTCGACGTGGAGGGGCTGCGATGAACGCCCTTCCGACATCCGCCCGGCCGGTCTGCACCCGCACCGGCGCGCCGGGCGCCACGGCCGTGACCGTGACGAGCGCCTCCCGTGGTCACGAGGCCCCGGCGACCGCGGTCCTGGACCGGTGCCGCGACCGGGTTCGGCCCGCGCTGGTGGAGGCGGTGGGCCGACTGCACCCCTGGACCGGTGAGATGGCGGCGTACGCGCTGGGCTGGGCCGATACGGCCGGAACCCGGGACCCCGGCGGATCCGAGGGCAAGGGGGTGCGGCAGGCGCTCGCCCTGCTCGGGGCCGAGGCGGTCGGCGCGGACGGCGCCGACGCGATCCCGGGCGCCGTCGCCGTCGAACTCGTGCACACCTTCTCCCTGCTCCACGACGACATCATGGACGCCGACGCGCTGCGCAGGCAGCGCCCGGCGGTGTGGAAGTCCTACGGGACCGGCCCGGCCGTCCTGGCCGGCGACGCGCTCCTCGCCCAGGCCGTGACGAGCCTGGCCGAGGCCCCCGGCCCCCGCACGGCGGCCGCGGTGCGGCACCTCTGCGGGACCCTGACGACGCTGGTGTCCGGCCAGGCGGAGGACCTGCGCTTCGAGGACCGCCCGTGGTCCGGACCCGGAGCGGTCGAGCCGGAACAGTACCGGTCCATGGCCGAACACAAGACGGGCGCCCTGCTGGGCTGCGCGCTCGCACTCGGCGCGATCCTCGGCGGCGCCCCCGACGGGACCGTGAGCACGCTCGACCGAGCCGGACGCCATCTCGGCCTCGCGTTCCAGGCGGTGGACGACATCCTCGGTATCTGGGGCGACCCGGGAACGACCGGGAAACCCGTCCACGCCGACCTCCGGCAGCGCAAGAAGACGTACCCGGTCCTCATCGCGCTGGCCGGCGGAGGCGAGGCCGCACGCGAACTCGAGGCGCTGCTCGCGTCCGGCCGGCGGATCGACGGCGACACCGCCGGACACGTCGCGGCGCTCGTGGAGCGGGCCGGCGGGCGGACCGGGACCCGCGAGGAAGCACGCCGGCACTTGGACGCCGCCCGCCACGCGTTGCGACAGGCGCCGCTGAAGCACGCGGCGGCGCAGGAACTGGACGTACTGTTCGCCCACTTGCTCGACCGCACCTGGTGACGTGACGGCGAGGACCCGGACGTGACGGTCACCGACGCGCGGGTGCGGGCCCCCGCTCAGGAGGAGCCGCGGACCCCGCGAGGAATCGCGAGCTCCGTCAGGAGCGCCTCACCCGGGCGCAGGCCGGTCCAGGTGCCGTACCAGGTCAGGACGGCGACCGCGGACGTCGGGAACTTGGTCCGTACACGGTCCAGGAGGTCCTCGTCCGCGCCCGCCGCACCGGCCGCGAGCAGGAGGATCAGGTCCTCCAGGCCCGGGTTGTGCCCGACCAGGAGCAAGGTCGCGACCTCGTCGGGCACGCCGTGGAGCACATCGAGCAGTTCCGGGCCGTCCGCCCCGTACAGCCGCGGGTCGTGACGGGTCGGCACCGCGCGGTCCAGCTCCGCGGCCGCCGATTCCCAGGTGTCGCGGGCGCGCAGGGCCGGGGAGCACAGGACCAGATCGGGCGGCCCACCGGCCCCGGCCAGGAAACGCCCGACGGCTGGGGCGTCACGCAGCCCGCGCGGACCGAGGGGGCGGTCCTGGTCGGCAACCCCCTCCGGCCAGGCGCTCTTGGCGTGTCGCAGCACCAACAGCCGGCGAGGCCGGCCGTCGGCGGAACGGCCGTCGGCGGAACGGCCGTCGGCGGAGGGGTCGTGCTCAGGGGACTCGGTGGAGGGCTGCACGACCTTGAGCGTACGGGGTGGGTCGTCGAACGGCCATGGACGCTACGGGGAGGCTCGTACACGCCAGGGATCGCCGGTTCGGCCGCGCGCCCGGTTCAGAGGCGGATGACGACGAGCGCCGTGTCATCGGTATTGCCGTTGGTGTTCAGGAGGTCCGCGAGGAGGGCGTCGGCCAGGACCTCGGGGTTGTCTCGCCCACGCCGCCGCAGGGATTCGGCGAGGCGTGCGAGGCCGACGTCGATGTCCTCCGTGCGGCGCTCGATCAGGCCGTCGGTGTACATCACCAGCGTCGCGCCCTCGCTGAAGGCGGCGGTCGCCTGGGGGCGGGAGACGTGTTCCGGGCGGGCGCCGAGCGGCGGGTCGGTCGCCTGGTCGAGGAAGACCACGTCGCCGCCCGGGGTGAGCAGAGCGGGCGGCGGATGGCCGGCGCTGCTGTAGGTGAGGGTGAGCGTGCTCCAGTCGATGAAGGTCGTCGCCACCGTGGACGACTCGGCGCCCTCGACGGAGCGGGCGTAGAGCCCGAGGACTTCGAGCGCAGTGGCCGGGCCGTCGGCGACGAGCGTGGCCGCGCTCAGTGCGCTGCGCAGTTGTCCCATGACACAGGCGGCTGTGAGGCCGTGGCCCACCACGTCCCCCACGGCCACCGCCATACGGTCCCCGGGGAGGCCGACCAGGTCGTACCAGTCGCCGCACACGTTCAGGCCGCCGACCGCGGGGCGATAGCGGACGGCCGCCCGATGGTGTCCGACGGGGCCGGGGGAGGGGAGCATCGCCGCCTGGAGGGCCATGGCCACCCTGCGCTCGCGGGCGTGCGCCTTGCGCAGGCGCTCATTGACCTCCTGCAGTTCCCGGGAGCGCGTGTAGAGCTCGGCCTCCAGGCTGGCCGCCTTGGTGGTGCCTCCCAGGCCGCCACGGGCACGGACGAGCTGAGTGACCTCCTCCACCCGGTGCACGATCAGCACCACCTGCCCGTCGGAGCCGAGCACGGGCGCGTTGACCGGGCTCCAGAAATGCTCATGCCAGTGGCCGGGCCGCCGGGAATCCTCGATGTCGTACCGGAGCAGCGCCATGGTGTCGCGCTCGCCGGTGGCGACCACGCGCAGCATCGACGCCTCGGTCTCCCGCCTGCCGGCGGCGGCCGGGTCGCCGGGGTTCTCGGGAAAGGCGTCGAAGATGTAGCGGCCGACGAGTTCTTCGCGGGAACGCCCGGCGAGACGTGCGAAGTCCTCGTTGACGTCGACGTACACCAGGTCGGGCGTGAGCAGCGCGACCATGCCGGGCAGGGCCTGGAACACGGCTGCGTAGTCGACCCGCTGTTCGTTCATTCCGCTGCCCGTCCCGACGTCGACCACCATCGTGTGCCCTTCCACGATAGGAGGGAACGCGCCACGGTGGCCGAAGTGCGGTGCTCCGCAGCCTCGGGACCGTCACCCGGTCGGACCCGTGGCGTACGGCAAGGCGGTGGCCCGGAGCCGGGTGATCGACGCCACCGCGACGGACCGCACCTACTCAGGTCGCGGCCCTCCCACCAGGACCGTCTCGCGGAAGGACGCCACCACAGGCCGGAGATCGACCCGGTGCCACGCCGCCCACAGCTGCACCGATCCGTCGTACCAGGGAAGTTCCCGCACGACGATTCCCCCGGTCGAGCCGCGCACCATGCTCCGCTGGACGAGTGCGAGGCCGAGACCGGAGGCGACCAGGCCCAGCGCGGTGAGGGCGTCGGCGGCGTCGAGGCGGATGTCCGGAGTGAAGCCGGACGCGGTGCACGAGGCGACGAACGCGTCACGCCATCCGGGGGCGTGCGAGTCGCCCACCGCGATCCACGGCTGACCGTCCAGGTCGTCGGGCGTGACGTCCTCCCGGCCGGCGAGGGGATGGTCTTCGGGCAGCGTGAGCAACAGCGGGTCCCGCAGCAGGGGCGCGGCGTCCAGATCCGGGTCGTCCTCGGGAGGGGGCGTGCGTACGAGTGCGATGTCGAGGCTCCGCTGGCGCAGCCCCTCGAACTGGTCGCCCGACTCCTGGTCGTACAGCGCCACGTGGATCCCCGGGCGTTCCTCGCGCAGGGTTCGCAGGGCCGTGGGCAGGACGCCCGTGTGCATGGCGTCGGCGACGTACCCGATGCACAGCCCGCCCTCCTCGCCCCGGCCGAGCCGTCGGCCCAGGTTCTCCAGCCGGTCCGCGTGCCGCAGCAGAGCGCGGGCCTCGGTCAGGAACACGTGGCCGTCGGAGGTCAGCCGGATGCGCTGCTGGCTGCGCTCGAAGAGGGCGAGGCCGAGGTTCTTCTCCAGCTGGGCGATCTGCCGACTGAGCGGCGACTGGGAGATGTGGAGCCGCTCGGCGGCCCGCCCGACGTGTTCCGTCTCGGCGACGGTCACGAAATAGCGGAGTTGTCGCAGGTCAAGCATGTGGGACCTCAAAGGACTGAAGTGAGCCCGAGTAAGTCTTGGACAGTCTCATGTGTGGATTCTAATCTCGGAAGCACAAGGTCGACGGATCGCCCATTCATTTGCAATCCGTTGCATTACGAGACAAAAGGATCTTTCATGACCATCTCGTCCCTCCTCCCCGGCGCCCTCGGCTTCGGCACCGCCCCCCTCGGCAACATGTTCCGCGCCATCCCCGACGACGAGGCCGCGGCCACCGTCGAAGCCGCCTGGACCCAGGGCATCCGCTACTTCGACACCGCCCCCTTCTACGGCGCGGGCCTCTCCGAGATCCGCCTGGGCGACGTCCTCGCCCAGCACCCCCGTGACGAGTTCGTCCTCAGCACCAAGGTCGGCCGCCTCGTCCTCGACGACATCGAGGACCCGGCCGCCCGCGACCTGGGCGAGAAGGGCGGCCTCTTCGAGCACGGACGCCCCAACAAGATGGTCAACGACTACAGCGCCGAAGCCACGCTGCGTTCCATCGAGGACAGCCTGAAGCGTCTCAGGACCGACCGCCTCGACATCGTGTGGGTCCACGACGTGGCACAGGACTTCTACGGGGACGAGTGGCTGGCCGCGTACGAGACCGCCCGCACCGGCGCCTTCCGCGTCCTCCAGCGGCTCCGCGACGAGGGCGTCATCAAGGCCTGGGGCCTGGGAGTCAACCGCGTCGAGCCCCTGGAGCTCACCCTCGACCTCGACGAGCCGAAGCCCGACGCGTTCCTCCTCGCCGGCCGCTACACCCTGCTCGACCACGACCGCGCCCTGCAGCGCCTGCTCCCCGCCGCCGCGGAACAGGGAGTCGACATCGTCGTCGGCGGCCCCTACAGCTCGGGGATCCTCGCCGGGGGCACACACTTCGAGTACCAGAAGGCACCCGCGGCCGTCATCGACAAGGTCGAGCGGATCAAGGCCGTCGCCGGGCGCCACGACGTCGGCATCAAGGCCGCCGCCCTGCAGTTCTCCCTCGCCCACCCGGCCACCGTCGCCGCCATCCCGGGCGCCACGAAGCCCAGCCGCATCGCGGAGGACGTCGCCGCGCTGGAGGAGACGATCCCCTCCGCGTTCTGGAACGAGCTCCGCGCCGAGGGGCTCGTCGCGGGGGAGGCCCCCGCGCCGGCACCCACCGCCTGACAGACCTTTCTCTCTCTTCCCCCTCCGCACGAATCCAAGGAGAACCCGTGGCCACCACGACCGCGACCATCGACCTCCCCGCGTCCCCGGACAGCGTCTGGCAGCTCATCGGCGGCTTCGACTCACTCCCGGAATGGCTGCCCTACATCCCCACCAGCCGCCTGGGGGAGGGCGGCCGCGTCCGCACCCTCACCAACGAGGACGGCGGCGTGATCGTCGAACGCCTCGAGTCCTTCGACGACAAGGCCCGCAGCTACAGCTACTCCATCCTCCAGGCCCCGTTCCCCGTCACCGGCTACCTCTCCACGCTCAGCGTCCACGCGGGACCGGACGATGCCACGGCCCGGGTGGAGTGGACCGGCACCTTCACGCCGGACGGCGTCGGCGACGACGAGGCCATCGCCCTCTTCCACGGCATCTACCGGGACGGCCTGGCCGCGCTGCACGGGACGGTCACCTCACGCCTCGCCCAGCGGAGCTCGTGACGCCCCACGCCCCAAGAGCCCACGACCGCAGGACCCATGCCCCAAGGGCCCGTGACCCCCGGCCTCCGACAACGAAGCCTTGCCGCATGCCCGGCCGGCCGTCGCACGGCGTCAGCCGGTCTCACTGATCGAGTACGGCGGCGACGGCCTCGATCTCGACGAGCTGGTCCTTGTAGCCGAGCACGGTGACGCCCATCAAGGTGCTGGGGACGTCGTGGTCGCCGAAGGCGTCCCGGACGACCTCCCAGGCAGCCACCAGATCCTCCTGACGGGCCGACGCGACGAGGACCCGGGTACTGATGACGTCCTGGAGGGACGCGCCGGCGGCGGCGAGAGCGACCCGCATGTTCTCGACCGCTTTCGACGCCTGGCCCGCGTAGTCCCCGACCGCCGCCGTCGAGCCGTCGTCGTTCAGGGGACACGCCCCGGCGAGGAAGATCAGGCGGGAGTCGGCGGGGGCCGTCGCGGCATAGGCGTACTCGGCGACGTCGGACAGTGCAGCGGAGCGGATGAGAGTGATGGCACGAGCCACGGTCGGCGGGTCCTTTCCCAGCGGGTGTCGAACCCGGACATCCTGTCAACGGCACGGCGCCGTCGCCTCTCCTTTTTTTGGCCTCAAGTCAGCCGACGTGCACCGCATCGAGGTGCCACGGGGGGAGGGACAGGCGACTGCATCCTTTGGTCCAGTGCCTTCTCGGCCCTGCGGAGGACGATCTTGCGGCACCGCCGCGAGAGGCTCGATCCGTGCGAACAACCATCGGATACACCCTCGAAAGCATCGGCTACGTCGTAGGAGCCCAGGGGCTTGTCAGCTTCGCCTCGCAGACCTTCTTCGGCACGGAGTGGGGCTGGATACACAAGATCGTCGACCTCCCGTCCGCCGCTTACCTCGGCATCCTCCTCGTGGGGCTGGCACTCATCGCCGGCGGCGTGAGGACACGCAAGGCGGCCCGACGCCAGGAGGTCGCCTGACCGGCGGACCGACGAGCGGCGTGGCGGTCAGCGGGCAGCGAGGAGCGGGTACCGGGGAACGGGGGGGGGGGGGGGGGGGGGGGGGGGGCGGGGGGGGGGGGGGGGGGGGGGGGGGGGGGGGGGCCGGGGGGGGGGGGGGGGGGGGGGGGGGGGGGGGGGGGGGGGGGGGGGGGGGGGGGTCGAGCCCCCCCCCCCCCCCCCCCCCCCCCCCCCCCCCCCCCCCCCCCCCCCCCCCCCCCCCCCCCACTACAGGTGATCCGTGTGGGCAGGGGGCGAGGCGATGGTCGCCGTGATGCGCGGGAGGTACGGGTAGTCGGTGTAGCCGCTCTCGCCGCCCGTGTACATCAGACCTTCCTCGCGGACGGGGTTGAGGGGCGCGCCGGTCCGCAGCCGCTCGACGAGGTCGGGGTTGGCCAGGAAGGGGCGGCCCAGCGAGATGAGGTCGGCTCCGGCGGCGAGGAGACGTTCGGCGGCGTGGCGGCCGCCGTCGGCGGGCAGCGGCCCGCCCCAGCCGAGAACCGGGTTGGCGATGAGGGTCCGTGGCCAGGCCTTGCGGATGTCCTGGAAGAGCGACTGGTCCGGGTCGGCGAACACGATGTGCAGGTAGGCGGGACCGATGTCGTCGAGGGCGGCGACGAGGCAGGGGTAGATGTCCTCGGTGTCTCCTTCCTCGATGCCGTTGACGGTCAGGCCGGGTGCGATCCGCACGCCCACCCGGTCGGGCCCGATCGCGTCGACGACGGCCTGGACCACCTCGACGACGAAGCGGATGCGGTGGGCGACCGATCCGCCGTAGGCATCGGTGCGGTGGTGGGTGCCCTTGGCGAGGAACTGGTGCAGCAGATAGCCGTTGGCGGCGTGCACCTCGACACCGGCGAAGCCCGCGTCGACGGCCTTGCGGGCCGCGGCGGCGAAGTCGGCCACGGTGGAGCGGATCTCCTCGACGGTCATCTCCCGCGGGACGACGGCGGTTCGGCGGCCCCTCGCCGTGTGGATCGGCTCGGGCAGGGGGATCGGCGAGGGTGCGACGGGCGTGAGCCCGCTGTTGTCGGGGTGGCCGACCCGGCCGCCGTGCTGGAGCTGGAGGAACATCCGCCCACCGGCGGCGTGCACGGCGTCGGTGACCCGCCGCCACCCGGCCACGTGGGCGTCGGTGTGGATGGCGGTGATGTTCGGATAGGTCTGGCCGACGGCGTTCGGCGTGGAGGCCTCGGCGATGATCAGGCCGGCGGAGGCACGCTGGGAGTAGTAGGTGGCCATGAGGGGGAGCGGGACGCCGTCGGCCGCGGCGCGGTTACGGGTCATCGGCGCCATGACCAGGCGGTTGGAGAGCTCCAGCGGGCCGAGGCGGGCGGAGTCGAAGAGGCGGGATTCAACCGGTGCGTTCGTCATGCCCGTACGGTAGAAGTTGACACTGGTGTCAGGGGCAAGGCCGTGACCGGCGGACAGGGGTGGGGAATGCGGATCGGCGAACTCGCCCGGCGCAGCGGGGTCAGCGACAGGTCGCTGCGCTACTACGAGGCACAGGGCCTCCTGGCGTCCGAGCGAACGCCCGGAGGACAGCGCGACTTCGGCGAATGGGCCGTCGACCGCGTCATCCGTATCCAGGCGCTGTACGCGGCGGGGCTCACCAGCAAGAAGATCGCGCGGCTGCTGCCCTGCATGCGGGACACGGACGGCGCACCGAGCGAGATCGCGACACCGAGGCTGGTCGAGGATCTGCGGGCGGAACGCGACCGCATCGACCGGACCATCGCGGACCTGATCCGCTCCCGCGATGTTCTCGACGAGGTCATCTCCAGCGCTTCCTCGTCCTTCTCGTCCACCCCCCACGCGGAGGCATCGAACGCCGCAGTGTGAAGCGTGCACCGTCGCCGCAGTCAGCCGCAGTCAGCCGCAGTCAGCCGCATCGCCGTCACAGCCGGCACAGCCGTCACAGCCGGCACTGCTGTCACCGCCGAGGGCACCCGGCCCCGGACTCCGACGACTGCTCAAGGGCGTAGCCCGACGTGTTTGAGAGCGACCGCGCTGAGGTCGTCGATGGCTTCCCGGTCCCCCTGACGCCAGGCGTCGGCCCATCCGCCCGGCGGTGCCGGCAACTTGGCGAGTGCGCCCGGCGGACCGGTGAGGGCACGCAAGGCGAGCAGGTCGGCGCCTCCGGGAGCCTCGGCGAGGCGGCGCAGGGTGCTGCTGCGCCGGATCCAGAGGAGGCGCGGCGGGAGCCACAGCAGCAGGACGAAGAACACCGGAATGACGATGAGGGCCGTCGTGATCACGTTGGCGACCTGGCCGACGGTCTCCTGGAGCGACACTCCCGCGTCGGCGAATCCGGAGCCGGCGTCGGCCGCGGCCTGGAGCGGTCTCTTCAGGACGCCGCCGACGAGGGGTACGTCCGACGCCGCGTCTCCCGCATTGCCGAGCCCCTCGGCGAGGCGGTCACCGGAACTCTCCACCCTGCGCCCCGGTTCGGCCAGCAGCATGATGGTGTCGCGGACGACGAGGGCCGCCCACACCGCGACGGCGATCAGGGCCAGGGCGCTCAGGTCCACGAGCACCTGGAGGCTCCGACGTGCGGGTGTCTGGGCGTACAAGCGCAATGGATGACTCCCGTTCGAGTCGTGCGTCGAAGAGGTCCGGCCGCCCGGGCCGCGACACGGCCGGCCGGTCGTCGGTTTCAACTCTTCCACGGCGCCTCACGGACAAACATGCGACACGAGGCAGGGTGACGCGCCGCCGGGAAGCCGGCCCGGTATCTCCGGCGGCACCAGGGGTACCAGGCCGGCGAGGGCCAGCCAGGGCTACCAGGGCCGGTCAGGTCACCCAGGGCACGGCCGCGCGTCGACCAGCGCATTCACGAGCCGTTGATCGAATGTCGATCCTTGTTCGGCACGGTGATCCGGGAACGGACCGCAGCAATTCCTCGAACAGGTGACAGACATGCTCAAGATTGGCCTGGGATCCCCCCAGTACGGATTGTTCACCGACCCCGCCGTGATCTCGGAGTTCGCGGCCACGGTCGAAGCGATCGGCTTCGACAGCCTGTGGGTGGGCGACCGGGCCCTCGTCCCGACCGAGCCCCGTGACAGGTATCCCGGCGGCGGCCCCGTACCGAAGGAGCACCGCACCTTCCTCGACCCCCTCGTCACGCTGTCCTTCCTGGCGCACGCCACCCGCCGGCTGCGCCTCGGGACCAGCACGCTGAACGCGCCCTTCTACTCGCCGCTCCTGCTGGCCCGTTCGCTGACGTCCCTGGACATCCTCAGCGAGGGGCGGCTCGACATCGGCTTCGGGCTCGGCTGGTCGTCCGACGAGTACGAGGCCATCGGCGTGCCGTGGCGCGGGCGAGGGGCACGGCTGGAGGAGATCCTGGACGTCCTCGACCATGTCTGGTCCGGTTCGTCGGCCGAGCACAACGGGGCTGTGTGGCGTATCCCGAGTGCGCACATCGGTACGTTCCCCGTGCAGCGTCCCCGCCCGCCGGTGCTCCTGGGCGGATTCACCCCGGCCACGCTGGAACGTATCGGCCGTCGCGCGGACGGCTGGGCGGGAGCGGCGATGCCGCTGCCGCAACTGGCCCACGTCATCGGCCGGATCAGGCAGATCGCGGAGGCGAACGGACGTGACCCCGAGGCACTCCGCACCGTCATCCGGGTGAACCCCACAGTGACGTCCGAGTCAGCCCCGAGCGACGCGGTTCCGCACCGGGGGACGGTCGTGCAGGTGTCGGACCATCTGCTCGCCGCCCACGAGGCCGGGGCGGACGAGGTGCTCGTCGACCTCCAGCAGACCGCGCGGAACGCGGAGGAGCTGACGGACCTCGCACATCGCTTTCACGAGCGACTGAGCAAGGGCTAAGACGTGTGCGACGCGCGCGTAGGACGTGTCCTACGCGCGCTCTTCGCCCGGCTGACGGAGCCGAACAGGGCCCGCTCCGCGGGACGGTGCGCGGGCCGTGAGGGACGTGGTTCTCAGAGCCGGGAGGGGCGGGTGTCGGTCCAGTCGACCATCAGGAGACGCTCGGCGAACAGCCAGGTGCCGTCGTGTCTGACCATGGTGTGGAGGTGGCCGATCGAGGCGACCATCAGCGTGCGCGACCCGTCATCGGCCCCGGAGACGTGATGCGGTCCCTCGTTCCTCGGCTCGGTCAGGCAGCGAGCCGGTTGATCTGGGTGGTCCGCAGGACGTGGGGGTCGGCGCCGTGGAGGCGGGTGGTGGCGAGCATCGCGCGGCCCACCTGTTCGGTGCTGGTCACGTAGCGAGGGGCCACGCGGCGGATGACCGGGTAGAGCCATGAGGTGAGGCGGACATCACGCGGTACCAGCGCGTGCTCGACGTCTCGCCGTGGATGGGCTGGATCCATCGGCGGCCGGAAGGAGTAGGGGTGCATGTCCATGGCCAGGAGGGCGTTCTCCGTGCGGCCCTTCACACGGGCCCAGGCCGAGCGACCCTGTTCGGTGCTGTCGGTGCCTTCCCCGGAGACGTACACGAACGTCAGGTCCGGGTTGCCGGCGGCGACCACATGGGCGGCCGCGAGCGTGTAGGTGGAGGTGATGGGCTCGTAATCGGCGGCGTCGCGCCCGGCCGCGGAGACGCCCAGGCAGGAGAAACACGCGTCGGCGCCGGTCAGCTCGTCTGCGATCGGGGTGTTGCTGGTCGACGACTGGATCGAGCCCAGGACCAGGGCCATGCACGCGGCTGATCGGATCCCGGCAGTGAGACCGACACCGTGGCCGTACCGGCATGGGCCTACGCTGTGGGGGAGCGGACAGGATGCTCTGCCCGCGCCGGTCGTTCCGCGGGTGGTCCGGTGCCCTGTATCCGCCGTTTACGCATTAGGTTAGGCTGCCCTTGTCTGGCGTGTGAACCCGGGCGTGCGGGTTCGGGTACGGGTTCCGTTGCCGCAGGTGGGACCCAGAGGACGGATCGGACAGAGGCGGGGCGCAGGTGAGAAACGGTGACCGGGCTTGGGCGCGTCGTGCGCCCGGCGAAGCGGGACGCCGCCCCACGCGAGTGACACGGGGCGCGGGTTCCGGCCCGACCGGGACGAGGCGTCGTGGATAAGATCGCGCTCACGGCCGGTGCCCTCTACGTCATCGTCCTGCTTCGTGCCGGGGGGACGTTCGCCGTCGGGTGGCTCGCCGGCGCCGGTGCGCGGCGCAGCAGATTCGCCGGACGGATCTCTTCGGCGAAGTTCGGGCGTGCCGAGCGGGCGATCCAGCGGTGGGGCGCGCCGGTGGTCGCCGTCTCCTTCCTGACCGTTGGCTTCCAGACCGCCGCCAACTTCCTCGCGGGCAGCATGCGCATGCCGTTGCCGCGCTACCTCCCCGCCCTGTTCGTGGGCGGAGCGGCCTGGGCACTGGTCTACGCGACCGCGGGGCTCGGTGCGCTCGAAGTGCTGGGAAGGCTCTTCGCCGAGCGGACGGCCCTCGGGGTGTCCGCCGTGGCGGTCCTTCTCCTCGCGGTGTGCGGGGTGGTGGTGTACCGCAGGAGAAGGGCGGTCCCGTCCTCCGCTGACATCGTGGCCGACGAGTCGTGAGCGCCGCACTCGCCCGTTGGCGGCGGGCGACAACGCGATGAGCAGGTCGGGGGCCGGCCGCGATCCCGGCCAGGAGGTTCAGGGGGAGCGTGCCGCCCGCGAGGGCACAAAGGGACGAGCCGCGGGCCTGACGGCTGTCCTTCCGCCAGTCGGAACGGCGGACCCGGTGCGCGGCGTCCGTGTGCCTGCACGCGCGAAACCCCTGGAAGGCGACCTTCCAGGGGTTTCGACTCAGGAACGCGACCGTCAGTAGGCCCCGGCCGGCTTCGGGCTCGGGCCGTAGGCGTTTTGATGCTGCTCACCTTCGCCGGCGAGGAAGACGATCAAGATGATGCCGCCGACCAGCGGTATCAGGGCGAGGAGGACGTACCAGCCGGAGCGCCCGGTGTCGTGCAGGCGGCGGACGGTCACGCCCAGGTGCGGCAGGAGGACGGCGAGGAAGTAGATCGGGTAGAGCAGCGGGAAGGTGCCGATGGCGAGGTCGACCGTCGCGACGACGATCACCGCGACGATGTTGAGCAGGAAGAACATCCAGTGTTCCTTGCGGCGCGCGCGTCCACTGAACACCACGTACTTCTTGAGAACTTCGAGGTACCAGTTCACTTTTCCCCCAGTGTCGATGACTGTGACTATGACCAGGTGATGGCGAGCGGCAGCCCGCCCCCGTGGAGCGAGCGAGCTGCGAGGTCGCGATCTCGGTGGCGAAAGCCGCGGTGCTCGGCTGTCGCCCGCGTTCCACGGCGAGGCACCCCCGCAGGCGCGGCGGAGCGCTGCGCAGTGTACGTAGGCCTCGAACACCCGAGCGCAGTAACAAGCCAGGTGAGGAAGGCAGTTGACGGTCCCTGGGGTTGAGTGAGACGCGCTTCGCCCGGAGGTAGTAGTGGTTGTCTGTCGACAGATCGATCCGATGGGCGGCAACCGCAGGACCGCGTGGTCGATACGTACAGCCTGGTGGAGACCGAGGGCCTCCCGGCCGAAGTGGCTGCGCCCCCGACACCTCGCACGTCCTCGACCTTCTCTACCGGGCCCTGACCGCGGCACCACAACCCGCAGCCCCCACGGAACTGGGCGGGCGGCACCGGGAACTCGGCGAGGGGCGCCGCATCCCAGCTTGAACAACGGCAGGAATTCGACGATGCCTTGGCCGCGGTTGCCGCTGGCAGGGGCAGGGCGGCGCCTTCACCGGCGAACGCCACCTCCGGCTCGGCCGCGTCAAACGCTCGATCGCCGCGGGCCGGCGCACACGGTTCAGCCCGGCAAGGCCGGCGTAGGCCCGCCCGTACGGCGCACGGGGAACGGGCTGCTGCTGTCGGCGACGAGGCGGTACACCTACGGGTGCCGACGGCGGTGATCTCCCCCTGAACGCCCGTGCGCGGATGGGCCCAGCAGGCGCCGCCCGGTGCGCGCCAGGTGTGTCTCAGGCCGTGACTGTGAGGAGGTCGACGACGAAGACGAGTGTGGAGCCGGCCGGGATGAGCGGTGAGGGGGACTGGTTGCCGTAGCCGAGGCGTGGGGGAATGATGATCTCGCGTCGTCCGCCGGCTTTCATCCCCCTGATCCCTCGGTCCCAGCCCTTGATGACTCTGCCGCCGCCCACGGCGAACTTGAAGGGCTGGCCGCGGTCCCAGGAGGCGTCGAACTCCTTTCCGGACGCGAAGGTGACTCCGACGTAGTGAACCTGGACGACGTTGCCGGGCTTAGCCTCGTTCCCGTCCCCGATGATGAGGTCCCGGATCGTCAGCTCAGTGGGAGGGTCACCCTCGGGAAGGTCGATCTCGGGCTTCGTCGGTTCACTCATCGCGTCCCCATCACTCTCCACCGGAGGCCCGAGTACGGACCGGCCGGGCCGCATGGTCGCTCCACGCGGTGGCTGGTCAGGTTACCGAGAATGCTGATCTCGCGGAGCACGGCGAATCCCACCGCAAGGCCCTGAGCAGGCAATCCCGCGCGGTGGCCAGGATTGGCCCACCCGCTCGCGCGGGAGCCGGGCAGGCGCGGCTACCCGCGAAATCAGCCAGCAGGTTCGAAGACCATGCGCGGGCACATGGCGGTCAGATCCCTGCGACGATCAGCACTCCAGCGCCGGCAGTGGTGAAGGAGCCTCCGAACACTCTGCTGGTCACACCGCCTGGCCATGTCCGATAGGCATACGACATGGCCTGGAACCGGTCGGCGGGGGAGGGGTACGCCTTGTTCGCAAGCTAGATGGATCTTGATGCTGACCCCTCCTCGGGGCCGGCCCAGGCCGTCGTCGGGCTCGATCGATGCGGGCTCCGCCCGGCGGTCCTTCTGGGCCTGTCCGTCACGGCGTGCCTGCGTCGTGCTGAGGGGCCCGGCAGATCGTTGAGGCGACGTTGACCTCCCCCGCGATCAGGCTTGCCTCGTCCGCCCGGGCCTGCTGGTGCTGTGACCGGGATGGTTCACCGTGATCGGAGGAATGCTCACGGGACGAGCGCGTTCCGCGACGCGACTGGTATTACTGGTGCATGCAGGAAGAGACCGCGCGGTCCGCGATCGACACGTTCATCTCCGCGTTCAACGCCTCGGACGACAGCCATGTGACTGTGTTGCTCTCCCAGGCCCTCACCTCGGACGTGGTCTTCTGGGGACCGTTGGGCCGCAGTGAGGGGATCGAGGCGGTCGAGCGGTTCGTGCTGGACATCCGGCGCCACCCCGCGGGGACCGGCACGATGGTGCGCTGTTCGGCGGTGGACATGCCGGACGAGTGGGCCCGGTACCAGTGGGTCTTCACGACGCCGGATGGAGGCCCCCGCCTGGCGGGAACGGACGTGGTCCATCTGCGGCGGAGCCTCATCGACCAGGTCATCGTCTTCGCGGGGGAGATCGAGCCGTCCGCCACCTGAGTCATTCTCCTCTGGCGCCGTCCTTCTCCTGAACCGGCCCCGTTCGGGGCTCCGGGTCTGCCCAGCCGCGATCATCACCATGCGCCCTGAGGGACAGAGCTTCCTTTCAAGGCGCGCCTCGGACGGGCTGGCCGACTGTCACCTTGTCGGCGTGAGATCCGCCCACAGGGCCACGGCGTCGGGCGAGGCCGGCGCGACCCCTGCCCCCGGCGCCTCGTCGCCTTCGTCCCACCACAGGCCCTGGCCGGATGCCAGGACATGGCCGTCCTGGCCCGTCTGCCAACGGCCGCGCAGGACGTAGAGCACTCCGGCGTGCCCGGACGGCGGCATGACCCGATCGGTGACGGGCTCCACTCGAGCCGTCCAGTGCCCGCGTCGCACCATGATGTTCAGCACCCGGCAGCCGCCACCGGGGAGTTCGGCGGAGAGCGGGAGGTCACCGGAGAACGTGACCGGCTGGCCCTCGTGTGCCGGCAGTCGTTCGAACACCCCGGGACTGGTCAGCAGGACACCGTTGCCGGCCAGCAGAGTGAGTGTCCGGTCGACCCCGCCGAACGCCGAGAACGGTCCGTCCCGGTCGATGTCGGCGACGCTGGCGCGCCACCCGAAATCTTCGGCGCCTGTCGGCCGGGAGGCGATCTCTCTGGTTGTGCCGCCGCCGTTGCGCCACCGGCCGGGCGTCAGCGTCTCGACGTCGAAGTGGCGCATGGGCGGGCTCCTGGGCTGGGTGCGGCAGGGGTACGGATAACTCGGCAGCGGCGATGCCGGGCGGCGGCACTTGTGCCGGAGGGCAACGGCCGAGTTCAGGCGGGCTGACCTGTCGACGGCGTGAGCTGTCGACGCGGGCGTGACCGCCGACGCATTCTACGCGGGGCCCTCCCGGGCCTTCCCGTTTCCGCCGACCGGTGCGCGCCGGTTGTTGTCCGCCCGGCCCGCCGGTGGACCGATCTGGCGGGCACCGGCAAGACCGGCCTTCTGTATCCGGCGAAGGCGCGGCAGACGTCGCTTGCTCTCGGCTAGCTCCCGGGTATCAGAGGTGGCCGTCGAGGAACTCCCGGACCTCGGCGGTGGTCGAGGGCCCCGTGCCGTGCGCCACCGGCTCGCCGTCCTTCAGCAGGACATAGGAGGCGGCTGCGGTGATCCCGTACCGTTCGGTTGCCGCCGGACAGCGTGTGATGTCGGTTCGGACGGCCGTCAGACGGCCCGCGAACTCGTCTGCGATGCCGCCGACGACGAGGTCCATCGCACGACAGGGCTCGATGGCCTTGGGCCATGTCCCGGTGAAGTACGCGAGGACCGGGGCCGCGCTCATTCTGAGGATGAAGTCGAACTCCGCGTCCTCACGGGGCTGGTGAACCCGTTTTGCCATCGAAGCTCCTGACCTCGTGTTCCGTCGTTCCACCCCCATCATCCCCTGCGAGATACGGCGGGCCGGCCAGGACACCAGGCCCCCCACGTTGAGCCCCCGGCCGGACTGCCGCGTCGTTCGTGGCGTCGATTCGCGGCCTGGCCGTCCAGTCCACCACCCGCAGCTCCCCGCCGTGCCCGCCCACTCACCTGTCTGCCAGAACCGCAGCGGTGAATGAGGGGTTCGAGAGGTACGAGGCGGACGACGCCTACGAGACGCATGTGACGGTCCGGTGCCGGACCGTGGGGGAGCGGGCCGGACTCGGCGCGTGGGAGGCGGAGCGGGGTCCGAAGCTCACCACCATCGTGGACAAGCTGATGGAGGCCGGTTTCGAGCCGGTGAGGGTCAAGGCCGAGACGGTCCCGTGGAGCACGGAGCCCGCGGGCCCCGGCGGGGGCCACTACGAGCACCACCTCAAGCTGGCGCTGCCCGCCGCGTGCGACCGGGCCGCGCTGGAGGCCCTCGTCATGCCGCACGGCGCCCACGTCTCGTGGAACGCCCGCCGGGTTCTGCCGGGCCCCGGCGGGCGGCACGAGCGTTTTGTGACCCAACGGCACCCGGGGTCCGCGGACGCGGCGGGACGCGCCTGCGACGCGCTCGTGGCCACGCTGATCGCCGCCGGGCACGAGCTGGTCGCGCAGGAGCGGCAGCTTGTCCTCTCCGACAGCGACCTGTCGTTGGACGACGGCTGGCTGGACGACGGCTGGCTGGGCGATGGCGGGTTGGACGAGAACCAGCTGGGCGAGAGCCGGCTGGGCAAGGGCCGGCTGCAGGAGGCCGTACGAACGAGAACCAGTGGACGCCGTCGCCGGCGGACGGGCCGGGGGCCGACGAGGAGTCCGGTACCAGCGCGGACCTCCGTACCAGCGCGGAGCCCCGCATCACCACGGACGCCCACGCCGCCTACGCGCGCCGTATGGACGACTTCCCACGCACTCGGACCGCCGGCATCGGTGAGGCGGCGGTCCGGCACGTGGTCTTCGACCCCGCCCTGAAGCACTTCGACGAGGCGTACCAGCCCAGTGACGACGTCGTCGAGGACCCGCAGCTACGAGCCCGCTGGCAGGCGGCACGGCGTGCGGCCCTGGAGCTCGTGCTCGCGGCCGTCGCCGGCTCGCCGCGGGCCGACTCCCTCGTGCTGCGTGGCAGCATGCTGATGACCGCCTGGTTCGGCGAGGCCGCCCGCGCCCCGAAGGACGTCGACTTCGCCGTCGTCCCCGAGACCTGGCGGATCGAGGAGCCGCGTACCCGCGCCATGCTCGACGGCATCGCCGAGGCGGCGGAGCGCCTGGCCGAGGAGCGCGGCACGGAGCTGTCGATCTCGGCGGCCGGCGCCGTCTCCGAGCGCATCTGGAAGAGGGGGCCCGGGAACCGACTGGTCCTGCCGTGGACAGCCCCCGGCCTGCCCGGCGGCCAGGTCCAGCTCGACTTCGTCTTCCAGGAACGCCTCCCCACCCCGCGGAGCCCGGCCGAGGTCGCCGGTGTCCGCCTGGCGGCCGCGGACCGGATGGTGTTCCTGGCCCGGAAACTCATGTGGCTGAGCTGCGCCATGTATCCCCAGGCCAAGGACCTGTACGACGCGGCCCTCCTCGCTGAGAGCCGTGCCCTGCCACTCGCCCTCCTGGAGTGGGTGCTGCGTGAGGCGGACGAGTGGCCGGGTGACCCGAACGGGCCGCTGAACCTCGAGATGTTCGCCGATGCCGTCCACGAGGTCGACTGGAAGGGCTTCGACGGCATCGACCCGGACACTCCCGCCGCGCGGCGGAACCTGGTGCTTCCTCTGCCGCATCAGGCGGCCAGCCGCTACCGTGGTCCTCATGGCGCGGGAAATCAGGATCGAGATCAGCGACGAGGCGTACGAGGCGCTGGAGCGTGTCGCAGCCGAGAAGCACGTTCCCGCCGAGGACTACGCGGGCCGGGTACTGGACGCCGACCTGACTCGCGCACGGTTCGTCGAAGGCGCCCGGTCCTTTGTCGCCCAGCACGGCCAGGCCTTCGCGAAGCGCTTCGGCCACCCCGCCGGCGCCGACGCGGCCTGAGACCGGGCTGCGCGTGATTCTCACCGTCGATCTCTCCTGGCTGCTCGAAATCGCTCAGCAGGAGATCCCCGGCGACCCGGAGATCTTCGACTGGGGCTCACTGGAAGCCGCCCGCGCCCGCCACGCCTTCCGCGTCATGGACGTCCCGGTCTACGAGCGACCGCACCACCGCGCGGCCGCGCTGCTGGAACAGCTCGTCCGCGTCCCGGCCCTGGAGCACTCGAACGAGCTGTACGGCGTGGTCGTCGCGGCTGCCTACCTCCACGCCTGCGGGTATCCGGTCGACGTGACGGCGGAGGAGGCGATCGACCTCGTCGAGCGGGTGGCCGAGGGCCGGGCCGATGTCCGGCAGGTTGCCGACGCGCTCAAGGAATGGGTTCGCTGACCCAGCGGCTCGCCTCAGATCCTTGACGAGGCCGGCGTCCATGGCGGTCACCGGCAGGCGCACCTCGCGGCCACCCGGGTCCCCCACCTTCACGGCCCCGTGGAGCAACCGAGCCGACGCAACGTCAGCCAAGCCGGCTCCCCTTTTGGACCCCGGCCGGTCCCAGTGCAATTCTTCAGCCATGACGACCAGACGCCGGAGCCAGGCCGAACGAGACGCGATCACGGTGGAGATCGGCTATGCGCTGCTGAGCGCGTGCTTCCTCGGCGCCGTCGTGTTCGCGACGATCGCGGGACCGGCCGCCGTCTGGGACCTTCCTCCTGCGGTCGAGAAGTTCCTCCTGGTCGCCGGGGCCTCGGTTGCTGGAGTTCTTGCGGTCATCCGTGTCATCCATGTCCTCCGGCGACTCGGACACCACGCCTAGGGCCAGGGGCAGGGCCAGTGAGCTCGGCCCTGAGCGCGGTGGAACCCCCGGGCAACGGCGGTTCCACCGCGCTCGCTCTCTTTCGCAACCTCTCGCCCTGACGCGCCAGGAGTGATCCGCTGCCGGGTCGCCGGGTCGCCGGGTCGCCGGTCGCCGGTGGCCGGTGGCCGGTCACACACCTACGGGGAGGTAGATCCTCAGGGGGCGGTTCGTACGGGGAAGCTGAAGGTGCGGCCCTGTTCCTTCAGCCACGGCAGAACCTGCTTGAGGGCCTCGACGGTCTGACCGCGGTCGCCGCCGCCGTCGTGGAAGAGGATCGTCGGCCCGTTGGACAGCTCGTTCTTGACCGTACTGACGATGGCGCCCGTGCCGGGCTGCTCGAAGTCCTTGGTGTCCACGTTCCACCCCAGCGGCCGCATCCCCGCCTCGGCGGCGATGCGCCGGCTGTCGGGGGTGAACGCACCGCCCGGCGCCCGGTAGTACTCCACCTTCGCACCCCCCGCGGCTTCCTCGATCATCCGCTTAGCGTCGAGGATCTGCTGCTTCTGGTACGCGACGGACTTCTTGTCCATCGTGGTGTCGTGCGACGTCGTGTGGTCGCAGAGGCGGTGCCCGTCCGCCACGACCCTCTTGACCAGGTCGGGGAACTCCTTCGCCCGCGGTCCCACCATGCAGAACACCGCCTTGACGTTGTGCTCCTTGAGGACCTCCAGCACCTGGGGCGTCCACCGCGGGTCGGGCCCGTCGTCGATGGTGATGTTCACGGCCTTCCCGCCCGCCTCGGCGGCATGGGCGATCCCCTGGGGCATCCTCACCTTCGACACCGGAGGCGGGCCCTGTTCCGGCCCCTTCGCCTGCCCCTGGGGCCCGGTCCCTTGTGAGCCCGCCCCCGTGCGGGCGGCGGCCTCGGTGTCCGTCAGCGCGGTGGCCCCCCACGCCGCCAGGCTGATCGCTACCGCCGAAGCCGCCACGGCTATGTGCGCGGTGTACTTGCCCTTCAGCCCCATGTCCTGCCACTCCTTGCCGGTTCTCTACGCTCTCCCGGAGGAGAGGACGGAGAAGACGGCCGGAAGGTTTCAGCCGACCGGTCCCAAGTAGGGAAAGGTGCGTGTGAGGTGCTCAGACGGAAGCGCTCAGACTGAGGCGCTTCTGCTGAACCAGCCGCTGAACGGCGGCGTCCCCGCCGTGGATTCGGCCCCGGCGCCGCCGCTGCCAGTCCCCCCGCCGCCTCCGCCCCCGGTGTCTTCGCCGAGGGCGTACCGCTCGGCCTTCGCCAGTACCCTCTCCGCCTCCGCCCGCCAGGTCGCCGCATCCGCGTCCGGACGGGGCGGCGGCAGGAACGGGCCGCGCTCCGGTGCTTCGGAGGCCGCTCCGAAGAAGTCACCCCCCTTGCGCTTGAAGTCGTCCGTTCCCCACGGGCGGCCGTGGCCGCGCGCGGGGACCTTCTGGAAGTGGGGGATGTGCTTGGCGCAGTGGATGTACGCCTCTTCGACGGTGATCACCACCCACACCAGGGCCCGTCTGCCGGGCACTTGGTCGGCCGGGAGCCAGGGGTGGGCGCGGCGCATCTCGTCGTCGGCCACGCTCCTGGCACGGCCGTTGACATGGAGCCCGATGCGGTCCCGGAGGAAGTCGACCATGAGGATGCCGACCTGCGGGTTCTCCTCGATGTTGCCCAGGCTGGCGTGGACGCCGTTGCCCCGGTACTCGGGGTAGGCGAGCGTCGCGTCGTCCAGGACGTGGAGGAAGCCGGGCGGGCCGGCCCGGAAGGTGTTGTCGCACGCGCCGTGCCGGTCGGCCGTGGCCAGGAAGAACATCTCCTGCCGGTTCACGAACTCGCGCATCCGGGGGTTCAGCCGGTCGAGGACCTGGTCGGCGTAGAAACGGTCCGCGCGCTCCGTGGTGCCCATGCGCTGCTGGACCAGGTGTTCACCGTCACTGCCCGGGCGGGTGGTACGCAGGGTCGTCGTCCCCTGCTGCCCGGCGTGTTCGAAAGTACTCACGTCGTTGCCCCGACCAGTTCCTCGATGGAGTCGTGCCGTATGCGGTGGGTGGGTATGCCGATGCCCACGAGGGTGTCGACGCTGCGCCGGATCATGCCGGGCGGGCCGGACAGGTACGCGTCGTGGGTGTGCCACGGGCCGAACTCGCGTACGGCCTCCGGGATACCCCCGGACAGCAGGCCGACAGGACCGTCGTCGACGACAGGGCGCACCGAGAGCCAGGGGTGCGACTGCTGCAGCCGCAGCATCGTGTCGATGTCGTAGAGGCCGTGGTTCCGGCGAGCGCCGTAGAACACGTCGACTGAGCGGCGCCGACCGTGCTGGGCGACGTCCTCCACCAGGGCCTTGATGGGCGCGATGCCGGTGCCGCCGCCGAGGCACAGCAGCCCGTTGTCGCTGGTGTGGTCCACGGTCATGGAACCGGTGGGAGGGCCGAGCCGGATGACGTCTCCCGGGCGGGCGCGGTGGACGAGGGCGTTGGAGACCCAGCCCGCCGGTACGGCTTTGACGTGGAAGGAGAGGAGTCCGTCGGGACGGGGCGCGGAGGCGAAGGAGTAGTGCCGCCAGACCCTCGGCCACCAGGGGGTCTCCACGGCCGTGTACTGCCCGGCGAGGAAGGGGTACGGCCCGTCGGGCCGGACCGTGACGATCGCGATGTCCTTCGTACGCATGACATGGGCGACCACCTCCGCCTGCCACCAGGCCGGCGCACGGAGTTCGTCCTCGGTCGCCGCGTCGATCATGATCTGGGAGATCGTGGTGTAGGCACCCACCCACGCGGCCTCGGTCCGTGGCCCCCAGGTCTCCGGGGCATGGCGGGCGAGAGCGCCGATCAGGGCTTCGCCGACGGCCGGATAGTGCTCGGGGAGGGTGCCGTACTTGCGGTGCCCGCGGCCGAGGTGGGTCAGATACGTGGTCAGGGTGACGGGGTCGTCCGCGTGGGTCGCGGCGGTGAGCAGGGCCTTGAACAGCCGGTCGCGCTGGGCGTCCATCGCGGCGGGGAAGAGGTCTCGCAGACCGGGGTGGCCGAGGAAGAGCAGCGCGTAGAAGTACGAGGTGACCCGGTCGGCGATCGGCTCGATCTCGGCCAAGGTACGGCGCAACAGCTCGGTGGCGGACGGGACCGCTTCCGCTGCTGCCGGTGCCGGTGCCGGTGCCGGTGTCCGCGCCGGGGCCGGTGCCGGGGCTGGTTGGGGTGCCGCCGGGCGCGCGGATTCCGGGGCCGGCCGGCCGGTCTCCGGTTGCCCGGGCGGCTGGGGTCCGTGCGCTCCCGTCGGACCTCGCCCGAACCAGCCCCCGTCCTGACCGCCGGCTGCGGCGGCGGCGCGGGGGCCGTAGCCGTCGGCCGACGGGGTGGTCGGAGCTTCCATCGGTCTGCCTCGCCTCGAACGTCTTTGGTCGGTCTTCGCCCGTGGGGTCTGCATGTGCCCCGCTTTTCGTCGCCCACGCCGTTCGACGAATACTCGGACAGGTGAGCGGGCCCGACCATACCCCGCCCTTCGGAATTCCGGGGGTTTGCGCGACCGCCCCCTCAAGGAGGGCATTTTGGCTGTTCAGAGGCTGGTTACTATTGAGTTGGAAGGGGTCGAAAGTGTTTCCGGTGCGGCGTGGGAGAGGAATTCGCCAACCGAAAACTCACGCGGTGACCCGAACTTCTCCACATCTGCGCCGACGGGACCAACGGGGGCTCGGCGGCGCAGGGCGGCGGCTCGGTACGAGGGACACCCCGAGCAGGCCGCGGCCGGCGCCGGCCGAATCGTCCGCGATACCCCGCCGGAGCAGAAGCGTTCGCGTCGTCGGCGATCGCGAGTACGCGAGCAGGAGCCACCGGAACGCCTTGCCGCGTTCGCCGAGGAGGCGAGAGAGTCGCTCTTCCCCTGCTGGCGCTCGAACATGGTGAGTGTGAAGAGGACCGCGGGCATGGGCGTGGGGCGTAGCCAGGCACGGCGGATGCTCTCCGGTCCGCCCGGGGCGATGTCTCGCGCCTGGACCGAGGCTGTGGACGATCGCGCTATTCCCCAGGTCCTGGCTTGAGGGCTAGGCCGCGCTGGGCAGTCCCAGGGCGACCATGAGGGCGGAGGCGAGCTCTTCCGCGAACAGGGCCGACCTGCTGAGCGCCTGTCGGATGGCTTCCTCGTCAGGCGTCAGTCCGGATGCGGCGACGGGGTTCTGGAAGAGGGGATACCAGTCGCTGGGTGTCCGGTTGCTGGTGTTTCGAGGAGACGGCGAAATCGAGGTGGCTGACACCCGCTCGGCGCGCGCTTCGGGCCCCCTTGACGGACGATGAGACCAGAGCCCGCCCGGGAAGCCGTCGCACGTTGCACCGGGCGGGCGCATTCGCGCACCGGGAAGTCCTGACCCGTACGCTCGTGAGCGGCATGCGTCCTCGCCGAGGCGGGCAGCGGCTTCGGCGACGCTTTTCGTACGGGTCGCCGTGGGGCGGGATCCCACGAGTTCGGAGGGTTCAGTGCCGTACGAACGCTAGATCCGCCGGTTTCACCCGCTCGCGCGGCCCCGCCGCCTGCAGCACCACGTCCAGCACTCGCGCCGGGTCAGCGGCGTACGCGTGGGAGAACCAGGCCATGTTGGCTTCCACCACGGCCCATCGGTGGCCAGGGCGGTATGCGTCGAGCAACTGTCCGACGTCCACGACGACGGCGCTCGGCAGGGAGGGCCCGGCCGCAGCGACCAGACGGTCGACGAATTCGGCGATCTCCGCGGCGATGGGCCCGTGCGTGTCGAGCGGGAGCGGGTCGAGCCGGCCGAAGACCGCGTATCGGCTGCCCGCGGCGATCTGTCCGTCGAGCAGGAACAGCCGGTACTCGGCGGCGAAGGTCACCACCTCGGAGAGCAGCACCGACGTCGCCGGGTCCAGATCGGCGGGCAGCCGGGAACCGTCGGCGTAGACGTCCGCCGGGAAGGACTTGTCCCGCGGCGGCTTGACGAACGTCGGCCGGTCGATCGCCCATGCGTCCAGGACGGTTGCCGCCCGGACCTCCCGCCCGGTGAATTCCTCCGGCAGTTCGGCAAGCCAGTCATCCGCCGGTTCGAGCAACGCGAACCCCAGCCGTCCGGCCAACCGTGCACCTGCTGCCGGCCCCCCGTACCAGTACGCCGGTCCCACCGCCGCGGAAGCCTGCTCCGCGGCCAGGACCAGCATTCCCCGCCCCGCCGCCTCAACAGCCAACAGCTCCATCGTCGACGTCCGCCGCCCAGGCATGACAAGCACCGCAACCTCCCTCGCGACCTTCACGACGTGCAGAGCCGCCAGGCTAGACCTCCCCTGTCCCGGCTGCCTTCGGTTAACGGAGGCGGGACTGAGGGGCATGCCGCGAGGACACCATCAGGCCCGTCCAAACAGTCGATCTCGGGTCCGCCGCGGAACGTGTGGCTGTGCCGGGCGCGCGCCCTAGTCGGCCGCGTGCGGGTTCGGGCACCATGAGCCGGTCGAGGCCCCCGGGTCGTACGCGCGGCCGGGGGGCCCTTGTTCGAGAATCGGGGGAGTGGTCGTGGGCAGGTTCAGGCGGGGGAGGCCGACGATCGAGATGGACGCTCAACGGCGGGTGAGACGAAGCCCGTTGCTCTTCACGGTGCCGATCCTGCTGCTCGTTCTGCTGACTGCGGTGCTCGGCTGGGAGGCCGTCCGGGCCAACATGACGGCGGCGGCCCGAGCCGAATGGCCGTGGCGGCTGCAGCTGCTCGACATGGAGCCGCTCGGCAGCCTGCTCGCGGTCGCGGCCGGCGCGGTCCTCGCCAGGGCCCAGTACGCCCGCACCGTACGGCCGGCGCTGGGCTGGCGCGCCGACTGGACGACCGGTCACCTGCGGGGCGGCGTACCCGAATGGCAGGTCGGGCTGCTCAACGGAGGCTCGCACACAGTGGTGGTCGAGGCGTACGAGTGCCGGGCAGTCCTGCGCGGCGAGGACCCGCGGCACGCCGCCCCGTGGACCGACGTCCAGGGCGTGGCGGAGGTGCTGACCGGGGCCGGGCTCACCGTCGGGGAGGACTTCCAACTGGTCACCATGGGGAGATTCCCGCTGGTGGGCACCGGCTCCTACGAGACGACGATGCTCGGCGCCTTCTCCCAGCGCTTCGTCGACGAGGTCGAGGCGCTGTACATCAGGGTCCGTGTCGGCGATGTCGTCGGGGACAGCCACGAGCGGATCCTCGACGCGTTGAAGGGCGCCCGCTCGACCTCGTATCAGCGCCCGACGCCCTGACCGTCCAGCCAGTGCAGCACGTCGGGCAGCGCCAACTGGGCGGCGAAGTGACCGGCGTCCGGTACGAGGACGGGTTCGGCACCGGGGATCCGTTCGGCCAGCCAACGGCTGTGCGCCACGGGCGAGAAGGCGTCGTCGAGGCCGTGCCACAGCAGCACGGGCGTGGTGACGGAGGAGACGTCGAAGCCCCAGGGGCGGACGAAGGCCAGGCAGTCGTCGAGCCAGCCGTGGTGCGAGACCCGCAGGGCCTCCTGATACGTGCGCAGCAGTACCGCGCGCACCCGGGGGTCCTCGACCACCGGCAGGTCACGGGGGGAGAGATCGGCACGCAGGTCGTCCAGGAGGCGCTCCGGATCCCGCCGGATGGCGACGGCCCGGGCGGCCAGGTCCCGTTCGAGCCCACCGGGGTCCCGCCCGTCCAGATGAGCGCGCGCCAGGCCGTACTCCCGCACGTTGAACGGGGTCATGCCCGCGTACCAGTCGAGACCGGCCGCGTCCGGCGGCGCGAGCCCGACCAGCACGGCGGCCGCCCGGACCCGGCCCGGCAGCAGCGCCGCACACGCGAGCGCGTGCGGGCCCCCGCCGGACCGGCCGACCACCGCGAACCGCTCGACGCCGAAGGCATCGGCGACAGCCGCCGCGTCCCGGGCCGCGTCGGCGACCCGGCGGCCCGGCGCGCGCCGGGACTCTCCGTAGCCGGGACGGTCGTAGGAGAGGAAGCGGAAGCCGGGGTGCTGGGCGGCGAGCCCGGGCAGCAGGGTGCCGAGACGGGTACCGGGCGTCCCGTGGAGGAGAACCACCGGGGTCCCCGAAGGATTGCCCCAGTCCTCGGCCACCAGGAGCCGGCCGTCGTCGGTGCGCACGGGGTGTCCCATGAGGGGGAGCCTAGGCCGGGACGGTGACGATGCACATCGCCATCACCGGCTACAACTGGCCTTAAAGAGCGTTTTATCCCGTCTGGGGTGTTTGGCAAGTACGCCGACAGCAGCTAACCACTGCATCGCGCGCCGAGCTGGAGCGTTCATGAGCAAGGACCACGAGTCGGCGATGAAGGAGATGCGCCGTCGAGAAGCAGTCGAGCGCGAGTGGCTGGGAGGCGTAACGCGGGGCCGGCTGACCTTCTCGGAAGCCGAGACCTTCGATCGCCAGGGAGTGCCGTCTTGCCACACATGGAGGGTCCCCGGCAAAGAGGTGCCAGTGCACCTTTCTGCCACGCAGGCGGTCCGGCGTTGGCAAGCTGGCGCCTGCGCGATGTGCAGCGCGCACCCTGAGCGGCTACTGGTCGACCACTGTCACCGGACTGGTCTCGTGCGGGGCCTGCTGTGCACCAGTTGCAACACGTCTGAGGGGGTGCGGAATGTGCCATCGTTCGTCGCTTATCGGGAGCGGCCCCCTGCGGTGATGCTGGGCCTGGATGAGCAGTACGGCTCGGCCTGGGACGGTTTTGGGCTCGACCCGGCAGAGCGGGGCCAGCGCAACGCCGCCCACGTCGACGCTGCCGAAGCCCTCTTCGGAGGAATCGCTGACCGATTCCGACTGGGGAGAAAGTGACCGCTCACGAGGACGCTGTCGGCGTGCCACAGGCGTTGGCTACTTCTGGTTCGAGGGAGGCTCTTCCCCGAGTTCGAGCCTGAGCTTGCACACCTTGAGGCCGGCTGCGCGTCCTCGCATGGCCTGTCCGGTGTCGTAGGTGATCAGGGTGACTGGGCTGCCCGCCAATGTCTGAGCTGCCACAGCTCTGTCGACGATTTCGTCATCAGTGATGGGAAGCCTTTGATGGCCGGGGGGATCGAAGAGACTCGACCGTCACGGGCCCTCGCGGCGTCGGAATGCGGCCCGTGGGGTCTGTGACCTTGTCGTCTTGGGCCTTCAGGAGTCCCGGCTGTGATGGGTCCTCGCTGAGGATGCGGTCCAGTACGGCGAGGGTGTAGCCGGCTCTGTATCGCACAAGCGGTTTGCTGGCTTGCGGCAGGCCGCCCTCCATCTCGAGGACGTAAGCGAAGCGCCAGTGGGACGTTAGAGGAGAGGGCGAGGATATCCACGTCGGGTGGCAGGGGGGTTGGTTCTTCCCGCTCCCCGACATGACCACGCCACTCGGCAAAGGAATATGGACATGCGCGGATTCAAGAGTGCCCTCGCGACAGTTGCGGCTTTGGCCGCTTTCGCGGGGGTGGGGGTCGCGGCGTCGCCGGCACAGGCGGCGACCTACTGCTCGACCAAGGGGCAGACATACATCTGTGAGTACGGCGTCTCGACCATGAGATTCGCCAACGGGACGAAGGAGGAGTTCGTCGTCGGTGCCGATCACGCGGTGTGGACGAACTGGACCAGGTCCGACGGATCCTGGAACGGCTGGATGTCCATGGGCGGGTGGGTCCAGAGCCGCATCTACGCGACCCCTGAGCAGGAGAACAGCACTTCGCTCCTCTACATCATCGCCACCGGCTCGGACGGCGACGACTGGGCCCGTGTGCGCCACTCCAACGGCTACTGGACCAGCTGGCAGCCCCGCTGCTTCGCCATCCCGGAGGGCCATAACTGCGCGTAACCGGCGGGGCGAGCGGTACTCGCCCCGACCACCGCACGCGGTCCACGGGGTGTCACTGGCGGCGGACCGCACACCGGCGCGGCGCGTAGCACGGATCATCGAGGAGCCTTTCGAGGAATGTGGCGCGGAAGTGGCCTGGCAGGGTCGAAGCTGCGCATCTGGTCGCGGCCGGTGATCGGCTCGGCCGCCCGGCTCCCGCGGCCTGCAACGGCAACTTGGGGTGCCGGTCCGCAGAGCGGGAACAGCAGTGCCGGGGCCTGCAGGTGGCCGCGGTCCCACCTTCTGGCTCCGCGACTTGCCCCCGCCCTCCCCGCAGGCGGAATCGGCCGGGAGGCGGCCGGTGCCCGGCGTGGCGGCACTGCCCGGGGCCGCCCAGTCCGTGGGGCGGGAGGCGCAGCCTGGTTGTGCGCCGCATCCTCCCGCCCCACGGCGTCCTCGGCGGCCGGGGGCCCGAGGCGGCTGTGGGCGGGCGTAGATGGGGTGGCACCTGTTGCCCGAGCGACCCGTATGGAGCCGATGACGTGAGCCCCCGCACCGCCCCGAACCTGCCCGATGAGGGCCTGGCCATCGGCTTCCAGCCGTATTTGCCCGTGGAGATGCGCTGGGAAAGGGCGGTCGCGGACGGCCTTCCCCTCGACGTTTCCCACGCCTTCGGCATCTTCGACAGGACGCTGTGCGGAGTCCAGCAAGTCGGCATGTCGCCGTCTGATTACGGATGGCTGCCGCAGCTGGGGAATGCCTGTCGCGCTTGCCGGGAAGCGGCGGGTGTCATTGATGACCGCTGGCCGCAGGCTATGAGGGGCGAGGACGCGCGGGTCAGTGTGGCCCGGCGGCTATGAGTCCTTCCAGTTCGGAGTCGACTCTCGTGTGAGCCTGCGGCTCATCAGGTCGATCATCGCGAGGCGGATCAAGGCTTCGGAGCGGTGCGGGTGGGTTTCGTAGTCGCGGGCGAGGCGGCGGTGATTCATAAGCCAGCCGAACGTCCGCTCGACGACCCAGCGCCGCGGGATGACCTTGAAGCCCTTCTGGCCCGGGTCGCGGCGGGTGACCTCGACGTCGATGCCGAGGGTGGCGCCGTGGTCGATGGCCTTGGTTCGATAACCGCTGTCGGCCCATGCCTTGGTGATTCTGGGGTGGGCCTTGGCGATGTGCGAGAGCAGATGGATACCGCCGGCGTTGTCGGAGACGCTGGCCGCGGTGACCCAGACCGCGATAAGGAGGCCGAGGGTGTCGACGCCGATATGGCGCTTGCGGCCCGCGATTTTCTTACCCGCGTCGATGCCCTGGCCAGTGGCCGGGACGTTGGCGGACGTCTTGATGCTCTGGGCGTCCAGGACGCATGCGCTCGGTTCGGCGTCCCGGCCTGCAGCCTCCCGGACAAGTCGGCGGAGCAGGCCGTTGAGCTGGTCGAACACGCCGTCCTTCTGCCAGGCGGCGAAGTATCCATAGACGGTTTCCCACGGAGCGAAGTCGTGGGGAAGGTAGCGCCAGGGGATCCCGGTCCGGTCCACATACAACACCGCGTCCATGATCCGGCGCAGGTCGTGCTCGGGCGGCCGCCCGATATCCAGGCCCTTCCCTCGCCGGTCGGCCCGCCAGGCCGACACAATGGGCTCGAGCAGTTCCCATCGGGCATTGGACAGGTCACTCGGATACGGGCGCTGTCGAGACATGTTTCGATAGTTCCGCCGAGCGACATCCCGCCACAGGGCGCAAACGGGAGTGAGTGGGGGCGTCTTGGGATCAGACAGGAGCGAAAGGGCGGAAACGTGCCCGGTAATGGCGTCAGCCGCCCCTCACGTCACGGATAGCGACCCTGACCTCGGCAGTCCCAGCCCGGCCTGCTACCCAGAAGACCGCCAAAAACCCTGGACGGGATAAAACGCTCTTTTAGACGTCGTTTCTTATGGCCGTCTGGTGCCCGAAGACCTTGCCCGCCGTTCAGTGTCAGTCGAACCGCGTAGCCTTGCGTTCGAGTAGATCTCGTCGGGAGGCGTACGCGGTGCTGACATTGGACGAGGCGGTTGTCCAGCTTGACGACAGGTCCTCGGCGAAGCGCCGTGCGGCTGCGAAGCGACTGCGCAGACTCGCTGTCACGACCGCCGGCCCGTCGCTGCTGGAGGCTCTGCGGCGCGAGGTTCTCGACCAGCGGACGTGGGAAACTCAGTACCAGATGGTCATGGCGCTCGGAGCGTGCGATCACCGGCCAGCGGTCCCGTTCCTGAGCGATCTGGCTCAGCGGCCCCTGGATGCCACGATGGTGTACGTCGCCCTGGGCGACTCGATTGTGCGGCTGCGCGGCGCAGAAGAGGGAATCTCGGTCCCTGTGCGCTGGTGCCTGGACAGTGGAACACCCATGCTTGCCGACGGCGCCCTCCGTGCCGTCGCCATGCTGCGCGCGGTGCCAGAGCCGGAGACCGTCGACTACATCCTCGACTTTCTCGCACCGCTGCAGCCTCACGATGGACTGCGCTTCTGGGCTGCGGCAGCAGCAGCCGGATGGCCAGGTGAGCGGGTTCGCGCATTCTTGGAGAGGTGTGTGGCAGGTCCGCGGACGGACGTGGCTGACGCAGCGGCCACGTCGCTGGAAGGCAAGTATCAGACCCATCGTCCGCTCTAGCTGCGGACCGAACGACCCGTAGCGCGTGGCTGGGCCGGGCAGTTCGTCTCGGCCGGCGGTAGCTGATGAGGGTTGCGGCCATGCCGACGAAGGCGAGGAAGTGTTCGGCCTTGCGTGCGTAGCGGCGGTGGAGCCGCCGGCAGCCGGCCAGCCAGGACACGGTTCTCTCCACGCCCCACTGGTGGCGGCCGAGTCTTTGTGAGGACTCGACGCCTTTGCGGGCGATGCGGTGGCGGATGCCCCGCCGGCGGAGCCACCGACGCAGGTGGTCATAGTCGTAGCCCTTGTCGGCATGCAGTTTCGCCGGGCGCCGACGGCGCGGGCCACGTCGGGACCGGATATGCGGGATGCCGCGCACGAGCGGCTCCAGGCCCAGGCTGTCGTGCATGTTTGCACCGGAGATACCCAGGGACAGCGACAGTCCGTTGCGGTCGGTGATCAGGTGGATCTTGGATCCCGGCTTGCCGCGATCGGTCGGATTCGGTCCCGTCAATGGCCCCCTTTTGCAGCCCGGACGCTGACCGAGTCGATCGCGCACCGCGACCAGTCCAGCTCACCCAGGGCACCGAGTTCGTCGAGCACGACCCGATGGAGCCGGGCCCAGACCCGTTCCCACTCCACTGAGCGAAGCGCAGGTAGACCGTGGGCCAGGGCCGGGCCGAACACCGGCGGGAGCTGCCATCTGGCGGCTTGTGAGCCGCCCCGGTGCTGGAGGCGTACGCGGGGTGCGACGACGACACAGTGACGAGGAACAGCAACTCACGTCCTGTTCCTGGTGCGGTGTGTCCACCGCTTGATGACGCGAGGCCGACGGTGCGGTGCCGGTCCCCTCGCAGTACGACAGTGGTGGCGGTGGACCCTGTCACGCCGCGCACGACCCCGGCGCCGAGTCCGCCGGCGTGAACGCCATGCTCGCGTCGTACGTCGGCAGGCTGGCGAGCACGCCGGCGGCCGTGACGGCTGTTTCGGACGCGGCGGCGACGACGCCGCACGCGGGGCGACGAGTTCAGCAACCACCGCGGGCGCCGGCCCCGTGATTCTGTCGACTCCGGATGACCGCCGCCTGCGCCCGGCGGCGCGTCTCCAGGGCATGCTCGCGCGGATTCCGCTCATAGGTAGGTGGGCGTCTCACGCGTAGGTGACCGTCACGCGCTCGAAGCCGAGGCCGCGCAGGAGTTTCTGAAGCATCTCGGTCGTGTTCCGCTCCGCCCGTGACGTCAGGCCGGACTCGCGGGCGGCGTCGCTGATCCGCTGGGCTGCGAGGACGTTGACAGCCTGCTCGCTCGCCGGGTTGTCCGAGAAGAGATCGCCCAGCCGGTCGAGCAGACCGCGCTGCTTGGACACGGTGTACGAGCGCTCGGGATCGAGCGCGGGAGCGGCCAGCCTGGCGTGTGGGAGGCGCAGGGTGGCCTCGGTCCGGTCCGCGTCGACGGTCACGGCGTCGTTCCCGAGCCGGCCCAGTTCGACGTAGGCGCCGACGCTGCCGTTCGCCACGTAGAGGGTGCGGGTGCCGCGGATCGTGTCCGGCAGGAACCGGGCGTCGCGCTCCAGGTCGACCACAACCTGGTAGGTCCCTGCCGCGCCCTCGTACCGGCTCAGGTCCTGGACGGACTGCAGGACGGCGGGACCGGAGCGGTCCTTCACCTGCGTCCCGAAGACGTCCAGACCGGGCAGCCTGAGGAACTGACCGATCAGCATGAGGGCGACGGCAAGCACGAGCAGAGCGCCGATGACGAGGCGCCACCTTCCTCCGGGCCGCTTCCAGGTCCGGCGGTGCGGCGAGGGCCTGTTCTCGGTGTCTTCTCCCATGGTCGCCTGGTGCCCGCGTCGACGCCTTCCATTCCCAACTCGGTTTATTCCGCGCCAGGTTGGTGTTCCTGAGGAACGTGTGCCAGATGGGCGGACCTCGATGAACCGCATGGCATACCGCCACCTCGTCGCGGGTACGCGGGGCCTGTCCGTACGCGGTGATTCGGAGGAGGAGAAGGCGCATGATCGATTGGAGAGCGTTGCGGGGACGGGCCGGAGTTGCGGAGGGCAAGACGGCGGCGCCCGCCGAGACGAAGTCGGCCGGGGCCGGGTCGGGTGGGAGAGCAGGGGACGGCGCCGAGCCGGCCGAGGCAGGAGGGGGAGATGGCGAGCCGGCCGGTACGGGGCGGGGTGGGGAGGAGCCGGGGGCGCGTGCGACGAAGACGCAGGCGAGAGCGAGGACAGCGACCCCGGTCCGGCGAGGCCCGGGGAGGTTCGTGCGGGCGCTGGTCACCCTGACGGCCCTCGCCGGCATGGTGGCGTTCGCCGTGGTCCTGGCCAGACTCACCCTGGAGTCCTCGCCGGCATCCGTAGCCCTCACCCACAGCAATCTGACGCCGGGCCGGTCGATCGAGAACTACCTCAACCAGCCGGGCTTCGTGGACACCGTCAAGCAGCTCGGTGGAAACATCGCCCTCGGCGTCCCGTTCGGGATCCTGCTGCCGCTTCTGTCCCTCAAGGCGCGCGGATTCCTTCGGGTCGCGTTCGTCACTGCGGTCACCATGTTGCTCGTGGAACTGGTGCAGGGGGCGCTCATCACAGGACGCGCCTTCGATATCGACGACGTCCTCCTCAATACGACGGGAGCCCTCCTCGGCTACGTGCTCGTCGGCCGGCGGCTGGGACGTATCGTCCGCCCTCGCACCCGCCCCCACTGGTGGCAGCGGCGCCTGGGTGACTCATCCCACTGACGCGGCGTCGGAGTGGACGCGGCCCCGAAGCGCGCTGTCGCGCGGCTCCGTTCCGGAGCCGGAGTGTCGCGCGGCGTACCTGCCCGGCGCCCCAGTCTCGCGAGCAGGGAGCGTTCTGCGTGTGTGGCGAAGTGCGAGGCGCCCTCGGCGCTGTGCCGCTGCCACAGGTGCTGCTTCGTGCGGGTTGGCGAGTACTCCCACTGCGTGACTCCGCGGCGGACCGAGGTTGTCTGACTCGGTGGGAGCGTGCCTGCGGTCACTGTCGAATGACGTCAGGGGGGCGACGGGGCGTGGTGGTGGGAGCCTCCGTGGTGCGAGCCCACCCAGGACGACGCGTTCACCAGTCCCGCCCGTCTCAGTGGCCCCACACCGTCGTCAGGAAATCCGTTAGTGCTCTGACCACATTGGTTCGCCGGGTTGGTGGTCGGGGCGGTTGGATGTTGCGTGACGTCCGATCCGAGTGCTGGGGGTGCGGTGGCTGAGCCTGTCCGCGTGCGCAGGTTGACCGACCAGGAGGGGCAGAAGCTGCAGCAGATCGTGCGTCGGGGCAGCACCAGTTCGGTCCGCTTCCGACGCGCGATGATGCTGCTGGCGTCGGCCGGCGGGAACCGGGTCCCGGTGATCGCCCAGCTGGTGCAGGCCGACGAGGACACCGTTCGGGATGTGATCCACCGGTTCAACGAGATCGGCCTGGCCTGTCTGGACCCTCGGTGGGCGGGAGGCCGTCCCCGCCTGATCAGTCCTGACGACGAGGACTTCGTTGTCCAGACGGCCACCACCCGCCCGACCAAGCTCGGCCAGCCCTTCACTCGCTGGTCCATCCGCAAACTGCTGGCCCACCTGCGGAAAGTCCATGGGCGGGTCATCCGCATCGGCCGCGAGGCGTTACGCCGTCTGCTCGCCTGCCGCGGCATCACCTTCCAGCGCACCAAGATGTGGAAGGAGTCCGGACCCCGACCGCGAAGCAAAGCTGGACCGGATCGAGGAGGTCCTGGACCGCTTCCCGGACCGGGTCTTCGCGTTCAACGAGTTCGGCCCGCTCGGCATCCGCCCCACCGGCGGTGCGAGCTGGGCCCCGGCCAGTCACCCCGAGTGGCACCCGGCGACCTACCACCGCACGCATGGCGTCAGGTACTTCCACGGCTGCTATTCGGTCGGTGACGACACGCTCTGGGGCGTCCACCGTCGGAAGAAGGGCGCCGCGAACACGCTGGCCGCGCTCAGATCGGTCCGGGCCGCCCGACCGGACGGCGCCCCCATCTACGTCATCCTGGACAACCTGTCCGCCCACAAGGGCGAGACGATCCGCCGCTGGGCGAAGAAGAACCGCGTCGAGCTGTGCTTCACGCCGACATACGCGTCCTGGGCCAACCCAATCGAAGCGCACTTCGGGCCGCTGCGGCAGTTCACCATCGCCAACTCCAACCACCGCAACCACACCGTGCAGACCCGGGCCCTGCACGCCTATCTGCGCTGGCGCCACGCGAATGCCCGTCATCCCGACGTGCTGGCAGCCCAGCGCCGCGAGCGCGCTCGTATCCGCAGCGAGAAGGGCATCCGCTGGGGCGGACGTCCCCTCGCCGATGCCGCTTGACCAGCCCGGCGACCTTGCCCGGCCGGGTCCTAGCAGTAGCCGTCCACCCTGGTGCCGGCTGGAGCGAGGTTGGGCCAGGGCTGTCCTGCTCTGTCGGAGGCAGCGGACCGTAGGAGGTCAAGAATCGTGCACCCCGGGTAGCCCCGAAAACTCGCGTAGGTGCCCCGGTAGTAGCAGCTCCAGTAGCTCACGACCCGCCGTTGAGTGCGCGCGAAGAAAGCAGGGTTGTCCACGAGGAACTGCCCGTAAGCGAGGTGGCCGCAGGTGCCGGGCGTGGCGAGATCACGGAGCTCATCGCAGATGACAACCAGGATCTCCAAGACGTACTCGCCAACCAGCTGCACGACGAAGGGGACGACCCATGGGTCCGTGGAATCAACGATCTTCTCCAGGTGGCGCTGCCTGACCATGCCGTCGCAGTGCCTTGAGTACAGGCAGTGCAGAAGCTGTTGCTGGCGCGACGAAAGCGACGCCACCCTGTCAGCTGGCGGCTCGTCGTTGTAGAGACGCCCGGGGATCAAAACCCGCTGGCCCTCGACAGCGACCGAGAACGAGGCAGGCGGCTGGAGCCGAGAATCAGGCATCACCGCCAGGACTGCCTCGGCATCGCTGGCAAGCTCGGCTGGGAACGCCGTGATCAATGGATTGCTGCGGTCGGAAAGCGGCTGCACGAGCCGAGCATAGGCGGATGCCTCGGCCAGGTAGCTGGCATTAATGGACCCACACCCGCCCAACCCGGCGAAGGTATGCGGTCAGAGCACTAGCGAGTCCATCCCGCCTCCACCATGTGGGCGGAACAGCGGTCGTGCACCACGATGGACACGCCGACGCCTGGTGGCCCGAGCCCGCCCGCGGCGCCTTGTCCGAGGCCATCGCCACAACGACCGAGTGCCTCCCCGCCCGCACTCGCTGCCAGGCCTGGCTGCACGGCCAGGGTGCGCTCGCGGTGGCTGTCTCGGCACGTGGTGCGGGACTCGGTCCGCTCGGCCCCGAACCGGTCGGGGCGCTACCAGATGCCGTGCTCGAGCTCTTCGAGGGACAGGTTCCACTGGGAGTCTTCGTTCTCGAACGGGGTGGGGTCGAAGGCTTCGACCACTTCGCGGAACCGGGCGGCGAGCTCCTCGGGGTCGGCATCGGCTTCGTGGTCGTTCTCGAGCTTCCGGAGTTCGATGAGGGCGAAGACGAGCGACTCGATATCGCGGTGGAGTTCGATGTAGTCGACCGCGCCCTGGGGGAAGGCATAGACCTTGCCTGACTTCGGGTCGAGAGCGAGCAGCGAGGTGAACAGGAAACCCAGGCTCCACCACGAGCGACTCTCGAGGGGGCACTGCAGCCCGAAGTGGTCGAACCGGCTGCCGAGTGTGATGGAGTCCACGTCCGGGCCGTACGGGTCTTCGACGTCCATGCGAGAGGTGAACACCTCGGAGGTCGGGAGGCCGACGGTGCTCAGGAAACCGGCGGTGCGCGGGTCAAGGTCGGCGATGCGGCTGTGCGGGAAGTAGGTGACGCCGTTCAGTCCGTAGGCACTGGTCACGTTCTGAGGGGTTACGGTGAACTTCATTCTTCAGCATCCTTGATACGGCTGTTTCCAGGTCGGGCGGCCTCCTCCCAGGCGCCGTGGATGACGTGGGTCTGGTTACGGGTCGTACCCTCCAGGAAGGCCAGGGGCTGAGTCCAGGTGGCGACGGCTTCGTCGGTGCTGGTTCTCGGCCTGCGCCCCGTCGTGCACCGTCCGCCTCGCCTGCCTACCGCATGTCGTCGGCACCCAGAATGGTGGCGTCTTCGGTCACGGCATCACCGGCAACACGGTCGGCCCAGGCTTTGCGTGCGGCGGTTCCAAGGTGCTGAGGGCGTCGCGTAGCGGCCGGTGTCGCGTGGTCGCCATCCACCTGACCCTGACCCTCTTCGTCCGCACCAAGCAGGCCGACGCCGCACGATCGCCGAGATGGTCCCTACACCAAGCGCGCCCTTGAGGCCGCCCGGTACTGCTTGCCCGCCGGCGTAGGTGACGGGCGTTGACGGGATGCGGAAACTGATTCGCCCGGTGGCTCGTCTTGGGGGACAGAGTCGAGTGGATGGGAAGCCGGGTGGAGCGGGCGGACAGCGGTGTGACGTCGATGCCGAGGGCGGCGGTGCCCCGGTGGGCGCGGTGCCGGGCCGGGCGGTGGGTTCCGGGTGAAGGCGAAGGTGAAGGTACGGGTGCGGGTGCGATCGGGGAAGTGAGGGGACGATCGGTCTGGACACGGGGGAGGGTGCCTGCCGCATGCGCCGTGCTGACGGCCATGCTGCTGGCGTTCCACCGGGCGGTGCCCAACTCCCCGGGCCGTCTGGGCAGTTTGCTGGAGGTGTTCCTGCCATGGCTCGGCCTGCCTGTCGCGGTCCTGTTCGGCGTGGCGCTGCTGCGCCGTTCGGCCACCGCGCTGGTGGCCCTGCTGTTGCCGACGGCAGCCTGGACGTACCTCTTCGGCGGGCTGCTCCTTCCCGGCGGGAAGCCTGGCGCACACGATCTGCTGGTGGTGCAGCACAACGTCAGCGACGAGAACCCCGACCCCGCGGGCACGGCCCTTGCCCTGGCTGACGCCGAGCCCGATCTGATCGCGCTGGAGGAATTGGTTCCCCCGGCGCTGCGGGTCTACGAGAAGACACTCGCCCCGGCCTACCCGTACCACGCGGTCCGGGGCACCGTAGGGCTGTGGTCGAAGCATCCGCTGACCGGTGTGCGGCTGCTGGATGTCAAACCGCAGGGGGTTGCCGGGCCGTGGAGCCGTGGGCTGCGGGCCGTGGTCCACACGCCGCGCGGGGAGATCGCGGCGTACGTCGCGCACCTGCCCTCGGTACGCGTGCGGGCGAGCGGTCTCGCGTCTTCCTGGCGTGACGAGAGCGCCGGCCTGCTGGGCAAGGCCCTCGCGGCTGAGGAGGTGCGGACGGTGATCCTGTTGGGCGACCTCAATGGCACGGCCGATGACCGCGGGCTGGACCCGCTGACCTCACGGATGAACATGGCGGAACGGGGCTTCGCCTTCAGCTTCCCCGCCGCCTTCCCACTGGCCCGGATCGACCAGGTCATGGCCCGCTCTGCGACCGTCGCCCACGTTCGCGCCTTGCCCGGCACCGGCAGCGACCATCTACCTGTCATCGGCAGGATCACACTGCGCTGAGCGCTGGTCCCGACGGTGCGCCCCGCGGCGCCTGTGCGCGGAGCAGTCGGTGACTGGACGCGAATGGCGGCTGCGGGGCAGAACAGCAGGGGCATCACACCGTCAATCCCATCAAGAAGATCAAGCGGCAGCTTTATGGGCGCGCCGGATTCGAACTTCTCCGCACGATGACCCGGCTTCAGCGACCCTCCGCGGTCGGGACCCAGGTGTAGCGGCAGAAACGCCTTCTGGCCCCACTCGTCAGAAGCGCGGCCCGACAGTGATGTCAGTGGTGTGTGGTGGAATGGCCGGACTGCGCTTTTGATCTTGTGGGAGCGTCTCGTGACGTCCTCGTACCCATCCCTCACTCGTGCCTTGGCCGAGGCTTTGGTCGATGTCCTGTGGTTCATCGATGGCAGCGACGATGATCAGATCGATCCGGACGACGCGGTCAAGGCGGCGGAGGGAGTCGCCCAGGTGCTCAGCACGCTGTCGAATGATCAGCAGCAGGAACTGATCTCCCTGGTCGGGGAGATGGCAGCCGCCGAGACCCACCTGGCTCGCCGTGAGTTCCTGGCAGATTTCCCGGAGAGCTTCGGGCTCATCGACGATGAGTCCTGAGCGATTTCAGGAGAGCGCGACCCGCTCGCGGAGGAGCTGGAAGCCTGCGCGGCCGAACATCTGGCGCTTCAGCATCCTGATCCGGTGGACATGGCCCTCGACCACTCCGGAGTTCCACGGCGGTGAGGGTCCGGCAGTGACCGCTTCGAGGTCACGCTCCAGACGCCGGGCAAATCGTTGGAGGCTGGGTAAGTCGGTGGTGGCCGCTGCCCGGTTCCACGTCGGCAGGTGGTGGCCTCGCAGCTGAGTGAGCATGTGGGCGAAGGAGCGCACGTGCCCCGCGAGTGCGTCCAGTCCAGGGCAGTTCGTCTGTAGGGCCTTGAGCTGAAGCCGGTCGCCCGGCGGCGGCTTCTAGGATCTGCCGCATGGCTACAAGACTCGTGCAGATCAACATGAAGGCCCAGGACGACTCCGCGCTCGGCCGGTTCTGGGCGGAGGCACTCGGTTGGGGTGTCGACAGCGAGGGGCCCGGCGTGACCAATCTCGAACCGGTGGGGTTCGCCTACCCCGACCCCGTGGCCGTCTGCATCGACATCATCGCCCGCCCGGAACCCAAGACGGTCAAGAACCGGGTGCACCTTGATCTGGCCACCACCTCGACGGCCCATCACGCGGAGTTGGTCGCACGCCTGAAGGACCTCGGCGCGACGCTCGCCGACGTGGGTCAGGGCGACGTTCCCTGGACGGTCATGGCCGACCCGGAGGGCAACGAGTTCTGCGTCCTGGAGCCCCGTCCGATCTACCAGGACACCGGGCCGATCGCAGCAGTGGTGGTCGACTGCACCGACCCACGAGGGATGGCCCGCTTCTGGGACCAGGCGATGGACTGGACGCTGCACGAGGTCGCCGACGACCACGCCTCCATGCGGTCCGCCCAAGGCGTCGGCCCCTACCTGGAGTTTGTCCGTACCCCCGACACCAAGAGCGTGTGGAACCGCGTCCACCTCGACGTCTGCCCCTACCCCGGTGACGACCTGGCCGCGGAGGAAGCCCGACTGCGCGCTCTGGGCGCCACCGACCCCGGTATCGACCGGTCCGCGATCTCCTGGACGGTTCTGGCCGACCCGGAGGGCAACGAGTTCTGCCTGCTCACCCCTCGGTGACCGTCAGCCCGCCGTGACGGTTCGAGCCGCGGCCCCGTCGGGCGGTCCGAAGCGGCCCCGGTGAGGGTGGCGCGGACCCGTCAGGTCTGTCGTAGTTTTGTGCGGGGAGAATCAGGCGATTCGAATGTGACGAGTGAGACGACCGGAGGACTGAGTGGCTGCTCGGCAACCCCGTCATGAGGTGCCGGTGGCGGTGGCCACGGATGCCGGAATGCTCGTTCTGTGGGATCCGGAGCGTTTCGACGCCATCGTCGATGACGACAGCTGGGAGGACGAACTCCTGGAGGACGAGGACATCGTCCGTCATATCCGGGCGGGCGCTCTTGTTCCGCTCAATGTCGGCGGGGACGGCGTGTTCGGTGTTCTGGTCCGTTCGGGTACTGCGGCCGCGCCGGCCGGGTTGACCGAGCGGGAGACCGCCCACCAGCTGGTCGCTTCCCAGCCCTACCTCTTCGTCTCCAGCGGGCGCGCGCTCGTGGGTGGCATCGAAGACGTCGGCGGAGATGCCTCGGACGGCGTGGTCGAGCACCCCGTTTCCGAAGGCCGTCATGCCGTGGTCGTCCACTTGATCGACTGGCAGGCGGAAGCCGGCAGCCAGGACGAGGCCGGGCGTCCCGTTCCGGGAGCCCTGCCGGACTTCGTGGTGCTGATCAACCCTGCTCAGCCCGGGTGGGGAGCCTTCCGGACCGCGGTGCATACGTTCGAGGCACCGAACGGCTGATGTCGGCGGAGCCGGTTCAGAGCCCAGAGCGTCGACGCGTCCGCGAGCATCCGGCGGGCGACGCGTCCGGCCGGGGGGAGCGTGGACGCGGTGGCCGAGTCCACGCCGTCGGGGATGACGGCGAGGCGGTCCGCCGGTGCCGCCACGTGCTTCGGCACCCGCACCTCCCCGTGCCGCCGACGACATGGCGGCGTGCATGCGGATGGCCGGCTCGACCTTCGGACGCCCGGCAACGGCAGATCACGCGTCGAGCGCTCCTCACAGGACTGCGCACGCCCTCCCCCTGAGTACGGTCAGCCAGCCCTGCCCCTGAGTACGTTCAGCCCTCCCCATCGTCCTCGTCGTCCCGCCCGGCCGAGTTCCGTCGCACGGGGTGACCAGCGCGCGTACCCGGTCGGGCGTACCCCTCGCGGGTGGTCATCCGTCCGTGCGAGTGCGCCGGCGCGTGTCCCGTCGGTCGCGGAGGGCGAGGCGGCGCCTGCGGTCAGTGCGTTCACGGACCCGTCGGTCGAGTTCTTCCATCAGCCGCTGGCCGCGATGTTCGGGGTCGAGTTCGTCGAGGATCCGGTCGACCTCGGTGAGCAGTGCCCCGTACAGCTGCCAGCGGCCCGGGTCGGCGAGGGCGAGGGCGAGGAGCCGGTCGGCGGCGTGGTCTCTGCATGATCTGGCCGCTTGCAGCTCGCCCGCGAGCCGGGTCTCCGCGGCCTCGGCGTCCTTGCTGCCGGGCGCGGTGACGAGTACGGCGAAGCTGACGAGGGCGTCGGCGGTGTACTGGGCGGTCTCCCGGATGGCCAGGGCGGCAGGGTCGGGCAGCAGCTGGTGCCCGTTGCGGTGTTTGGCCAGGTCGGTGAGGGTGCGGGCGAGGACGCGCAGGACGACGGCGCAGATTTCCAGGGTGTCGAGGCCGGTACGCAGCACCACCCGGTGCAGGAGGCCTTCCTTGACGCGGGGGTTGAACCGCAGGCTGTCCTCGGCGGTCCTCAGGGCCCCGTCGACGTCGGCGACGTCGTTGTCGAGGCGGCGGGCTTCGTGGAGCCGGGTGGCCGCCTGCTCGACGGGGGGTGCGCCGGTGAACTCGTCCGCCACGTCCAGGAGCAGCAGCCGCATCCGCCGGGCCAGGTCCTCGATGGATTCGCCCGCGGTGTCGACCCAGACGGGTGGGGCGAGAAGCAGGTTGAAGAGCATGCCGACGACGGCGCCGATGAGGGTCTCCAGGACGCGGTCCCAGGCGGTGTCGGAGACCTGGGTGACGCCGAGGACGAGCATGGCGCTGATGGCGACCTCGGGGATGAACTCCTCGACCCTGACGAGCCGGCCGACGAGCAGCGAGGCGAGGATCACGAGGGCGAGACTCCACCAGGAGAGGCCGACGACGGCGCTGAACGCGATGGCGATGAGGACGCCGACGACGACGGAGGTCACGCGGCGCAGGCTGGTCGTCACGGTGGAGTAGAGCGTGACCTGCACGACGAGGAGGGCGGTGAGGGGTGCGGTGAGGGGGACCGGTTCCCTGCTGAGCTGGAGGGCGACGACGTAGCTGAGGGTGGCGGCCGCGGTGGACCGTACGGTCTGGACGGCGAAGGGGTCGCGCCGGACGCGCGCGAGCAGCCCCTCGCCCTTGTCGTGCCGTCGTTCGCCGCGTGCCACGCCCCACCTCGTCCCGTCGCCGCCGCACAAGTGACCTCTGGACAACCCGCCTGCCCGTACGGCCCCGGGCTCATGCGCGGGTACGCCCGGGCGGGGGAGGGATCACCCCCGCTTCGGGGACAGGACGCTCGGGAAGGGACGGCGTCGGTACCGGTGGCCGTGGCCGTGGCCGTTCCGGCAGCTTCAGCCGTCTGGTCCGTCTGGTCCGTCTGTCCGTCTGGCCAGTCTGCCGTCCGTGCCGTCTGTGTCTGGGGATCTTCTCTCGGCCGTCCCCGCTGTGTCGTGACCGCGTTCGCGCGCTGACCGCTGGTCTGCCGGCCGCGGAGGCCTCAGCGCGGATCAGCGTAGATCGAGTCGCATCACGACCCGGGGGAGGCCGGCCAGTACCGAAGTGGTGTCGGCGGCGTGAGTGAACCCGGCGCGTTCGAAGTTCTTCCGGATCCCGGCGTACGCCATCGTCAGGTCGACCCTGGCACCGCCGTTGTCGATCGGGTACGCCTCGATCGCCGGTGCGCCGTGAGTGCGGGCGAACTCGACCGCGCCGGCGATGAGGGCGTGCGAGATCCCTCTCTTGCGATGTCCGGGGCGTACGCGGATGCACCACAGCGACCACACCGCCAGGTCGTCCACGTGCGGGATCTTGCGGCTGTGCGCGAAGGAGGTGTCCGAGCGTGGCGCCACGGCGGCCCATCCGACCGGCTCGTCACCGTCGTAGGCGAGCACCCCCGGAGCAGGCGTCGACCGACACAGCTCGGCCACGTACTCGCCGCGGGCCGGCCCACGGAGTTCGTTGTTGAGCTTGGACGGGATCCGGTAGCTCAGGCACCAGCAGACGTTGGCCCCGGGTGACTTCGGACCGACCAGGGTACGGACATCCTCGAAGACGGAAGCAGGGCGAACCACGATGGTCATGACGCCACGATGTCACGGAGGGCGCCGTCCGGGTCCGTCTCGAACACCCCGAGCAGGACGAGCAGGCGCAGCAGCCGGTGCGCGATGTCGGGGTGCCCGCGAGCTCCCGGTCCGGTGACCCCGGCCCCGGGACCCTCCGAGCCCCCGCCCGCTCCCGCCGGATCAGCCGTGGCGCGCGCCCGCGTTCGCACACGGCGGTCGTGCCCGGCGCGAGCAGCCGTACGCCCTCGAACAGAGTGGCCCCGCCCAGTACGGCGCCGATGGTGAGGTACGCGTCGAGGCCGGGCGTCGACAGGGATGGCGGGTCCGGGAGCAGCGCGAGCAGCGCCGGGACCTCGGTGGAGAAAGACAGCACCTCGCGGGTGGTGCTCCAGTCGTAGTACAGCGGGACCGTGCCCGGGTCGTCGGCGGCGAGCACCAGGACCGGTGTCGTGCGCGTGTCGACGACGGCCGCCGCGTACGCGGCCCGCGGCTGCTCGGCGAAGGACGCCCGTACACCTCGAAGGCGGCCCGCAGCAGCGCGGCGGGGTGCCGTTCGGCGACCGGGCGGCCGTCGGCCTCGACGCGGCTCGGCAGCGGCAGCCGGGCCTCGACGGCGCCGGCGAGCACCGCCGCCGTGCCGTCGCGGCCGTCGACCCGGTCGCCGGCGAGCGCCCAGCCCCGGCCGCACAGCACTCGGGTGCCGGTCTCCCCGCACGGGCCGGGCGAACTGGCCCGCCGACGGTGCGGCTCCCCCTCCGGCGTTCGCGTCGACGGAGACCGAGGACGGGATACGGGCGCGCGGACGGCACAGGAGCCGAAGGGCGGGCCCACCGCCGCGTCACCGCCCGCCGCCTCGACCTGATCCGGCCGCACCGGTCACTCGATCGGTCCTCCCTCGACGAGAATGGACCGCACCGGGCAGGCCGCGGCGGCCTGGGCCAGCCTCTCGCGCTGCGCCTCGTCGGGGTCCGAGTCGTAGAGCAGCACCTCGTCGCCGTGCGTGGTGAAGACCTCGGGGGCGAGGAACGCGCACTGCGCGTACCCCTGACAGCGGTTGAGATCGACGGCAAGGCGCACCACGGGATCGGTCCTCTCCAATGGCCCGGTCGAGCCCCCTGCGCCGTCGAGGAACTGCTCCGCTTCGAGCCGCCGGTGCCACTGCTTCCGGGGCGCACCACCCTCGCCGACATCGAGGTCCGGGGCGTCACCGTCCCCAAGGGCTCCACCCTCTGGCTGGTCCTGGCGTCCGGCAACCGCGACCCGCAGCGGTTCGAGAACCCGGACCGCTTCGACCCGGACCGCCCGGACATCCAGCACCTCGGCCTGGGCAGCGGCACCCACGGCTGCTTCGGCGCACTGCTCGCCCGACTGGAGGCCCAACTCGCGCTGTCGGAGCCGGCACGGAGACTGGAGAACCCACGCCTGCTCGACGACCCGCCCCCGTGCCGCCAGAACGCCGTACTGCGCGGGCCGCGCCGTCTACGGATCGCCTGCGACGGGATCCGACCCTGGTACGACGGGGCGCGAGGTCCCGCCCTGCCGCGCCTCCCCCCTGCTGCGTCGCGCGCCGCACCGCCTCGTCCCGCCCGACCTCGCCGCCTCGGAAGGGAGGGCGTGCGGCCCGACCCGCGGGACCATCGGCCGACGGACCGGCCCGGAGCCGGACGGTGAAGGACCGGGACGTATCGATCATCTGTCCGGTCCTGGCTGCTCCTGTCCGACCGTGGCGCGATCTGTCGGGACGTCATGTGCGGCCTCCCGACTGTCTGTTCGGCTGGGTCCCCGTATCAGCCGCATCCACGCCGCCCCGGGTGATTCCCTGCCGCACCGGATCGCGACCGGTGTTTTCGGGCCACCCGAGATCTTCCCGACGTTTCCCGAAACCGGACCTCTTTCCCATGGTGAGATGCCGCTTCGGCAGCGGCGTCCGGCTTTCGTCGCGGGAGCGTCATCCGGCCAACATCGTGACGTTTCGTTTCTCCGGACAACCGGACGTCCCATGCCCTCCTCTCACAGCGCGGGTGCACCGAGCGCCCCACACCGCGTGAGCCCCGGGGTGGAGACCTCCCCCGGGCCGGCGGCCGATCTGCTTCCGCACCGCATCCGGAGGACGAGAGAACGATGAGTACGACGCGCACCAACCGGCTACGGCGGCCGCTGCTCGTGGGGACCACGGCGGTCGCCGCCATGGCGGTGACCCTCGGTTTCATGACCGCCGCGCCCGAGCGGGCGACGGCCGCCGCGGGGCCGACACTGAGCCTCGTCGCGGCGACCGGCTCGGTCACGCTCACCTCGTGGAAGGAGGAGCCCGGCGTCTACCTGGACCTCGGCACCTACCTCACCGCCGAGGGGCGGCCGCTGGAGCTGAAGGTGACCCGGAAGTCCTACAAGGATCCGGTGACGGTCACCCAGACCGTGTTCGAGGGCGGCAGGACCAAGGCGAAAACGCTGCCCCTGGGCACCGTGAAGGACTTCTCCGGACTTCCGGGCTTCGCCGAGATCACCGTCACGGACAAGAACGGCAAGGTGGTCGTCAGCCGCGCGGAGAACTTCTGCCCGAACAACGCCAGTGGACGGATCCGGCCCGACGCGCCCGCCACCTCGAAGTATCCGGAGAGCTGCCCCACCAACGCCTTCACCCTCGGCTCCGTGTGGGGCGTCGAGAAGGGGTGGGCCGCCAACACCTACGCCGGCTCCTACACCGCGCCCGTGCAACTCGCCGCGGGCGCGTACACGGCGAAGGTCAGGGTCGCCAAGAAGTACCGGGACCTCTTCGGCATCGCCGACAAGCCCGCCTCGGTGAAGCTCACCGTCGAGGAACGCAGCTGGGAGAACGGCCGGTCGGCCGCCGCCGGGGAACACGCCGGCCACGGCTCCGCGCATCAGGCCCCCTCCGCCCACGCCGGGCACGGAGCGGGACACGCCCCGACCCCCGCCCAGGCCGGCGCACCGCAGACCAGCGGCGCGGGCCCCTCGTACAACGTGGGCCACGGGCCGCTGAAGGCCGCGCCCCCGGCCCTGCCGTGGGCGCTGAAGGTGCGGCAGGCAGGGCGCGCCGGCGTCCAGGCCGCCGGTGACACCCCCGGGCAGACCGACGGCTCGCGCAGGGCCCCCGCCCTCGCTCCCCGGTCCGCGCGGCCCACCGGGACCCCCTCCGTCCCGAACGTTCCCAAGCCCGACCTGCGGTCCCTGCCGGCCTACGGCATCACCATCAGCGACGGCGGCCCCCAGGACATCCCCGGCAAGGACTACCTCGCCTTCAGCGCGAACGTCTGGAACGCCGGCCCGGCCCAGCTCGTCGTGGACGGCTTCCGCTCGCCCGGCAAGGCCAAGATGGACGCCTACCAGTACTTCTACGACGCCCAGGGCAAGCAGGTCGGCTACACGCCCACCGGCACCATGGAGTGGGACCCCCGCCCCGGCCACGTGCACTGGCACTTCACCGACTTCGCCAGCTACCGGCTGCTGAAGGCCGACAAGAAGGAAGCGGTACGCAGCGGCAAGGAGGCCTTCTGCCTCGCCAACACCGACGCCGTCGACTACACGGTGAAGAACGCCAACTGGCACCCGAACAACACCGACCTGTCCACCGCCTGCGGCCAGGAGAACTCGATCTCCGTCCGCGAGGTACTGGACGTCGGCTCCGGTGACACCTACACCCAGGACCTGCCGGGCCAGTCCTTCGACATCACGGACCTGCCCAACGGCACGTACTACATCCAGGTCCTCGCCAACCCGGCCAAGCGGCTGAAGGAGACCAATCTCGACAACAACAGCGCCCTGCGCAAGGTCGTCCTCGGCGGCACCCCCAACCGGCGGACCGTCACCGTCCCCGCCCACGACCTCGTGAACGCGAACTGACCACAGGGCGATCCCCGCAGCATCCACCGGGCCGGCCCCACCGAGCCGGCCCCACCGAGCCGGCCCCACCGGGCCGGCTCGGTCGTCATCCGGAGCAGGGTTCCGCTCCCCGGCATGGGCGAGCACCCCGAGTCCTCGCCGATGCCGGGCATCAGGCGGGGCTCGCCGACGGCCCCCCGCCCGCCTGTGAAGCAGTCGCCCGAGCAGAGGGGCGGGCGAATCGGGGCCGCCTGGACCCTCGGGCGTGGCTCGCCCGGCCACATCCGCCTGACATCCGCCCTAGCTCGGCAGACCGCGCGCCCCTTCCGTCCTGGCGCCGTCGAGCGTCACGCCCGTGAGCCGGGCGCCCCGCAGGTCCGCGTCCGTCAGGTCGGCTCCGTTCAAGATCGCCCCGGTCAGGTTGGCCTTGCGCAGGTCGGCGCCCCTGAGATCGGCTCCCGTGAGATTCGCGTCGGTGAGGTTCGCGCTCTCCGTGACGGTGCCTGAAATGATCCGCGCCTGGAGAGACGTGTCCAAGGTGCTGAACTTCGCACCGCGCAGGCGGGCGGTCACCAGGGACGCGCCCGTCAGGTCGGCATCGACCAGGACCGCCTCCGTCAGGTTCGCCCCGGACAGGTTCGCACCGGTGAGGTCCGCGTCCCAGAGCAGGGCGCGGGAAAGGTCGCTCGGATTCAGGCGCACGAGCGTGTCCGGTCGCCCCAGGAACGTCTCCCGCAGCACCGCGCCACTGAGATCCGCGCCGGCCAGGTTCGTGTCCACGACGTTCGCGCCGGACAGGTCCGCGAACGTCAGGTCGGCGTCCCGGAGGTCGGACCGCAGGAGTTGCGCCCCCGTCAGGTTGGCCTCGCCGGCGAAGGCGCTTCTCAGATCCACCCCCGACAGCGTGGCGTGACGCAGATCCGCCCCTTCGAGGTTCACGTACCCGAACGGGGCACGCTCGGCAGGGAGGGCGCCGCCCTCAGGGACCTTCGCGATGTCCTTGAAGCTCCAGGTGGAGAGGGACAGCCCCCGCAGGTCCGCCCGGCTCCAGTCGATCTGCGCGTCCCCGTCGTGGCCGGGAGAGCGGCGGGCCAGCACGTCCACCACGGCCACGACGTCCGTGGGCGGCCGGCGGTCGGCCGGCGGCTCCTGCCCCGGCTGCGGTTCCGCCGGCTCCTTCACGAAGCCGGTCGCGGGAACGCCCGCGTGACGCCGTACGTACGCGGAGAGGACGAGGACGATCCTGGGCTGGTCGCGCGGTGAGTCCTGCATGATGCGTTCCAGCGCGTAGATCCCACCGAAGCGCACGTCCAGCGACGGGGAACCGAGATTGGTGATCGCGTCGTTGAACCGGGCGGTGAGCTGGCCCTGCTCGGCGACCCGTACCTCCCGCCAGGTGAAGAGCAGCGCCACCAAGGCCGCCAGACCGGGCAGGACGGCCACCGCGAGCACGGGCCACTGCGACCGGCCACGGCCACCGGCATCGGGAGCGCCCGCACCGCGGCCGCGGCGCCTGCGCCGCACCTCGCGCAGGTACGCGCTCCGAGCCGGTCCTTCACCGCGCGTTCGTCCCGTCACCCGCCCATCGGAGTCGACCGGGCCCGGAACGGCCCGACGCCACACCGCCTGTGCACCCGATCGACGTATCCCGCCCGCGGCGCCCGCCACCCACCACCGCGACAAGGGCGTCCGGCCGCGCCGGGCGTGATCCCACGCGGGATCATCGGACCGCGCGGGCCGTCCGCGGGCAGCTCTCGCGGTACGGCACCTCGCCGATCTGGTCACGCCACTGGTTGCGGTCCAGGCCGCCGCCGAGCCGAGCGCACAGAGCCGCGGCCACGTCCTCAGGAGCGACGCGGTGCTCCCGTGGCGCGGTGTAGCGGCCCTGGGAGTGAAGCGTACGGCCGTCCGGCCCGAAGGCCAGGCGCGTGACCTCGTCCCCGGGGCTGAGGAGCGTGGTGCCCAGGGCCTTGCGGGATGCCACGTCCCACAGGCGGATGCGGCCCAGCTCGTCGCCGGTCGCGAGGGTGGAGCCGTCATGGGAGACGGCGAGCGCCGTGACGGGCGCGGGTTCCCCCGCCGCCGTGGGCAGGGCGTCGCTGAGCACTCCCAGCCGCTGGATCCGGCCGTTCGACAGCGTCACCCGGCCGACACCGTCGGCCAGCGCGAACAGGCCCCCGTCCCTGCTGAACGCCAGCGCCGAGCCGAGCTCCCGCTGCGATGTCGGTCGCCGGACCAGGCCCTCGGGCAGGGTCACCACAGTCCCGTCACCGAGGACGAGCAGCTTCCCGTCGGGCCTGATCGCCATGCTCGACGAGCCGCCGGGAAACTCCGTGATCCGTCGGCGGCGCGTGAGGTCCCACACGGCCGAGGAATCCCCGCCGAGGAGGGCGTAGACGACCGGAGTTCGCTCCTGCAGGACGGGCTCGACGGCCATGACCATTCTGGTTCCGGCGGGCAACGGGAGATCCGACAGCACCCGCCGGCCCCGGACGTCCCACACTCTGACCGACCTGCCTTCGGCATCCAGCAAGCCATAGGCGAAGAGGCTTCCGTCGTGGCTGAACGTGCCCCGGGCCGGATCGGTGAGGCCCTCCGGCCCCTGCGGCAGGCTCAACGGCGGCAGCCGTACTCCCGGGCCGGCCATGCCCCTGGTGAGGGAACGCTGCTCGAGGACGTACTCCGTGCCCTCCCTGCGCATGCTGATCGTGTGAGCGCCGTCGGGGCTGGTGTACACGGGGTCCGAGGGAAGCCGGGACCACGGGGTCCGCATCGCCTGACCGAGGTCGATGGTGGCCACGCTCAGGCTGCCGGCGCGGAGGTACCGGAGTTTCCCCTCCGCGGCGTCGAACCGGATGTCCGAGGGCATCTCATTGGGCAGCGGCAGAGAGAAGACCAGTGACGTTCCTCCGCGATCGGCGGTCCGCCAGAGCAGGACCGCGTCCTTGCGGAGCGCGGCGAGGAAGGTCCCGTCGGCGCTGAAGGACAGCTCGGTGACATCGCGTCCGGCGATCTCCGCGCTGGAGTTGTCGGCTCCGGGGTACAGGCCTATCAGCCGTATCCCGGTGGGGAGTTTCAGGGCCAGCTTCCGTCCGTCGGGACTGAGGGAGAGCGTCCCCCTCGGGCATTCGCCGCCATGAAGGCGCAGAAGGTCAGGGTCGGGGGCCGTGACGGTCCTGCGCCGGGCCACGTCCCAGATCTCGACGACGCCGCCGGGCGCGCAGAGGGCGAGGCGCCGCCCGTCCGCGCTGAGGGCGACATCGAAGCCGTCCTCGGCCGCGTCGGCGGCCAGCACCAGTCTTCTGGTGGAGACGTCCCACACTTCCGCCCGGCCCTCCACAGCCGCTGCCAGCAGCCGGCTGCCACCGCCCCACGACGTGCTGGTCACCGCCGACTTGTTCTCCCGCACGATCGTGTGGCGGGTACCGGCCGCGATGTCCCACAAGCGGATCTCCACCGGCTTGAAGGGCTGCTCGTCGATGCGTCCGCCGTGTGTCGTCGCGACGGCCCACCGTCCGTCCGGACTGGGCCTCAGCCGCCCGCTGGGGTCCAGCCTTTCCACGTCACGTGACGTGATCGACGCGAGCGGCTTGGGTGCGCCGTCGATCGCGTGCCTGGCGGTACGGCGCCTCGTGCGCAGGTCCCACTGCTCCACCGCGCCTTCCTCGTGCAGGATGAGGGTGGTGCCGTCCGGTCCGAGCCACCCGCTCTTCCGCTGTGCGTCACCCGTGGCCACCTGGATGTCGGGCTCGGCCCGGTTGGTGTGGGCCGCGTACAGGGCTGCCTTCGTCTCCGGTGTACGGGCCATGCTCCATGCCGCGAGACCCAGTCGGGCGGCGTGGTCCGGGTCGGTGGACCGGAGGCTGTCCGCGACGGCGGCCGTGCGCAGGGCCTCGGTCAGGAGCCGGCGTTCCTTGTCCGAACGGCTCTGTTGCCATGCGACGGTCCCGGCGAGAAAGGCCACCACCGCGAGCAGGGACATCGTCGCCCGAGCCAGCCGCCTGCGGCGTACGGTACGGCGATGGGTGGCGGACCCGGCTGCCAGGAAGTCGGCTTCGAGGGGGGTGAGTTCGCTCCCGCCGCCTTTCGCCATCGTCAGGGGGTCACGCAACTGGGCGAGGCGTACGGGCGAGATCCGCACCCCGGGGTCCCGGCCGACGGACTCCCACGCGGCGGCGGCCTCGGTCAGCCAGCGGTGCAGGCGAAGTTTCTCGCGGTCGGCCTCGATCCAGCCGTGCAGCCGCGGCCAAGCGGTGATCAGTGTCTCGTGTGCGAGGTCGACGCTGTCCTCGCCAAGGGTGATCAGCCGGGCACGGGCCAGGATCTCCAGGACCGCGTGGGTCTGACGGCCGTCCCCGATGGCCTCGAGCTCGGCCCGGATGGTGGGCCGGCGGGTGTCGGGGGCGCCGTCGCCAGGGGTGATCAGCCGCAGCATCACCTGCCGGGCGGTCTCGGCCTGGTCCGCGTCCATGCCGTCGTACGCCGCTTCCGCGCTCTGGGCGATGGCCCCGCGTATGCCGCCCGTCCGCTCGTAGGCCCCCAGGGTGAGGGTACGGCCCCGGCGCCCGCGCCAGGTCTCCAGCAGGGCGTGGGACAGCATCGGCAGCCCGCAGGTCAGGGCCGAGACCTCTTCGACGAGGGTTTCGGTCAGCGCGCGTTCGACGACGAGGCCGTGGGCGGTGGCCGGCTTGGTGATCGCCTGGCGGAGTTCCGCCTGCGTCATCCGGCCGACGGGCAGACTCGCGTCCCGGACCGACGCCGCCAGGCCCGAGTGATCGAGGCAGCGGGCGTAGAAGTCCGCCCGGACCGCCAGCACCACGCGCAGGCCCCCGGCCGGGCTCCCGGCTTCGAGGAGCGCGTCGATGAACCGGGCGCGCTCCGCCTCGTCGTGACAGAGTGTGAAGACCTCTTCGAACTGATCGACCACGAGCCAGGTGTCGCCGTTCCCGGCGGCCGGGACGAGTGCGGAGCCGTGAGTGTCCAGCGGGTGCTCGCCCGGGGTGAGGACGCGGACCACGGCAGGGCACGGCAGCCCGTGCGAACCGGCGTCCCGCAGCCGGGGAATGAGTCCCGCGCGCAGCAAGGAGGACTTCCCGCTGCCGGAGGCACCGAAGACCGTGACGACCCGGTGCTCGGCCGTGAGGCCGGCGAGGTCCTCGACCAGCTGGTCGCGGCCGAAGAAGAGCGCGTGGTCACCCGCCTCGAAGCGGGCCAGGCCCCGATAGGGAGGCCGCTCGTCGGACCGGTTCCGAACCTGGGCGGCGGCCAGCTCCTCGGACACCTGCCGCCAGCGTGCCTCCCACTCCTGGGGGTCGCCCCCGCACACCCTCACGTAGGCCAGCACCACGGGCAGCGTCGGCAGCTGTTCCCCACTGGCCGCACGGGACAGTGTGGCGACCGAGTAGGGGCTGCGGCGCGCCATCACACCGTAGGTGGGCCCGCCGGCCTCCTGCCGGAGCCGGCGCAACGCGAACGCGAAGCCGGCCACCGGTCCCGACGCGGCGTCCAGCGGCTTCTCCTGACGTCCCACCATGCCCCCCGTACCTCCCGCGGACCGTCCGATCAAGGTCAGCCCACCACCGGACGCCGGCGCACGACAAGCCCCAATCCCGCCTCTCCTCCCGCGGCCTTCGTCCGCTGCCCCGCCACTCCGGAACGTGGGCCCGCTCCACGTCGACTGCCCGCCCCAGGACGGCCGGCACGCCACGCACCAGCGGTTCCGTCTCGACAGCTGCGGGAGCACGCGCAGGACTGCCCCCCCAACGCTCAGGTTCACGACAGGCGCGAAGTACGTGGATGGCCCGGTGGCCGACCTCAGCTCGGTTTGCGCCACACGGAGATGTGCTTCGCAGAGTCCTGGGTGAACGGCGCCCCGTCCCAGTCCGCGGCGCGACGTTCCAGTTCGAGGCCGGCGATACGTGCCATCAGGTCGAGCTCCGCCGGCCAGGCGTAGCGGTGTCGGGAGTTGTCGCGGCGGTAGCGGCCGTCGGCGTCGCGGGTGAAGTGGTGCGAGACGAGAACCTGCTCGACGAGGTCGAAGGTGTCGAAGCCGAGGTGCCGTTCAGAGACGTCGAACGGCACCGCGACCTGGCTGGGCGGCAGGAGCCGCAGCGGCGGCACGCCCAGCTCGATGACGAATCGGCCGCCGGGCGCCAGATGACGCGCGGCGTTGCGGAAGCACTCGACCTGCTCGTCCTGAGTGAGCAGGTTCGTGATCGTGTTGTAGACGAGATAGACCAGGGCGAACTCGCCCGGGACGACGGTGGTGGCCATGTCCCCGATGACCACCGGCAGCGTGTCCGCGTCGACCTTGCGCCGCAGCACCACTGCCATGTGCTCCGACAGCTCGATGCCCACCACCGGCACACCGCGCTCCCGGAGCGGGACGCCGACTCGCCCGGTCCCGATGGCGAACTCCAGTGCCCGGCCGTCTCCGGCGAGCTCGGCGAGGAAGGCGAGAGTCGGTCCGAGAGCGGCGATCGAGGACGTCTCGGCCTCCTCGGCGTCGTAGCGTTCGGCGGTCGCACGGGTCCACAGCTCACTGCTCGTCACGGGCGGCCACTTTGCCGGGTGCGGAGGACGCTGTCGACGCATTTCTGGCACGTCGAGTACGGGAGCCGATGCCGTACGCCTTCGCGCGGGACCCCGCCGAGCCCTCTCACCAGGAACGTCCGCAGGGCCCCGTTGAGACGGCGTACACGATCAGCAGCGCCAGTGGGAGCGACTGGCCCGCGCGGCCCGGGCGCTGCTTGCTGGAGGCCGCCCACGCCCGAAACCGCGCGGAAGATGACGCGACGGGCTCAGTACCGGACGAGCAGGCGCAGGTAGGCCTTCCAGGCCGAGTGCGGGATGCAGTAGTAGTCGAGGGCCACGCCGGACCGCAGGTAGTAGATGCCGTAGGCGTGGCAGAACAGGAGGTTCGTGTCAGCGGCCCAGATCCACCGGTATCGGGCGGCGGCCGGTGCCACAGCCAAGCCCGCCGTGGGACTCGTGACCGCGGCCTTCACGGCGGACGGGGCCGCCGCGGCGTGGGCGGTGCCACCGAGGCCAAGGGTCACTGCGACCGTGAGGGCGGCGGCGGTGGCCGCGGCGCGGAGGGTGTGTCTCATCGGATTTCCTCTCGTGTGACGTTCCGTGTGACGTTGCGTATGGCGTTCTCCGGACGTGCCGCCCGCTCGCCGAGAGCGGTCACCGGACGTCCTCTCCGGGGACACGGCCAGCAGGTGATGGCGGGGGACGGGAGGAGAATCGGCGGCACCCCCGTGGCCGCCGTCGCACCCTCGCCGTCCCTCACACACGGTGCGGGCCTGCCGCCCCGTCAGCTCACGGCCCGATCTCAGGTCCGACTCGTGCCGGCTGTGATCGAGGCCCGCCGACGTGACGGCGCCGGACGTCTACCAGGTGGGGCCGGAGTGCGGCTGCTCCGCGCGCCGGCGGGCCTCCTCCTCGGCGATACGGGCCTGGCGGTCGGCTTCCTGTCGGGCCTGGAACTCGGCGTGCTCGCGCTCGGCGCGCTGCCGGCATTCCTCGATGAAGCGGAGTTCGTCGTCGCTCAGAGGCATGAGGTTCTCTCCTGTCCACGGTTCTCTCGATGGGATCTTCGCGATGGATCCGGGGCGACCCGGGCCCGCCCGTCCAGGCGGCCCGGCCGGTGCGGATGGGCCGGTGAAGGCCCGACGCCCCGCCCCGCACCACGAGTTTTGGCTTGCGGGACGTTGTTGCGCAGCCCCGTTCCGGCGATGAATCAATCCCGTCCGCCGGCCCGTACGACGTGAAAGCGCCTTGTCGAGCCCACCGCGGTGGCGGTTGAGTGCGTGAGCGGCAGGGGAGAGCAGGACGGGGGAGTGGGGCGACGGTTGCCCCAGGAGAGGGGCGGGGGAGTGGGGCGTCCGGAGAAGCCGCTGGATCTCGGTGAGGGACCAGCGGCGCGGCTCGCCCATGAGCTGCGCCGGTTGCGGCAGGAAGCGGGAGGTCCCACGTACGCGGCGATGGCCCGTCGGGCCGGGTACTCGGCGGCGACCCTGTCACGGGCCGCCGCGGGCGAGCAGATGCCGTCTCTTCCGGTCGTACGGGCGTACGCGACGGCCTGCGCCGCGGATCCCGACGTCTGGGAGACGCGCTGGCACGCAGCCCGCGAGGAGCTGGCCGCACGCGAGCAGGAGGCGGGCGAAAGCCCTGCGCCGTACCGAGGGTTGGCCCGGTTCGAGCCCGGCGACGAGGAGCTGTTCTTCGGGCGCGACGAGCTGAGCACCGATCTGTACGCGCTGGCCCACGAGCACCGGGTGGTCGTCCTGCTCGGCCCTTCGGGGAGCGGCAAGTCGTCCCTGCTGCGCGCCGGGCTGGTCCCACGGCTCCGTGGCCCGGTGCGACCCGAGTGCGCCCGGCCGCGTCCGGCGGCGGTCCGGGTACTGACCCCCGGAGCGGGCCCGCCGGCCCGGCACGCGGCCGCGTTCGTCCCCGCGGACAGCGACGGAGACACCTGGGTGATCGTCGACCAGTTCGAGGAGATCTTCACCCTGTGCGCTGACCCCGGCGAGCGGACGGCCTTCGTCGAGATGCTGCTCGGCGCGCGTGAGCCCGGGAGCCGGCTGCGGGTCGTGCTGGGCGTGCGGGCCGACTTCTACGCCCGGTGCCTGGAGCACCCCGAACTGGCGGCCGTGATCCGCGACGCCGCTCTCCCTGTCGGTCCGATGAGCGAGACGGAGCTCCGGCAGGTGATCACCAGGCCGGCCACCGCACACGGCCTGGTCGTCGAACGGACGCTGACAGCCCGTCTCCTTGAGGATGTCGGGGCGCGGCAGCACGCGCTGCCGTTGCTGTCCCACGTCTTGCTGGAGACATGGCGGCGACGCCACGGGCCCGTGCTCACCCTCGCGGCGTACGAACAGGCCGGCGGGCTCCAGGGAGCCGTGGCCCAGACCGCGGAGGCCATGTACGGGCTGCTGGACGACGACCGGCGACGGATCGCTCGTGGGATGTTCCTCCGCTTGGTCACACCGGGGGAGGGCGTCCCGGACACCCGGCGTCCGGCCCCGCGGTCCGAGATCGAGGACATGGGCCCGGCGGCGGGGGAGGTGCTCGACCATCTCGGCCGGACCCGGCTGGTCACGCTCGACCACGAACGCGTCGACCTGGCGCACGAGGCACTGATCGGAGGTTGGCCGCGGCTCGCGAGATGGATCGAGGAGGACCGCGACCGGCTCCGGCTGCACCGCCGCCTCACCGAGGCCGCCGAGGCGTGGCAGGAATCGGGACGCGAGAGGGGGGCGCTGCTGCGCGGTGCACGGCTGACCGCCGCGGCCCAGGCCTTCGAGCCGGCAGAGCATCAGCACACCCTGACCGGTGCCGAGAGCGAATTCCTGGCCCGGAGCACCGCTGCCCGTCGCCGACAGGGCCGGATCCGGCGTGCGACGATCGGCACGCTCAGCCTGCTCATGGTCCTCTCCGTCCTGGGAACGGCGATCGCCGTCCAGCAGACCCGCGCCAAGGACGAGCAGCGGACACAGAACGCGGCCCGCCGCACGGTGACGGTGGCCGACAGCCTGCGGACCACCGATCCCGTGCTGGCGGGGCGGCTCAGCATCGCGGCATGGCGGCTCGCCCGGGCACCGGAGACGCGCTCCGCACTGGTCGCTGCCCTGGGACAGGCGGTCGAGCCGGACTTCACCCCGCTGTCGCACAACTCCGAGACGTCGCACGCGTCGTTGAGCCCTGACGGCTCCACGCTGCGCGTCCAGCAGGGTGAACGGGTCCAGGAATGGAACGTCGCCACGCGCACGAAGAAGGACCCGTACACCCTCCGGGGCGCGCCGACCGTGTACGGCACGGACGACCCACGGGTGGACGATTCGCTCGGCGCCCATCCAGGACTGGCCGCGTGGAGCCCGGACGGCAGGAGGGCGGCGGACCAGTCCACCGACGGCAGCGCGATCGTGGTGTGGGACGTGCCGACAGGGGTGCGCCACCTGTTGCCCCTCCGCGACGGCGACGCCGTGTTCCAGATCGCCCTGGGGAACGGCGCCAACCGGACGGCCATCTCGACGGACACGCGCGTCGAGGTCTGGGACCTGCCCACCCGGAAGCGACTTCTCGTGCTGCCCGGGCCCACGCCCCCGAGCGCCGTCGCCATGAGCCGCGACGGCACCCTGTTCGCCCGGTGCGGACCCACGGGCCGGATCGAGCTCCGAAGCTTGCCCGGCGGGAACGTGCGACCTCTGAAGGCCTTCGGCATCCCGACCGAGGTGCAGCAGCAGCGTTCCTGCCGACCTGGCACCCTCCAGTTCAGCCCGGACGGCAGAACCCTGTCCGTGCTCAGAGAACAAGAAGTGGAACGGATCGACACCGTCACCGGTGCCCGCCTGGAACCGCTCCACCAGGGCGGGCTCACCGAGGTGTCCTTCAGCCCGGATTCGGCGTTCCTGGCCGGTCTGACCAACGACAGGCTGCTGCTGTGGCGCAACCTCCGTCAGTCCACGGACGCACCCGATGTGTTCGACGAGTACGACGGCAATCCCGTACTGAGCGTCCCTCTTCCGCAGGAGAAGCCCTACCACGTACGCGTGGACACCCGCGCGGGCCTCATCCGCTACCTCGGCGCGACGGGACGGACCGTGCGGACGCTGAACGCTCGCGCGGTCCTCACCGGCGAGTGGAACGACGACAACGACGACCCCGTCCGGTTCGGCCCCGACGGGGGCGTCATGGCCGTGGCCAGGGCCACGGCGGACGAACTCTCCTTCGAACTCCGCGAGACACGGGGCGGCCGGCTGCTCGGCACCACACCGGGGGTGCGGTTCCGGCGTGGTGCCGACGTCCGGGCCGTGGCGTCGTTCAGCCCCGACGGAAGGTTCTTCGCCTTCACCGCCGCTGCCGCCGCTTCCGGTCGGGAGAACGGGATGGGCGTCGCTTCGACCCACGTTCGGGTCTGGGACGTACGAGCCGCACGTCCGGCGGCGGACGTCCCGCTGACCGCCGGCCAGGACCCGCCCGACGCGCTCGGCATGACGACCGTCGGCAGCGCACCGGTCGTGTACGGCCTGGTCTCCGGCTCAGTGTGGGACCTCACCCACGCCAAGCCCCTCACCCGCTTCACCCAAGGGTCACCCGCGACCCGCCTGGCGATCCACCCACGGCTTCCGCTCATGACGCTCAACGACGGAACCGTGCTGGAACTGCCCCGGGGCCGGGTCGTGCGCGAACGGACGGAGAGAGACTTCGGCAACGCCATGACGTACAGCCGGAGCGGCGATCTGCTCGCCGTGGCCGACGGATCGGGGCGCATCCTGCTCTACGACGGGGAGATGAGACGGCCCCGCGGCGTCCTGAGCGAAGGGACGTCCGACGGCCCCGACGGCAGCCCCCTGCCCGTCACGGCTCTCGCGTTCTCGCAGGACGGCCGCACCCTCGCGGCCGGCAACCGGTCCGGCCGCGTCCAGCTCTGGGACATCCCCTCCCGTACGGTGATCGGCGCACCCCTGCCCACGGCCGGCGACCGGGTTCGCGCCCTGGCCGTATCGCCGGACGGCCGGTCCTTGTACGCCCAGGGAGCGCACACCCCCCTCCGTACCCACGCGCTCGACCCGGAACGGCTCGTGACCGACCTCTGCACCCGCTTCGGCCCGCTCGCACCCGACGAGTGGAGGACCTACATCCCGGACGTGCCGTACCGGTCGATCTGCTGAGGTACCTCCGCCGGGTCGAACCTTCACCTCTTGTACACGGAGCACGCCGAACCGGCTCCAACTGAGGCGGCCGGGAGGCTACTTGAGGCCCAGCTTGGTGCACTTGGCGGCGAGCTCTGCGGAGCAGATGTCGGCGACCGTGTAGATGCCCTCCTCGATGACCGTGGCCTGGATGTTCGTCTTGTCGACGACCACCGGGTCGAGGAGGGTCGACGGGACGCCGTCGGTTTCGCCCTTGGCGCGGAGCGGCACGTCCATCAGCAGGTCGACCGCGAGCTCGGCGGCTTTGGGGGCGAGCTCGAGCGGGCTCTTGTAGATGGTGAAGGTCTGGGTGCCGGCGATGATGCGCTGGATGCCCGCGATCTCGGCGTCCTGGCCGCCGACCGGGATGTTCTTGATGCCGGCGTTCTCGAGGGAGGTGACGATGCCGCCGGCCATGCCGTCGTTGGCCGAGTAGACCGCGTCGATCTTGTCCTTGCCGACGGAGGAGATCGCGGCGGACATCTTCTCGCCGGCGATCTTCGGGTCCCACTCGCCGGAGGCCTCGTAGGCGATCTTGCCGACCTTGCCGTCGAGGGCGGTGTGGGCGCCCTGCTTGAACAGCGCGGCGTTCGTGTCCTTCTCGTCACCGTTGATCATCACGACGTTGGCGGAGGCGGCCCTGGCGCCGAGGGCGGCGAGGAGCGCCTGGCCCTGGAGCTCGCCGACCTTGTTGTTGTCGTGGCTGACGTAGGCGTCCGCGCCCGCGATCGCACGGTCGTACGCGACGACCTTGACGCCCTTGCCCTGCGCCTCCTTGACCCAGCCGGCGGCCTTGGTCGCGTCGACCGCGTCGAGCGCGATGACCCGCACGCCGCCGGCGATCAGCTGGTCGAACTGCTGCTTCTGCTTGACCACGTCCGAGACCGCATTGTTGTACACGATCTCGCAGGTGAGGCAGGCGCCCTTGACGGCCTTCTCGAACTGCGGTCTGTCCAGCGCCTCGTACCGCGCGGTCTTGTTCTCCGGAAGGAGCAGGCCGATCTTGGTCGAGCTGCCCTTGTCACCGCTGTCGTCGCCACCGGCCTGGCCACAGGCGGCGAGCGAGAGGGCCATCGACACCGCGGCCGTGGCTATGACGGCGCGACGCGTCACTGCGTTCATTGGGGTTGTGCCTCCCTGACGAGGCCGCGACGTTGCGGCCGAGGTGCACGAAGTCAACTCGGCCGCCACTTTGTCGTCAAGAAGTAAACGTTTAACGAGATCGCAACGGTGTCTACCGTTATGTAGGTGAATAGAAGGCCGGGAAGCGATCGCGGCGACGCCCGCTGTCGGATCCGGTCGTACCCTGGTCCGTGCGGTGCGGAGCCCGGCGCGCCGCCGATGGCGCGACCCGCGACGCGGACGGACCGGAGGAGTGCCGCGCACCAGCGGATCAAGTGCCTGACTGTCGTGGAGGCTCCTGCTGACCGCCTCAGCCCCCGTTCTCACCCTCGGCCGCGGCATTCTGAGGCGCTTGGCCGGCGGCGCCGGGCGGGTTGGGGTCGGCGGCGTCGTAGACCGGGCCGGTCAGGGCGTACATTCGGGTCTGGGTCGCCGTCACCCAGACCTTGACGACGTGCTGCGTCAGAATGGCCACCGTTATCGCTTGATGCAGATTTGCGAAATGCTGCTTGGTCTCGTTGATCCAGATGTCGAAAGCGCCGCGGCGCGAGGCAGGAACGCGCCTGTTTCGTGTCTTGTCCGCGGCGACCGCGTCGAACGTATTGCGCGTCAGCACCTCGCCCCATGTCGCCTGGGTTTCCGCGTAGGTATGGATCGTGGCGAGAGCCGTGAGGGCGTCGGTATCGGCGAAGGTAGGTGTCCCGCTGGCCCTGAGATCGTTGGGAAGAGTCCATCCTGCGGTTCCCGTGTTGGCGATCTCGGCGGGCAGGTTCTGGGAGAACGCTCCGTACGACACGGAGTTCGCGTCCGCTCCGGTGGTCGAGTCCTTCGCCAGTGTGGCCATGAAGTCGTAGAACCTCTGGTTGGGTGCTTCCGGATGCCCCCATTCGTGGGCAGGTCCGATGCAAGGGGTGATCGCGGCGCAATTTGCTTGCAGGGCGGCGAATTTGGTGGCAAAGGCGGTGACAAGGGCGGGTGAGGTCGACTTCTGGGGGTTGAACTGTCGCTTGGTGTCAGTGTCGAGGTTGCCCCAGAATGCCGCCCAGTCGGCTTTCAGTGCGGTGATCACCGCATCTCCGACTCGGTAGAATTTATTGAATACGTGGTCTCCTTGGGCGTGGCCTCCGGCCCGCTGGATGATGCCGGATCCGGTGCGGGCCTTGGCCTCCACGGATTCCGTGGTTCGCTGAACCGGGCCCACGGGCCTGCTCATGACCCGTGTGGCGTTGGCCTCAGCCGCCCGTTCGAACCGGTCGGAGGGGTCGGAGACCTTCAGGCCGCTGCCGTTGTCCGTGCCCGCCACCGGTCCCTGACGCTGCTGGATGACGTGGGTGAGTTCGTGGGCGAGGGTGTGCTTGTCACCACCGCCGTCGCCGATGACGACGTGGCTGCCGCTGGTGTAGGCACGGGCGCCGACCTCGGCGGCTGAGGCGCGGGCTGTGCTGTCGTCGTGGATGCGGACGTCGGAGAAGTCGGCGCCGAGGCGGGCTTCCATCTCCTCGCGGACCGGCTCGTCGAGAGGACGGCCGCCTCCGTTCAGCACATCGTGGACGGCGGAGCGCTGTACGGCGGCGGGCTGGGCGGTCTGCTGGTGGCCGCATCCGGCTCCGTGCCGGTGCTGCTCATCTCGCTGCACGGATGGCTGGGCGTAGGGGTGTCCGGAGAGCTGCAGCATGCGCAGGACCGCGGCGTTGCCCGCCGTGCGCTGGAGTGCGAGGAGCCCGGTCTGGTCCCCTGGGACCGTACCCCGGGGCACCGGGGATGGATCGCTGGTGGTCTGGTCGGCCTGGCGTCGGTTCTGCTGCAACGGGCTGCCTTTCAAGAGGAGCGGTCCAGGCAACATGACCCGCGGGCCCTGCCCGTCGCCAGGTCCGTTAGGGCAGACGTCGAGGCACGGATACGGACCTGCCGGGCACCGGGACGGAACGAGGAGGAGTGCTCAGCCGGCCAGGCGCGCGCCAAGCAGAGGGAGCCCTCTCGACGACCGGTGTGTCGCCGTCCTGCCTGACCGGTGTCTGGGACGTTGGGGTGGCTCGGAGCCGGGCGGGCGGCGTGGTTCCCGCAGGGGGCGGTGCCGCTTCCTAGGGTCGGAGCAGGTGCGGCGGTGGGCCGGCCGCTCAGATCTGATGGGGAGCCATGGTGGGTACGACGGACGGGTCCGGAACGGTGACGCTCGCGCTCTTGAAGGGGCGTGCCTCGCGCCGATGGGCCCGTAGGCTCGCCGCCGCCGTGGGTTTCGTGGCGCTGTGCACGATGCCCACGACCGCGGCGGGCGCGACCCCGCCGCAGGAGGGTCGGCCTTCCGCGCATGCGCCTCTGTACGTGTCCGACTACGGCAACAACAGGGTCGTGGCGTTGCCGGCGAGGGTCGGCGACCAGGTGACCGTGCCCTTCGAGGGTCTCGTACGGCCGACGGGCATGGTCGGGGACGATACGGGCCGGCTGTACGTGTCTGACACCGGCAACAACCGCGTGGTCGTGATGGCACCGCAGGGGAGCGGCCAGTCCACCGTCCCCACCGACGGCCTGTCGCGCCCCCTGGGCCTCGCCCTGGACCGGGCGGGGAATCTCTACGTCGCCGACAGCTTCAACGACCGGGTCGTGAAGGTGTCCCTGGCCGACGGTACCCAGACGACCGTGCCGACGACAGGGCTGCTGCACCCCTGGGGGCTGGCGCTGGACGCCTCCGGAAGCCTGTACATCTCCGACTTCGTCAACGACCGTGTCGTCAAGGTGGCCGGTGACGGGAGCGGCCAGTCCACGATCCCCACCGTGGGCCTCTCCCAGCCGACGGGACTGGCACTCAGCGCCGCGGGGGACCTCTACATCGCCGACAGCGGCAACAACCGCGTGGTGAAGATCGCGGAGGGCGGCGGCCAGACCACCGTCCCCACCCGCGGTCTCAGCGACCCGCTCGGTCTCGCGCTCGACGGCTGCGGCGGCCTGTACATCGCCGACGGCTTCAACAACCGGGTGGTCCGCGTCGAGGAGACAGGCGGTGGCCAGACCACCCTCCCGGCCACCGGCCTGAACACACCGACGGGCCTCGCCTTCCTGCCGAAGAACACCCGCCCCTGAAACGCCACGCTCCGGCGCCTCCGGTCCAGGTGCAGGAGAAGCGGAGGCGCACCACAGAACCTGAACCGCAGCCCAATCCCGGTTCTGGCTCAACTTCTGTGACCCGGCGTCGTGCTGGGCGGCCGCATCCACGACGGGGACACGCACCGTCGGCTGCTCCGAGGCCTCGGCGTGTCGCCAGGTCGCCCACCGAGGTATCAAGAGATACCCGACGACATCCGCGAAGCCGTACTCGTTCTCCGATATGCACGCGTCCGCCGACCACGCCCGAAGTCATCGCGTCAGGCGAGTGTCTGTGCGGGAGCGGGCAGGTACGGGGTGATGTTGCGCCAGGCGCGCTCGACGTATTCCTCCTTCTCTCCCACCGGGGCGACGTAGTGCAGTGCGCTTTCGGCGGCGTCGTTGCCCCGGTGACGGGCGATGATCCAGGCGGCGAGGTACTGCGAGGCCAGGCAGCCGCCGGCGGTGGCGATGTTGTCCTTGGCGTAGAAGGGCTGGTTGAGCACCTCGACGCCGGCGGCGGCGACCCAGGGCTTGGTGATCAGGTCGGTGCACGCGGGGATGTCGTTGAGCAGGCCGAGCTTGGCCAGTACGAGCGCGCCGGAGCACTGTGCCGCGATGAGCTGGCGCGAGGGGTCCAGGCCGCGCAGAACCTTCATGATCGCCGGGTCTTCGACGACCTCGCGAGTGGCGACGCCGCTGCCGACGATGACGGCATCGGCGGCGCACGCCTCCTCGAGCGTGGACATCTGCTCGATGACGACCCCGTTCATCGACGTCACCTTGGGGCTGGGCGTGGCGATGGTGACGCGCCAGTCGTCGGCCTTGATGCGGTTGAGAACACCGAGCGCGATCAGGGAGTCGAGCTCGTTGTAACCCTCGAAGGTGAGGATGGCGATGTGCACGGCGGAGGTCCTTCCGGCCGGGTGGGTGGGCGAGTGGGTCTTGACGGTAAGGAGCCACGAACAGGACAGTCAAAGAATTGTCATGGATACAATTCGGCGCATGGCAGCCCCGCGCTACAAACAGCTGGTCGACGCGCTCGCATCCGACATCCGGTGCGGGCGACTCGCCGCGGGCGCACGGTTGCCCACACACCGCGCTCTCGCCGCCCGCGAGAGCATCGCCGTGGTGACCGCGACTCGGGTGTACGCGGAGCTGGAGGCGATGGGCCTGGTGAGCCGGGAACAAGGCCGCGGCACCTTCGTGCGCGACATCACGGTTCCCGCTGGTCATGGCGTCGATCAGCGGGCCGTGGCCACGGACGCGGTCGACCTCAGCTTCAACTATCCGGCGCTGCCCGGCCAGGCCGACCTCCTGCGCCAGGCCCTGCGAGAGGTGGCCGCCTCTGGTGATCTCGACTCGCTGCTCCGCTACCAACCGCATCGGGGGCGTCCCCAGGACCGAGCCTCGATCGCGCGGCACCTGAGGCGTCGAGGAATCACCACGGACGCGGATCGGGTCCTCATCGCGGGCGGTGCTCAGCACGGCCTGGCCATCACCGTCATGGCCACGCTCAACGCCGGCGACGTCGTCGCGGTCGACGCACTGACCTATCCGGGATTCAAGGTGCTCGCGCATGCCTTTCGTCTCGACCTGGAGCCCATACCCGCAACCCCCGACGGGCCGGATCTCGACGCCCTGGAGAAGCTGTGCGCGACCCGCCCCGTGCGCGCGATCTACACCATGCCCACCTTGCACAACCCTCTGGGCTGGGTCATGCCGGCAGCCGACCGCAGCCGGCTGATCAAGATCGCCCGACAGTACGGTCCACTCGTCATCGAAGACGCCTCGTACGCCTACCTGGTCGAGGACCCGCCACCGCCGCTGGCCGCCACCGCGCCGGACATCACCGTCTACGTCTCGGGACTCTCCAAGAGCATCGCCACCGGCCTGCGGGTCGGCTTCGTCGTCGCCCCGCCCGCGACGCTGCCGTCGCTCGAACGCGCGATCCGGGCGACCACCTGGAACACCCCGGCCCTCACCACCGCGGTCGCCTGCCGCTGGCTCGACGACGGCACGGTCGACCACTTGGAAGCCCAGAAGCGAGGCGACGCCGAGGCCCGCCAAGCACTCGCCGGACGAGAGCTGGCAGGCCTACCTCTCGTCAGCCATCCCTCGTCCTACTTCACATGGCTGCCGCTGCCCGACGACGCACGCGCCGACCGCCTGACCGCCACGCTCGCCCGTCAGCACATCTCGGTATCCACGGCGGAGCCGTACACCACCTCGATCCACACACCACAGGCGCTCCGCCTCGCTCTGGGCTCGACCGACCTGGACCGTCTCCGGTCGACGCTGCGCACGGTGCGACAGGTCGTCCTCGAGGACGCCTGCACCTGATCCCCTCTCGACGAGCCGGCATCCTTGCGCCCCCAGACTGCAGCGGCTCATTTCCCTCGCCCGGACCCGCTCACTGCGCCGCTCCGTGGTCGCCGTCCTACGCTCGAGTCATGCGACGCCCTCAGATGCACATGTCCCGCGAGGCCCAGGACGTCCTGCTCAAGGCACTGCAGCAGCTACGGTCGGAGCTGAAGGCCCCTGCGGAGTTTCCCCTTCATGTGCTCGAAGCGGCGGAGGTCGCCAAAGCCGAGGTCCGGCTGCCCGAGAGGGACGCGACCCATCTGCCGTTGTTCACGATCGACCCACCGGAGTCGAAGGATCTCGACCAGGCCATGTTCCTGGAGCGGCGGCCCGGTGGCGGGTACCGCGTGCACTACGCCATCGCGGACGTGGCCGCTTTCGTCAAAGCGGGCAGTCCGCTGGACGCCGAGGCTCACGACCGCATCGAGACGCTGTACTTTCCCGACCTCAAGGTGCCCCTGCACCCGCCCTCGATCTCCGAAGGGCCGGCGAGCCTGCTTCCGGGCCAGGTCGTGCCCGCCCTGCTGTGGCAGCACGACCTCGATGCCGCAGGCAACGTGACCGACTCGACCGTGAGCCGGGCCAAGGTCCGCAGCCAGGCCAAGCTCAACTACGCGCGGGTCCAGCAGGACATCGAGGCCGGCACGGCCGAGGAGCCCGTCGCCCTGCTGCGTGAGATCGGCAAGCTGCGGGAAGCCGTCGAGGCCGCGCGCGGCGGGGTCGCGGTGAACCTGCCCGACCAGGAGGTCACGCTGGAGGAGGACGGCTCGTTCCGGCTGAGCTACGTGGCGGCACTGCCCGTGGAGGGCTGGAACGAGCAGATCTCCCTCATGACCGGAATGGCCGCGGCCCGGATCATGCTGGAGAGCGGCACCGGGATCCTGCGGACGCAGAAGGAGCAGACCGACCCGCAGGTGGTCCGGCGCGTGCACGCCGTCGCGGAGCACCTGGGCATCGACTGGAGGCCCGGCGTCTCGTACGCCGCGCTGGCCAACTCCCTCGATCCGGCTGACCACAAGCACATGGCCTTCCTCAGCGAGGCCATTGCCATGCTGCTCAAGGCGGAGTACACCAGCTTCCGCGACCACCACCTCCCCGAGCACACGGACCACGCGGCGATCGCGGCCCCGTACACCTACTGCACGGCCCCGTTGCGGCGTCTGATCGACCGGTACACCGGTGAACTGTGCGTGGCCGCGTGCGCCGGCCAGGCACCGCCGAACTGGGTGCTCGACGCCCTGCAGTGCCTGCCGTGCGACATGGCGCGGGGAAAGGGGAAGGTGGCGGACCGGCGCGCGGTGGACCTTGCGGAGGCCGCGGTGCTGAAGAGCCGGGTGGGCGAGGTCTTCGCCGGCCTGGTCATCAACACCGACGCGGAGGACGACAAACCGAAGGAGGGCACGGTGCACCTGGCGGAGCCCGCCGTGATGGGCAGACTCACGTCCGGCGCCGAGCTCGACCTGGGTGTGAGCGTCCGGGCCAAACTCACACGTGCCGACCCCTTCTTCTCAGGCAGGAACAAGATCCTCTTCACCACGGTGTAGCGGCTCGCGGCCCCCTCATGGTGTGCGGGGGGCGGCCCCGCCCGCCGACCTGTGGGCCGCCCCGGGCGGCCCACGGACCGTTCTCTCCCGACCCTGGGGACATCGCATGCGTCGCGGGTGCGAAGCGGCGAAAGAGGGAGCAAGCGAGACGAATCCTCATGTCGGCAGCGTCCCCGAGACCACTGACTACGCCCGCGGCGCCCCGGAAAGGGGTTGGTCTCCGGGCCCGCCGGAACCGGGTAACGTATTTGTCATGTTCTTCCAGATGCCGATTTACGAGTGAGAGCGTGACGGGCCCCGCTGTCCTTCGACGCAGCCGCCCCGTCCCCCCGCCGATGAATCCGCAGATCACTTCACACCACCACCGGGAGAACCCGTGACCGACAGCAAGAACATCAACAACCCCGTCGGCCAGGGCGGCGGCCAGCGCAAGAAGCTGTCACGCGCCGAACGGCAGAACAACGGTCCGCACCGCAACCTCGACCGCCAGAGTGCAGCCGACAAGAAGGCGGAACTGGTGCGCAAGATGCGCGAGAAGACTCGCGCGACTGAGGACGTCGCGGAGGCGAGCGACGACAACGCGCAGAGCTGACGCACCGCCGCCGCGGGGCGGTACCGCACAGGGGCAGGGCCCGGACCGCAACGCGCGGTCCGGGCCCTGCCGCAGTAACGGGACTCTGTCGCAGTACCGGAACTGTGCTGTCTTCAAGAATGGGCGCCGCCGGGCCCGTACAGGGTGGCATGGGGCGCTGACAGGCTCGTGGTGGTGGTCGGGCTGCTGGACGCGCCTGCGGCCTCCCGTGGGGAGCCGGGAGGCGGGCGCGGCCCGGCCCCCCGCGGGCGACACGGGGCCGGGCCGGCGGCCATGCGCCGCAGGATCGGGGCTGCGGGGGCCGCTTGGGAGTCACCCTGCCACCGCGCCGACCAGGTACGCCAGAGGCGTGCACGAACTGGCCTCCGGCATATGCGACGAGGGTCGGTTCGAACTCTGCGCGCAGGCACAGCCGGTCCGGCCGGATCTCCGCGTGCAGCGGCCTGTCCCACGACCGGGCCACACGGGTTGCGTGCGCCATCACGAGCAGGAGCTGGGAGCCCCCGGCCGGATCATCCACGGTCAAGCACTCTCGAAGGTTCCCCAAGATCGGGGGCCGGGGACGGCGCCTGTCGCGCGGTTCGCGGCGCAATCAGGTAGTCAGGAAGCGTGAACGAGGACGCGACCGACCCTTTCGTGCATGTCCGGGGCGCCGGCGAGAACAACCTGCGGAACATCGATGTCGACGTTCCGCGGAACGCGCTGGTCGCCTTCACCGGCGTCTCCGGTTCGGGTAAGTCCTCGCTCGCGTTCGGCACGCTCTACGCGGAGGCCCAGCGGCGCTACTTCGAATCCGTGGCACCGTACGCCCGAAGGTTGTTGCAACAGGTCGGCGCACCGCACGTGCGGGAGATCACCGGACTGCCGCCGGCCGTGGCCCTGCAGCAGCGACGTGGGTCGCCCAGCTCGCGCTCGACGGTCGGAACCCTCACCACGCTGTCGAATCTGTTGCGCATGCTGTACTCCCGCGCCGGCACCTATCCGCCCCGGGCCGCACGGCTGGAAGCCGAGTCGTTCTCCCCCAACACGGCGGCCGGAGCCTGCCCGGAGTGCCACGGGCTGGGTGCCGTGCACGACGTCGCCGAAGACCTGCTCGTCCCGGATCCCTCACTGAGCATCCGCGAGGGGGCCATCGCCGCCTGGCCGGGCGCCTGGCAGGGCGCCAACCTGCGCAGTGTCGTGAGCGGCCTGGGAATCGACATCGACCGGCCGTGGCGCAGGCTCAGGAAGAAGGACCGGGACTGGCTGCTGTACACCGACGAGCAGCCCTCCGTATACGTCGAGCCGGAGGAGGGCCGCGTCGACTACGGCTACCAGGGGAAGTTCTGGAGCGCCCGCAAGCACGTCATGCACGTCCTCGCCGACTCCAAGAGCGAGAAGTCACGCGAACGGGCGCTGCGGTTCGTCAGGAGTGTGCCCTGCCCCGCGTGTCAGGGCAGCGGACTGCGGCCCGAGGCGCTCGCCGTGACCTTCGCCGGACGTTCCATCGCCGAGATCAACGCGATGCCGCTCACCGAGGTCGTGGCGCTGCTGCGGCCCGTCGCGGGGCGGTCCGAGGCCGACGCCACCACGTCGACCGCCCGATCGGGGGAGACGACCGAGGTCGCGGTCCGGATCTGCGGCGACATCGTCGCGCGAATCGAGGTACTGCTCGACCTGGGCCTGGGATATCTCAGCCTCGGGCGCCGCTCGACGACCCTGTCGCCGGGCGAGGCGCAGCGCCTGAGGATCGCCACCCAGCTGCGCTCGGGGCTGTTCGGCGTGGTCTACGTCCTCGACGAACCCTCCGCGGGCCTGCACCCGGCTGACGCGGAACCGCTGCTGGAGGTGCTGGACCGCCTCAAGGCGGCGGGCAACTCGCTGTTCGTCGTGGAACACGACATGGACGTGGTACGGCGGGCGGACTGGGTGGTCGACATCGGTCCCGGCGCGGGTGATGGCGGCGGATGCGTGCTGTACAGCGGCCCGGTCGCCGGACTTGAGGGGGTCGCTGAGTCGGCCACGGGCCAGCACCTGTTCGGGCGCGTCCCGCCGCTCGATCGCCGCCCGCGCACGCCGAACGGCTGGCTGCACCTGCGCGGCGTCTCCCGGCACAATCTGCACGACGTGTCCGTCGACGTGCCGCTCTGCGTACTGACGGCGGTGACGGGTGTGTCCGGTTCCGGGAAGTCGACGCTGGTGACGCAGGTGCTCGCCGAGGTCGTCCGCGGCCACCTCGGACTCGTACCCGAGGAGCCCGCCGAGGCGCAGCTGGAGGTCGACGTCCAGAACGCGTCGGGGGTCGAGTCGTTCGACCGGCTGGTCCGGGTCGACCAACGGCCCATCGGCCGAACGCCCCGATCCAACCTCGCCACGTACACCGGGATGTTCGACGCGGTGCGCAAGCTGTACGCGGCGACCGACGAAGCCAGGGCACGAGGCTACTCGGCCGGGCGGTTCTCCTTCAACGTGCCCGAGGGGCGGTGCGAGACCTGTCAGGGCGAAGGATTCGTCGCGGTGGAACTGCTGTTCCTGCCCGGCACATACGCGCCCTGCCCGACCTGCGAAGGCGCCCGGTACAACGCCGAAACGCTGGAAGTCACCTACCGCGGCAAGAACATCGCGGAAGTACTGGCGCTGTCCGTCGACAACGCCGCCGAGTTCCTGTCCGCCGTCCCCGCAGCCTCCCGCAGTCTGGAGACGTTGCGCGAGGTGGGACTGGGGTACCTGCGGCTGGGCCAGCCCGCGACGGAACTCAGCGGAGGTGAGGCGCAACGCATCAAACTGGCCACCGAACTGCAACGAGCCCGCCGCGGGCACGCCCTCTACCTGCTCGACGAGCCGACGGCGGGTCTGCACCCCTCGGACATCGCGCTACTGCTGCGACAGCTGCACCGCCTCGTCGACGCCGGCAACACCGTCGTCCTTGTCGAACACGACCTGGACACGATCGCCACCGCCGACTGGATCATCGACCTCGGCCCGGGCGGCGGCGACGCGGGCGGGCGGGTGGTCGCGGCGGGCCCGCCGACCAAGGTGGCGAAGGCCCGGCGCAGCGCCACCGCGCCCTATCTCGCGGCCAGGCTGGCGCGCTCCTGACGACAGCGCGAGCGACTGAGCACCGGTCAGCTCCGCGCGACCCCCGCCGGTGTGCGGACCGACCGCCCTGGAACGGGTGTGGAACGTCCACTGCTTCCGGAGCCCCAACCGTCGGACGCGTACTCCGAAGCCCGGGCTCGCTTTCCCCGCCCGTCCCCTCCGGCACAGGGGCCGGCGGAACGGATTCCCGGGCCTCAGCCGGGCTCGTTCGACGCGGCCGGAGCGACGGAACCGGGGGCAGCCAGCGCCGCAAGCTCCAGGGACCGCAGCAGCGCTTCCCGGTCCGCCGGCACGTACTCGTCCGCGGCGGCAGCCGCGTCCAGCACCTCCCGGATTTCGACGGCCGTCAGGCCGCGCGCCTCCGCCGCGGCCACAACACCGTCAGCCCGGCCTCGGGGCAGGCCGCGCTCCGAGGCGATCAAGTCGCGCAGCAATTCATCGCGCACCGCGAAACGGCTCATTCCGCAGTCGAGGCCGTCATCGTCCAAGTCGTCCGGGTAGGGCGCACGAGCCCAGGCACCGTTCTCGTACCAGTACACGCAGCCCAGCTCCCAGCCCTCCAACAGCTCGCGCAGGTGCTCGTACGGCAGCCAGTCCGGTGCCTGCGCCAGCATGTCGATCGAGGGTTCGTGCCACTTCACGGCACTGGACTCGTCCTCGCCGTACAGCAGGTAGCGGCCTTCTCCCATCTGCTGGAACGTCCACCAGGTGCAGCCGCGATCATCGAGGTGCAGACCTCTGTCGTCAATCCACGTCCCGCCGCGGCGAACGCCTTGGGCCTCCGCCTTCGCCGTGGCCTCCAGCACGGCGACCAGGGCCCAGCGCGCCCACAACACTTCGGCTGCCGGCAGGTTCTCCGGCCGGCCAGGCCTGTCGATCGCCATTCCGTCCCCCAGTCCATCCCGTACTCGTACAGCGCCGCATGACGGCAGAACCATGATCGTAGAACAGTGCGCTTACGGCTCCTGGACGGGTGACGGCAGCCAGGCCCCACAAGGGTGTCGAGTCCTCGCAGCGGCTGGGCCTGCATCGGTCGGTGGTCGAGAGAACGGCGTTCTGGCGACCCGCCGGACCCCCGCGCGCTCCCGCGCCCGCGCGCCGTACGGGTTCGATCTGGACATTCCTGGTTCGGCGCGGCAGGCATCACACGCCGTCGGCCTGCTTCGCCATCGGAGGGACGAGCCGGATCCGGCCGAGGCGCCCCCCGAGTGCGCCCCCTGTGCGCCCGGTGCGGTGTTCCGCCTGGTGTGGCAAGGGCAGAGGGGTGGGGGTGATTGCTCGCGTCGTGCACCTCTGGCACGGCGGAGGACCGAAGGGGTGGGAATGATACGAGTGACGGTGGTCTACGAGGCGCAGCTCCTGCGGACCGCGCTGGTCGAACTGCTGAGGTCGGGCGGGGTCATGGTGGTCTCCTCGCTGCCCCGATGGCCGCACGACCCGGCGACGGGGGCGTCCGAACCGGACGTGTACGTGGCGGACGCCGAGTGTCTGCCGCCCTCGGCGATGCGGCCCGTGGCCGCTGCCGCACCGCCCTCGGGGGAGGGCTCGGGTGTCCGTCCGGCCCTGCTGGCCCTCGTCGCCGGGCAGCGGCCGGGGGTTCTGCGGCGGGCCCGTGCCGCGGGGGCGAGCGGCTTCGTCGACCAGAACGCCCCGAAGCATCGATTACTGGAGGCCGTGCGCCGTCTGGCCAAGGGGGAGCGCTACATCGACGACACGCTCGCGCTCGGGTTCCTCCAGGCCGCGGAGATGCCCCTGACCCGGCGTGAGCTGAGCGTCCTCTCGCTGGCCGCCGACGGAGCGCCGGTCGCTGAGATCGCCGCGACGTTGTTCCTGACCAAGGGCACGGTCCGCAACTACATGGCGAGCGTCATCCGCAAGGTCGGCGCACGGAACCGCGTGGATGCCATCCGGATCGCCCAGGGCGCCGGGTGGACCTGAGCACCGCCGCGGCGTCCGCGGCGCGGTCCGCTCACTCTCGGACCTGGTTCCAGTGCCCCACGAGATCGCGGTAGAGAGCGCAGCGCGCGAGCAACGCGTCGTGCGTTCCGTGCTGGGCCCGGGTGCCGTCGAGGACGAGGATCCTGTCGGCTCGGAGTGCCGACGACAACCGGTGGGCGACCACGACCAGGGTTCCCGGCCGGGCGCTGAGCGCCCGCTCGGCCGTGGCCTCCGCGGCGGGGTCCAGGTGGCAGGTCGCCTCGTCGAGCAGTAGCAGCGGGGCGGGGGCCAGATGGGCGCGCCCCAGCGCGATCAGCTGGCGTTCGCCGAGGGACAGGGCGTCGGGCGTCAGCGTACGGTCGAGCCCGCCCACCCGGTCGACGAGCGGTTCCAGGGCGAGCGCGTCCACGGCCCGGTCGACGGCGGCCCGGTCGGCGTCGGGCCGCAGGTACCGCAGGTTGTCCCGCAGGGTGCCCGTGAAGACGTACGCCTCCTGGGGGGCCAGCACGCGCAGTGCGGTGAGCTCCGAAGGCGGGCAGGCCGCGACGGCGTGGCCGAAGAGCCGTATGTCGCCCCGCTCGGCGGTGAGCATGCCCGCCGCGACGTGCAGCAGGGTCGACTTGCCGATGCCGCTCGGGCCGACCACGGCGAGGTGTTCCCCCTGCTCGACGGTCAGATCCAGTGCGTCCAGTACGGGGCGTGCCCCGGGGCCGTACGCGGCGCGTACGTGGCGCAGCTCCAGCGCCGTGGCGGCCCGGCCCTTACGGCGCGGGCCGGGCGGGGCGGCGGCGGGGGCTGGGGGAGGGGTCGGCGTCGGGGGCAGCGGCTGGGTGAGCCGGTCGAGGACGACGAAAAGCCGCGCGCCCGCCGCGCCCAGGACGGTCATCAGTGTGTGCAGGGCGGGGAGCAGCGACTGGAGGACGTAGGTGAGCGCGCCCACCACGGACCCGGCCGTGACGCCCTGGCGGAGAAGCCACGGCGTCGTGACGAGCAGCAGGAGGACCGGCAGCTGTCCGGCCGTCGCCACCGAGAACGTGCGGACGGACGCCCAGCGGGCCAGGGCGCGCTGGGCGGCGGCCGCCTCGTCGACGGCACGGCGGTTCTGCGCGGCGGTCGTCTCCTGGGCCCCGCAGGCCACGATGTCCCGCAGTGCGGTGCGGGTGATCTCGGCGCGCCGGCCGACGGCCTCATCCGCGTCGAGGTACCGGTGCTGGGCCCGCGCCATGGGCCGCAGGGAGACCGTGAACAGAGCGAGGCCCAGGACCAGGGGCGGAACCACGACGAGGAGGAACTGCGGCGCGAGCGACAGCAGGCCGACGAGGGCCCCCACGGCGACGAAGACGAAGGAGCGGGTGGCGAGCACCAGTCCGGCGAAGCTGTCCCGGGCGATCTCGGTCTGACTCGTCAGCCGGGACACCGCCGTGGCGTCCACGCCCCCGCCCGCGGTCGTGGCGGTGCGCAGGGCGCGTACCACCGACCCCCGTACGAGCTGGTCGCGCAGTGGTTCCGTGAGGTGGGGGAGCTGGGCGAACACGCCCCGGACGACGGGAGCTCCGAGCAGGATGGCCACGGCGGCCCCCGCCAGCCAGAGGAGCCCGGTCGAGGGTGCGGCCCTCAGGAATCCGTCGTCGAGGGCGCGGGCCACGCAGTAGCCGCCGAGGAACGTCTGCGCGGATTCGGCGGCCGACCAGGCCGCCAGCTTCGCCAGGACGGCCTTGCGGCGCATGAGGAGGGACCGGAGCGAGGCCGTGACGCGCCGGGTCGAGCCCGTTTCGTCGGAGGCGTCGGCCGGTGCCGGACGAGTGATGCGCTGTGCCGTGTCCGTCTCGTCGGAGGCGTCGGCCGGTGCCGGACGGTCCGTCGCCTTCGGCGTGGTCGGTTCCTTCGCCCGCCCGGGGCCCGGAGCGGGCGTCACTCGCCCGCTCCCGTCCCCGGGACGACCGACGACGGCAGAGCGCCGGAGCCGGCGGTCTCCGGGGCAGCCTCCGGCCCGGTGGACCAGCGCGGGGCGTGCGCAGGACGGGCCTCCGCGGTGAACACCGCGCGGTACTCCGGTTCCTCCCAGAGCAGGCTGTGCGGTCCGGACCTCCGCACGCGGCCCGCCTCCATCCAGACGACCAGGTCCGCCCGGGCGGCCGTGGACACCCGGTGGGCCACGATCAGCCTGGTGCACGCCCGTGACGGTGTGGCGAGGGCGGTCTCCACCTGACGTTCGGTGGCCGTGTCGAGGCTCGACGTCGCGTCGTCGAGGATCATGAGACGGCCCCGGCCGATGAACGCCCTTGCCAGACCGAGGCGTTGGGCCTCGCCGCCGGAGAGCGGGGCGTCGTCCACCGGGGTCTCGTAGCCCAGCGGCAGAAGTCGGACGAAGGTGTCGGCGCAGGCGGCCCCCGCGGCGTCCCGGACGCTCGTCGGCGTGGTCGGGCGGGCGGGCCCGGTCCCGGCGGCCAGCGCGGCGCCGATGGTGGGGGTGGCCCCGCCGTCGAAGACGGGCCGCGCGAAGGCGTACGCGGTCGCCCCGCGCAGCTCCGACCGGGACAGTTCCGCCAGGTCGACTCCGTCCAGGCGGACGCTCCCGGCGTCAGGGTCGGTCAGTCGGCCCGCGACGGCGGCCAGGGTCGATTTGCCCGCTCCGGACCGGCCCACGACGGCGACCGTCGACCCGCCGCCGATCGTGAGCGTCACGTCCGCGATCAGGGGGACGCCGCCGCGCGTCACCCGCACCCCCCGCAGTTCCAGGTCCCCGGGCGCGTCGGGTGGCAGGACCGCGGAGCCGTGCGACATCGGCGCCAGATCGGCGAGTTCGGCGGCGCGGCCTGCCGCGCTGCGCGCTCGGACCAGCGTGCCGAGTGGTGCCGCGATGCCTCCGATCCCGGCGGCGAGCGCCGCGTACCGCGAGGCGGCGAGCAGCCCGCCCACGCTGACCTCGCCGGCGGCGAGAGCGACTCCCGCGACCGCGACGACGGCCGTGGTGAGCAGTGGCAGGAGGACGCCGCTGCGGGCCACGGCGCGGCCGTGGACGCGCCACATGCGGGTGCCGTGCCATGTCATGTCCGGCAGCGGGGCGAGGATGCGCTCCTCCTCGTGCCGTGCCGTGTCGGCGGCGGCGATGGTACGGGCGCCGCCGAGTGCTTCGGCCAGTCGGGCGGCGACGGCGCCCTGCGCCCGCTGGTAGTGGCCGACCGAGTCGGAGGACTGGGTGGCGAACGCGCGGAGCAGCAGCAGGAGCAGGGGCAGACCGGCCACGAAGACGGCGGCGGTCCAGGGGTGGATGAGGGCCAGGGCGACGAGTGCGCCGATCGGCACGAGCCCGGACGACACCGAGGTCGCGAGGGCCGCCGGGGCGGTGCCGCTGTCGGTGGCGTTGACGCACAGCCGGGCGGCGACGTCGCCGCCCGAGTGGGGTGCTGCCCGGTGGGGCGCGGTGCCGAGGAGACCGCCCAGGGCGCGCAGCCGGATCCAGGCGGTGGCGCGGGCGTTGCTGAGCTGAGTCAGAAGCACCGCGCCGGTCTCCAGGAGCACTTCGGCCGCGAGCAGTATGGCGGTCCACAGCAGCCACGTCCCCGCCTCGGGCCGGTGGCGTAGCAGCAGGTCCAGGGTCCTGCCGGCGAGCGCGGGTACGGCGAGTGAGCAGGCCGCGCCGGCGACCGAGCAGAGCAGCAGCGCCGCTGTGGTGCCCGCGGTGTGCCGTACGGAGCCGCGGAGCAGCCGGTCGGAACCGGTCGGCGAGGCCATCCGACCTCCTCTCTTCCCCTCCGGGAGCGAAGTTCCCGTCGGGCCGCCGGTGTCCGGCCCCGACGGCCGGAGCCCCGGGAGCAGCGCTCCCGGGGCTCCGTGACTCCTCACCGGCGCTCGGGGCGCCGTGCGGGAAGCCGGATCGGGTCAGTTACAGGTCGTGACGCTGAGGCTGCTGTCACCGCAGAGGAGGAGGCTCGCGCGGCTGCCGGTCTCGACATCGCCGATGGCCTCGTCCTTGGGGGTCTCCAGCGACTGAAGGTCGAAGAGGTTCATGATCGTTTCCTTTCGTAGGGGACGGGTGGTGCGGGGCGACCCCGTCACGGGGCCGGTTCGTGGGGCCGCGGGAGCGGCGGAAGGAACGGCAGGTGGGCCGGGCGGTCGCCCAGGGCCGAGGAGAGGGCGAGCAGGACGCCCGCCGTACCGGTGGAGAGGTCCATGGAGAGGCGCATCATCTGCTCGCCGGGGAAGGCGAGTCGGCCCCGGTAGGACATGGCGTGCCAGCTCAGGCAGCCGATCTGGCGGCGTACGTCCTCCGGTGTCGTGCCGGGCCCGCGGACGTTCGTACGGGCGAGGTGGAGCACCATTCCGGCGACGCCCCGGAAGAGACCGGGCTGGGCGTAGAAGGTGGCCTGCGCCGCCCGCACGATCTCGCGGCGCGCCCGGTCCAGGGCTTCGTCGCGCCGGTGCATCAGGTAGTCGTCGATCACCATGCCGATGCCCACGCTGCCCGCGCCGAGGTACGGCATCGTGCGCCAGCCCTCGTCGACCTGCAGGGTCCCGGAGGCACCGCGGACGCAGCGGCTCAGGTCGTCGTGGAGTGCCTCGGCGGCGTGGTCGAGGAGGGAGGTGTCCCGGGTGCGCTCATAGAGCCGCACGAACAGCAGGGCCCGTCCGGCGGAGCCGTGCAGGAGTCCCGTGCGCACCTTGCCTGCCGCTCCCGCCGCTCCCGCCGCTCCCGCCGTTCCCGCTGCTCCCGCCGGTCGCCCGCCCGTCCGGAGCGGGCGGGCGGACAGCTCGGCGCAGCGCAGGGCCGCCGCGTGGAGGCCGCTCTCACCGGTGGCGGTGGCCAGGGCGTCCAGGGCGAGGCCGACACCGGCCGTCCCTCCGTACAGGTCGGGGGCGAGGCCCTCGTGGTCCTGTTCGGCGACGAGTGAGGCCAGTTCGAGCGCGGCAGCCGTGTGCCCGAGTCGTTCGAGGGTCCACGCGACGCCGGCGAGCCCGTCGTAGAAGCCGAGCGGTGTGCCGGAGTCGGGCTGTTTGGCGTGCCGCAGGAGCCTGTCCTCGGCCTCCGGACATCGGGACGCCCCGCTCTCGTGCAGGGCGTGGAGCACTCCGGCGGTGCCGTGTCCGAAGGTCATGCCCCCGCCGGCGGTGGCGAACTGCGCGATGTCCCCGGGGAAGAAACGATCCTCCCTTTCGGGCGTCGCCGACGCCAGGATCGCGCCCACCATGGAGTCACGGCTGTTCGGCCAGTCGCCCGGCTCCATGGGCAGGAACCGGGAGCGGTCCGCCGGACGGCCGGGCGCCCGCGAGCTCCCGCCGGACCGGCCGCCGGCCGGGTCGCGAGTGATCTCCCGAACCGCCTCGGCCAGGAAACCGGGGGGCAGCGGGAACCGCGCCGCGGCGGTCTCCGCCAGGTGCGCGGCCTTGCCCCGGTCCACCGCGAGCAGACTCGTGAGCGGGATGAACAGCGCGATCCGGAGGCACGCGAGGGCGTACCGGTCCACATCGAACCCCCGCCGGTCGGCGGGCGCCACGAACGCCGGGTTGGCGACGGTCTGGCGACCGCCCTCCGAGGCGGGCTGGGCCGCCTCGAAGTCCAGAAGCACCACCGAGGACTCGTCCTCGGACACCATGATGTTGAACAGGTGCAGGTCGTTGAAGACGATCCCGCGTGCGTGCACCGCGGCCACGGCCCGCTCGACGAGCCCGTGGATCCGCAGCGCCCACTCCGTGTACTCGGCGAGCCGCTCCGCCGACGGATCGGCCTCCATCAGCGGATGCCTCCGCGCGAAGAAGGTGTTGAGCGGCTTGCCCTCCACGAACTCCAGCGCCAGGAAGTGGTGGTCGCCCACCGTGAAGCTGTCGAGGACCTCCGGCGTGCAGGCGAGCCCCGAGAGCCGCTCCAGCGCCTCTCGTTCGCGGTGCAGCCGCGTCACGGCGTCCGCCCCGTCGGCGGCGAGGCCGGCGTACGGCCGCGCCTCCTTCAGAACGACCCGCCGCCCGGTCCGCCGGTCCCGGGCCTCGTACACTCCACCGCCGTTGGAGAAGTGCAGCGCCTTCTCGATGTCGTACGGCATGTCCTGGACGGTCACCGAGGCCCTGGCCTCCAGGTGCGGACGCAGGAAGGCGGGGGGAGCCACCCAGGCGGGCACGTGGAAGACGGGGTCGCGCCGGTCGGGTACGAGCGTGCCTGACCCGTCCTCGACGGCCGGCCGCAGCTCCCCGTGCTCGTCGTAGCAGTGGCGGAGGGTGAAGCTGCCGTACCGCAGGTGCACGGGGCCCTGGCCCCAGCGCAGATCGCTGAGGATGTACGGACCCGGTCGGCCCTCCAGCAGCCCCGCCAGATCGGTGGCCACGCGCTCGCACTGCTCGTCGTCGGCCGGATACACGGTGATGAACTTGCCGCTCGCCGAGCGGTCCGCGTACTTGGCGTTGCGCTGGTGCAGCAGGTAGCGACTGGGGACGAACTTGAAGGCCACGTCCTGTCCCAGACAGTACTCGCGGACCGTGGCGAGGATCGCCTCCGCGTTGTCGAGACAGGCGGAGACGTGGATCTTCCAGCCCTGCGACGGGAGCGCGTGGTCCAGGGGGCGCAGGGCGAGCCAGTCGCCCGTACGGTGGGATGTCCAGCCCTCGGGTACGGGGAGGGCGGCCGCCCGGTAGAGCGCGTCACCCGCTCCCTCGGCGAAGACCAGACGGTGCGGCGCGTCGTAGAAGTGACGGTCGGCGTCGCAGAACACCGCGTACCCCTTGTTCACTGCGCACTCCCTCGGTCGGTGACGGACACGACGCTGTCACGTCCCCCGAGGCCCCCGACAGTCGCCGCTGTCACCTTCCACCTATGCGGAACGCACAGGTAACAACGGCCCCGCGCATGACTCCGGTCCGCACGAACGGCCCCGCTCCTGACGGCCGACGGCCGGGGCACGACGGGGGCCTCGCGGCCCAGGCCGCGGTGCGACGGTCCGTCAGACCGCGGGCGGTGGCCCGTCGACCAGAGCCCGCGCCGCGGCGTACTCCTCGCGGGCGGCCTGTTCCGCAGCGTCCAGATAGCCGTACGCGTCGGCGCCGACCGGGATGCGCAGGGGCGTGGGGCCCTCGGTGTCGACGATGGCCAGGACTCGTGCCGCGTAGTCGTCGGGACGTCCGGTCTCGGGGCTGTCGGCGAGTCCGCGCGCGCCTTCGAGCATCTCGCGGTTGGTCACGTCGTAGGCGGGGACCCGGTGGGCGGCTTCCGTCATGGCGGTGCCGTAGCGGGTGGCGAACATGCCGGGTTCGACGACCGTGACACGGATGCCGTGCGGGGCCGCCTCCACCGCGAGAGCCTCGCTCATGCCTTCCAGCGCGTGCTTCGCGGCCACGTAGGCGCCGAGGCCAGGGAAGGCCATCCGGCCTACGACGGAGGAGACGTTGAGGATGTGGCCGTGCCCCTGGGCCCGCATCAGGGGCAGGGCGAGCCGCGTGAGTCTCCAGGGCCCGACGACCAGGATCTCCAGCTGCTCCCGGAGTTCGGCGTCGGAGACCTCCTCGACCGCGCCGAACAGACCGACGCCGGCGTTGTTGACGAGGACGTCGATGCCTCCGAGGCGGTCCACGGCCGTCCGGACGGCCTCCTGGCAGGAGGCCGGGTCCCGCAGCTCCAGTGGCACCGGGACGATCCGTCCGGGCCAGGCGGCGGTGAGGTCCTCCAGGTCCGCGGTCTTGCGGGCGGTGACCACGAGTTCGTGCCCCGCCCGTGCCGCCGCGGCGGCCAACGCCCTTCCGAGGCCTGAAGAGCACCCCGTGATCAACCAGCGCCTGCCCATGGATCCCCCCGTATGGATCGCCGAAGTGGTGACGCGTGTACGGGCCTGTCCTCTGGCGCCGCCGGACGCGCACCGTCCCGGCCGCGGCGGGCGGGACGGGACGCGGTTCATCGTGGAGGCGAGATCCGGCCACGGCCATCCCTCACGCAGGGGCGCGCGGGCGCACGGACGGGCGCAGTGGCGCCCGTTCCCCGACCCCTCCGATACCGCGAACCACCCGCGACGGGGCAGAGAGCTCACGCCGCCTCCCCCGGGAGCACCCGGAAGGTGCCCTCCACCGCCCGAGCGCGGACGCCCGAAAGCGACCGGCCGCTCGCGTCGGCCGAATGCGCGGACGTCACAGGGATGTCCCGTGGCATCCGGGGCACCCGTACCCCGAGGTCCCCACGCGGAGGCCGCACGGCCGAGACGTTCGGAGGCGACAAGAGCCCAGACCGGATCGTCCGCACCGGGCGGGGCGAAGGGCGGCACACCGCTCGTCGACGAAATGGCGGACGGCACAAGGCGGCAACGGAACAGAACACAGGGAGAACCGAGATGCAGGTCCGTCCGTGGCGCGTCCAACCCGACACCCGGCTGACGGCTCACGCCATCGCCGGCCGGTATCGGCTCGACGGCCTGCTGGGGAGAGGCGGAGCAGCCGACGTCTACGAAGCCGTGGACCTCCGGCTGCGCAGGCCCGTCGCGGTGAAGGTCTTCCGCCGCAGGGACACCCGGACGGAGGAGCACTCCGACAACGAGGGACGTCTCCTGGCCCAGCTGCAGCATCCCGGTCTGGTGACCCTCTTCGACTCCGGTCGCGACGAAGGCCGTCCCTTCCTGGTGATGGAGCTCGTCAGAGGGACGACCCTGCGCCGGCGCCTCGCCCGCTCCGTGCTCTCGGTGTCCGAGACCTGCCGCATGGGGGTCGCGCTGTCCTCCGCACTCGCCCATGTGCACGGAACAGGAATAGTCCACCGTGATGTCAAACCGTCGAACATCCTCCTGGACCGGACCGGCGCCCCGCGCCTGACGGACTTCGGGATCTCCCGCCGCTTCGCCACCGCCGACGCCCCCACGGCCGCGCCCGGCGACGCCGCGAGCGGCGCTGCCGCCCCGGCCACCGACGGCGAGGACATCCTCATGGGGACGGCTTGCTACATGGCACCGGAACAGGCACTCGGCCGGACCACGGGGCCACGGGCCGACGTATACAGCCTCGGACTCGTACTCCTGGAGGCCCTCAAGGGCGAACGGGAGTACGGCGGCCCGCCCCTGGAGGCGGCGCTCGCACGGCTGCACCGTCCGCCGGAGATACCCGACGGACTCCCCCCGGAACTCGGCAAGCTGTTGACGGCCATGACAGCGCACGAGGCCTCCCGCCGACCCGACGCCCGCACGTGCCAGAAGGCCCTCGCCGTGCTGCCGATCCCCGACGCGTGCGACGCCCCGCACGCCGCGCAGCCGGCGACGGCGCCCGGGGACCCCGGGCACCCCTCCGGAGTCCGGCGCTCGCCCGGTACGCTCCCGAGCGGCCGGACCACGCCCACGAAGGCGGAGCCGAGGACCAGGTCGCCCCACCGCCCGGGACGACTGCTCGCCAAGAGCGCGGCCCTGGCCGCCCTCGGCGTCACGCTGACGGGCTCCATCGGCGCCGCCCCCGCCGGGAGCCGGAGCGTCGTGGACCCGCTGTCCCACCGCGTGACCGCCCAACAGGTACCGGACGCGGCGCAGGCGATGGAGATCGACTGACCCGAGCCGTGTGAAGTGGCTCTTTCGGATGGACCTGGGGCGGAGGACGAGAGGACCCCATGAAACGGGAACGACGGCCGCGGTGACGGAGGTCGACCAGCCCGGTCACGTCGCGGGGGAGCTCGGTGTTCTCGCGGGGGAGACGCGGCCGGTCTGGTCGACTGTCCGCCCGGCGCCGCGCTTCTGAGGCGGTTGACCACGGGCCAGCCGAGCCTCCGGTGCCCCGCCGCCGTGGCGCAGGGCGTGGGTGACGAGCTCGGAGACGAGCAGGACCACGGCGTCGGCGGTCTCGGGTGCGAGCGCCGGTACGAGACCTCCGAGGAACTCCCGAGCGCTGTCGCGGGCGCCGGCCACGGATGTCGCCCGAGGACGGGTGCGATTTTGACACTCGTCGTGCCCATGAGTGCGCCCCGGTTCTGGATCGTCGACGTCTGGTCCTGTCGGCTTGTGCCCCGGCTGGCGCCCGCTGACCCGGCTCGTCCCGGAACCATCACCGTTCGAGAGGGATTACCTCGCTGTCGAACGCACGAAAATCTATGTCGGCCGGAGTAGACATCAGACGGTGGCGTGGTTATGGTTTCTCTCGTAGCCCAGAGAGACAGCAGGGCCTGGCAGAGACGAACTGCCGGCAAGCGGTACCAGCAGTACAGGTAGTTGCAGTTCGCAGGACGGTGCGGCGGTGGAGTTCCGAAGCCAGGGAATTTGCAGGACGGTGACGGGACTGACGGCCGGACCGGGTGGCCCGCAGTGATCAGGGGCCGCCGCAGCGCGGGACCGCGGTCATGGCAGGTGCGGTACCCGTGAGTGCAGTGCGCAGTACCCAGCAGTGAGTCAGTGAGCGGTACCCCTGGTGAAGGCGTCGGGCTGCGGGCGCGCGCACCGGGAAGTTCGGCAGTGGGGTTCTAAGCCAGAGCAGACGCAGGATGGGCGACGGGGCTGGCTGCCGAAGAGTGGCGCTACTGCAGGCCACTCAGCAGTTCGCATCACCAGTAGTACCGAGTGGAGCAGTACCCGCAGTTCGCATCACCAGCAGTACAGAAGTTCCCGCAGGTAACAGTTGATCACCAGAGGGAAGAACGGAGGAGTTGAGGCGCCATCAGGATCGCCCGGACGCCACGCGAGTCCGGGTACCGCAGGACATCGTCAGTGAGGTGGTCTCCGGTCACGCATCCGCGATCCCCGCATCCCCGACGAAGCTCAGGTCGGGTCGGCGGAAACAGAAGGCCGGCGCAAGAACAGGGCCGGCAGATGGTGTAGCAGTTCCTTCGGGGCCCGGGTGCCAGCTGGCCCCCGGGCCCCTCCACGCGTTTCGCAGAGAGGTGAAATGACCGCAGAAGACATGCTTGGCCGTCTTGACGACGACGACTACCCCGCCTACACGATGGGGCGGGCTGCCGAGATGCTCGGCACCACCCAGGGCTTTCTCCGCGCCATCGGCGAAGCCCGCCTCATTACCCCGCTCCGCTCGGAAGGCGGCCATCGCCGCTACTCCCGCTATCAGCTGCGCATCGCCGCCCGCGCCCGTGAACTCGTCGACCAGGGCACCCCCATCGAGGCCGCGTGTCGCATCATCATTCTCGAGGACCAGCTCGAGGAAGCCCAGCGCATCAACGCCGAATACCGCCGCGCCGCCGAATCGGCCGACCCGCCGGCTGCGGCCTGAGACGGTGCGCGATCCGCCGTACCTCGGCGGGTCCGTTCCCACTTGGGGGAGCCCTTCTGGTGACGGGGTGTGCGGACGTGTACCGTCCCCGTTAGCTGTCGTGGTTCGGAAGTTCCCACACCCTCGGTGTGGGTGTTTTGCTGTGCTGTGCCGCAGGAACCAGGGCGATCACCTCCGCCTTCCGCGCATCGTGGGAGGCGTTCATCGACTGGAAGGCATGGATATGGCTACGGGAACTGTGAAGTGGTTCAACGCGGAGAAGGGCTTCGGCTTCATCGCCCAGGACGGCGGCGGCCCGGACGTCTTCGCCCACTATTCCGCGATCAACTCCTCGGGCTTCCGCGAGCTCCAGGAGGGCCAGGTCGTGACGTTCGACGTCACCCAGGGCCAGAAGGGTCCGCAGGCCGAGAACATCACCCCGGCCTGACCCTCCCCACCTCCGCCTTCGGGCACCGAGATCGGCTCGGCTTCCCCGCCGCCCGGTAGCGGGCGACCCGAACGACGGAAGCCAGGCCGGCGTCCCAGAGGCAATGGACGCGCACCGGACGAGGGCTGCGCGACTGCGCGTGGCCCTCGTCCGTGGTGGTGCATCGCCCTCTCCCGCGCGGTCGCCCCATCGAGCAGGGGCCGGGTACCGCCGCCATGCACAGCAGCATGCCGGGCCGGGTCCTAGCGTCCACGTGGGGCAGTCGTGGCGCGTCCGCGTGAGGGGGCGCCGGGGTGAGGGGGCAGTCCTTCTATGGGTGTCGCTCCTGCCGAGAGCCTCTCTACGCCACCAGTTCCCCCGCGATTCCGGCCGGCTGGGACTGGGAGATCGACCATCAGCAGCCCGGCGACTGCGCCAACGGGCACCTCATGCCCCCGACCGGCACCGCCACCGTCCCTGAAGACCTGGCCAACGCGGCCCGCGTGCTGCTCGTCCTCGGAAACTGACCGCGAACCGTCGGCGCCCAAGGCAGGCCCGTCACCCCGTCGCGGGCTCCTGGTGACGGTCGGGATACGGGCCGCCACGGCGCCCGGCGTGGGGTCGTTGGATTGCTCATGGAGCACCGGAACGTTTCAGCGCAGAGAGTTTCGCCGACGTGCCGGCGGGCGGCGGAGGGTGGGTGTCGGATTCTCCGATCTACGACGCCCTCGGGCGGCAGTGGCGCCGGGAAGGCCGGGAGGTTCCCGGCGGCGAGGGAACCGCGCCGACAGGAAGGCACCGGCCGGCAGGCGCAGACCCGTTCCACCGCGGCTGACCGGACCGGCGGTGCCGCCGGTACGGCCGAAAGATCTGAACCCATACAGGGAATCAGGTCGCGACGAGCTCCCGCTCGCGGTCCGGCGTTTTGACCTTGGGCTTCTTGTTCGGCATGGAGAGCCGGAAGACCTTGCGCCACGCGGAGAACACCTGCTTGGGGAGCGGCCCGGTGACGTACTCCAGCTCGTACTTCTCGAACAGCGCGTGCACCTTTACCGCGACCTCGGCGTACCGGTTGCTCGGTAGGTCCGGGAACAGGTGGTGCTCGATTTGGTGCGACAGGTTGCCGGTCATGAAGTGCATGGCCTTGCTGCCGCTGATGTTTGCCGAGCCCATCATCTGGCGCAGGTACCACTGGCCGCGCGTCTCGCCCTTGATCGACCGGCGCTCGAAGACCTGTACGCCCTCGGGGAAGTGCCCGCACATGATCACCGAGTGGGACCAGATGTTGCGGACCAGGTTCGCGGTGAACGTGGCGGCGAGCGTGCTGAGGAACGACGGGCCCGACAGCAGCGGGTGGATCACGTAGTCCTTGAGCACCTGCTTGCGGATCTTGCGGCCCACCGCCTTGGCCCGCGTGCGGAACTCCGGGTTCTTGCGGCGGCGCTTGTGCAGGTTCTTGCCGAGCTCCAGGTCGTACGCTGCGATGCCGTACTCGAAGAAGCAGGCGTTGATGAAGTTCCACAGCGGCTGGCCGAGGTGGAAGGGGTGCCACTTCTGGTCCTCGTCGACGCGCATGATGCCGTAGCCGAGGTCGTTGTCCTTGCCGATCACGTTGGTGTACGTGTGGTGCAGCTCGTTGTGCGAGTGCTTCCACTGCTCGGACGGAGAGACGTGATCCCACTCCCAGGTGGTGGAGTGAATCTTCGGGTCTCGCATCCAGTCCCACTGGCCGTGCAGGACGTTGTGGCCGATCTCCATGTTGTCCATGATCTTCGCCACGGACAGGCCGGCGGTGCCGAGCAGCCACGCGGGCGGGAAGATCGAGAACAGCAGCACCCCCCTGCTGATCAGCTCGAGCTTGCGCTGCGCCGAGATGACCTTACGGATGTAGGCGGCGTCCTTCTCGCCACGGCTGGCGATCACCTCGTCGCGGATCGCGTCCAGCTCGCGGCCAAGGTCCTCGATCTGCTCCGCGGTCAGGTGGGCGGTGGGGTCGATGGCGGTCAAGTTGCTCCTACAGTTCGATGTCGCAGGGGCCCGCCGCGGCGGACACGCAGGTCTGAATGAGGACGCCCGGCTCGGCCTCGGTGATCGTGCCGGTGCGCAGGTCGCGGACGGCGCCGGCCTTGAGCGGCGTGATGCAGCCGAAGCAGATGCCCATGCGGCACCCGGAGGGCATGAGCACGCCGGCCTCCTCGCCGATGTCCAGCAACGGCGTGGCGCCGTCCGCGTCTACGGTCCTGCCGGTGGCGCTGAACGTGACCTCGCCGCCGTCGCCGGCGACGACGATGCTGGGGCGGAAGCGTTCGGTGTGCAGGCGCTCTTGTACGCCGTGCTCGCTCCAGTGCTCTTCGGCGGAGTCGAGCAGGCCCGCGGGCCCGCAAGCCCAGGTCTCGCGCTCGGCCCAGTCGGGCACGAGTTCGTCGACACGGGTGATGTCGAGCATGCCGTCTGTGTCGGTGTGCACCTCGGTGAGCAGCAGCTTCCCGTCCGCGACCATGTCGTGCAGTTCGTCGCGGAAGATCACGTCTTGCGGCTGTGGCGCGCAGTGGACCATGACGACGTCGTCGAAGTCGATGTCGCGCAGCATGCCCATCACGGGCGTGATGCCGCTGCCGGCCGTCAGGAACAGCACCTTGGCGGGCTTGGCCTGCGGCAGCACGAAGTCACCGGCCGGCTGGTCGAGCTGGATCAGCGTGCCCGGTTTCGCCCTGCGGACCAGGTGGTTGCTGACCTTGCCGTCCGGGATCGCCTTCACGGTGATCGTGACGCGGCCGTCCTGGCGGTTCGTCGGCGAGGTGATGGAGTAGGCACGCCACAGGCGCACCCCGTCGACGTCGACCCCGATCCGCACGTACTGACCGGCTGTGTGGCCGCGCCAGCCCCGCCCCGGCCTGATCACGATCGTCGCGGCGTCACCCGTCTCGGGCTGCACGGCCTCGATGCGCCCACGCAGGTCAGCGCCCGCACGCAGCGGGCTGACCAGGTCGAGGTAGTCCGACGGCAGCAGCGGCGTCGTGACCATCTCCATCAGTTTCCACGCCCTGCTGCGAAGGGCTGCACTCGTCATGGCTCCCAGCTTGCTGTGCCTCAAGGGGTAAAGTCCTGACCGCAAGACGTAAAACTGATCGCCTGAATTGTTCGCAGGAAACAAAATCGTGAGCCATGCAATCCGGAGGGCCAGCGAACTGGCCCTGGACGAGACGACGGTCACCGCACTTCGGGCCGCGCTCAAGACCACCGCCGACGAGGTCGTCCAGGCGATCATCGACGAGGTCCCTCCCTACGCCAACGCCCTCTCGGGCCACATGGGTGCCACCATCCGCCGAGCGGTCCGCACCGCCCTGGGGCACTACCTGGACCTCGCGAGCGGGAACGCCACGGGCGGCGACGCCGGTGACGCAGCCTACGAGCTGGGCCGCGGCGAGGTGCGCGACGGCCGTTCGATGGACGCCCTGCTCAGCGCCTACCGCGTCGGTGCCCGCGTGGCCTGGCGATGCCTGGCAGCAGGTGCCGTACCCGCAGGTCTGCCGGCCGCCCAGGTCGCCAAGTTCGCCGAGTTGACCTTCGCCTACATCGACGAGCTCTCCGCCGCGAGCGCCGCGGGCCACGCCGACGAACTGGCCGCCCGGGGCAGAGCCCACGAGCGCCACCTGGAACACCTGGCCCGCGACCTCCTCGCCGGCGCGAGCCCGGACGTGCTGCTGGTCTCTGCTCAACAGGCCGGGTGGCAGCCTCCGGTTTCGCTGACCGCGGTCCTGCTGCCCGCCGCCCAGGCCCGGCCTGCCTACCGCGCGCTCGACCCGAGCACCCTCGTCCTCGACGATCTGCCGGACGCCACCGGTGTGCTGCTCGTCCCCGATGCCGACCGATCACATCTCTTGCGGCAGCTGACCGACCGCACTGCGGTGGTCGGACCGGCCCGGCCATGGACTCGTGCGTCCGCCTCGTACGCACGAGCCGTACGCGCGCGCTCCCTCTCCAGCGATATTCGCGACGTCGAGGACCACCTGCCCGAGCTGGTGCTGAGCGCCGATATGGACGCGTTCGCAGATCTGCGCGCCCGAGCCCTCGCACCGTTGCGGACCTTGCCTGTCGCGACCGCACGGCGGCTGGAGGAGACGTTGCGGGCGTGGCTGCTGCACCAGGGCAGGCGGGACGAGGTGGCGGCGGCGTTGTTCGTCCATCCCCAGACGGTCCGGTACCGGATGTCGCAACTGCGGGAGCTGTTTCCGGATCTCGCATCGCCACAGCGGGTCCTTGAACTGACGATGGCGGTCGGTTTCAGGGTCAGCTGACACGTACGTCGACCGTCCACGACCGCGTCCGCGAGCGGTCCAGGAATCGTGCCTCGTTCTCGGGGCCTTGACCCCTGATCCTGGACAGGCGAGAGACTGGATCCTGAGGATCTCAATGAGATCCTCTGCCGTGCTGCCGCCGCCGCCCGCGGCCAGAGCCGGGGACGTTGGCCCGTACTCTGCTTCGTTGTTGCGGCGGGTTGTCCTTCGGTTCATGAGCACCCGGCCGGGCCCGCACACTCCACGAACAGGCGGCCCTGGCCCTGAGCTCAGAGCGCAACCGAGTGGGGGACGCGAGTGCGTTGCCCTCACGGCATCCCCGTCGATGGGGCTGCCCGCAGGGGCGCAGATCAGCGGACCGCGTCCTTGGCTGCCGTGACTTCGGGTTCCTCGCGAATCCGGACATCGGTGCCTCCCCGGGGCCCCCGTTCACCAGCCCAAGCATCGCAGCGGTCCCGGCAGCGCGCGGGCCAAGACCGCCAACGCCCCGTCCAGCGCCTCCCGCCCGCTCCCGCGACCCCGGCTTCAACGTTGATAAAGATCAACAAGCTGAAAGGTCACCACCTGACGCGCGGCTGCGCCTATGAACCCGACCCACCCGCCAGTGCGCCGGGACCATACGAGTGAGTGTTGGGCCGAGAGCGTTTCGGCATGTGCCCGACGGGTGTGGTCTCGCGCGGCTGGTACACCTTTGCTGTTCGTTGATCAATTCGGTTAGGTTCCGGTGGTCTTCCGATTCCCGACCTCAGGTAAGGCCCCTCATGCGTACCAAGCAGGCCGTTGCGGCGACCGTCGCTCTCCTGGCCCTCATGGGCACCACATCCTGCGCGGACGGCGCAGGATCGTCCGGTGACCAGAGCAGCCGGGTACCCGACGGCAAGAGCGGGGGCCAGGGTGGAAGTGGCTCGGATGGTGACGGTACCGCGGGCGCGAGCGCCGGGGCTGAAGCCCAGCTCGCGAAGGTTGCCGGTGCGGACGAGCTGATACGGCTGATCAGCAACGTCACGACCTGCACGTCCGCCTCCACGAAGCCCGAGGACACGGCCTTCAGCGACATCGATGCCACCTCCGAGGACGCCGCTTCCGACACGGCGAAGACGAACGCCGAGTGGGGCATCAGGGAACGGGTCACCTGCGACGGGAGAGACGCCGGCGCCAACGGCCACGAACTGCTGGTCGTCAGCGACATGGCCCGCTTCGAGGCTGCCTTCAAGGCACGCCAGGCAGCCGATCTGGCCGCAGGTGAGGGCGATACGCGGACCCGCTGGTTCATTGGACAGAACTTCGCTGCCCGGATCTTCGCCACCGATAGCGACGAGAGAGAGATGCTGTCCCTCGGCACCCTCGGCTTGAACTGCGCGCCCCACTACGTGGCTCCGCCGCAGTCCACCACCCAGCCGGCAATCGTCGAGGGCTGCATCCTGACCGACCATGTCGACGCCTGACGAACAGCCGGTGGGAGCGGCTGGCGGCCCGGTCCAGCGAGGGTGGGGAGCCCTGGTGCGGGAGTCTCACCCATTGTTGGCCATCGGCCAGCACGGAATGGGTCGTCGCGCGGCGCTGGAGGTCCTCCGCCCGTCTGCGAACCCCGGACCCGGCGTCGTCCGCGCGTGCCCGCGACCGCTTCCACCACCACCACCGGAACCGACCGTCGCGGCCGGCTTTGTACCCGCGCCCGAGCCGCTCATCTGATGACGGCTGGTATCTGCTCCAGTGCGTACCGGGGCCGGTCAGCGCGGCCCCGTAGAGCCGCCTGTCCGCCTTCCTGCCGTTGGTCGGCCAGGGTCCCGGCGGGACAGGGTGCCGTCTTTCTCGACTGTGGTCGCGGTGGCCAGCGGGTTGCAGGTCAGATGCCAGCACTCCGACTTGCTTCTGGATCCGCTGTGCGACTGTCGCGGACTTTGAAGAAGCTGCGCCGACGGACTCAACGGGCCCGCCGGGACTTCTGTGGGCGCACTGGCACCCCCTTGCGGGCCGAGAGACGGTACGAGAGCCACGACGTTTCACGGAGACCCCAGCGGACGTTGCGATCCGGTCCGCCTTGGCCCCAGGTCAGTGACCTGGGGCTTCGTCGTTGTCCAGACCTGGTCACATGGTCGGGATCCTGCGGGGGGACTGGCGAGCCGGCGGCTTTACCGCGACGGAGTCACGGGAGCCGAGGCCCACCAGGTCGAGGGGGCCGCGACGGTGTATCCCAGGGACTCGTACAGCGGCCTGCCCAGCTTCGAAGCGGTGAGGGTGACCGGCAGGTCCGCCAGGTGGGCGAGGGAGCCGAGCATCACGGCCCGCCCCACGCCGCGCGACCGGAAGGCCGGCGACGTACCGACCCAGTAGTGGCTGCCGACGCCGTCGTCCACGACGCTGACGCAGGCCCCCGCGGCCACGCCGCCGTCCAGGGCGACGAACACGTCCACGCCCGGCTGCTCGATCAGCGCGGTCGGGAACAACTCGCCGGGGCGGTAGGGCTCGAATCCGGCCAGCTCGAAGCCCTCGATCACGATCCGCTCGGCCGCCCGGAGGTCCTCGGGCCGCCGCACCCGGATCACCTCCAGCGCCGGTGTGTCGACCGGCCCGGGCGGGCGCAGCATGACCGGCATCTGCCAGTTGCGCATGCCCAGGTGGCTGAGGTCGGTCGAGCCGAACGGATCCTCGGCGTTCACCGGGCCCACGGCCCGGCGGACCAGCTCGCTCAGCTCGGCCAGTTCGCCCGGGTCGAGGCCGGGTTCCTGGATCAGGACCCGCGTGCCGGCACGCTCGTCGCCGTCGACGGCGACGAATCCGCGGCGCCGGACGATCTCATGGCCCCGGGATCGCCCGGTGGCGATCCAGAAGGCGGCGGAGTTACGGGCCTGACGCGTCGGCGCCTCGGACAAGGCCACGGACGTGGGCCGGTCAGCCGAAGTGGATCTTGTTGTCATTACGCCTACGCTACTGTGCGACTGCCCGCTCACACAGGCCAATTCCATGTGGGCCGACTGGGCCACCTTCGGGCCTCGTTCCCACAGTTCCACCCGGATCCCGGACGCGCCGTCTCCCGGCAGCGGTACGACCGGCCGCCGCTCGTCGAACTCGACCCACCCGACTTCACCACACCGCACAGGTCCTCGTACGAGACGGGGTTACGGACGGGCGCCGAGGTCCTTCGTGTCCGAGTGCGTCGGCAAGGTCGAGGCCGTGGACGGCGACCTCCACGACGCGGTGAGGAGGAACTCCGACAGGAGCATGGCGTCGCCATGGCGTGTCCGCACGGTGCGACCGCCTGGTGGGGCCCGGCACAGCAGATCGGCCTGCCGCCAGGTGGCGGCGAAGTCCTCGGCGAAGGCGGTGCCGGTCGCCGGTCGCGCCGAACGGTCCCGGGGCCGGCCAAGGCGATCCCCTCACTGTCTGGCTCCACACATGATCACCCGGGGGACAAACGGCTGCTCCCTCGTTGTTCGTTCAGGTCGAGGGCAGGCCGTGTTCGTAGCCCTCGACCTCGTAGTGCATGAGCATGTGCGAGACCGCCTCCCGAACCGGCCCTCGCAGGTAGGGGATGGCGTTCTCCAGGTACGGCCTTGCCTCAAGCAGGCACTCCAGAACCTGGAAATAGACGGCTCCGCGCCGATACTCGCTGGTGTCGGCGTAGACGTCCTCCACGAAGCCGAAACATCGCCACAGCAGGTCGCTGTCCGGTTCCGCACGTTCCAGGGCCGGCTGGAGGACCGGCCTCGTCAAGAGGTTGAGCAGGTTCCCGTACAGATCGTCCCCTGTGTCGACTGTCGGCGGCGCTTCGTCCTGCCGCAGCCCGTGCTTCTCCTCGACCAGACGCCGGGTTTCAGGAATGCGCTGGACCAGCAGAGTCAGGACATCGTCGGAGGCGATCTCAGCGCCGTCTGTCGCCGTCATACGGCGACGATAGGCCATCCTCCAGCCTTCCAGGGCTTGTATATGTCGAGGCAGGATCAGTTGTATCCACCCCCACGCGTGGTCGCCCGGACAGATCCCAGGCAGCGTCTTGTCGGTCATCGGCCGAGCCAGGTGAGGGTACTGGCGAGGGTGATGGCGGCGAGGTAGCGGTCGGGATGTTTGTCGTAGCGGGTGGCGATGCCGCGCCATAGTTTGAGGCGGTGGAAGCGCCGTTCTACGACGTTGCGGCGCGGGTAGGCGTCTTGTGGAACCCGCACGGCCGTTCGCGGCGCCGTTCGCGGCGGTGAGTTGGTCAACGCGTTCGGGGACGGTGGCCTTGATGGGTCCCTCCAGGCCAGCCCGGTGCGGTACTTGGACACGATGCGACCTGGCGGTGATCCCGCCACGGCCACCGGCCACCGGCCCGGCCCCCAGGCGGCAGTAACGGCTCGATCACCGCCCACGCGGCGTCAGGAATCTCCCCATCTCTCACGACCGGACCAGCGATCCGATGATCGGAAAGACGCTCCTAAGCGGAGGACCCGTGTCGTACCTCTGTGGTACCCATGTCCCATGCGCCAGTTCCGCGACTTCAACCTCAAGCTGCTCGTCATCGAGCAGCTCATGTACGGCCCCAAGCCGCTCCTCCCCGTCTACGACCTGCCCGCGCGGCTGGCCGAGCGGGGCATCGCCGACCCCGCTTCCTACGCCCTGAAGAACGGCCTCCACGCGAAGGTACTGCCGCAGTCCCGGGCCCATTTCGAGGCCCTGGACATCCCGGCCGAGCTGCTCGCCCGCGTCGAGGAGCTGTGCTTCGACGCCGGGGCGGACGTCTTCCGACACTGCGCCCCCGCCTGGGACGGCGAGGACGACCTGTTCGACGTCCGCTCGCTCGACGACCTCGCCTTGCTGCCCAACCTGCGGGAGGTCACCTTCGTGGAGGACGGCGTCCTGGCCGTGCCGGACGCGGCGGAGGTCTTCGCCGCACGCGGCATCGATACCGACTAAGCCCTCGCACCCGTTTCGCGGCCCGCCGCCCTCAGCGGGACCCGGCCGGAGAAGGCCGTGCGCCGGTGACTATGAGCGAGACGTTCTGCCCGCCGAAGCCGAAGGAATTGCTGAGCACGGCCTCCTGGGGGACGTCTCGTCGCTCTGTGACGACATCGAGATCGATGTCGGGAGCGATGCCGGCCGCGGTGAGGTTCCGGGTCGGAGGGATGACGCCGTGCTCCACGCTGAGGATGGCGATGAGTGCTTCGATCGCGCCGGCGGCGCCGAAGAGGTGACCGAGTGCCGCCTTGGGAGCTGTCACGGTGGCGCGGCCGAAGACCTCCCCGATGGCGTGTGCCTCGGCGATGTCGCCGATCGGAGTCCCGGTGGCATGGGCGTTGATGTGGCTGATCTGCTCGGGAGTCAGACCGGCTTGCGCGAGGGCTTTGCGCATCGCCGAGATCTGACCGGAGCCGTCCGCGGCGGGTGCCGTGATGTGGTGGGCGTCGGCTGCGATGCCGGCGCCGGCGAGCACCGCGTGGACGCGCGCGCGCCGGGCGCCGGCGTGCTCGGCGCTTTCTAGCACCACGACAGCCGCGCCTTCGCTGAGGACGAATCCGCTGCGGTCCGCGGCGAACGGCCGGGACGCGGAGGCGGGTTCGACGGTGTGCCGCGACAGTGCTTGTGCTTGGGCGAAGCCGGCGACGGTGATCGGTGTGATGGCGGCCTCGGTCCCGCCCGCGATGACCACGTCCGCCTCGCCAGCACGGATGAGCCTGGCTCCCAGAGCGATCGCCTCGGCACCCGAGGAGCAGGCCGAGACGGGCGTGTAGACCCCTGCCCGTGCACCGTATTCGATACTGATCAGCGCCGCCGCCGCATTGGGCATGAGCATCGGGACCGTGCGTGGTGAGACGCGCCGCGTCCCGGCCGCCTCCAGTACGTCGTCTTCCTTCAGCAGCGTCCGTACGCCGCCGATCCCCGTGCCGATCGCCGCTGCGAGCCGGTCCGGGTCCACTTCTGGGGCGCTGGCATCGGCCCAGGCTTCGGCCGCTGCGGCCAAGGCCGCCTGCTGCGAACGGTCGAGCCGTCTGGCCTGCGCCGGAAGCAGCGACTCCGCGGGGTCGACCGCCATCGTCCCCGCGACGATGTCGGGAAGGCCGACACCTTCGTGGCCACGTAGGACGCCGCCGCGGATGCCGGACTTGCCGGCAAGCAGGGCGTCCCAGGTGGACGCCACGTCTGCCCCGAGTGGTGTGATCGCGCCGAGTCCGGTCACGACGACTTCAGTCCCGTGCATGCCCTCTACCTTCTTGTATGCGATACAAGTCAACGTCCTTGTTGTATCACATACAATTTGTGTGTGGACAAGAAGCGAACCGAAGTCCGATCAACGTCGGCACGGTCGCGTGACCGAGGTCGCGCGACGAGGCACCGGCTGATCGAGGCGACTGCACGGCTCTGCATGGAACGGCCCGGCGCCGAGGTGAGTGTCGCGGAGATCGCGAACGCGGCAGGCGTCTTCCCCAACCAGGTCACGTACCACTTCGGCTCCAAGGACTCGCTCCTCGTGCACGCCGCCTTTCTCGGCTTGCTGCACGACGCCCGACGGATCGAGCGCATCGGTCGCCAGGCCCCCGATGCGGCGACGTTCCGGCGCAACATCGCCCGCGCCGTGCTGGCCATGCCCTCGCTCCCGTCAGTCACGCGAGCACTCGCCGCCGGGATCTCCAAGCCCGAACTCGCCCCCGTGGTCGACCAGCACCTTCAGTTGCTGTTCCGGCAATCCGAACGCTTCGTAAGCCAGCTCATCGACAGTCGCGGCTGGAGAGCTCGCCGGCCGCTCAACGTGGAAGCCAGGACGTTCTGGAGCACCGCGCTCGGCGCGGTGCTGCTCGTCCGCGCCGGGGCACATGGCACCGTCGCCGACCTCGACCTCGCCGGAGCACTGACCATCCACGACGAACCCGATCCCGGTTGACTCAGCCGAACAGGCCGGCGACGACGCGCGCGGCTCCCGCCCGACGGTGGCCCTGTCGCTGTCGGAGATCCAGCGCGTCGGCCGTGTCCACCCGGGCCGCGGCCCGGCCCACCGTGCGATAGAGGTCGGTGAAGAACGGATCGGCGAGATGGATGCCGTGCCCGAACACGTCGTGCAGGACGTCCGGTTCCGGCGTGTACAGGGGCATCGCTGAATGCCGTACGTACGGCACGGCATGGACATACCCCTTGGCCGTCGGGCCCAGAAACGCTTGTTCGCAACGATCCCGCCTGCCAGGGTGAAGCGGAGGCCCGTCAGGGCCGGCGGCCGGTTGGAGACCTCCTCGTGCTGTGGGACACCGACGGCCGGAATCGGCGCGACGCCCCGGGCCCCCAGAACTTCCCGGCAGGCCCCGAGGTCCTGCGCGCGCAGCAGCGCGCCGTGCAGGGCGCGCCAGGTGGCATGCTCGGCGTCGGTGTAGTGCACCTCAGGTGAGGGTTTCCCCACCGGGTGGCTTTCCGCCCGTTCGGCGATCAGATTTCCTGCGGCGCACGTAGGCCGGGTCTGCGAAGCCGGGATGCTCCCCGGTGCAGCCCACCGTGGTGCCGCCCGCGTCCAGCGGAGTCGGACTCATCCAATCGATCATGAACGGCATCGTGGACCGCCAACCGCTTCACCGGGCTGGCCTCGCCGTGCACCTCACCCACACCAGCGACCCGGCACCCGACCGCGAGCACTCACCGATTCGGCTCGCCAACGTTCTATCCAGGTGCGCGGCCCGGCCGATGGTGCTCGTCCCGGGTCCCGGCGCAAGCCGTTGCGCGAACAGAATCACAACAGGTGGCCGCGAAACGATGCTTCGCCGCTCCCGTGCCGTGGAGTGCCGGTCGGTCAGGTGTTGGATGGCATGTCGACGGCGGGTACACGCACGGAGAGGAGGGCGACGTCGTCGTCGTTGTCCGAAGGCCGGACCTCGTCGATGAGCCGTTCGCAGAGGACGCCGAGAGTGTGATGGGCGGCAGCCGCGGCGTAGCGGCGGAGTCGGGCGAGACCGTGGTCGATGCCGTGCTTCCGGGACTCGATAAGCCCGTCGGTGTACAGGAGCAAGGTCGAGCCGGGCGGCAGGTGGACGCGGTCCCGTCCCCGGGCGACGCTGATGCCGGTGCCCAGGAGCACACTGTGCGGAGTGTGCAGGTATTCGGCGCGGCCGTCGTGGGTGAGCAGCAGGGGCGGCGGATGGCCGGCGTTGGTCCACTCCCAGGTCCAGCCGGCTTGCGTGGAGAAGGCGAGGCGGCCCAGGACGAGGGTGGCTGTGGACAGGTCGGCGGCGCGCGCCATCACCTGATCGAGCTGACCGACCGCGTTGGGCGGGTGCGGCTCGGACCATGCCAGGGCACGGAGCATGTTGCGCAGCTGCGCCATCCGGGCGGCCGCCTCCAGATCGTGGCCGGCGACATCGCCGATGACCAGGCCGGTTGTGTCGTCGGGAAGCGGGAACGCGTCGTACCAGTCGCCTCCGACCTGCGAGGCGTCGGGCGCAGGCAGGTAGCTCGCATGCAGCTCCACCCCTGGTACATCGGGCAGGCGAGGCAGCAGGTGGCGCTGCATGGTTTCGGAGATCCGGCGCTGGCGCTGGTAGAGACGTGAGTTGGAGATGGCCAGTCCAGCGCGGCGTGTGATGTCTTCCAACAGCGACAGGTCACGGGTGGCGAACGGCACAGGGTTGTCGCCGCGGCCCAGGGTGAGGGCACCCAGGACTTCGCGCGGGCCGCGGATCGGGGCGATGGCAGCCGAGTGCATGCCGGTGGCGGCGAACAGCTCGTGCTGGACCACGGCGATACCGGAGTCGGGCTCGCCCTGGTAGACCTGCGGCCCGGCCAGGGAGGCGCCGCTGCCGCGCAGGGCCCGTGACAGAGGCAGGGGGGACTGCGCAGTGACGGCGGGGATCGGCCCCTCCAGCTCCGGGTGCCTGAGTAGACGGCCTGCCTGGTGCTCGACGGCGTGGGTGCGTCGGATGTCACCGCCGTCCGCTATGAGGTCCACGATCATCCAGTCGGCCAGACGGGGAAGCACCAGGTGCGCCAGCCGGTCGACGGTCTCCTGCTCGTTCAGCGTCGAGGTCAGGGAGGTGGTGGTCTCGGCGAGGAGAGCGAGGCGGTCGAGCTCCGGCAGTGTGCCCTCGGCCTCGGCGGTCACCTCGACCGGACAGGGGTGGAAGAGCACCAGCGTGCCGGAGTCGTTCGCGGCAGGGTAGGGGATGGCAGTCCAGTGGACCGGCAGCAGCAGGCCGTCTCCGCGGAGGAAGCACAGGCCCTCGCCGCTGCACGCGGCGCGAGACAAAACCGCGTGCATGACCGGGCACAGCGCCCGGGGGCCGGTGTTGCCGCCGGAGTCGCGATGCAGCAGCTCGTGGTGGTCGCGGCCTAGCGCGGCCTCGAGAGTGAGGCGCAGCAGCTTCAGGGCGCAGTCATTGACCGAGACGATCCGCCCAGCCTCGTCCACCACGTAGCTGCCGAGTTCACCGACAGCGGGAGCAGTGACTGTCGGTGTGGCTCGCGCCGGGTCCTGCCTTCGCATACGGTTGCACCCTTCGCGCCTCGGATTGACAGGTCCACAGAACCGTCTCAGTAGATCACGCGGCTTGGACGGCCAGGAGCACCCCGCACCCCCGCAGGACGAGGGGCCTGCCTGCCCCTCACCCCGCACCCCTGCAGGACGAGGGGCCTGCCTGCCCCTGGACCCCGGAACCGATCGTGCACTGAGCCGGCGAGTGTTCCGGCCGTTTCGCGCACCCGAGGCAGCCGAGGCAGCCGACCGCCGGCACCAGCCTGGGCTTTCGCCTGGCAGGCGGTTTCGCCGGTCCACCCCTGATGAGGATGGCCGCTGCTTGCTCCTCTTGGCGGCCCTCGCCAGCCGGCTCACTCAGCGGACTGGCAGCTTGCATTTCGACCGCGACGGCGTGGTCTGCGAACAGGCCCTCAGCCCCCCGATCCACCTCTGCCTTGTGGCGCACTCTGGATCATCGCCGGCCTCCAGGTCGTCTGCTGCGGGAGCCGGACTCCGTGCCTGTGGACGGTACGGGATGCGAGCAGACGGCGAACCGCGGCGGGGGAGTGGCCGGTGTCAGCGTCAGGCGTCAACCCTCGCCGCCGCATGTGGAGGGCGGGGTGGCGCTGGGCCTCGGCGGAAAGGGTACCGGCTGTCAGTAGGCGGCTCTCGAAGCGGAGGCGGGAACGTGGTTCGGACGTGGCGAGTGGTGTGGCCGAGGTTCGATCTGGCGCCTCGTGCAGGTGCTACGCCCTCAGTGGCTTTCGCCCGGGAACCGAAGCTCCCCGTCACGTTGAAGGCGGGGAGCAGGTCGTTGCGTCGCGTCGGTACCTCGCCTCGACTGGGGTACCTCCCGAATCGCATGCATGTATGCCTGCCGGGAGACGGGCGAGTGCATGAGAGGGGCCTCCTCGGGCACCCGAATGGGGAGAGAGCTCCATCCATCCCGACCTAGCGAGCTGGTGTGATCATGGGAAGCGACGTCCAGACCGCCCCTCCGACTTGTCCAGGCCCGTGGGAGCCGCAGCTGGCGCCCCCTACGAATACGGTCCCTCCCGGCCCGCCGGCCCCACCGCCGGAGCCGAGTCCCGATCGCGGCCACACAGAGGCGACGATGGGTACGCCGCCCAACGACCCGGTCCCGCCGAGCCCCACCCCTGCCCCTGGACCTGGTCCTGGCCCGCAGCCGGGACCGGTACCCGGTCCGGTACCCGCGCCGGGCGGCCCTGACCCCGTGCCGCCGGCTCCACCGCAGCCCGAGCCGGACCCCCAGCCAGGCGGCCCGCGCCCGGAGCCAGGTCCCCATCCCGGTCCACTGCCTGGACCGGTACCCGCGCCGGAGCCGCTCACCTGACGGCTGTCGCTGCTTCCGTCCGCACCAGGGTCGGTGGGCGGTCCCCAAGGCCGCCCGTCTGTCGACCTGCCGTTGCCGGCCATGCTCCCGCCGATGAGCAGGGTGCCTCACCGCGTTGGCTACGACGCCCTGCATTCCGCACGTGACGGTCACTCGGTGGCGGCCGTGATCGCCACGAAGATGAGGCCCGCCGTCACGGCCCACAGCACCAGCGCTCCGAGCGTGGCCAGCACGCGCATGTAGACGGGGTAGACACCGACGCTCTCCGCGGGGTCGCCCGGGTGGTAGCAGATCTCGATCTCGCTCGCGTACGCGTCCCGGTAGTAGCTGTGGGTCTTGCCGCTCGGGTCCGTGTACTCGTAGATCCCCCTCTTTCCGTCCGGACTGGTGCGCACGGCCATCACCGTGATGCCGCGCCACGGGAGGAGCCACATCTTCGTGGCCCGCTGTGCCGTGACGCCGCTCGCGGCGTTGAAGAGCACCGTCACGATTCCCATCGGCACCGCAAGCAGGAGCATGCCCGGCTCCCCGTGCATGACGAACAGCACGCTCGTCCCGATAAGCGTCGCGAGACCGGGTGCGAGGGTGACCAGGAGCCACACCCCGGCTCGTGCCTGCGCGCCTGCGCTGACGGGTGTAAGGGGCGTGGGCGGAGTCCGCAGGGAGCGGGTCGTCACCAGCGCGGCGCCGTCGAAGGACGGGTCCGACTCCGGCAGCCTGGCCAGAGCCGTGCCCACCGCCGTCGCGAACAGGCTGACCGCGGCCGCGTTGCTGCCCTCGAACCGGTGGACGACGGGCGTGGCTCCGGCCGGGACCCGCAGCTTCACAGTCACGGCCCGGCCGTCCGGTACGACGTCCCGAACTGCCCGCAGAGGTAGGCATGTCTCTTCGTCCCCGCGGCGCAGCGTCAGTGCGTCATCCTCATAACGGAGAACGGTGCCGCCGCGGCCGCGCAGGACAGGGGCAGACGGTGTGGTTGTCATGGACGTGATCGTAAGGGGGCGCGGGTTCGTCGGAACCTTGGGAGGCTTGCGCCCGTAGAGCTGGATATCTACGCCGTAAAGTCGACTCACCGATGCCACCAAACGACTGACTGTCTCTACGTACCGCACACGACCCGGGAGGTGTCGGGGAGGCGGGGCTGGAGGTGTGCGCCCAGGTAGCCCGAGAAGTTCTCGGCCTCGCAAGGCAGGCACAGGAACCAGTCCCCGCAGGTGGTCATGGCCGCGTCCACCTTGCCGGGGCATCCGATCACGGCGGGAGTCTGCATAGCCTGAGGGCGGACCCCAGGGGGCGTCCCCAAGGAGCACGACCCGATGCCCCGCAAGGAGCACGACCCGATGCCCCGAGCGATGTGGAACGGCGCCATCAGCTTTGGTCCGGTGACTTCTCTGAACCAGTAATCAGGGTCCGTTGAAGCAGTCGGCAAACCTGTGGCAGATGCGGTCCGTCTCGGGCCAGGATGCGGCTATGCGTGATGTCAGGAGTGATCCCGAGTTGCAGGGTCTGGTTCGGCGGTTCGTCACGCCTGATCGGCGATACCTTCGGTTGGGCGGGAGCGTTTTCCGGTTGAGCCCGGTCGAGCGCTCCGCGTTCGTGCGGGGTCTGGCTCAGGCTGCGTACGAAATCACTCCGGCGGAGCTCGACGTCCTCTTCGAGGGTGGATGGCGCGAGCGCAAGACTGCCGCCTGGATGGTCGCTGTGGCCCACAGGTCCGAGTACCGCGAGCTCATAGGCCAGCTCCTACTGGCCAGCGAGGGGCCGTACGCGGGCGCGGCATACTGCGTCGCCCTTGCGAAGTTCGGTACTGCAGCGGACGCCGAACTCCTCAGTGCATACCTCGATCACTACTTGTCGCGTCCCGACCTCGACTACGACCAGGCAGTCGTCCTCGGGACGCTCCTGTACCTCGATGAGATGCTCGGATCCGAGTACGCAGCACGGTTCCACGCCCCGGGCGGCCCATGGGGTCGATGGCTCGAAGTCCGGGCCGTGGCGGCCCTCGACCCGCAAGACTGCCAGCAGGCCGTGCAGCAACTTTGCGCTTTCGTCGACGAGACCGCTGAGGTCTTCGCCTCGCTGGATTCCGATAGCTGATCATGACCGAGCGAGACATCATCCTCAACCAACTCGCCCAAGGTCTGCGCCCAATGTCACAGGGCAGCGAGTGGTTCGACACTCACGGCCCGAAGGAGCAGGCCGAGATACTCCTGTTCCTGCGCCATCACTGCGTCCAGGCCCGCGCCGTCACCGAAGACGGACCTGAGAGCATCCGCCGTGCCGGGCTGCGCCCGACGCACACACCTGCAGTTCTGATCACCCGCGGCCCGATCGACCAGCAACTGGGTAAAATCGCCGGCCTCACCCCTGCCGATGAGCGCCGCAAGGCGTTCCGGCTGCTGGTCGCGGTACTCGCGGTCGCGGACGAACGGCGCCGCGAACGCATCTGCTGCGGCGGATGCGGTCACTGGTGGCACAACCTGCCCATCGTCGACGGGTGATGAAGAGTCCCCGCGCTGCTGTTCTCCGCCCCTGCACTCACGCTGGCGGCTCGTCAGCAGCTCTTCGGCCCGGGCAGCCGCTCCACGACCTGCGGCACACGGCCGCGTACCGGATGGCCCGGGACCCGCAGCTCTGTCCGGGATGCCGCTGCCCACCGCGGGCGCCGTCGAGGCCGTTGCGTTCATCCACGCCGGCAGCGTCGACCCCGTGTCGTTCGGAGCGGGCAACCCGCACTCGACCGCGTGACGCTCGCGGCAGTCAGACGAAGCGGGCGAAGTTCCGGTCAAGACGCGGACGGGAGGCGGAGCCGCGTTGATGAGGAAGGCGATGAAGAACAGCACCGCCGCATCTAGCCCAACGTGCCCGGGCTCCTACCGCAGGGTGGTGTCCGTAAGCTTCCGTATCAGTCCCCCTGTAGGCCGAGTCGGCTGTTCTCCGGCAGGTCAGAGGTCGCTGTCGATGCCTGTGACGGCCGGCTGTGCGAGTGGGGCGTCGGCTTCCGCGATTCCTGCCTCCTGCAGTGCGGTCGAGACGAGCCTCGTCGCGTCGAGTTTGGCCTCGTAGCGGTCGGCGGCTTCGACCTCGAGTCGGATGGCGAACGTGCCGTCCTCGTTGAGTGTCAGCAGGTTCACGCCCTCGTTCTCGCTCACGTCTGTGTGCTGGGGGGACAGTTTCCGTTCGAGGGCGGCGCGCTGGGAGTCGGTGATGTCCGAGGTGAACGTGCCGGGAACGGTGATGACGAACGTGGTCATGGGGGCTCCTCGCGTGGGACGGAGTGTGTGCGTCGCTCTGCTTGCCTCATCCTCGGTGATGACCTTGGTCCGGGAGGCTTCTGACATGGCATCGGGCCGCAGTGGAGAGTTGGTGTGTCGCGGCTCTGATCTCAGGCGTTCATGTGAGGTGGATGGGGTACGCGTCACGAGGCGACGTGATGCGTGCGTGCGCGCCCGGGGGCGGTGCGATGCGTGCGTGCGCGGCCAGGGGCGGCGTGGTGTGCGGGCTTGTCGCCCGGGGCGGTCTGGAAGCGCCGCAGCCAGACGGAGGCAGTGGCGAGCAGGCCGGCGAAAACTCCCAGGAGGAGAAGGGAGACCCACATCTGCCGACTTCCGGGATGGGTCCGTCCGGTCCAGGCCGCGGCTGCCGCCCACAGGAGGACGCCGGCCGAGTAGAAGTCGCGAACCCGGCGCAGTTGCCGTGCGGCCCGCAAGAGCATGAGGCGTTCAGTCTTCGTCGACATGCACGCCCGTGTACCCCGATCCGTGCTGTCCATCAGCGGCTGCTGGGAACTGTTCGGCCGGTCATGAGGCCCGTTCTTGGTGCTGCTCACCGATCCAGACGATGTCCGGTACGGACAGGTGCCGGGAGAGACCGGTTGATCACGCAGACGGCGGACGGTTGCCCGATGCTTTCGGCGCGCTCGTTTTCGCCCTCAGGGGCGCCGGTGTTCCCCTGCGGCCGGCCCCACGGGACTGCAGCATGATGTCGAGGACGTCGCGGACCGTTTCCCTGGCGGGTGCGGGGGAGCCCGGTAGGCGTCTTCGCGGCGGCCGGGGTGCAGCCGCACCGCCCGGTCAGCGGTCACCGGCGGGGCCGGAAGCCGTCGCCGAGGTCGACGAAGCGGGTCTCGTCCCGTGCGGAGTCCGTGGACTGGTCGACGGCCGGAGCCGCGTGCGACGAGCCGCACCTGCCGGGTGCGCACGATGTCGTGCAACGGGGTGAGGCCGCAGGCTGCGGCGGGAGTCCTCAAGGGCCTTGCCTCAGTCCGGCCCGGATGCGGGCACGCAGACACCGGCACGGCGGTCGGCGCGCAGCCGCACAAGAAGCTACCCGTGTCGCCCTGCTGCGGGTGGGGGACCGGCTCGGTGGCGCGCTGTGCGGTCAGCCGTACGTGCCAGCCGTGGAGCTCGCTCGGCTTGCGTCGCTGCGTCCTCGGCGGGACCGGATCGGCGGGGTCGCGAACCGCGGCCGCATGACTGATGATCCGTGCAGGCACTGTTCTGGTGAATTGAACGGCGTACTAGCAGATCACGGCCATTCAGCCCGCCCACTCGGGCAGGCGTCAAAATTGCCTGCACGAAGGGTTCCGTTCATGCATCCGCCGGTGACCAGGAAATTCTTGCCCCCGGCAGGAGGCAGCAGCCGGTGGACGTCCCACTGCGGGACCTGAGGTGCGGAGAGCATGGCGGGCTCCCGGGAGCTCGGAGTGGTCGGGAGGCGGGTGGGGCCGCACATTCATGGCCTGCCCGCCCCAGTCCCACGGTTCCTCACGCCCCCTACATTGCTACGACAGGTCGATGTCCCCACCGGCAGCCTTCCGACACTGCGCGGCCAGCGGCGCATCGACCTCGCCCTGCGACGGTCCGTCTTGGGTGTCACGAATATGTGCGGCGCCCTTGCAGCCCAAAGCTTCCAACACAGCCCGGGGCTCTGAGGTCAGGGCGCGAACGCGGATTCGGCGTCGGGATGGAGCGGGAAGACCTGGTCCAGCCCGACGACGCGCAGGACGCGAAGAGCATGGGCCGGAACCGCGGCGAGCGCAATGTCGGCTCCGACGGCATGGGCGTGGTTGCGGGCGGCGATCAGTGCACTGATGCCGCTGGAGTCGCAGAACTCCATGCGGGCGAGATCCAGGACGAGCCTGTGGCCCCGCTCCAGCGGAAGGGTTTCGAGGAGCGCGCGGAGGGCTGCCGAGGTGTCGAAGTCGAGGTCCCCGATGACTTCCACCACCGGCCCTTTCGGAGTGTCCCGGACCGCGATGTCGAGTGGGCTCATACCGACTCCTCAAGGGCGGGGACGCCAAGGGCAAGGAGGGCGGTGTCGTCGTCGAGGCCGTCGCCGAAGTCGTCCAGCAGTCCGGTCAGCGCCTCCATGACTGCGGCCGGGGACCGGCCGGCGTGGTCGGTGGCGAACGCGCGCAGGGCTTCGTCTCCGTACAGGTCGGTCCGGCTTTCGCCGGTGCGTGCTTCGGTGAGGCCGTCGGTGTAGAGCAGGAGGGTGTCGCCGGGGCCCAGGGTGGTGGTGGCAGGGGTGAAGGGGGCGGTGGGCAGGATGCCGATGAGAAGACCGCCGGGGGTGGGGAGGAAGTCGGCCGTGCCGTCGGCGCGCAGGACCAGGGCAGGCGGGTGGCCGCCGGAGGCGAGGCGGACAGTGACCTGCCCGGTGTTCGGCTGCGGTTCAAGGGTGCCGAAGATGGCGGTGCAGTAGCGGGGGTCGCCGCCGCTGTAGCGCTCGTGAAGAACCCTGTTCAAAGTCGTGAGAGTGGAGACGGGGTCGGGGTCGTGGAGGGCTGCGGTGCGCAGGGAATAACGGGTGAGCGAGGTGACTGCAGCGGCTTGCGGGCCCTTGCCGCATACGTCACCGAGGAAGAAGGCGAAGCGGGTGGTGTCGAGGGGGAAGACGTCGTAGAAGTCGCCGCCGAGCCGGTCGGGTGAGGCGGTCCGGTAGTGCGCCGTGCTCTCCATGCCGGGTATGGGCGGCAGGGTGTCGGGCAGCAGCGATGACTGGAGTACGGCGAGCGCGTCCTGAAGGCGCGCCCGGTCGGCTTCGGCCTGCCGGTGTGCTTCCTCGGCGGCCTTGCGGGCCCGCAGGAGTTCCTCTTCGTAGGCGCGGCGGTCGCGGGCATCGAAGAGAGAGGTGCGGATGAGCAGGGGCTCACCCGAGGCGCCGCGCTTGATCACGGACGAGACCAGCACCGGCATCCGGGCGCCGTCGGCAGTTTTCATCTCCAGGGCGACGCCACCGATCTCGCCCTGCATGCGCAGCAGCGGCGCGAAGTGCGTCTCGTGATACAGCTTGCCCCCCACGGTCAGCAGGTCGGTGAACCTCAGCCGGCCCACCACCATCTCCCGGTCCAGACCAAGCCAGTCGAGCAGCGTCGTGTTGATCTTCGCGATGGTCCCGTCCATCAGGGTGGACAGGTACCCGCACGGCGCGCACTCGTACAGCTCCTCGGCACTGTCCTCCAGCAGCGCGGCGAACGCCGCGCCCGAGATGTCCTCGTCGTCGGCGTCGTGCGGGTCGCTGTGCTGACCCGTGCGGCACATCAACGCAGGCCTGCCAGAAAACCGGTGATCGCCTCGTTGGTGGCTTCGGGCGCGGACATGTGCGGGCAGTGCCCGGTCGCGTCCAGGGTGAGCAGCGTCGAGCCGTGGATCGTCCGGTGCACAAAGGCGCCGACCTCGCGCGGGGCGATGGCATCTTGGGTGCAGTCCAGCACCAGCGTCGGCACGCTCACCTTCTTGAGGTCCTCCCGCGAGTCGGACAGGAAGGTGGTGCGGGCGAAGACGCGTGCCATCGCCGGGTCGGTGGCACAGAAGCTGTTGGTCAGCTCCTCACCGAGCTCGGGCCGCTCCCCGTTCCCCATGATCACCGGGGCCATCGCCGCCGACCACCCGAGATAGTTCGACTCCAGCGCATCGAGCAGCTCCTCGATGTCCTGCGCGCTGAACCCGCCCCGATATCCCTCGTCGTCGATGTACCGGGGGGAGGGCGCCACCATCACCAACGCCCCGATCCGCTCCGGCGAGATCTGGGCGGCCAGCACACCGATCATCGCGGAAACCGAATGCCCCACGAACACCGCGCCTCGAAGGTCGAGCACATCACACACGTCCACCACGTCCTGCGCGTAGCCGCTGAGCGACGCATAGCGGGTCTCGGAGAACGCGGAGAGATCCGAGCGCCCCGAGCCCACGTAGTCGAAAAGCACCACCCTGTAGTCCTTGACCAAGGCAGGGACGGTAAGGCGCCACATGTTCTGGTCACAGCCGAACCCGTGCGCCAGAACCACCGTCGGGCCATGGGGATTGCCGGTGACCGTGACATTGTTCCTGCGCTGGATATCCATACCCAGCAGTCTCTCAGGCCCGGCGGACCGCTCCCGCACGCCTGGGATCGCCCCCCACACTCCACCCCCCCGCCTTCACATGTCCCTGAGGCAGCCTCGAGGGCACGGCATGACGTTTGTCGACGCCGCCAGCCCGCTGGCCGCAGGTGCGCCGCACGATGCCGGCCGGGGTTCAGCGCGCGTCACCGACACGAGTGAGTGCCAGGGTGCGTGCGTGTGGCTTTGATGCGTACGAGGGGAAGGCGTGCGCGTGATCACTACGGATCTTCAGTGCTGGGGCAGCTCGGTCCTGAGCAGAGCGGGGGTAAGCCTCGATGGACACGCGGGGGCGGTGCTCCAGCAGGGGGTGGACGCCGTGTCCGTCCGCACAGGGGTACTCGTGATCGACGTGCACGGCGGAGTGACCATGGACGAAGGCGGGGTTCCTGAAGCAGCCGGAGCCGTGCCCGGGTCGGCGATGGGCCGGAGCTCCGTGTTCGTCGGGTGTGGTTACAGGTAGTGGCGGATGGGGCGTACCGCGGCCTCTCCGGCTCGTCGCAGCAGCGAGCGCCGCCTCCAGCGGTCCGGATGTATCGGCTCGCTGGCCTTGAGGTCCTCGTCGTAGTGTGTGTCGAGGGTGGAGGTGAACTCGGTGTCCATGACCGCGAGCATGACCTCTTCGTCGTGATCGAGGGACCGGCGGTTGAAATTGGTGGAGCCGATCAGGGAGACGACTCCGTCCATGGTCATGACCTTCGCGTGCATCATGGTCGGCTGGTATTCGTGGATGCGTACGCCGCAGGCGATCAGCGCTTCGTAGTGGTGCTGACCGGCCAGCTGGCACACTCGCTTGTCGGTGTGGGGGCCTGGCAGGAGAAGCTCGACCTCGACGCCGCGCCGGGCCGTCGCACACAGCAGGTCGACGAAGTAGGTGTCGGGGGCGAAGTAGGCGGTCGCGAGACGGACTCGTTCCTCAGCCGACTCGAAAATCACGCGCATCAGGGTCTGCATGTCTTGCCAGCCGAAGCTGGCCGAGCCGCGGACCACCTGCACGATGGCGCCCCCGCTGGGCTCGTGGCTGACGAACCGGTCGTGCTCGTCGAAGAGTTCCGCGTGGCATTCGGCCCAGTTCTGTGCGAAGGCGGCGGCGATGCCGTCGACGGCGGGCCCGTGCACTTCGACGTGGGTGTCCCGCCACTCGCCGGGGTTGCGTGCGTCACCGCACCATTCTTCGGCGATTCCGACACCTCCGGTGAAGGCCGTCTCCTCGTCGACCACGAGGACCTTGCGGTGGCAACGGTGGTTCTGCTTCAGGGGGGAGAGGTAGAGCGGTTTGCGGAACCAGGCGACCTCTACCCCGCCCTCGCTCATCCGGTCCAGCAGGTCCTGCTCGATCAGGCGGCTGCCGAAACCGTCCAGGAGCAGCCGCACTCTCACCCCCGCGCGCGCCCGGTCGGTCAGGGCGTCGGCGAAGCGCCGTGCGATCTCGCCCCGCCAGTACACGAAGGTCATCATGTCGATGGTGTGGCGGGCGCTTCCGATCGCGTGGAGCATCCCGGCGAAGATCTCGTCCCCGTTGCGCAGGGGCCGTACCGAGTTCCCCTCGGTGGCCGCGATGCCGATGAGCCGCTCCAGACGTCGGCGAATGCGGTGGATCCGCTCCTCCGGCGTGCCGTGTCTTGTAGCGGCGCCTGCTGCGATGGCGAGCGGGTGGTCTCTGTCGGTCATACCGCACTCCTCGGTCGGGCCAGGGGGACTCCGGCCCCTGCCCGATGGCGTCGATGACTCTGGTGCCGGACTCCGGAGCGGCCCGGGGCGAAACGCTCCCGCCCGCGCAGACAGATCACGGGGAGGTCCTCGTCGGCCTCCCGGGACGGTGTGCCGACGGAGGCTCGACCGCCATCTGTGGGAGCGCCTGGATGTGGAGGTCGGCCCTCGCCCCCCGGAGGCATGCCTGGCCTCTCCGTGCTGCTTCACCACCAGGGCGCGTCCGGAGATCGTGGAGGGCTAGTTGTCTGCACACATGGTCGTGAGCCCACCTTCCCTCGGGTAGTGGGCCCACGGCCATGCGGTTCGGGGATGCGTGGTGTCGTTACCAGCGGTACCAGCGGCCGCTGCTTCCCTTCGGTCGGGCGACGAACCCGATCAGCCACAGGACCAGTACCACGACGGCAACCCACCACAGGACGTTCAGTGCGAAGCCGGCGCCGAACAGGATGAGCACGAGCAGAAGAACGAGAAGCAGGGGAACCATAGATATCAACCTCCGAGGCGCCGTATGCCCCACCGACCTTCGGTCATGCGTGCGATGTTCGGGGGAGTTCGTTGGGCGACGCGTCGTCCTGCCTGGCCTGCAGCGGCACGGGAGGCGAACCGCGCCGCCCGATCGCCGGTGACATGCATGAGGTTTGGGTGCGGTGATCGGGAGCAGGTGCCGGTCGAGACCAATTCAGTTCTTACAGGAGGAGGTCCCGATGTCGGGCACGGAGAAGAGCAAGGCGCGCGTCGAGCAGGCCAAGGGCGCGGCCAAGGAGGCCGCGGGGCGCACGGTCGGCAACGAGCGGCTGACCGCCGAAGGCCTCGCGGACCGGGCCAAGGGCAAGGCCCGTGAGGCCAAGGAAGACGTCAAGGACAACTTCCGGCACTGACAGTTCGCCATCGCGCTCTGGGCCCCGATCCATCTCCTCAGATCGGGGCCCAGCCACGTGCGGGACGACACGGCGCGGAGGCGGGTGCGGCCACCGGCTGACGCCCCCGCGCGCGGGGAGGGTCCTCAGTTCGAGGCCCGGGTCGCCGGACTCCTCGAATGCTCCCCTGGCTTTGTTCACGGGCAGCGGTTCTGGCTCGACTTCCGTGCTGAGTGACGCTCCGTTACGGCTGGCCGTCGAAGAGAGCAAGGGAAGGGGGTGGCGGGGCAAGCACTGCGCGAAGGTGCGTGAGTACGGCTCGCCACTGCTTCCAGTCCTCCGGGTCGGCCCAGTTTGAGGCCGGCCCGTCCTCGTCGCTGGCGATGCGGGCGAGGGCTTCGTCGGCGAGTGCCCGAAGGTCGGAAGGGAACACGGGCATGGGTGTTTCCGGACCGTAGGACATGTCGCCGGGTTCGCCTCCCAGGCATTGCGCCGCGATCAAGGCAGCGGCGGCCACTGCCTCTTCTGACACTTCCTCCGGAGTCTGGATTCCTGATGCGGTGGTCCTGCTTCCAAAAAGCGGAACCGCTGGGCCGGTGCCGCGACAGGGCCAGGCGTGGGTGCACACCCGGCGCTTCATGACGTTTTCGCTTACGGCGTGAGCGGGGGATCAGCCGGGCGAATCGGCGCTTATACGTGCGCCTTGGTGATCGCTGCAGGGTCATCCGGAAAAGCGTATTCCCAAGGTGTTCTCTCGGTGCGTCCGCTGGAACGTGGTATCCGGAAGATGATCAAGGAGTGTGTAGCGGCGGCCCTGCTGTTCTGGCCCTGCCCGGGATCCGCTCGGGGCCGCCCGGGTCACTTGCGCCTGCTGTTCGTGTCGCTGTAAACCCTTGGCCATGTTGCCCGAGAGATCGTTCCGCAGTGAAGAATTGGCACCCGGTGACCGATTCGACTGTTTCGCGGCCCTCATGGCCGAGACACACGCGCCGATGGAAATGGAAAGCGACTATGCCACCGAATTCCAAGTGAACCAGCGCGTCATTTCTCTGGGGGAGGTGGCGGTCTACCCAGCGGAATGCCAACCCCTTGTCTTCCGTCGCACCGCGAAGCTCATCCGGAAGGCTGATCCCGAGGCGTACCACCTTTCCCTCATCCAGCGCGGGGAAGGACACGTCACCCTCGGCAAAGAGACCCGTACGCACCGCGCGTACGACCTGCACACCAGCGACACTTCCAGGGTCTGGGAGATCCAAACCGGCCGTGAGCCCCTCCGCTTCATCGGCGTGGAGATACCCAAGGCGCTGCTGCCCCTGCCCGCGCGGGAAGCCGACCGCGTGATCGGTGGGAGGTTGTCGGCACGAGAGGGGACGGGGGCGCTGCTGGCGCAGTTCCTGACCCGGATGGTGGCGGACAGCAGGTCGTACCGGCCATCTGAGGCACCCCGGTTGCGGACCGTACTGGCTGATCTGGTCGCCGCGGTCTTCGCCGGTGCCCTCGACGCGGAGCGCAGTCTGCCGTACGAGACGCACCGGCGGACACTGGCTCTCAGCATCAGGACCTTCATCCGGGAGAACGCCGACGACTCCCGGCTGGATGTCCCCTCGATTGCCGCCGCGCACCACATCTCGGTCAGCTACCTCCACCGGTTGTTCCAGCAGGAGGGGGACGGCACCACGGTGGGGAGGGCCCTGCTGCGGCAGCGCCTGGAGCACGCGCGTCGTGACCTGCTCGACCCGCTGCTGCGGGAAATGCCCGTGCACGTGATCGCCGCACGCCGTGGCTTCAGCCACGCGGCTGCCTTCAGCCGCGCGTTCCGCGACGCCTACGCGATGACCCCCACCGCCTACCGCCAGACGACGCCCACGACCACCGGGGGCGGCGAGTAGACGGATCGTCAAGGCGCTGTCGACGCCTGGCCAACGACTCGGCCGGCTCCGTTCCACACAATGATTCACGTTCGAGCGGGGCCCGCCGAGTCCGGTGTGGATCCCTGTGGCAGTCAAGGAAATGGAGCTCCCATGAAGATGGGCATGCGTCGTGCCGCCGTTGGTCTCTTCGCTCTCGCGGCGATCGCCGGTTCGTCCCCGGCCTTCGCCTGGTCGCAGACGCACTACGGGGCCAAGGCGTGGACCGAACAGTCCGACACGGTCATGAACATCCGCGACCTGGAGGCGGACGGCAACTCCGTGAAGGCCGAGTACTACCGCAACGCCCACCCGGCCGACAAGCTCACGCTGTGGAACAAGGCCGGCGCTGAGGGCCCGGCCGACAACGACGGCAACCCGGGCACGGTGGAGAGCGGCAAGCACTCCACCATCTTCCGCGGCCAGGCCTGCGAGGTCCGCAACAACCTGCCCGACCTCTGCGGCGGTATGGAGTCCTTCTGAGCCGGCCGCCCTGCGGCCCGTGAACGCCCGTTCCCTACCGGGGCGTCACCCCGCAGGACCTGACAACCGCTCGTCGCGCGCCGGGAGGCGACCTCTCTCACAGGCCGCCTCCCGGCGCCGACGTGCAGTGTATGCAGCCATCGAGAAGAACGGGGAGACCGCGCAGTGCAAGGCCAAGACGACCCACCGGTACTCGACATCCAGGGGCTGACCTGCCACGTGCCGGGCCGGACGCTCTTCGAGGACGTCACCCTGAGCATCGGGGCAGGTGAGTCCGTGGCTGTCACCGGACCAAGCGGCAGCGGCAAGAGCACGCTCCTGATGAGCGTCCTCGGCCTCATCCGCCCGGCCGAGGGCACCGTACGAGTCGCGGGCGCCGACCTCGGCGCGATGTCCTCACGTGCGCTCGCCCGGCACCGGCGCCGCAACATGGGCATGGTCTTCCAGTTCGGTGAACTCCTCCCCGAACTATCCCCGTTGGAGAACGTGGCACTGGCCGGCCTGCTCGGCGGCATGCGGCCCAAGGAGGCAGACCGCCGCGCGACGGATCTGCTGGGCGAGCTCGGCGTCCACCCGGTGGACGGACCCGTGGACACCTTGTCCGGCGGCGAGCGCCAGCGCACCGCGGTCGCCCGCGCTCTGATGAACGAACCGGCACTGCTGCTGGCCGACGAACCCACCGGCTCGCTGGACCCCGCCCACCGCCACGCCGTCACAGAACTCCTCCACACCCTCCCCGCCACCCGAGGGTGCGCCCTGCTGCTCGTCACCCACGACGAGGCAGTAGCCCGGCGCGCCGACCGGCGCGTCACCCTCGATGCCGGGCGCCTGGTGCCGCAAGACGCCACCGCCACACCGCAACCACCCGACACCTCCACCGGCCGACAACGCACCGCGCCGCTCAACCGGCTACCCGGCGCTCGCTCCACCTCCCCTTCCAGGGCCCGCTCATGACCACAGGCAGGCTCGCTTCGCAGCTGTGGAGGATCGGTGCGTCGACCGCACACCGTGCGGAAGCCGGCCGCATCCGCTCCTGGGCCCTGGCCCTGGCCACCGCCCTGCTCACCCTCGCCGTCAGCGGACTGGCGGTCACCGACGCCTCCTTCGACGGCCGCACACAACGCACTCTGGAACGCTCTCCCCGTCAGACCGCGGCCTACCCCGACGAGCCGGTGCGAGCCCTGTGGAGATGGGATCCCGCCGAGGCCGACGGCCTGGCCTACGACGTCATCCACCTCGAGCCGCTCACGGACCGACTGACGCCCCCACCCGGCCTGCCACGCTGGCCCCTGCCCGGTGAAGCCTTCGCATCCCGGGCACTGCTCGACGCCTCCGGCGAAGACGCGGTGGCCGCGCAGTACGGCCGCCTCGCCGGTGTGATCGACCCCGCCGGTCTGGAAGCCCCCGGCGAGTTCCTGGTCTACACCCGGCCCACCGCAGCCATGCTGGACCGCTCTGTGATGCAAGGAATCAGCGGCTTCGGCGAGACGACCGGTACCGGCGTCCTGGGCGAGCACCTGCACTACTTCGGGAAGGGCGAGTTCCTCGCCGCCTACGCCGGGTTCGTGCTCCTGCCCGTGGCCCTGCTCGTCGTCATTGCCGTCCGCACGGGAGCCACTGCCCGGGACCGCAGGACCATGCTGCTCGCGGCACTCGGCAGCAGTTGGTTCGCGCGTGCCTGCTGCACAGCCGGCGAGGCGGCCCGGCCGGTTGCACTGGGCGCGGCCGCAGGAGCGGTCGCCACGCTGCCCGCCCTCATCATCGACATCCCCCTCCCTTCCACCACGTTCATCCTGGCCGCCCGGGACGTACGTGCGGCAGCCCCGCTGCTGGCAGGAATCCTGGTAGCCGTCCCGGCCGCCATCCTCCTCGTGACTGCCCTCGCGCAACCGCGCCGCCGCGCGCGGGCCACCCGCCCGACGGCAGCCCGCACCCGCAGAGCCACCTGGAGTCTGTGGCTGTTCCCCGTCGCGCTGCTCTTCACGGTCCGGGTCGTCGACCTGGCGCCTCCCGACACCGTCGTGGTCCTTTACGCCACCGGGTACCTGCTCGTCCTGGTCACCCTCCCCAGCGCCATCGGCACGTGCGTCAGCCTGCTGGGACCGCATCTCGCGACCCTCGGCTACCGGAGGGGCGCCGCCGGCCTGCTACTCGCCGGGCGGCGGATGGCCGCGGCGCCCCACACGGTCACTCGCCTGGTCGCCGCCCTCGTCATCGCCATCGGCATCGCCGTTCAGATCCAGGTGTGGACGGCATCCCTGACCGCGGCAGGCCAGGGAGCGGTCGACTCGCGCGAGCAGCTGGGCACCAGTGTGCTGCGGGTCGCCCCGTACGCAGAACCCGCCAAGGTGCAAGCGTTCCACGACGCGCTACCGCCGGAAGTGCACGCACTCGCGGTGCAGGTGCACGCAGAAGGCAAGGGCCAGGTCGAACTCGTCGGCGACTGTCCCGCGCTGCGCGAGCTGCGCATAGCCTGCAACGAGCGTCCGCAGCCGATCTCCTTCGCAACATCCGAGTCACGGCTGCGGGAGTACCTCGGCGGTGTCGGCGCAGCCGACGGCATGGAGGTCGTGGTGCGATCTGGCGATATCGCGCAGCTAGCCGCGGCGGCCGATGCCGGACGCGAGCTGGTTCTCTTCGGCACCGGCGGCCAGCAACTTCCGCTGGCCACGCTGAACGGGGTTGCCCACCGCCACCTCGCCATGACCGCCAGAGTCGACTACGTGCTCAACGGCGGCGGCCTGGGCAAACTGACCATCGCGGCGGGCTGGCTGCGTCTACTGTCCACGGCCGGCATCACCATCGTCTGTCTGAGCGCGGGCATCGGCGCGATAACGGACTTCCTGCGCTTCGGACGCGAACTCGCGCCACTGTCCGTGATAGCGCCCGGAAGGCGGCTCTACGGTGCGGTCGCGGGCTGGTCGCTCCTGCTCCCGGCAGCCCTGGCCTCGCTCGCCGGGGTCGGCTTGGCCTGGTGGCTGGCCGCGCCGGTCAGGAGCGTCGCCCCCAGCGACCCCCTGGGCCTGGCGTCCCTCACCTCGGGCGCGCTGGTGTGCGCCCTCGCGCTCACGGTGTGGGGGGCAGCCACGGCGCTACGGGCAGCAACCGGGTGGCGGCCGGTCGGCGACTGAACCCCGCCACCGACCCGGGCGCCCCCCCCGTGCCCGGGCCATGCTGAAGCGCTGCCTTGAGGTCCCGGACTGGTGAGGGAAGGCTCCTACAGATACTCGGTGGCTGGCCCCGGCCGCCACCGGATCGGGCGCTGCGGCTGGCGCAGGGCACAGACTCCTTTGACGAATCCGGCCCACCACTGAGTCAGTCCAGACGGGCAGGCGCCGCTTGGCCAGCCAGACCTTGGCCACAGGTGGAGTGGTAGTAGACGGCGTGACGCCCGAGCGACGTCGTCGCCCCCCGCTCGGGGGATGAGGAGGTCGCCGGGGACGTCGTGGTGGGCGGTGAGGGCTTGTTCCGGTGTCATGTGGATGTCTGCCCAGGCGTCGCCGTAGGCGCCGATCTGCATGAGGGTGACGTCGAACGGGCCGTGGGCGGATCCGATGTCGGCGTAGCCGGGGAAATAGCCGGATTCGCCGCTGTAGCAGACGCGCCGGTTCTCGCCGGCCAGGACCCAGGAGGCCCACAGGGTCTTGTCGCTGGTGAGGCCGCGGCCGGAGTAGTGCCGGGCTTCGGCGGCGGTCAGCCGTACACGGTTGGCTGTGACGCTCTCGTCCCAGTCGAGTTCGATGATGCGGTCTGGGGGACGTTCCAGCTTTCCAGGTGCGCGCCGACGCCGAGCGGCACCACGAACGGTGCGCTCTGCAGGCGGGTGAGTGCGCGCATGGTGGGGGCGTCGAGGTGGTCGTAGTGGTCGTGCGAGATGACGACGGCGTCCAGAAGCGGCAGGTTGTCCACGTGGGCGCGGCTGGAGTGCAGGCGACGGGGGCCGGGGAGCGGGGCGGGTTGTGGTGTCGGGGTGCGTCACCGCTGGGTGGCGGACAGGATCCTGCGCGGTTCGCAGAGGTCGACCGTGGAGCCTGCCGCTGGAGGACCGGGTGCTGAAGGTCACGACCTACTGGCGTGCCAACTTGACGTTGCGGCAGCTCGCCCCGCTGTTCGGTGTCTCGAAGTCCGCGGCCAACCGCATCGTCAGCCACCTCGGCCCTCTGCTCGCGCTCAAGCCCCGCAGGCGATTCCGCAAGAGCACCGTCCTCATCGTGGACGGCACCTTGGTCCCCACTCGCGACCATACGGTGGCCGAGCGATCGAAGAACTACCGGTACTCCACCAACCACCAGGTCGTCATCGATGCCCACACCCAGCGCGTTGTCGTGGTCGGCCGGCCGTTGCCCGGCAACCGCAACGACTGCAAGGCATGGGCACTGTCCGGCGCCAAGAACGCCGTCGGCAACACCACCGTGATCGCCGACGGCGGCTACCGGGGCACCGGCCTGGTCATCCCGCATCGCCGCGAGCACGGGCAGAGCGAACTGCCGGCCTGGAAGGAAGAGCACAACGCTTCCCACCGCCAGGCCCGTGCCCGTGTCGAGCACGCCTTCGCCCGCATGAAGACCTGGAAGATCCTGCGGGACTGCCGGCTGAAGGGCGACGGCGTCCATCACGCGATGAGAGGCATCGGCCGCCTGCCCAACCTCGCACCCAGCCGGCAGGCGCGCGGTAGATGAGGAGGACCTACCCTGCCCAGATTTCCGGCCCCTGCTTGACGATGACGAGTCCGTACGTCCGGTCGGAGGGCCAGAGATCCACCTGGTACAGGAAGTGGTCACCGGGACCTCCACTGGTGTCGACTGGTGGAGGTTCGGCCGGGACGTTGGAGATCCGAGCACGGAGCAATCCAGCGGGGACAGTCAGGCTCGGCCCGTCGGCGGGATCCGTCCCGGGGCTGGACATGGTGAGCTGACCCGTGGGGGCGTCAAGGTCGGTCTCCACGATGTGCTCGGCCGCTGGCTCCGTCGTTGGCGCGGACGCGTGAACAGTGATGAGCGACTCGACCATGTCGACCCGAGCCGTGCCGACAGAGATCGAGTGCGGTTCCACACCGATGCGGTGGACGTAGACCGCGTCGTCCGTCCAGCTGGCGGGTGCAAGGTCAGGGTCCATAGCGTGCTCGGCGATCCACGCGTCATAGGGATCAAGGTCTTGGACGTAGAACTGCCCGTGATCGGCATCGATCATGAATCTCAGCGAAGCGTCAGCCACTAGCGCAGACTATCGAAGCCGGTGTGGGGACTAAGGCAGGTGTGAACCAGCTGGTCAGCGCAGGGCAGACGAGACCAGGTGGCCACTGGAACCCCACCTCGATCGCTCAGTGACCGCGTGTTCCAAGCGGCACCAGACTCGTTTGCGGGACAGCCCTTAGTGGACCGCAGTAGGACCACCATCGCCTTCGTCGCTGTCGTCCGTGTCGCGTGGCCAGATGGCGATGGCGATCAGGACAGCCGCCCACACCCCCAGCGGCGCAACCGGCCAGTAGTAAGTCAGCTCTCCCTTCTGTGCACAGCGTGCGGCCCAGATTCCGGACATGATCACCGCCCCGCCGAGCCAGTAGCGCCATTCGGCCAGCCAGTCCCTGAGGTCTCTACGGTCCTGCTCCGAGCGGGTCGGCGCCGGTGCGGGTAAGTCGGCCGTCAGTACAGCGAGATCCTCTGCTGTACGCGCCCGCAGGGCACGTTCGGAACGGATCTCGTGCTCGTGCGGATCGAGTCTCCCCTCGGCCAGCGCCGCGGCCAGCCCGCCGAGCGTTTCGTCGCGGTCGCGGTCCGAAACCCGCACTGCGGGCACCGGAGGCTCACGTCGGATATCCATCACCAGTCTCCTTGCGGCTCCGTGCAACGTCTCACCTGACGGCAGGTTAGAATACGACTGTATCTCAAAGATGGGAGCGCGACGATGCCCAAGACCGTCGACAGGGAGGAACAGCGTCGGCAGATCGGTGCGGCCCTGCTCCAACTGGTCGCCGAACGTGGCCTCGACGAGGTCAGCGTGCGCACCGTGGCTGCCGCAACGGGCCGTTCCCCCGGCGCCGTTCAAAAGTACTTCCGCACCAAGGACGAGATGCTCACGTTCGCCGCCGAGCTGGTCGGCGAGCGCGTCGAGCGCCGGATGGCCGAGGTGGACACCGCACTGCCGCTGCGCCAAGCGCTGCGCGACCTGATCCTCACCACGCTCCCCATGGACGCCGAGCGACGCGCTGAGGCCACCGCACAACTCGCCTTTGCCGTCCACGCCGCACATCACCCCCGCCTTGCCGCGATCCGGCAGCAGGTCGACCGAGACATCCGTCAGGCACTGGCCAACTGGTTGGAGTCAGCCGGGCACGCGACCAATGCGCCGACCGTCGCTGATGCCGTCATCGCACTCTCAGACGGCCTGGCACTGCGCATGCTGTACGCCCCACAGCAACGGGAGCACCTGCTCACAGTCCTGGACCACGCGCTGGACACCCTGATCCCGGGCCATGGGGCAGTCCGGCATCTCCGCGAGTAGGCCGTGGAGACCGGGTCGTGCCGGAGACGCCGCCGTCGATCCGGAAGGCGGCCGTCAACCTCAGATCGGGGCTTTCATCGGAGCATCGGGCGGACCACAGGAAGGTGCCAGCGAAGTGGAGCCCAGCCAGGGGGATGACGACCGTCTTCGCCGCACGACGACGGCCTTCTCCTGCCCAGCCAGCGCTCGAACGAATGGGGCACGCTCCGCAGCTCCCGAACGGTCCGCCCCTCGCTACTGGAGCTGTCGGCCGGAACGGCGGGCCCTGTGGGCCGGGAGCCGCTGATGCGTAGGGCGGGCTGTGGGTGGGGAGCAGTAGCTGGTTGGCGGCAGTGGGGGAGGAGCGGGGTATGGGTGCGGGTGCGGTGGTGCTGGTGGTGTTGGCCGCCTTGGGGACCCGCGCGACCGCCTCATGGTCGCCCTCGTCGCCATCTACGCCCTTCTCCCCGGACAGCTCACCCACCTCCGGCGAACCAACCTCGACCGCAGCAAGGGCCGACTGCGCCTGTGTCGGCCGGGACGCATGGACCACGTCGTCTACCTCAACGCCTTCACTCTGCGCCTGGCCACAGCCTGGGAACTCCGGCGCCACCGGCGCCGGCCCGATAGCTCCAACCCTCATTTCTTCGTCACCCGCAACACCGCCGTCGACGACTCCGGCCCGCCCATCAGCGTCGGCGTGCGCCCGGCTACGGCCTGCGGGGGCCCCAGGGGAACGGGGGGGCCGCGCCTGCCATCTGTTCCTCAGGCGGACTGAAGCGAACTGGATCACGGCCCGGATACCGGCCTGCCCTTACCTGGTGTGAGCGGTGTCGGCCAGATGTGATGGCGGTGCTTGAGTGCGGTGCGCTTCGTCCTGGACGAGCAGGGAGGCGACGGTAAGGCCTGCTTCCGCACGGGTGAGCGGGACTCGGGCGCGTCGGCAGTCTGACCTTGAGGTACGTGAAGCGTGCAGGCCTGTCATGTGTGGAGGGCTGGTGAACAGGGGTAGGGCTGCTCCCTGTGAAGCAGACATGGGTCATCGACCATGAGGAATGCCGCGGTACGGTTCCGGTGATCACCACGGTGTTGCCGCGGCCCCTTCCCGGCTTGATGGCGCAGGACGTTATGCCGTGGGAGCTGCGTCTGGGTGATGTGGTGCCGTTCGACGACGGCATCGGGCGCCCGGTCCTCGACATACGAGCAGTCGGTGGAGGCCAGCGCGGCAGGTGTCTGCTTTTCTCCGACCTGTTTCCGCTTGTGGTCAGCTGGCGCCTCACGATCTACCGCTCCTGCATCAGTCCGCCCATTCGGCCTGCTCGCACGGGGCGTTCTCGATGTGCTGGAGGCTGAGTTCCCCCGAAGCGCCGTCTTGGCCGCCGTTCACCACGAGCTGTGCGGTGAGGCCTGGGATGTGGTGACCTGGGAGGCGAGGCTGTTGATCACTCGTTCAGGCGAGCCGGTTCCGTATACCGCCGGTCGGCCTCTCGCCACGAGGACACTGAGCGTCGTTGACACCCCCGGAATCGGTAGGAGCGCTGGGCATGGTGAACGGTGCGATCCTTGTGGCGGTACCCGAGGGCCGGTCCGCGTCGGCGAGCAGCTGGCCAGGATCGGTAAGGAACTGGAAGCTCAGGGCTTGGAGGTGCGGTGGGCTTCCCAGGCCGAGGACGCCCGAGCCGTCCTGCAGACGGAGGCGGGGCTTGCGGGGGCGGTGGTGGCATGGGACCTGCCTGGTGGCGGTGATCTGGACCAGGAGAGCGGTGGTGCGGCGGTTCTACGGCTGATCGGGCGGCGGTTCAAAGACTTGCCGGTGCTGCTGGTGATGTCGCACGAGATGGATGCCGATCGGGCGTTCGAGCAGCTGCCGTTGTGGGTTTCGGAGGTGGTTTCCGGGTACCTCTGGCCGCTGGAGGACACCCCGGCTTTCGTCGCGGGGCGGGTGGCCTCCGCAGCTCGCGCCTACCACGAGGAGATGCTGCCGCCGTTCTTCAGGGCGCTACGCCGCTTCGACCAGGCGCACGAGTACTCGTGGCACACCCCAGCGCACTCCGGCGGGGTCGCTTTCCTGAAGTCCCCGGTCGGCCGGCAGTTCTTCGACTACTACGGTGAGCGCCTGTTCCGCACGGACCTGTCGATCTCGGTCGGCGATCTGGGATCCCTGTTCGAGCACACTGGCCCGATCGGTGAGGCCGAACACAACGCGGCACGCGTCTTCGGTTCGGACCGTACCTACTTCGTGCTCCACGGCGACTCCACCGCCGACCGCATGGTGGGCCACTACAGCGTCACCTGCGACGAGATCGCTCTTGTGGACCGCAACTGCCACAAGTCTGTCCTGCACGGCCTGGTGATCTCCGGTGCCCGTCCCGTTTACCTGGTGCCCACCCGCAACGGATACGGGCTGGCCGGGCCGCTGCCGCCGGCGCACACCGAGCCGGCGGCGGTGCGGGCCAGGGTGGCGGCGAATCCGTTGACGGCCGGCGCCGTCTCTTCCGAGGCGCAGTACGCGGTGATCACCAACTCCACCTACGACGGTCTGTGCTACGACACGATTCGCACCGCCCGTCAGCTCGCGCCCAGCACACCGCGCCTCCACTTCGACGAGGCGTGGTTCGCCTATGCGCGTTTCCATCCGCTCTACGAGGGCCGGTACGGGATGGCGGTCGGCCCAGACGCTCTCGACGACGAGGTGCGGCCCACGGTGTTCGCCACCCAGTCGACCCACAAGCTCCTCGCAGCCCTGTCCCAGACCGCGATGGTGCATGTGAAATCCGCGCCGCGGGCGCCGGTCGAGCACGACCGGTTCAACGAAGCGTTCATGATGCACGGCACCACCTCACCGTTCTACCCGGGCATCGCCTCGCTGGACGTGGCCACGGCCATGATGGACGGCGCACCGGGCCGATCACTGATCGACGAGGCCATCACCGAAGCCATCCGCTTCCGACAGGCCGTCGTAACCACCGGACGGCGGATCGCCGAGGCGGCCGACAGGCCGACATGGTTCTTCGGCGTATGGCAGCCAGACACCATCACCGACCCTCGCACCGGCGAACGGATCGACTTCACCGACGTCCCCACCTCCGTACTCAGCCAAGAGCCGCGCTGCTGGCATCTCGAACCCGACGCCGACTGGCACGGCTTCACCGGACTGGACGAAGGCTACGGCCTGCTCGACCCGATCAAGGTCACGATCACCTGCCCCGGCGTCACCGCCACCGGACAGCGCTCCGAACTGGGCATTCCCGCACGCATCCTCACCTCCTACCTCGCCACCCGCGGAATCGTCGTGGAGAAGACCGACAGCTACAGCACGCTGATCCTCTTCTCCATGGGCATCACCAAGGGCAAGTGGGGCACCCTCATGGACGCCCTGATGGACTTCAAGGCCCTCCACGACAACGACGCACCGCTAGAGCGCGTACTGCCCACCCTGACCGCGGAGCACCCCGACCGTTACGCCGGGCTCACCCTCAAACAGCTGTGCCGGCAGATGCACGAACATCTGACTCGCGCCGAACTGATCGACGCACTCGACGCAGCGTTCCGCCACCTGCCCGCGCCCGTACTGCCACCGCAGCACTGCTACCAGCAGCTCATCCGCGGTGGCACCGAACGCGTGCCCGTGGCCAAGGCCGCAGACCGCGTCGCCGCCGCCATGGTCACCGTCACGCCACCCGGCATCCCCGTGCTCATGCCCGGCGAGTCCACCGGCACCACCGACGGCCCCTTGCTGCGCTACCTCCGCGCGCTGGAAGGCTTCGACCGCCGCTTCCCCGGATTCCACAGTGAGACCCACGGCGTCACCCTTGAACCGCGCACAGGCGACTACCTGATCGAATGCCTGCGCCAGGAGCAATGATTTCGTACCGTCAACCACGCCCCCGGCGCTCTGGGCACCGTCCAGGCGCTGGGGCACCAGGACCGGCAACGGACCCTGGTCGCTGGGCAGGCGTACGCGAACGACCGGGACGCGGCCGCTAGCCTAGTCGCGGACGAGCCGTCAGCTGCGGGACTGGCGATCGAGTGGTCCCCGGTCAGTGTGATGGTTGGGCGTTCCGTATTCGCTGCGGGCGGGGCGGCCCTATCGTGCGAGTCTTCCTGATCACTGCGCACGAAGGACAACGCCATGACGACTCCGGGTCAGCCTCCCGCTCCGGTCGGGCAGCCGCCGATCATCATCAACAACAACGTCGCCGCCTCGGCGGCTGTGGTGGGCGGGTACGGGATGGTCCGGCGCCGGCGCCAGTCGTTCGGGCTCCACTGCGTCCTGCTGATGCTTACCTGCGGGATCGGGAACGTCTTCTACGCCATGCACATCTCGCGTTGGAACCGGAACCGGGGCCTGTGACAGACGAGGAGTTGGACCTAGGGGTGCTCTGGGACTACTTCGCCGGTGATCCCGGGGAGCGGAGAGCGGCGGCCCGCCGGCTCGACGAGTGGGCGCTGCGCGAGAGACAGGTCAACCGCGAGGATTTCGAACGCAAGTGGGGGCCCGGCTCATCCGGAGCGTAGGCCGGAGCGGCGGCTGTCCCCCGCGGTGTTGGTGCGCCCGTCCGGCCTGGACCGCGCCACCGCGACATGGCCCGCGCCTGTAGGACCAGAAGGCCCGCACCGCCCATGTGTGGGCCTTCCGCATGATCGGGTGCGAAGCCAGGGGGACTGGGGCGGTGAGTACCGCGCGACGTCGGTCCTTCGGCCCGGCCCCAACGTCCCCGAGCCGACGCGCCTGTAACCCGAGCGCTTGACCACAGACTGGACCGCCGACTACCCCTGCCCCCCTTCCGCCCGGCACCGGCGATCCCGGTAGGACGCCCTCGCCTATGTCGCCTGACTCCGACCCAACCGCGGGCCTGTACACGCGAAAGGACCTGTCTTTACGCCCCTCACGGCGGAGTCGACCCGCCCCGAGGGAACGGGGCAGGGCGCCCTCCTTGGATGCCACTAGCTTGAGTTGACGCCGATCCGTCGGGCAATTGCGTCAGCTGCGGCCAGCGGGTACGCATGGTGCGAGACTCCTGTCAGGACTTCGGTCCGCGCTTCCGGGAGTACTTCGGTGATGGCCTGGGCGACGCGGCCGGGGTTGTGGCAGCGGGCCCGCCCTGCGAGCAGCACGTGAATCGGCGATTGCCGCAAGGGGGCCGGGTCCGGCCGCGGTCCAGTGACCGGGCGGATGGTTGGGAAGGCTGCGCTCTCTTCCTGGGAGCCGGAGCCAGGCCGCGTCGAGGGTGGCTCCGCCGGTCTCCCAGGCGAGGAAGGAACGGATCCGTCGTGGAGTGGGCCGCACGAGCATCGGCAGCGCCGTCAGGACGTAGCCGGGGTGGAATCCGGCAAAAACCCGCGCCGGGTCGAGCAGGACGAGGCCGGCGATCCGCTTCGGGTACCGGGCTGCGTAGTGGGCAGCGATCCAGACCCCGTAGGAGTGACCGCCGAGTGGGGGCGTCAACGCCAGCGCCAACGCCAAGATCTACCGCTACACCGGCGACCAGCCCTGAGCCGAGTCAGCCTCCGCCTCGTTGCCCCGTCACCGAACCACCGGTGGCGGGGCACCGCTTCTTCGCCCCGAGTGCCAGCCGGGCCGCCACCCTGGTTCGGCCCGGCTGGCACCGCAGCGCAGCGGGAAAGCCCCCACTCCCCGCATGGGCGGATTCCAGCAGTCGTCGCAACACAGAGGCTGTAGGTGCGATCAGGGTAGATGGCGCTCGGTGGTTGACGAAGGCTGGCCCGGCCCGGGAGGCGGATGTGTGGGCCGGAAGCCGGTCCCGGATATCGTGGCCATTCAGCGCGATGGCTCGACCAGGAGTTGGTGAGCTGAGAGGAGGGCAAAGTGACTGCTGTGACTCGTTTGGTCACTTATGTCGATCTGGACAAGGCCGCCACAGACGCTCAGCACACGTCGGTGACCGCGCGGCTTGAAGCTGTACTGGCAGATGACCGCAGCCTGGTGCTGCTGAACGACCGGGGGTGGAGCTGGACCTCATCGGCTCCCACGGACACCTGGTCGCACATCTCCGCCGAGGAAATCGAGGAGGAGGCCCGGACCGTGGTCGGGCCGGACGAGCCGACCGGTAGCGGAACACACGAGCAGGTGGCGGCCGGCCACTGGAGCTTCCTGGCCGGCATCCTCACGCAGCAGGGCGTGGATGTGGAAGCGCAGGAGCTGGCCGGGCTTTCGCATGATGTTGTGCTGAGCGAGCACCTGCGAGCACGGATTCGGGGCCGATATGTATCGGCGCTGCACTTCCGCGCCGGAGAGCGATCATGAGTCATTGCCTCATGTAGACGGGGTGATCGGCCGCGCGAGCAGTGCAGCGAGGCGCTCGGCTGGAGTTTCCCTGCCGAGCGTTTTGCGTGGGCGTCCGTTGAGTTCGGCAGCGACAGCGTCCAGGTGCTCTCGGCTGTGAACCGACAGATCGGTGCCCTGGGAAAGTGCTGCCGTAGCAGGCCGTCCGTATTCTCGTTCGACCCACGGTGCCAGGGACTGGCCGGATCGCAGAAGTAGACCGGAACGTCCGTGGCGATGGTGAACTCGTGCGTGAGATGAGCCGGCAGAGACGTCACGACCTTCACCAGCGCGTCACGGACCAGCCCGGCGCCGCGGCCGTTGGGCAGGTGCAGGAGCATCACGTAGCGGGTGGTGCGTTCGACCAGGGTGCCGATGGCGGACCCGTTTGCCGATGATCAGATCCCCTTCCCAGTGGCCGGGAACGGCGCGGTCGGCGACCTCGGCAGGACGTTCGCTGATCATCACCATGGGGTGCCGATAACGGGGCTGACGCTGCTGGGGGAAGACGACCAGGACCAGATATCTGTCACGGTCGTCGACCAGCAGACAACACGGGTGACCATCAGTCTGGAAGTGAACCGTGGTTGGATCGAAGAGCAGCGTGAGCTGCTCCACGGAATCCGCAGGGCTTGGAGACATGTGCACCCAACCGCACTGCGGTAGCTGCCTGGCCCCCTGATCGGCGCGGCAGTGGCCAGTCAGCGCTGCTTGTGCCTCGCGTCTGGCCTGGCCGTTCGGGCGGGTTTACGCCGCCGGGACGCGGCGTTCTTTGCCGGGGTCTTCTTCGCGGGCGTTTCTTGGGCGTTGTCTTCTTCGCGGCTGTCTTCTTCTTCGGCTTGGGCATCTCGTGCACCGTTGCCTCGCTCCCGCCCTCCGAAGTCTCGCCGCGGCGCTCGCGGGCCTCGGCGACGGATGCGTGGGCCTGTCCGGCCGGTCAAGGGGGTGTGTTCGTACCGGCCCGGGGATCGCTGATCGGAAGGGGCGTCGGCCGCCTGGACTTCGCCTTGGTCGAGTTCATCGAGTTGATGCGCCGGGAACAAGGTCGGGGCATTTCTCGCGTAGATGAAGGCGGCCGGGTCTTCGTCTTCTTCAAGTCGGCCGATGCGGTCGGCTGTCAGGGAGGGCAAGGGCAGGGCATGGGCGCACCGTGAACTGGGTCAAGGGCGACTATGTCGAGAACGGCATGCTGTCTGCGATGTACTCCACGGACAGGTTCATGCGCATCTTTAACGAGTTCCTCGGGCCGGCGCTGATCGCGGAGGTGGGGCGACCATCCGCCAAGGGTGTACCGCCCGCGCCTGGTCGAGCTGCCCGCCACCCTGAGAGCGGCAGGTGGGGGCAGCAGATGAGAATCTGCAGGGTGTCGCCGTGGAGATGCTCGATATCTGGTATCGCATGGAGTTTTCGGTGCTTGTGGAGGAGGGCTTCGTATGCCGGTCGGGTCCTGGTGTGTGCCCGTGCCCGGTGTCTCACGGTCTGAGCTGACCTGTGGCAGCGGCATCTTCTGGCGGTCCAGTGGGGTCTGACGGTATGGCGGCAACGGCGTTCTCCTTGCCAACTCCGGGTCTGGTGGTCGGATGGCGGGGGCGAGGACTCCCAGCGGTGGCCTCCGGCCGTCCGCTCACGGCGCTGCTGGTAGCGAGGCCCGCCATGCACACCAGCGTCCGCAGGGTCCTGTAGGGCCCCGAGCCTGATCGAAGCCGAGCTCCCGCTCGGTCGCGGGCCGCGAGCCGTGCGAGTGCCTCTTCAAGGCTGTCCTTGCGTGGACCGGCGAGGGCACGCTCGCGACCCGCGGCCTGGAGCAGATCGCCCTCCGGCTGACCGGCCATGCCCGCGCGCTCGCCGCCGGCGTGCGGCGCCTTGCCGGCCGGCTGGCGAAGAGCAGCGGCCCCTGGGCGCTCGCCGATGTCGTCGTGTGCGAGGCGGAGGGCCGGCTGTCCGCGGCGCGGGAGGGCACCGTGCGCTGCGTCCAGGTCCGCGCCGTCTCGTTCCGCGCTCTCTGTGAACGGCTGGAGCGCCTTGGGGTCGCGCTCGCCCTGGAGAGGGTTGTTCCGAGCGGGGGCTGAACCGTGGGCTGGTCGGTGGCTTCCAGGTCCTTCGTCGGCGTGTCGAGTGCCTTCCTGGCCTCCCCGGCAAGTCGCTGACCTGGCGCAGAGCATCTTCCTGGGCGTCGGCGGGCTTGTCGACCGTTCCGGCGGAGGAGGCCTGGCCCGGCTCCCGCCTCGGATACCGTGTTGCTCTGCGGGGTGCCATATCGGATGTGGCGCCCCCCACCGGAGGTAGTCAGCGTATGAGTTCAAAGCGCAGCAAGAATCCAGCCCTGCCCGTGCTTGACGACGCATTCCGGCTCGCGTCGGTCAAGGACGCCGAAGAGTCCACCCGTGAGGTGGCCGCGCGGCTGGCCACCACCGAGCTGCGCCGCGTTTCCCACCCGGGCCGGGTCACCTGGGACCCCACCGATCAGGCCGAGCCCGTTCCGGTCCCGCCGACTGTGGTCGACGGTGACGGGGACCTGTGGCTGCGGGATCGGGGCACTGGCACCTGGACCATGCCCGAGTTCAACCCGAAGGAGTTCCCGGACCGCTGTGGCGAGGTTCTGACGTGGAGCCAGCTTGCCTGCGAGTTCGGCCCGCTTACCGCGCTGGCCGACGACCGCCGCATCGGCGGCGGCCGGCGTCGCTGACCGCGCAGCCTTCTGGGGTGGCCGCGCCGCTGGAGCGCCCGTTACGGGTGGCTGGGAGCTTCAGCTCACCGCCGAGCTCGACGATGGCGGCGAGCAGGTGAGCGTGGTGGTGGCGTGCGACGGCCTCGAGCGGCGTGGTGCGGGGCCTGGTGCCACCCGATGTTCTCGGTGCGGCCGGCGTCGGTGGTCCAGCCGGGTGGCGGTCGGCCTTTAGCTGCCGTGGTGAGCGCGCGGACCGGCTCGCCGATCGACTGCTGTCCGTGGGCCAACTGCCCGAGGGGGCCGCGCACCAGCTCGTCGACGGCGGCCGCCGGGCCGGCGCCGAAGGCCCGCGCTTCGGCGGCGGTCTCGGCGAGGACGTCTTCGTTCAGGTCCTGGAGGGCCTCACGCCACGGAGCGGCCGCAGCGCCGATAGCGGCCAGGGCGACACGTTCAGTGCGAACACCGCCGCGCACCGCGCTTTGACCTGCGGTGATGCTGCGGATAGAGGTTCGTGGAACCGGTGTTGCACCTCGCGTTGCAGGCCCGCGTCATGTTCGGGCGGGGCCGCCGCCGACACCACGACGCCCCGGGCGGTGACGCCCGGGGCCTCTCGGTGCACTGCGCTTGACCGTCCTGTTCACGACCAGTCGCAGCCGGTGTCACGCCCAGTCCACGCCCAGCGCCGCGATTGCGGCGAGCTGGCCAGCGGCGAGCTTCTCGCATCTCGCATGCGTGTTCGAAATCCATGTGCCCAGTTTCACGGTCACCGGCTCCGCTCCGCCGCCGACCGCGATCTGTTCGCTGTGCTCTCTTGCATCCCTGCCGTCGTCGCAACGGTCATCCTCGTCGCGTACGTCGAGGCCGACGGAGCCGTCGCCGAATGTGTCGATGCCGGAACGCTCGAGCCTCGGGCACGGGTGGCAGGGCGTCGGCGGTAGCTCTAGGGATCACCGGTTCATCTGAACCGCCTGCGGCGTCGGGCCGCAGGGGGCGGATCTGTACGTGGGCGAGGGCTCGGCCACGTACCCGGGCTTCCCCTTCGCCGTCAGCGCTCTTGCTTCGCTGGCCGGGCCGGCTGGCGGGCGCAGGCGTACATCCGCTGCGCGGCCGTACCAGGGCGGCCAAGGAAGTTGTGTCTCGGGAAGGGACGCGGGACGCGGGGCAGCGGGCGGGGGGCGGGGGACGTGACTGGGCCCCGACCGGGGCAGTGGTCGGGGCCCAGTGGCGAGGTGTGCGGTTCAGCGGTGGCGGAGGGTGTCCTTGACGTCTTCCTTGGCCTGGCGGGCGTTGCCCTTGGCCTGGTCGGCGTGTCCTTCGGCGGTCATCCGCTCGTTGCCGAGTGCCCGGCCCGTCATCTCCTTGGCCTTGCCCTTGGTCTGCTCGGCCTGTGCCTTGGCCTTCTCGGTGCCCGACATGGGGACCTCCTCGTGTAGTACCGGATTGGTCGTGACCACCGCCTGCTCACGATTCCGAGGCCTAAACCCCGTGCGGCTCGCCGGCGTCAGATCTTCCGGTTCCCTGAGGCGCCTCGGCCGGCCCGAGGCGCGGCGCGGCGGGAAAGGCGGGTGGCGGGGGAGTGGGGAGCCGGGCGCGCGTTATGCCCATCTGCGCCGATAAGAAACAAGTGAAATTCATCTGCATGGGTGAGGGGTGGTAGGGCATCCGGTGCTTCGGAGGTTGATAACTATGGTTCCCCTGATTCTTGTTCTTCTGCTCGCTCTGGCGCTGTTCGGTGCCGGTTTCGCGGTGAAGATTCTCTGGTGGGTCGCGATCGCCGTGCTGGTGATCTGGCTGATCGGCTTCGTTGCCCGGCCCAAGAACAGCAGCGGCCGCTGGTACCGCTGGTAGCACGGCCGCTCCTGGCGTGGTTCAGGGTCGGCATGACGTGGCCGTCCACCCCCGATCGAAGGGGTGTGGACGGCCACCGTCATGCCGGGAAATGGTTCTTCTCTTGCTTTCCGGTGACATCGGATGCTGCGGGTAGCCGTATGCGGGCCGGGGCGGTGGCCGTGACGCAGCGGGGAACCTGCTCGCCTCCGCAGAACGGCGGCCGTCCCGGCCCGAACCGAAAAAAGGCGCGGACGTGTAGCGCCGCGAACACGGGGCAGTCGAAGTCCAGGCCGGAACGCGAGTTCCGCTGCATACGTGATGTACCTGAGGAAGGCCGGTACGGGAATTCCATTCCCGACCGGGTTGCCGTTCACGGAAGGAAATCCGAATGACTGAGAATGTGTGGGGCTACCGCGAGACGTCCGGTCGTACGGTCGGAGCCGACCTGACGGGTTACAAGGTCGAGGCGGCCGACGGTTCCATCGGCAAGGTCGACAAGCACTCCGACGAGGTCGGCTCCTCGTACATCGTGGTCGACACCGGCCCGTGGATCTTCGGCAAGGAGGTTCTTCTGCCGGCGGGCACGATCGACCGGGTCGACGCGCGGGAGGAGAAGGTCTACGTCGGCTGGACCAAGGACCAGATCAAGGCCGCTCCGGAGTTCGAGAAGGACAAGCACCTCGGCAACGAGGATTACCACCGGCAGGTCGGCGACTACTACGGGGGCCTCTCGAACCGCCTCTGAGGCAGCCGCAGAGGCGGTGCGGGTGTGGGGCGGCAGCCACCGGGCTGCCGCCCCACACCCATGTCCTCTCCGCACGTGGTCACCGCGGAGGGCTGCGCGCCTGGGAGATGCGCAAGGGGACTGGGTATGCCGAACGGCAGATCCGTCTTTCCCGTGTCACACGTGATTCGAAGGTTCTTGACATTGGTGATGGTCCCGGCTTCCCGCAGCCGGCAACGGCTAGGACCTGTCCGGCCGATCACTCCAGGTGCGCCAAGGCGAGAAGGCGCTCACGCTGTCCCAGTGAGGGCTGGGATCACGACTACAGGAATGTCAGCAAGTGAGGTCAGGGCGCGAAGTACCAGCAGTACAGGTTCTGGCCTTGTTCAGCACGACTCACGGCTAGGGCTGACAGACGCTCAAGGAGGTCAACGGCGCTGTCCGGCCCAATCTCATCGCTTATCTCGGAGACGGTCTCGGCCCACGTGAGGGCGGTAGTTCTGAGCTGATCCGTTCCTGCACTGGCCAAGGCCGTCGAGAGCGTCTGCGGAACAGCGAAGACAGTGAAGCCATCGTTGGCCATAGGCGCCACGTGCCGGAGCGGACTCTCAGCCCCCGTCAACAGGGCTTCCCACCTCGGAACTGCGTCATCCGGATAGATGCCGTCACACGGCACGGCAGGAAAATCATGACTCCTGCGCGGTTCTACCCGCACTGCTGACTCATCGTCTCCAGCAAGGAAGAACTCTCCTACAAGCACCATCCGCCGATTCTGGCATGTCTCGGTACCCGGGAGTCCGACCGAGTGACTGCTTCGCCGCCAGGGCGTTAGTGCGGGCATGGGGCGGGTTGATCTGACGGATGCCGAGTGGGAACGACTGCGGCCGTTCCTGCCGGTCAGCAACCGGCGTTGTGGCCGGTGGCGTGATCACCGGCAGGTGATCGACGGGATTCTGCACCGGGTGCGAACCGGGGTTCAGTGGGGTGATCTGCCCGAACGGTTCGGGCCGTGGAAGACCGTCTACGAGTGCCACCGGCTGTGGTCGGCCGACGGCACCTGGGAACGACTGTTCCAGCAGGTCCAGGCCGCAGCCGACGCGGCGGGCGAGATCGACTGGGACATCTCAGTCGACTTCACCATCGTCCGCGCGCATCAGCATGCTGCCGGCGCCCGCACCGGCCCGCCGCTGACACCCGCGTCAAAGGGGGGCGAACCGGCGGAACAGCAAAACGAATCGCCGTGGCAGAGCCTGGTTGCCTGCCTGCCTGCCTGGTGGAGGTGGTGCTGGAGGCGAGGGCCTGGGCCGGTCGCGCGGCGGGTTCACCAGCAAGCTCCACCTGAGCGCGGACGACCGCTGCCGCCCGCTGTCCCTGATCGTCACCGCAGGCCGCGGGCGGACTGCACCCAGTTCAAGTCCGTCCTGGAGAAGATCCGGGAGCCACGGCCGGGGCCGGGCAGGCCCCGCAGGAAGCCGGACTGCCTTGCGGCCGACAAGGCTTATAGCAAGGCCCGTGTCGCGAGCACCTCAGGCGACGCGGTATCCGGCACACAATCCCGGAGAAGACCGACAGCCAGGCCGCCCGCCTGCGCAAAGGCACATGCGGCGGACGGCCACCCGGCTTCGACGAGGTCCGCTACAGAAAGCGCAACACCGTCGAGCGGGCGATCAACCGCCTGAAACAGTTCCGGTCGGTCGCTACCCGCTACGACAAGGGCGGCTACGTCTACCTCGGCACCGCGACCGCAGCAGCTCTCGCCCGCTGGCTATGAATTTGATCGCCCGGACAAGTCCTAGGAACGCGCTGCTCCCCGCACGCGTAGGGAGGTCGTCGGCCGCCGGTCACCGTCGCCCCTGCCGGTGGCCTCGCAGCCGGAGGATGGTCCTGTCGGCTCGCCTGGCAACTCGTCCGGTCCGCACTGGTCTTTGTTTGCGCGGGGATGGACCGGACACAGGCGGCCGAGGGGGATCGTTGGTCTCACCTGCTCCCCGCTCGCGCGGGGATCGCCCCTGCCAAGGCTCGCCTGCTCGATCGCCATCCGGCTTCTCTCTGCTCGCGTGGGGATGGTCCCAGACGGCCGTGGTCAGCCGCGGCCGATCCCGTCTGCGACCCGCGCCCGCGGGTACGGTTCCGCCTTCGGGGGTGTTGAGCGTCGCGGGCCCGGTTGCTCCCCGTGCTGGCCACAGCGCAAGAGGGTGCTGGCATGGCTCCTGGCCTTTGGCCCCGTGGTGGTTCAGGAGTAGGTCATGGGGCAGCCGTGCCGTATGGAGTACTGCGCGGCGCGTAGACAGAGAGCCACGTAGAAGGCCGCGTTGCGGTCCTCGGCCCATGGTCCTGTCCGCGTCCGGGCGGTCCGCTCCGCCCCGCCCTGCAGGAACCACAAGCTCAGTGTGAGGGTGTCGCCCGCCGGTATCGCGTCCAGGGGCAGTCCGACGGCGTCGGCGAGCCGCTCGCTCAGGGCGAGCACCCGTGGGGCCCCGGCGACCACTGTCTCTTCGCCGCAGTACGCGGTGCCGACGGGGAGCACGATCTCTTCCTCCAGCGCGAACGGCACCAGCACACTCCAGTCGAGGAGGGCCGGCAGCTCCGCATCGGTCAGCCGCGTCCTGCACAGTGCCACGAAGCCGTCGATGGACGGGCTGGCCTTCTCCTCGAACCAGCCCGGTGCCTGCCCTGCGACCTGCCGCAGCTCGTAAGGGGGCAGCCCGCGCCGCTCCAGCTCGGTGTTCAGCGCGGCGGCGACGTCCCCGTATCCGTCCTCCCCGGGTTGTGACCAGTCCCGCGCGGTGACACTCACCAGATAGACACCCATGATCGCAACGTACCGGCCGCCACCGACAACGTCCCTGCCTCTATAGAGAGCGCGGCGGCCGTGCCCACCAGTTCAGCGCCGCCTGCGGCATGTGTCAGGGCAGAGGCGCCGACCGCTCGGACCGCTCGACCGCCCGGCACCCAGCAGCCTGTCAGGCTTCGCCGCGCCGGGCCCAGGTCCCTCTTCCACCCGCCGTCATCAGCGTGTTGACGATGTGCGACCGGTTGCGGCCGCCCCGAAGCAGCCGCTCGGCCGCCAGGCCGAACGCCAGCGCGGGTCCCACGAGACCGAGGGTCTCGCCGGTGCCGAGCGCCAGCCCCGCGCCAGCGAGCCCGAGGCCGGTCTCGGCCGCGGCCCAGGCCAGCCGCCCGGGCCGCTCTCCGCACGCCGGCAGCTTCCGCCGGACCGCCCGGAGCAGGGCGGGGAGGGCATCGTCGGCCGCCGCCGCGTCCCCGGCGCGCAGCGCCGCCTGGAAGGCGTCGCGCCGACGGGTCACGACCTCGTCCTGATGGATCTTCGCGATGTCCTGCCAGCCCAGCTCGGCGACCGCCGCCAGGCTGCCCGGGGCCATCCCGTGTTCCGCAGGGGCCGTGGCCCCGGGGCCGGCGGGCTCGAAGAGCGCGTCCGTCGGACGCCCGAGGTAGAGCCCGATGTCGGCCGCTTTCGGGAGCGACCGCGGGGACGCCCCGTCGGTGCCCAGCGTCCGCTGCACCGCTGCGTTCCAGGCCTGCGTCGCGGTGTTCCACATTGCCGTCCTGTGGGGCGGGTCCGCCGCGTCGAGCTGGGCGAAGAGCGCGGCCCTGCGGTGCCGGTTCGACCGCTCCACGTGCTCGTCGAGATAGGCGAGGGTGCGTTCCACCGGGGCGTAGTCGTGGCCGGGGAGCCCCGGCAGCTCCGCCACCTCCTCCAGCACGTCGCGGTACGAGCAGGGGCGCGTCACGGCGCTCGTGCCCAGCGGCACTCCCGCCTCGCGGGAGAAGTGATGCAGGGTCCAGGCCACGGCCTCCAGCCTGCGCCGGATCACCCCGCCCTCCTCGTACCGTGCGCCCAGCGCGGTACCCCGCGCGAACAGCGGCCCGGGATTCGCCTCCCCGCGCTCCAGAACGGCTTCGGACAGCCTGACCAGGGGCTCCGCCGAGTCGAACGAAGACGAGAGCCAGCCAGGCTCCAGGGCGCGGTGCAGGCCGGTGGTGACCAGGGCGAAGGGGTCGCTGCCGACCGGAGCGGCGGTGGTGCAGCGCAGGAACGACGGGCAGCCGCGCACGAAGGACCGGAAATCCTCCGTCTCGAACAGCGCCTGTACCGCATGGCTGTCGATGACCTGCACGTCGCTCAGCACCACCGTGTGCCCTAACAGGGCCTGAATCTTCAGCATGACGGCCAAGGACGTGTCCTGCGGACCCCACCCGGACACGCGCAGGTGCTCACCATCAAGCCAGTGGGCATAGATCTCCATGGTTCCCCTTTCCCCCGCCGAGCGAGGGGTTTCCCCCTCGGCAGCAGACCCTACGGTGAACAAGCCAACTGCGCTAAGTACCGGGTCGGTTGGGGCCCGGCTGCACACCCCGCACTGCCCCAGACCGAGACCGCGATGGCACAGCCGAAGCGCGGCGGAGATCCCGGGGTGGCTCTGTCCACGAGAACGGGTTCTGGCACACCTTCTGTGGAGCTGCGCGGACCGGACTTGTTTCTTACTCAGGGCCTACCGCCGCCGAGCAGGTTCTCGGCGTGCTCCGGCAGCCGTGTCTCTTCCCCTGACACTCCCGCGTCATCCGGTCACCCAGTGAGCCAACGGTCCTGGCCGTCGACGTCACGTGCCGGCTCAGGCCGGACGCCCACACCTCACCACAGCGGATCCTCTGCAACACCTGCGGCCGGGGCAAGGACCAGCACATCCCCGTTCCGGGCTGGCCGTACTCGATTGTCTGCGCGCTGGAGCCGGGCCGCAGTTCGTGGACCGCGCCGCTGGACGCGCTGCGTCTCGCCCCTGGAGACGACACCGCCACCGTCACCGCCCGGCATGCGCGAACTCATCGAGCGGCTGATCACCGCAGGGCAGTGGCAGGCCGGGGACCCGGACGTTCCCGTCATCGCGGACGCCGGATACGACGCACCCCGCCCCGCCCTTCTCCTGAAGAATCTGCCGGTGCAGGTGCTGGCCCGGATGCGCTCGGACCGCGTTCTGCGCAATCTCCCCGGCGGAGGCCTGGGCCGCGGCAAGGGCAGTACCCCACCCCGGCACCCGAGAGCTTCGACCTCCTCCTCGGCCTCGCCCGTCACGCCGGCCGCGGCAAGCGCCCGAACGACGTGGCACTGCTCCTGTTCGACGAAGAGCTCCCGGTACCCGAGCAGACGGTACGGGCCGCCTTCACCGCCGCGGTCGACACCCTCACCGTCCACGGTGACGACGAACCGGACACCGACCCGGAACAACGGCTCGACGGCCTCGCCAACCACATCGCCGACGCCGGCCTGACCGTGACCCTGGTCCCCGCCCGCGCCCGACGGATCGACGAAGGCATCGCCCGCCTCGCCCGCGCCCGCGGACACACCTGGCCCCGCCCGAGCTCACTGCCTTCGACGAGAACCCCGCCACGCCGACCACCACACCCAAGGACGCCGCGCTGGCCGCGGCTGCCGCGGCCAGCAACGGGACGATGTCCCTGGAAGACGTCGGCGACCTGCTCCGCGCGATGAACCCCACCGCCACGGCCAACCCATCGCGTTCCTCATCGAGACCACCCGCAAAGACGTTCCCGAGTCCGCCGACGCGGTCCTCACCGACGACAGTCAGCTGGCCCTCGGCTCCGCGCGCGATGCCCGAGACCACCTGCGCGACCTGGCTGCCACCGCTCCGCTCCAGGACCTGGCGGGGGCCTGGAAGACCGCCACCGACGTACGGCAGTGGGCCCTGGACCTGTGCGGCCGCGTCGAGGAAGAACTCGCCGCAGGGCACCTGGGCGAGGCGGCCCTGGAGTGGATGAACGGCCGCTACGCGATGGCCGGCCTGGCCGTGCCCAGCACCCTGAAGGAACGCGACTGGCCACCCGCCCCGCACGCCCTCGACACCTTGGTGCTGCTCTACCAGCTCGAGGAATTCCAACGGCTCGACCGGCTCGTTCCCGGCTGCCAGTGGCACCTCCTCGCCACCGACGGGCTGATGCCCCCACCCGTCCGAGAGCATCTCCAGGACCTCATCAGCCGGAACGCGCCCCATGCCGCGGCGGCGGTCGATGTCAGACCGGCCTCGTAGCGTCGAAGACGAGGCCCCGGACCAGACGGGCCCCAGAGGGACCGAAGGAGCGGGCCATGGGCGAGATCAGCATCGAGCGACAGCACCTTGACCATCTGCTGGCCGACAGCACGAGCACGTACGAAGCCCCCTACCAACGGGCCTTCGCCCAACTCGCCGAAGCGCACCGAGGCCGGCCCGTCTCCGAGATCCTCCCGCCGCTGCGCCGGGCCGCCGACGAGGCACTGCTCGGCTTCACGGACGCGGACCTCCGTGAACAGGCACAGGCGATCAGCACAGGCGAGCCGTACATCCTGCACGTCACGGTGGCCTGACCACGACCGCGCATGACCTCCCACCACGCGGCGGCCAGGCCTTACGCCGGCCGCGGCCGGCGTGGGCGAGGGCGTCGGCGAGCCGCTCGTGGTTCATGGACGAGCGGCCCGGGATGCCGGCCGCGGCCGCCCTTCTCGTAAAGCCTCGCCATCGTCAGCCCCATCAGCCCCATCAGCCCCATCAGCTCCAGGCCCTTGGGCACAGGACCGGAGCGCGCCTGACTCTTCGCGGCCGGCGGACTTCTGCTCGGCGGTCGCGTTGCTCTCCCAGGTGCCGGTGACGGTGGAGGAGGACGGAGGGCCGAAACGAAGCCCGACATGAAACGGCACATGCGGACCCCCTGCTGCAGCGCGCGAGCCGGGGACAAAATCCGCCCTCTGATCCCCTCAGGACCCGCTGTGATGCCGGCACGCCCTGCTATCGAAAAGATGTTCCGTGCCAGGGTCCACCGCTGATCCGCCCACCCCTGAGCCAATGGACCACGCCCCAACTCTTGCTCCAGCCTGGCGACCTGAACTTCACTGAGCCGCGGTCTTCCCGGCGACCCCCTCCACAGGACTCCCGTCTCGCCCCCCCTCGCGCCAGGCGTAGCACCACTGATCTGGCGGGATACGGGATACGGGATACGGGATACGGGCGGCCCTGGCCGACGACCGTCAAACCCACCCGACACCGAGTTCCCGTAATGCGTTGCGTTGCTCCTGGCCGGGCTTGTCCCACCTCGCCTTGGCGTTCGAGACCCACACCCCCAGTCATACGGACACCGCCACCGCCACCGCCACCGCCTCACCGTCGACCTCGACGACCGCGCCACCCGGGGCCGCCCGGTGGGCACCTTCGCGCTCCACCCACTGCGCCAGGGCCGTGAGGCAACGCTGGAACGCAGCCGGCCCTGCACTGCGCCAACCTTGACCGGTCTTGCCGAACGTTGCCACCTGCCTCCACCCCAGCCGCCCCATCCCGGCCCACGCTCACTAGGCGGACAGCGCCGACGACGTCGGCCGCCTCGCCTCCTGCTTTCGCACTGGCGTGTTCAACGACGGGATCTCACCGGCCTCCAGCGGAGGACCGCTCTCATCCTGTTCCTTGAGCCGGGCCTGCTGGGGGAGGGGACCTGGGCGTGAGCGACTGGAGCGACTGGGATTCACGGTTGGTCATCTGTACGGACCCGGGTCCGTGTGGCCGGCCAGTGCCTGGTCGTTCGTTCTCCGTCACCGTATGCGGTTCGCGCATCTTCAAGAGAGATCGCTCCCCAGGACTTGCGTTTTCCGCATACGTGCAGGTCCAGAGAGTGTGGATGTTTGCGTTTTCTGCATACGCGGCTTGGCAACTCTTGACGCCCGTACCCTCGCCCTGCCCTGGCCCATTGCAGCTCTCGCTGCCCTCCGGGCCTGTGTACCGAATACGGAGCCCATCAGGTGCACGACTCCTCACGGCCGGCCACAACACCCTGCGCTTCAGCCCGGCGCTCGCAACCACGGGCCCCTGCTGCGCCCTGACGTTCCTCCCGTGGCGGCGGCCTTGCCCCGCAATGCGGGGGACTCCTGCCCTCGCCCCGTACATCTGCGGTGCGGGGCACCTCGACATCCTGGGCCCCCTGTGGGGGCCGGACTTGTGGTGCAGGGCCGCAGGCCCTGCGCTTCTTGCCCGCCTCCACCTTGGAGAGGGGCGATCCTCGGCGCGGCTGATGGGCCGCCTTACTGATCGTTTCAGAATGAGTTGATTCGCAGATCTTGCACTCGACGATCTTGGTCGGCAGGGCGTCCGGCGTGCCTGCTGATCTTGTTCCCGATGACCTGCGGGAGCGGGTCGCCCCACTGCTGCCGCCCGCTCCCGAACGGCGCCCGGCAACCCGGGCGGCTTCGCGCTCCGGACCGGGCCCCACTCGCCGACGTCCTGTTCGTGCTGCGGACCGGTATCGCGCGGCGTGACGTTCCCGCAGAAACGGTGGGCTGCTCCGGAGTGACACCCAGGCGCCGACTGCGCGGCTGGACCGAGGCTGGCGTCTGGCCACACCTGCACGCCGCCCTGCTGACCGAACTGCGCCGCGCCAACCAGCTGAACCTCGACGACTGCTCCGAGGATGGACCACACACCCGGGCCCTCCAAGAGGGGATCACGTCGGCCCCTCGCCCCTCGCCCGTCGACCGCGCCCGCCCAGGCTCCAAAACCACCCGATCGTCGACCGCCACGGAACCCCGCTCGCCGCAACCCTCACCGCCGGCAACCAGCACGACATCACCCAGCAGCTGCCGCTACTGCACGCCGTTCCGCCGATCCGGGGCCTGCGCGGACCTCCCCGCCGCAGGCCCCGGCACCCGTATACGGACCGGGGCTACAACTTCGACAAGTACCGCCGCCTGCCGTGGAAGCGCGGCATCAAGCCGCTGATCGCCCGGCGCGGCGCCGCCCACGGCTCCGGACTGGGCAAGGTGCGCTGGGTGGTCGAGCCCGCCCTCGCCTCGCTGCACCAGTTCAAACGGCTCCGCACCCGCTACGAACGACGCGCCGATCTCCAACAGGGCCTGCCCGAACTGGCCTGCAGCCTCATATGCCAGCGCCGCCTGCGAACCTCGTCCTGAGACGATCAGCTACGCCCCATAGAGCGCGAAGCCGCAGGTGAGCCAACGCAAGTAGATCGACCGCGCCGCCCCGAGCACCTCCCGGCCACCCCTCTCGACCTGCCCGCCTGGTGCCACATGACCAGCCACCACCACCTCGGCGCGGTCTCCGACCCAGACCACTTGGTACACGGAAATCAGCCCAAGGCGAGCCAGCGGATGCCGAGCCGTTCGACCTGCGCGGCCTCCGACTCGTTCAGCGGCTCCCGGCCAGTGGCCTTGCCCAGCAAGCGGGAACGGCTCCACCCCAGCTTGTCGGCCGCCGTGGCGTGCTCCGCGCCCAGGAGCAGCTCCGCCACGGCGTCACCGCCCGCCGGGGTGAGCCACGCTTCGCGCCCGAGTGCGTCGGCCAGGTCGAGACCGTGGACGGCGACTTCCACGACGCGGGTGAGGACGAACTCCGACAGGAGCATGGCGTCGCCATGACGTGTCCGCACGGTCCGGCCCCCGGGTTGGTCCCGGCATAGCCGGTAGGCCCGCCGCCACGTCGCGGCGAAGTCCTCGGCGAAGGCGGCGCCGTCGGCCGGCCTCGCCGCACGGTCCTGGGCCAGGGCGATCCGCTTTCCGTTGCTCTGCGGTGAGAAGCGCTCGTCCGGGCGGTAGTACTCCACCGCGGAGATCTCCGCCTCGCCGGGCTCCGGCGCGTCCAGCATGGCCGGAAGCCAGTCGATCACCACGCACACGTGCCCGAGCAGGCCGCGTACGGTCCAAGGAGCGCAGCGTGTCGGAAGGTTCCACTCGGCCTCGGACAGTCCGGCCACGGCGTCGCCGAGGGCTCCGCATTCCAGCTGAAACGCTTCGAGAACCTGCTCGCGACCCACGCTGTGCCGCCTTCCGTCCGTTCGCCGCCCCGCGCTCACTTCGCCGTCCCGCCGGTTCCGCTCCGCGCTCGCTTCTCAGATCATCGACACGCGCGCCGAAGCGCTCCCGGTTGCAGACCGCCGGAAAAGCGCCAAGCAGGCGCCAGGCTTCTCCGCCGATCGTCCTCGCGGGGCGGGCGATCGGTTCCCGCCATGATCGAACCTGGAACCTTCACCTGGCCGACGACTCCGATACCCACCGAACGACTCGTGCTCCGCGCGTCCGAGGCCCGGGACCGTACGGCCTTCGTCGAGCTGCTTGCCTCACCCGAGGTGGGCACCTGCATCGGCGTCGCCCGGACTCGCGACGAACTTGAACGCGCGATACACGAAGTGCCCGGCCGGCGCCCAGGCTGTTTCGTGGTCGAACTCGACGGAACGATGATCGGCATGATCACGCTCGACCCCCGCGGCGCCGAGCGCCTGGGACACCTCCGCCCCGAGGCCGGAGAGACCGAACTCGGTTACCTGTTCCTGCCCCAGGCGTGGGGACGCGGGTACGCCTTCGAGGCGTGCGCAGCGGCACTCGACTGGTTCACCGGCGCACGGCCCGGCGAACCGTGGTGCTCTCCATCCAGAACGCCAACGACCGGGCGATGCGCCTCGCGGCGAGACTGGGCTTCACTGAGGTCGAGCGGTACGAGGAGTACGGCGCCGAGCAGTGGTTCGGCGTGCGCCCCCCGGCCACACCGGCCGGACGAAGGGCGGCGCCATGAACGCGATCGTCCTGATGTCGGGTCCGAAGGTCGCCGCCGTGCCCCTGATCGAGAACGGCGAACACCTCGTGGACGTCCGCCCCGGCGGCCGACTGCTCGTCGACACCCGCAAGCAGGACCCGGCGGACGCCTTCGCGCACCTGCGGGAAGGCGTGCTGGAGCGGCTGCTCACGGCACAGACGACGCTGCCGGCGGACATCCGGCTGCTGATCGTCGAGGGATACCGACCCCCCTCCCTCCAGCAGGAGTACTTCGAGGAGTGCGCAGGCCGACTGCGAGCCGCCAACCCCGACTGGTCCTCCCCCGAGATCCACTCGGCGGCGAGCAGGTACGTCTCACCCCCCCCGACATCGCGCCCCACAGCGCCGGCGCGGCCGTCGACCTCACCCTCGCCGATGCCGACGGACACGAATTGGACCTGGGCACGCGCATGAACGCGGACCCGGAGGACAGCGCCGGCGCCTGCTACACCCACGCCCCGGACATCAGCGAGGAAGCCCGCGCCAACCGGAAGCTGCTGGGCACCGTGCTCACGGCCGCAGGGCTGGTGTACCCCACGGAGTGGTGGCACTGGTCCTTCGGGGACCGCTACTGGGCCTTGCTCACCACAAAGCCCGCGGCCCTCTACGGCCCCAAGGAGCTCGGCTCGCGCAACTGACCGACCAGACCTCCTGTTCCGCCCCGGGCAGCGCACCGACGGCGAGCCGCCCGCCCTGGTCCGGCAAGAGGAATTGTCAAGACTCGTGGATGAGAAGTGCTTGCCTGCCGACAGGCGAAGGGACTTGAGTCTCCCGTAGGAGGAGACACGAAGGTGGGGACATGAACGGCGACACCCTCTACTCGATCGGCGAACTTGCTCGACGGACCGGTCTCACGGTCAAGACCATTCGGTTCTACTCCGATCGCGGAATCGTGGCGCCGACGGACCGCAGCCCGGCCGGCTACCGCCTCTACAACATCGACGCCGTCGCACGCCTGGACCTCGTACGCACCCTGCGCGAGCTGGGACTGGACCTTCCCACGATCCGCAAGGTCGTGGACCGCGAGCTCTCGCTTCCGGAGGCCGCCGCAGCGCACGCCGAAGCACTGACGGTGCAGATCCGCGTCCTTCGCCTGCGGCGCGCGGTGCTGACGGCGGTGGCCGAGCGCGGGTCCACACCTGAGGAGACGGAAATCATGCACCAGCTGGCCCGGCTTTCCGAGGACGAACGCAGCCGTCTGACCGGCGATTTCCTCGACGCCGTCTTCGGCGGCCTTGACGCCGCCCCCACCTTTGCGGGGGTCATGCGCTCGATGACCCCCGAGTTGCCCCGTAACCCGAAGACAGAGCAGGTCCAGGCGTGGGTGGAGCTGGCCGAAATGTCCCTGGACCCGGGTTTCCGCGCCGTCGTGCGGCGGATGGCCGAGGACCAGGCCGCCGAGCAGGCCCGAAGCGGCATGACGGTCCCGCGCCGCGACATCACCGCAGCCGTCCGTGACCAGGCCGGCCCGGCCCTGGCCGCCGGCATCGACCCGGCCTCGCCCCAGGCTGATCCGATCGTCGCGCAGTTCACGGCGTACTACGCGCACCCCCTCGGCCGCCCCGACGACGTCGAGCTACGCCGCTGGCTGGCTACTCGGCTGGAGAGCGTGAACGATCCGCGCTGGGAGCGGTACCTCCAGCTGCTCGCAGTGGTCAACGGCTGGCCGGCCCCGGAGAGCCTGGCTCCGGTGTTCGACTGGTCCGTCCAGGCTCTGCGCGCCCGGACACGGCAATGACGGGGCGGTCACAAGGCGGCATGGGGCGGATGCGGCCGGCGTCGGGTGAAAACGCCGCCGCACATCATCGGTCGATGAGTCCCCGGTCGTACTTCAGGTGACCGCCTCGCCGGTCTCTCCCGCTCTCGTTCTTCGTCCCTGGTGCATGGAGGACGTTGCCGCATGGTCGAGGTGAGCCGGGATCGGGCACTGCGCCGGTGGGCGAGCTCTGTCGTGGACAACGATTCCGACGGGACACGCTGGGTGCAGGCTCAGCAGCAGGGCTGGGCAGCGGGGGACCGGTTCGGCTTCGCTGTCCTTGAGGTACAACCCGGTTCAGTTCGCGAACAGTTGGCGGGCGCTGGCCGAAGGGCGCGAGGTGTTGGTGTAAGCCGGTGAGAGACCCGACCTCGACGACGTAGAGCTTGGTCCGCTGGTAGTTGCCAGTGAACCCGTACTCCGCGGCCAGCCGCTCGTGGATCACCGCGGCCTTCATCAAGATCTCCGCCCGCAGCATCGAGTCGACCAGCGGTGCGAACTCGTCGGTGACCTTGACCCGTCGTCGATGACCCTGACCCGTGACCGGCCGTTCGGTGACCGCCGCGGCGCGAGGCGGGTCCAGCGGGCGACAGGTACTTCCTGACCGTCCGCCAGTTCAGGCCCGTCTCCTTGGCGACCTCGGTCAGACTCATGGCTCCGGACTCGACCAGGCCACGGAAACGCCGTAGTTCCAGCCGGCGCTGCGGATCCAAGGCCACGGCCACCCCACTGCGACCTCGACCAACAGGCAGCAGAGTGCCGAACCCTGAACCTCAGCACATCAGCAACCCTGCACGTTCATCCGTACGCGGGCCCTGCACGTTCACGTGTACGCCGACAGCCCCGGCGCCGGTGCTGCTGGGCCCGCTGCTCCCGCCCTGGAGGGGATGGTCCATGGGGCCGGGTCGGCTATATCGGTCTCGGGGAACATCGGTGCAGCGGTTATCGGCGAGAACGATCTTGATCAGGGCACGAGGGTGCCGACGCGGTTCTCGTACTCGCGGCGTGCCTTGCGCTGGGCCGGAACCGCCGGGGCGCCCTGGACGCCGTCGAGCGGCTGGCAGCGGGCGAGAAGCTGGCGGTGCACGGCGGGGACGGCGCTGACGCGCAGGGTGCAGCCCTGGCCGCGCCGTACGGCCACGCCCTGGTCGAGTGCGGCCCGCTCGGCAGGCTCCAGCTCGGTGGTGCGGAGGTAGTCGGCGACCTTGCCCGGCATGTCGAGGGTGACCGGCAACTCCGGGGCGGGCGTGCTCTCTTCGGCGGCGTGGTCAGGAAGCAGGTCGGCGACGGCCGTGCGGATCGCGCCGCGGCTGACCCGGTGGTCGCGGGCCAGGGCCGCGATGGAGCGGCCCTCCAGGTACGCGGTGCGTACGCCGGCGGTCTGCGCGGCCGCGACGGCGGGGCGGCGTCCGCCCTTGCTGCCCTTGGCCTCGGCGGCGCGCAGCCCGTCGTAGGTCAGCTCACGCTGCAGGTCGCGTTGGAGTTCGCCGGCGGCGGCGAGGGACTGCACCATGAACTGCACGGTGGACAGCAGCTCGCCGGTGCGCGGGTGGCGGGCTGTGAGGTCCATCGCGGAGAACGCGCCGTCGTGGATGCGTAGCGCGAGACGGTCTCGGTGCAGGACGTCGAGCACGTCGAGAATGTGCTGGTTGCCGCGTACGAGGCGGAACATCTCCGAGATGTGCACGGTGTCGCCCGGCCGCGCGCAGGTGAGCAGTGCGCCGAACTTCGGACGCTGGAGCGGGTGGAGACGGCTGGAGATGCCCGGGTCCTCCTCGAAGACGACCGGGTCCTCGATCCCTGCCCCGGCCAGGACGAGGTCCTGCCGGGCGGTGGACTGCTGGTCCGTCGAGACCCGCTTGTAGACCAGGTTCGCCACCGAGAGGCCCCTTCCGTGCGGAGGATCGGACCAAATCTGTCGTCAAACCCTGTCAGCAATCACCATCGGATCTGATTCGATTCGCGCCGCCCCGAACCCCCGGATTGCACGGGTTCATTGGACGCGCCGCCCACCTGTCGTCAAACGATCGTTTGCCGACAGGTAAGGCTGACCCGGAGGCCATCACTTCCTGGGCGGCTGGTAGTTAGAGGACCTCATCGACGGGATACGGTCTCCGGACGCAGGCGGGTGTGCCGTGGCGCGGCGTGCCCAAGCCGTACGGTCCGTGGCCTGGGGTGTACGACCTGTTCCGTCGCTGGAGCCCAGGCGGCGGTCCCGGCGTCAGCGGCCCATCGCCGTCTCGCGGTTCATGCGTGACAGCTTCTCTGGATTGCGGACGGCGTAGAGGCCGGTGATGAGGCCGGCGTCCAGGCGGAGGGCCACGACCGTGTCGATCCGGCCGTCGCAGCGGATGATCAGGGCCGGGTGGCCGTTCACCAGGGTCGGTTGCAGCAGGGCGCCGCTGAGCCTGGCCAGGACCTCGGTCACGTCGGCCACGCCCACCACCGGTTCCACGGCGGCCCGGACGACTCCGCCGCCGTCCGTCAGAAGGACGACGTCCGGGGCGATCATGTCGAGGAGCCGGGTCAAGTCACCTGTTTCCACCGCTTGCTGGAAGGCCGCGAGCGCGTCGCGCGTCTGGGACGGGGAGACTGTCTCGCGAGGACGGCGCGCGGCGACGTGAGTGCGGGCGCGATGCGCGATCTGGCGGACGGCGGGCGGGGTCTTGTCGACGGCCAGCGCGATCTCGTCGTAGTCCAGGTCGAAGACGTCCCGCAGCACGAACACGGCACGCTCGGTCGGCGTGAGGGTCTCCAGCACGAGGAGCATCGCCATGGAGACGCTGTCCGCGAGCTCGACGTCCTCGGCCACGTCGGGCGCGATAAGCAGCGGCTCGGGCAGCCACGGGCCGACGTAGGACTCCTTGCGGCGGCGGAGTGTGCGAAGGCGGGTCAGGGACTGGCGGGTGGTGATGCGGACCAGGAAGGCGCGTGGGTCGCGGATTGCGGTGTGCTCGACGCCCGACCAGCGCAGCCACGTCTCCTGGAGCACGTCCTCGGCATCGGCTGCCGAGCCCAGCATCTCGTAGGCCACCGTGAACAGCAGATTGCGGTGGGCGACGAAGGTATCCGTGGCCGTGGTCGTGGCCGCCCCCGCATCGGTGCCGGCATCCCTGTCCGCCATCGTCAGCTCCCGACTTCTGTCGCGCTACGTGTAGTGCATGTCGTACACGGGACGCCGCTAACCCCAGTTCCGTGACAGCCGCGCCCTGTGGCCCACATCACATCTGCCCCGTGTCACAGGAGCGCGGCCCCCGGCGCCTCATGGGCATCAGCCACACGATTCCGCGAGTGAGGAAACCCCGATGGAAACCCGTATGAACCTGTTCGACACCGAGCTCGGCACGAAGGTCGGGAAGCGGATCTACGCCGTCAGCCAGGTCATCCAGGAGTCGCCGCTGCCCAAATCCACCCAGGAGTTGGTGCAGCTGCGAGCCAGCCAGATCAACGGGTGCGGATTCTGCGTCGACATCCACAGCAAGGACGCCGCCGCGGCCGGCGAGGATGCGGCCCGGCTCAGCCTCGTCGCCACCTGGCGGCATTCCACCGTGTTCACCGACGCCGAGCGGGCCGCGCTGGCCCTCACCGAGGAGGGCACCCGCATCATCGACGAACATGTAGGGGTCACTGACGAGACCTGGGCCCAGGTGCGCAAGCACTACGACGAGGAGCAGGCTATCGCTCTCGTCTCCCTCGTCGCCATGATCAACGCGACCAACCGGCTCGGCGTGATCCTCAACAACCGGGGTGGATCCCATGTGCCCGGCAACCTGACCTCCGTCGCCGGTCTCGGTCGTGCGGGAGCGGGCGGGAGCTAGTCCAGCCCGCCCCCGTCGTCGTCCTCGTCCAGCTCCGGCGCATCCGGGTCACGCAGCGGGCGCAGGGCGCCGGCGGCGGGGGTGGAGGCGGTGAAGCTGTAGCGGCCGAGCAGGTTCAGGTTGCCGTGCTCGAGCGGGGAGAGCCGCGCGATGTCCTGGTCCCGGATCTCGTGGCCCTCGGCCTTCAGCTTCGCGACGGCGGCGTCGATGTACTTCGTCGTCCAGAGCACGATGGCATTGAGGACCAGGCCGAGCGCGCCGGGCTGGTCCTCCATCCCGTCGCGGTACACCTGGTGGATGGTGCCGCGCTTGCCGTGGCACACGTCCCGCGCGAGCTTGTGGCGGGACTCCTGCACGGTGAGCTGCCGGTTCATCTGCCGCCGGTAGGTGTCATCCACCGGGTCGACCACCCGCAGCAAGTGCTCGGTCTTGGCGATCCGCCCGCACTCCGCGAACGCCGCCCCGAGCGAGGTCGGGCGGCCGTCGCGGCCGAACATCCGCAGCAGCTCGTAGGCGCGGAGCTGGTTGGTGACCAGGGAACCGGCGACCTTCAGCATGTCCGGCCAGTGCGTGATCACCTTGTTCAGGTTCACACGGTTGCGGGCGAGGACCTCCACCGCACCGTAGGTGCCCGTTGCGACGCCGGGCATCGTGGCCCGCCAGAACCGCTGGTCGTCCAGGTCGCGGAACCCTGGGCTGAAGTTGTAGCCGAGGATCTTGAACAGGCCGAACACCATGTCGGAGTACGAGGCGTTGTCGGTCGCCACCATCTCCGGCTTCACCCCACCGTCGAGGTTCAGCAGGGCGTCCAGGATGTGCAGGGAGTCACGCGGGGTGCCGGGAACGACCATCTGCCCGATGCCCGCGACCTGGTCGTTCACGGCGTTGAGCCAGGCGATCCCCCGTTTGAACCCGAAGTACTTCGGTGACGGGGCGGCGTTGATGGTGCGCACCGACACCTGGAAGCGCAGCCCGTCCACGGAGGCGAGCAGCCCGTCGCCCCAGTGGCGCACGATCGGGATGCCGGCCTGGGCGGCAATCAGCGCGGCGTTCGCCGCGGCGATGGTGTCGGCGCACAGGTAGCACTGGTCGACGTGCACGAGCCGGGCGCGGATCAGGACCTCATAGCCGGGGTTCACCACCGGGGCCAGGCCGATGTTGCACGCCTCGGACACCAGCAGCGCGACGACCGAGGTGGGCAGGTCCTTCATCCGGGTGGTGCCGTCGCCGAGGTGCACGAAGGCGTCGAGGAACCCGGTCCAGGCGTTCACCTCGAACAGCAGGTCCGGCAGGTCGATCTTCGGGAGCATCTTCCCGACCCGCTGGCACAGCCAGGTCAGGGACCTCGGCTCTCCAAGCGCGCCGAGCTTGTCGACGTTCAACTTCACCCGACCGTCATCCTGGACCTCGATGGAGACCTTCGCCGCCGGCCCCGCCTCCTCAAGGCGCATCGCGAGCTGCTTCCATCCGGCGTCCAGGCCCCGCACCAGCTCCGCCAGGTGCTCCTCCACGGGCACGTCCAGGCTCAGGGCCGCCAGGACGTCCTCCTCGACCGCGTGCCAGTCGGGCCCGTCCAGCAGGCGGGCCCGCGGGTTGGACCAGCGGTGCGACGGAGCGGCGAAGACGTCGCCGTTGTTCAGGGCCCGGTGCAGCTGCTCCAGCACGCACACCACGTACGCGTCCCGGTCCACCGCGCCCTGCAGCAGATCCGGGTTGGCGTACACCGCCTTGCGCCACGCGGGCGGCACCAGCTTGTCGTCCACCTCGCGCGGCAACAGCGGCTTGACGCCCACCTTCCGCCAGGCCAGCACCGGAAGACCCCGGACCCCGGCCAGGACCCGCTCTCCGGCGCTCGCCGCGTCCAGCGCCTTCGACTCACCCAGCAACGCGAGGAACGGACGCACCGTCGCGTACCGGTTCGCGAGCGCGGCCCGCATGGCAACCTCGGCCGAGTTCTCGTCCTCGGGCACCAGGGTCACCACGGTGGCCGCCGCCGTCATCACGGTGGCGCGCGGGACAACTTCCTCCACGGCTGCCCACAGCGCGGCCACGTCCAGGTCCGCCTCCTGCTCCTCGACCAGCTCCAGCTCCTCGAACAGCACCTTCGCAGCCCGAGCGAGCACCCGTGACGCCTTCCCCAGCTGCGGCAGCGTCGACAGCCGCTCCTTCTCCGTCTTGCGCTTCGCGGTGTTCAGCAGGCGGGTGGCCATGAGGACCTGGAACAGGTCCAGGGCCTCGTCGATCGCCTTGGCCTCCAGGTGCCGCATCACCGCGGTGAGCATCGCCGTGCGCTTGGGCTCCGCCGCCCGCTCCAGCAGCGGCGCCTCCGACCCCAGCGCGTACCGGGCCAGCGCCGCCATCCGGTTCGGCGGGATCCGCGACAGCCTCAGCCGGCCGAGCCGGTACGCGCCGATCTCGTCCACCCGCTCCAGCGCACGGGGCGAACGCCGTTCCGGTGGTCCGCGTCGGCGGCCGGCGCAGCCGCTCCAGCTCCGAGAACCGCGAGCCCTCCAGCGTCTTCAGCGTCGCCACCAGAACCCCAGGCAGCGCCGGATCCGCGCGGCGGGCGGCGCCCGCGACCGTGGCGTGCAGCCGCTTCTCCGCGACCTGCCGCGCCTCCGACACCTGCCGGGCCAGCACCCACACCCCGGGCAGCAGGACCCGGTGACGGCGCAGCCAGCCCACTGCGTGGTCGAACAGCACCTTCGAGCCCTCGGCGTGCGTCCACGCCCGGCCATGCAGGAACGTACGGAACTGCCGGCCCCACTCGGCGTCCTCGTAGGGTTGGTAGCCGTAGGCGTCTCGGATCTCCCACGCGTGGTCGTACAGCGTCTGGCGCCGCTCCGTGTACCGCTTGACCACCGACGGGTCCTCGATGCCGAGCTGCGCGGCCAGGTGCTCGACCACTGGCCACGGCACCGCGAGCGGGTCCTCCAGGAACAGGCCGACGTACCGCACCATGCACATCTGGAGCGCGAACCCGAGCCGGTGGTGCTTCGTCCGCCGCAGGGCGATCAAGTCCCGGTCCACGTCGTCCAGGAAGAAGAACCGCTCCAGCTCGGGCCTCGTCAGCTCCTCGGCGAACGTCCCGTACGCCTCGGCCTGCTCGTCGCTCAGAAATTCCACCGGGCGAGCCGGACCGTAGCCAGCCCCAGAACAGGCCCGGAGGCGTTTCACCGAACCCCAGCGGCGAAGTGGATCAGTGTGCTAGACGCCCATGATCGTTCTCACCGACAACCGCTGTACCGATGTTCCCCGAGGCCGTATATATGGGCTGGCGGCTGGTCCTGGCCGGCGGGGATGGTCCCCGGACGACTCCGGGCGTCGAGGCGTCTGCTGCCTGCTCCCCGCGCCACAGGGATGGCCTCAACATTAGGCCGTGTATCGAAAGTGGATCTTGCGCATATGGTGTCGGCATGTCGCTGAGCCACATAGCCCTCTCGTCCGGACGTTCGATCGAGCTCACCGAGCTGCGAATGTCTTCGACCTACGGAGGGATGCTGGAGGGCTACCCCTGCAAGCCCATCAATGACATGAAGGTCAGGGGCCTCCAGCGGCAGGCTGAACGCGCGTTTCCCTCCACGCCGGTCCATCTGGTGCCACCCTCCTTCGAGTACCCGGACCAGACTGCCGGCGCCTTCGGCCCCGTTGAGGTGCTGCCTTCCGTGGCCTGCATCGGTGCCTTCCGCTCGACGGCGGTCGCCTCTGAGCTCGACTCGGTGCTGCACCGTTCCGCTCTCACCGTGGTCTGGTTCCAGGCCGGCTTGGATGTCCCGTCGGGCGAGGACGCCGACCTTGTGCTGCGCAGCATTCGCTGGGAGGAGCTGGCCCAGGACTACGAGCTCTAGCGACGGGATGCCGATCACAGCCACTCGTTGATGGCCGCGATGAGGACGGTCGCCTTGTAGCGGACCGCCAGTTTGTCGTACCGGGTGGCGACGGCGCGGTGCCTCTTGAGGCGGTTGATCCCGCACTCGACCGCGTGACGCTTGCGGTAGTCGACCGCGTCAAAATGTGGCGGTCGGCCGCCGCGGGAGCCGAGCTTCTGGCGATTGCGTGCCTGGTCGGCCTTGTCCGGGATGGTGCAGAGGATTCCGCGGCGGCGCAGGTAAGCGCGGTTTCTGCGAGAGGCGTACGCCTTGTCGGCGCGGACCCGGTGGGGACGGACACGTGGCCGCCCCGGGCCGATGCGGGGCACGCGGACCTTCTCCAACACGGGTTCGAACTGCGGCGAGTCCCCGCGCTGCCCTGCCGTGACCACGATCGACATGGGCTTCTGACCCTGCTCGACGGCAAGGTGCAGCTTGGTGGTGAATCCGCCGCGCGAGCGTCCAAGGGCGTGATCACCAGGCTCGACGAAGATGCCGCCCGGTGGTTCCTTCTGCAGGTCACCCTGTTTCCGGGCCCCGGCCGCGTGCTGGTGGGCGCGGCAGACCGTGGAGTCGACGCTCAGGTCCCACGTGATCGCGCCCTTCGCGTCGGCCAGGGACTGGAGCCGGGTGAGGATCTGCTGCCAGGTTCCGTCCCGTTGCCACCGGCGGAAGAGGTCGTACACCCGACCCCACGGTCCGTACTCAACCGGCACGTCCCGCCACGGAACACCGGTCCGGACCCGGAACCGTATGCCGTCGATCAACCGCCGCCGAGGCCAGACGGGCGGCCGCCCCGCCCTGGCACCTTTTGGCAACAACGGCTCCAGCGCCGCCCACTGCTCATCCGTGAGATCTCCCCGACCCATGAACTGTGATCATTCACAGCTCAAGATCCACTTTCGATACACGGCCTAGGAGGGCCGGGTGCGCCTTGCCTTGCTACGCCCGCGTTCGCGGGGATGGTCCCAACGTCGCGACGACGACCACGAATTTCATTCTCTGCTCCCCGTTCCCGGGGGGATGGTCCTGTCACGCGCCACCGGGACGGGGAGCAGGTGGCTGCTCCCCGCGCTCGCGTCATGGAGGGGTTGAGGTGTGCGGGCTGAGTTGTGAGTGATCTTGTCCGTATGCAGTTCCTGCATACGGACAAGAAGAGGGCGGTGTTTGCGTTTTGCGCATACGCCCAGCTCCAGAGCTGTGACTTGTTGCGTTTTCTGCATACGCGGTCTAATGCCTCTGACGCCTGCCCGTCCTGGCCCGTTGCTGCTCCCGCTGCCCTGCCTGCCTGTGTGGTGCCGGCCGTCATCGGGTGAGTGACTCATCGAGGACGGCCGTATGCCTGCACCCGCCCCCCTGCTGCACCTGGGTTGTTCTGGTGGTGGCAGCCCTGCCTCGGGCTTGCTGGGGCTTGGGGTACGTCGAGGCCCTGGGCCCTGTGGTTGGCCTTGGGGGCTTGTGGTGCGGGGCCGCAGGCCCTGTGTTTGTTGCTGTTCTCTGTGCTGGAGGGTGCGATGTTCCGCGTGGGTGATGGGCTGTCTTATGCGCCTTGCGTATGGCCTGGTGATGTGTCGCCAGGCGGCGCCGGTGGTGGAGGTTTTGCGTTGTCGTCATATGACCGTCTGGCGGTGAGGGTTGGTGGTAGGTGCAGTTTTGCGTTTTCGGCATGCTTCCGGCTTCGGAACGTCACGTGTCCACTCTGGGGGTGCCGCGCATGATCATTCCGAGTAGGTACGGTCTAGACCACTTGATGTCGAGGGATACTGTCGATCTCTACTTAGAGTGACAGCCTTTCTTGCGGACCGAGGGAGCCCCTGAGCGCTGTCCGAGGAGCTCCAGATGCCTCCTGGAGCCCTCCGGTACGAAGCGGAAGCATGCCTTTGCCGGCCGGTACCGCCAGGGACCGACATCCAGACCCCCACCCAACAGATCATCAATAACCAAGAGAAACAACCCACTTACTGAATTCATAGAGTGCAACAAGCGGTCGCCAACACCTAGCCCCACCCCATGGCCCGCACTCCTCGATTCACCTCACCACCCCGCAGACACCGAAGGTGACTGCCCCTCAGGCAGCCAGCCGAGCGCTGCGCAGCGGCGCCGCAGCACTGGGAGTGACGCAGTCACTCCGCGTCGTGTCTCCGCAGGAGACCGCGCGC